>NZ_JAMXFC010000018.1:13546-127148 GCF_025370755.1 Laspinema sp. D2d | reverse complement strand
CCCCCCCCCCCCCCCCCTCCTCCCCCTCCCCCCCATCCTCCCCATCCCCCCCATCCTCCCCATCTCCCCCATCTCCCCCATCCCCCCATCCCCCATCCTCCGGCAACATCAAGACCCTATGATATTTCCAGATTTTTCTCAATTTACTGAACTCGCCAAACAAGGTAATTTTGTCCCCGTCTACCAAGAATGGGTTGCGGATCTGGATACCCCTGTCTCAGCATGGTACAAAGTCTGCGCAGGACAACCCTATAGCTTTTTGTTGGAATCGGTCGAAGGGGGCGAAAACTTAGCCCGGTATAGTTTTCTGGGCTGTGACCCCCTGTGGATTTTGGAAGCCAAAGATAACCAAACCATTCAGAAACATCGCACGGGAGTGGTGGATGTGTTTGAGGGGGATCCGTTTGAGGCATTGGAAAACTGCCTGAAGTTGATTCAACCTGTGAAATTACCCGAATTGCCGCCGGGAGTGGGGGGTTTATTTGGGTTTTGGGGATATGAATTGATTCGGTGGATGGAACCCCGGGTGCCGATCCATCCTGCAACAGAAACCGATGTGCCAGATGGATTATGGATGCAGGCGGATAGTTTGCTGGTATTTGACCAAGTGAAGCGGAAGATTTGGGCGATCGCCTACGCAGATTTACGAACGTTGGATCCGCGATCGGCTTATGACCAAGCTTGCGATCGCGTGCGGGGTTTAGTCAAGCAACTCCAAGAACCCCTATTAAAAAAAGACACCCTCTTGGAATGGACCCCACCCTCCAGACCCTCAGATTCGTCTCCACGGAAAGAGTTGCACTATACGAGCAATACTTCCCCGGAAAAATACTGCAAAAACGTATTAAAGGCAAAAGACTATATCAAGGCGGGGGATATCTTTCAAGTTGTCATTTCCCAGCGCTTATCAGCGGAATATGAGGGCGACCCCTTTTCCCTCTATCGGTCCCTCCGCCTCATCAATCCCTCGCCTTATATGGCTTATTTCAATTTCGATGACTGGCAAATTATCGGATCCAGTCCGGAAGTGATGGTCAAGGCAGAACTGACTCCAGAAGGGTCCAGATTAGCCACCGTGCGCCCGATCGCCGGAACCCGACTACGCGGACAAACCCCCCAAGAAGATGCCGCCTTAGCCGAAGATTTACTCAATGACCCGAAAGAAGTGGCCGAGCACGTCATGTTAGTCGATTTGGGCCGCAATGACCTCGGGCGAGTTTGTGTGAAAGGAAGCGTCAGGGTGGATGAATTAATGGTGATTGAGCGCTATTCCCATGTGATGCATATCGTCAGTAATGTGCGGGGAGAATTGGACCCGGAAAAAACAGCATGGGATTTATTAAAAGCCTGTTTCCCCGCAGGAACCGTCAGCGGTGCCCCAAAAATTCGGGCGATGCAGATTGTGCACGAGTTAGAAGGCTGTCGCCGGGGTCCTTATTCTGGGGTGTATGGGTATTACGATTTTGAGGGCCAGTTAAATAGTGCGATCGCCATCAGAACAATGGTGGTCCGCAGCAATGGCAATGGCAAACATACGGTTTCTGTCCAAGCCGGTGCGGGTCTGGTGGCTGATTCGGTCCCTGAAAGTGAATATCAAGAGACCCTGAATAAAGCCCGAGGGTTACTAGAGGCGATCGGCTGTTTGGGAGGCTCTTCAGAAGGGTAAAGCTTGAGGAGATGGGGAGGATGGGGGAGATAGGGGAGATTTCTGGTGACTCGGTAGAGCCTCCAGCTTGCGTGACGTGCTTAAGCCATGTTATAAGGACCCCATCTTCCCCAATCCTTCCCCAATCCTTCCCCAATCCTTCCCCAATCCTTCCCCTATCCTCCCTATCCTCCCTATCCTCCCTATCTCCCCCATCCTCCCCATCTCCCCCATCCCCCTATCTACCGGATCGGTGTCCTGCGATTGCGGGAACTCCCGGAGGACCGATCGCCTTTTGATGATTTGCTTTTGCTGCGGGGACTCGGATTGGGGATGACTTCAGCGGCGTTGTCTATAGCAATGGGGATGGTGAAATGAAACTGACTGCCGCAATCTTTTCCGCCGGATTTGGCCCAAATTTGCCCTCCCCACCCGGTGACGATTTGCCGACAGATGGCTAATCCTAGGCCGGTGCCTCCGGTGGAACGACGCAATGCAC
The DNA here is from genome assembly GCF_025370755.1 of Laspinema sp. D2d. GTDB lineage: Bacteria > Cyanobacteriota > Cyanobacteriia > Cyanobacteriales > Laspinemataceae > Laspinema. Next base: position 125,004 of record NZ_JAMXFC010000018.1, on the reverse strand, counting down.
CTTCTTCTTGGTAAAAGCGATCGAAGACGGTTTCAAGCCGATCGCTGCTAATGCCTCGTCCTGTATCCACAACTTTGACTTCTACTTCGCGATCGCCTCGGAGTTGGGCCAAAATGGTCACTTTTCCCCCGGAAGGCGTAAATTTACACGCATTATCAATCAGTTTGGAGAGCACCTCCACTAACCACTCCCCATCGGCACGCACTAAGGGCAAATCCTCGGGCACTTCTAGGGTCAAGCTAGGTAAGGCTCCCGTTTCAGTGTTCGCCCGGGTGTGAACACTACTGATGGCTAAGGACAGGCATTCATGTAAAGGTAGGGCTTCTGTATTCCATTCCACTCGTCCGCTTTCTAGGCGAGAGAGGGTCAGAAAATCTTGCACCAGGGTCCGCATTCTTTCGGCATCGGCTAGGGCGGTACTGAGCATGACTTGCCGCAGTTCTGGGGGCATATCGGGGTCAGAGGCGAGACTTTCTAGGCAGACTTGTATGGTGGATAAGGGGGTGCGCAGTTCATGTCCGGTAATGGCAATCAAGTTGCTGCGGGTGCGATCGAGGGCGGCGAGTTGTTCGTTCAAGTCTTCTAAGTTGGCGTAAGCTTCCGCTTGCAGGGTGGCTACTCCCACTTGGGTGGCGATCGCCTCAACCATTGCCAGTTCCTCTGCATCCCACTGTCTTTCTTCTCGTCCACAGTGATGCAATTCCACCATTCCTACCAGTTGGTTTTGATAGAGCACGGGCACCATTAACCAGGATTCAATCTGCCACTCTTGGACTAAGGCGACCAATCGCGTGGATCCAGTAATTCGAGGGTCGGTGAGGTTCTCCACAATGACTCGTTCCCCAGAGGCAACGACTTCCTGAAATAGGGGATTCTCCTGCAAGGGCCAAACTTCTCCGGTGAGGGACTTGACCGATCGCCCTAAAAATTCATACGCGATCGCCGCTTCTGGATCGGTGGCTTTGCATCGATAAATTAAACACCGACAAACATCTAACGCTCCGCCGAGTTCTCGCACGGCGACTTGGAAAATATCCGCCGGATTCAGGGATTGACGAATGGCGGTGGTAATGGAGTTGACTAACCGTTCCCGACGCTCTTGGGCGGCGATCGAGCGATAGGTTTTAACTAATTTATGTTGACTCACCTGCAAGTACGTTACCAAGCGTTGCACAAAGGGTCCTGGGTCTACATCCTGGAATCTCGCTGCTGCTTCCAGGGCTTTGTCTGGTTCGCTCAGTCCATAGGTGGCGATCGCTTGTTCGATCTTCTCCTCCAAATCCGGTCGATATACCCGGACTCGCTCCAACAATAACCGCGCCACGGTACAAGAAACCTGCCGATCAAAGGTCCAAATTCCCTCAAACCGTCTCGATTGATCCATCGATGGCAGATCCGATGCCTTCACCGGGGCTACCTCTTTTTCCCGACAAACCAAACAAGTGGAATAGTTCGGCGCAAGCACTACCAAGTGCCACTCTTTCGCTAATCCATCATCCGGTTCAAAGGCGATCGCCTCCTGGATCTGTGAACTATTTTGAAATTCCGTTTCCGGTGAGGCAAGTACATACACTTGATCAGTCTTGGTCCCGATCCGTCGATATCGGTGCGCCTCCTGACGATAAAATCGCTCTCGTTGGAAGCAGGCAATTACCAAAGCTTGCTCGGCCCCCGCCAGGACTTGATCTTCCATCGCATGGGACAGTGCGGTTAAAGAAGACTTGAAATAAATTTGAGTTCTCAGCAGGGGCAAGGCGTGCAGCAACTCTTCCAGCACCGAAGTAGGAATGCTCATTTATCTTGTCTTTATTTCCAGTGTAGGCAACAACGATTTGTAATCTGCACGGCAATGTTCAGGCGGTCCCGGTATTGCCGAAAGTGTAATGTTCTCCCTATAACCACGTTATCGCACCATGCGCCGACTCCTGCCAAACTGCTGCGAGATTCCCCAAAAAAAACACTGTATTTCAGATTATTGATTGAAAATTAAGAATTCACGTCCCTCAATTAGGTATAAATTCTCATTAATTTTCTCTCATCTCCCCCGAATTTAACCCAGAAAACCCGTCTAAACCCTTAACAAACTCAAGAGTAATGATTTCATATCTGCTTGGGTTTATAGTAATGACTTCAAGTTGTTTTTTTCTTAAATAGCCCGTTTAAATCAATTCAAAAATTATTAAAAATTTAGTGTAAATATTGGCTTTTTCAGGAGTTAAAAAAGAGAAAGCAGCACTTTTCAAAACTGAATTGTATGATAGAAATCATTAAATTCAGGCTTGATATTAATTATTAATATTTTACCCAAAATTTCAACCCTTAAGTTTTACCAAAATGCCAAGCTATTTTTTATTTAATAAATCCATTTAATTCGCTCAGACAATTAAGAAACGTAAACGGAAAACTAATGCAGACTCCCCCCATGATTCGAGGGAAAGTCAGAACGGGAGCGCCCTACTTTTAAACCCGATCGCGACTGGCTCATCAACCGCAACCGTGCAGGATTGAATCATCGTAATTCAATGTAATCCAATCCTGGCTCTGAATTGTTGCTAATTTTTAGCGGGGGATGAGGGGGGCGGCGGAATTTTCCCATCGTTATTGGCTCCTTCTACAGCTTTCTCAATAATAAATGCAGCTAAGTTAGCCACAGGCCGTCCTTGACTGTCAGCCCAGCGTTCGAGGGCATCATAGACGGCATCGGGAAGGGTTACATGGACTCGTTTACTCACGGGTTTGTCTCGATGTCAACAGTTTTTATGATACATCCTTGGAGCTACGATGGACGTTAGTTTGACAAATAGGGAACCAATCTGCTTCGGTAAGGTACCCAGTTGTGATAAACTAGCCATTAAGGAAAAACCGCGTTCTGTCTTGCCGGACAGAACGCGGAAATGTTAAGCCTAACCGCTTACTCAAGCCACGGATAGGGGATCAAAATCATTTGAAACTCTCAGGTCTAACGACACTGAGGTTCTTAACGCACAAGGACCATTCTCGTAAGCACAAGAATAGTTAAGGACAGTTAAGGACAATCCAGAACCGTTAAGGACTATCTAAGGACAACCCAGAACCGTTAAGGACTATTAAACTTAAACTATTAAGGTCAATTATGGCACAGACGACGGAAGGTATCAACCCATCTCCCTTAGATTATGGAAATTTACCCGCCAATGTAGTAGAAGAGGCGGAGGCGGTTGTGTCCCGGATCCGCGATCGCATCAAAACCGGGACGATTCAGCAGATTGAGAACGGCTGTGACTTGCTGGAAACGAAGCAACGATTAGGAAAAGTCTTATTTAAAGTCTGGGTCGATCGCTATTTTGACGGGTCGGAATATCTCGCCGGAAATTTAATCAAGGTGGCGGAACTGGTGCAGCGGATTCCCCACCGGATTGACCAAATGGCGGGATGGAGTATTTCTGCATTAGCGGCCCTCAGTGGCGGGTCCGATCGCCTCGCGGAAAAGATTTTAACCTCCGGCGATCGCCCCAGTGCCACGATGATTAGACAACGGGTGCGCACGGAACGCACCGGCAAACCGGCGATCGCTCGCAAACCATCCCCTAGAAGGTTTAGCCAAGAAGAGGTAGACCGAAAAATCGCGGAGGCGATCGCCAAAAAGGACCAAGAACTGGCAACCTTGCGAATTCAGTTAGAGAAAGAACTCCAGGACCGAATACAGGCCGAATTTCGCAAGGCGCGGGATGAGGGATTGTTGGCGGCGAAAACGGAAGTCGCCGCAGCGCAGCAAGTGCGCGAAGAACTCCTGGCGAAAAATGTTGAACTTGCCGCTGAATTGCAACAAAAACAGGCCGAACTAGACGGGATTGCTCAGTTGCATCAGGAGAATCAACTTAAGGATGAACGGATTGCGGATTTAGAGGCGGCATTGGAACGCTCTAAACAAGAAAGCTGGGAAAATACGTTTAATGAGGAAGCCGCCAAAGTGGTGAATGCAGACTTAGAAAAAGCCTATCAACCTTTGGTGGAAAAGTTGGACCGGATGACTCAAAAGGTGGCCCAACAAGAAGAGGAACTCCAGCGCTATCGTCAGGGGGAACCGAAGGTGCAGGCAGAGGAATCGGAAGTGGGTCAAGAAACCTGGGCGATCGCTTCCGATTTTGGTCAGTTAGCGGAAACCCTAGATTTGCCCGGATGGAGTGGACGCGGTTACCGCGCTTCCGATGGAATGCTTTACACCAATTTAGTCTCGGCTATCTCTCATTTTATTCAGGATTTTCAAGGGGATTCTTCCTCTAATTCTCGCCATTTTTAAGGGATTAGTTGTGGGTGGGAGCATCTTTCTCTACTTGAGCAGTAGGGAGCAAGATGCTCCCACTTCTCAATTCTAGGGTCCGAGTGCTAGAAAACCCAGGATTATCGCCCCTCATCAAAGAGCCGTGGCATCAGCGAGTCGTTTCAGAGAGAGGGTTGCGGCTTCAGAGACTTGAGGATTACTATCTTTTGCCATGTATTTGAGGGCGGAGATGCTTTGTTCACTGGGAAGATGTCCCAAAGCTTCGGCGAGGCGTTGACGCACCAGCCAATCCTTGGACTGGACGAACCGCAACAGGCGCTCAACGGCTTCAATACATTTAATTTCCCCAAGGGCGGCGATCGCCGCTTGTTGCAAAACGATTTCATCGCTATCCAAGGCACTGAGCAACACATCCTGGGCACGCAGGTCCTTGAGATTTCCGAGGGAGACTGCGGCACTGAAGCGAACCAGCCAATCGGTATCCTCATAGAAGGCACGAACCAGAGGTTCAAAGGCTCTTTCGTCTTCGAGATATCCCAATGCCCCTGCTGCACCGGCCCGAATGCTGTAATCCGATTCGCTTTCGAGGATTTTGACCAGAATGGGAAAGGATTGGGCGGTGACTTTAATGCCTAAAGCAAAAACGGCCATCGATCGCACTTGGAGGTTCTCATCATTGAGGAGTTTTTCGATATAGGGGAAGGCAACCGCAGCGGGGACGTTCCGCAAGGAAGCCAAGCCTACCATGCGATCGCCGGAATTTTCACTGTCTAGCTTGACGGCTATTTCTTCTAAACTTAACAGGGACATAGATTCAGGAAATTTACATAACTTTACATTCACTTTTTTATTATAGAGCGAGGACCGAAGGAACGGGAGAAAATCGGCCCTCTTCAGGGAGGGATTTCCGAACTGGCGATCGCCAAGTGTGGGGGGACCGGGGAAAACTGAGTTGATGCTTTGACAATCGCTGGAAATTCGCACTGGAGGAAAGGGCCATAAAACTCAGTCGCCGTCCCATTGATTAGATCTCTTGCAAAATTCTTTAAAGCCCCCCTTCTTAAAGAGGGGTTGGGGGGATCAATCTTTTTTTTGCAACAGGTCTATTGAATAGGGGAGCGATCGCCTCCGGATGGTTTAGTCTGCACCCTTGACCGAAGCCTGTTGCTTCCGTTCATAAAGCTGCAATAAAATCGCTGCATGAACTTCCCGGGTGAGGGGATAATAATAAGCCAAAATTAAACCCCCGATTAAAAACAGGGTTGGTAGAGGCCCGATCGCCATTCGGATGGCGAACAAAGCTGAGTTCGGTTGCTCGGGAATTGTGGTACTTCCAGCGGATTCTATGAAGCCCGACCATTGGAGAGTTTGTCCTACAAAGAAAATCCCCAAACCTAATCCCAGCTTTTGTAAAAAGACCATAAACGAATAGAAGATTCCTTCCCGACGTTGGCCGGTATTTAATTCATCTAAATCAATCACATCGGTGAGCATGGACCAAGGAACGAGATAAGCCGTTGCTACGCCTATACCGGCTAGAACGGCCAAGAAGAACATTAAATCCATGCGATCGCGCGGTAAAAAGAACAGTCCACCTTGAGCAATAATCCAAAACCCCATGCCCATAAAGTAAACCGCTTTCCGCCCCAAAGATTTGCTAATCGCACTCCAGACAAATAGCATAATAATCGCCACCACTTGCACAATTAAAGCCACCTCAAAGAATGAATCTCGCCGCATCCAACTCACGACAAAATAGGGAATAATTGTGGTGGTTAATTGCAGAGCTAACCAGGAAAAAAGATAAATCCCACTCACATACTGAAAGGGACGATTGCTCAAGGCAATTTTGAACTGAGCAATCAGGGATAAATTTGTGGGGTCTGCTTGGGTTTGATACCGTTCTCGGGTTCCGAAGACGCACCAATAGAGGGGAAATACCGATAGAATCGCACAAATGCCGCCTAGGGCGACATACATCTGTTTAAGGTCAGGCATCAATTGAGTCAAGACCACACCTAAAATGAGAGCTAAGATACTCCCACCAATGGAGAAGGCAAACCGAAAGCTGTTGAGACTGGTGCGCTCGTTGTAATCCTGAGTGAGTTCTGGCGTAAGGGCTGTATAAGGGAGATTAACTGCGGTATAAGCGGTTTGGAAAAAGATACTCACCACGATGTAATAGACGAACAGCCCCCACTGATTCACCTGGGGGTCTGAACTGAAGTGAGGGACTAACCAATGTAGGAAAAAAGACAGACCAAACGGGAGGGAACCAAAGAGCATCCACGATCGCCTCCGTCCCCAGCGAGACCGGGTGCGATCGCTCAACATCCCGATCATCGGGTCATTGATGGCATCCCACACCTTACCAATCATCAGGACTGTTCCTGCCAATCCGGGGTCTAAACCCGCTACCTCCGTTAAAAATATCAGGAGGCTAAACGAGATTAAAATGGTGGTGATCCCAGCCCCCATATCTCCAGCCCCATAAGCCAGTTTTGTGGAGAGGCTAAGTTTTTCGGACTGGGATGGGTCGGAAGCTGGATCGGAAGGAGACGAGTGATTCATGAACTTTGGTTTTTCCAGGGAAAGAGCGTGGCGGGATACCGCCATTGCTGGAGGAGGACAACAAGCGCCTGTGACGATACAAATTTCAGGGGCGCTTTTCTGTATTGTGGCATACGATATAGCCCGTAAATTCTATGCTATCGTGATCTATTACCTTTATTCGTGATTTCTGTTGCTACTGTTGGAAAAATTGCCCTCATGCGTGACCTTTATATTAGTTGGTCCGAGTACCACCAAAAAATAGAGCAGCTTGCGGTCCAAATTTATCAGTCAAATTGGCACTTTGACCAGATCGTTTGCATTGCCAAAGGGGGATTGCGGGTGGGAGATATCCTCGCCCGGATTTACGATCGCCCTTTAGGAATTTTATCGACCGCTTCTTATGGCGGTGCGAACGGTCAACACCGAGGCTCCTTGAAGATTTCCCGCCACTTAACGGCGATCGGCGATACCCTCGGCCCTCATGTTTTATTGGTAGATGACCTGGTAGATACGGGAATTTCTCTCCAAGAAACTCAACATTGGCTGAATTCCCATTATGAAAATCAGATCCAGGAGATCCGCACCGCCGTCCTCTGGTATAAAGCTTGTTCAGCGATTCAACCGAATTATTATGTGGATTATCTGACGGATAATCCCTGGATTCATCAACCGTTTGAAGGGTATGAACAAATCACCCCGGAGCAACTCGCTCAACGTTATCAAACCGTGGCAAGTTAATCATCTCTAATCACAAATATAGGGCGGAAATTTCCCAGGAATTCGGCTGAGGTATTCCTTTGAATTCTAGGGGTAATTCCTGTTTTTAGCTCTCCAGTTACGGAGGATTTGTTTTAGCTTAAACCGGGGGAATTCCAAACATTAAAACCCAAATGGGGAGGGTGACTAATAAACAAATAGAACCGAGTCCCAAGGCAGTGACGGCTAAATCGCGATCGAGATTGTAGGTTTCCGCCAGGACTAGAGTGGCAAAGGCTGGAGGCATTGCCGTTTGTAGCACTAGAATTAGCAATGCAGGGCGATCGAGTTCCCAGAACGATAGGATGATGCCCAGGAATAAGGGTACAATTAGCATTTTAATAACCAGACTGACCGAGGCGGGTTTGAGACTACTCCAGGAGTGTAATTGGCTCAGTCTCATGCCACAAAGAATCAGAGACAAGGCGATCGCACTCCAGGCAAACCGTTGTAAACTATTTTCTAATAGGGGGGGGAGGGGAATATCTCTCACCAATAACCCCAACCCTAAACTCCAGAGGGTAGGATTGTAGAGGATAGCATGGATAAACTGTTGGTAACTTTTCGACCCCTCACCAAACCGCGCCGCTAATACGGCACCTAAGCCATAAGCACCGATTACTGTACCTAACAAATCATAAAATAGTGCCCAGGCAAAATATTGTTCTCCTACTAATGCCAAAGCAACCGGATAGCCAATAAAGCCTGTATTACCCACCATTGTCGAAAGGACAAAACTGCCTTGGGTGGGGAGATGGAACCATTGGGATGATTCCTCCACCGCTAGGGAAGCAGAACCGGGATGGGTTTTAGCCCTCAGCCAGATCCAGCTCAGTCCGACTCCCAGTAGAATTGCCACCCAGGCGATCGCTGGGGCTAACCAGATGGAACCCGACAAATCCGATCGGCGCACGAAGGCAATCACCCCAATGGGAACGCCAATCCAAAACAAAAATTTACCGATATAGACGGGGATTTTAGGAGGCAACAGCCGACCTAAAATAAATCCCAATAACGCTAATCCCCCGAGTTGGAGGTAAAGTTTTAGGAGGTGAATTCCCAGGAGGAGCATAATAATTTAAGGGAGGATTAGTTTTCATTGAGTTGGAGGGTTATTCCCTCATTCAAACGAGTGTTTTAACTGCGTCTCAATGGGCGGGATAACAGTGCCGTAGCACGTTCCAATTCAAACGCGGCTGACCCACTCTCAACGGTGAAATCAAGAGCTAATCATGCAGCAATTTGGGATTAATATTGCCATAGAACCAAGGGGGATGTCCGTAACACTGGACGCTAAACAGGGGGATTTTGCTCAGGGGTCCCTGGTCCCTGGTCCCTTGAAAAATGACATCATGAGAAACAAGCAGCGACAAATGGTCCTTTGTCGGTCCCGATCTCCAAGGATTCGGTAGAATGCTTTTTTAACCCTGTAGGGGAGAGGGAAGCTCAACCCATGAAGGATCATGTCCACCGATCCCTCACCGCTTCCACAGCCGTTCATTATCATAGTTTAGGCAATCCGAGTCAATCTGTTAGGAGTCGAGTCATTGAATAAGGCAACTGTGTCGGGACAAGCGTCGAAAACCTCGACATTTATGGGGGAGGACATTCCTCAAGCGGTTAGAGATACCTCTGAGAAAGTCTCTACGGTTCAGGAGTCCAAATCAGTCAAATGGATTGTAATTGCCGTGATTGCCGGGACAGTTGCCCTCATTGCAGGGGTCCTTGTGGCATGGCAGGGGGGAATGTTGGGACTCCTGAATAACTCGGAGGTTGCTCAAACTGAGCAAACTGACTCCCCGGACCCGAATGCTACTGTGGACTCCAACGCCCCTAAAACCGAGACGTTACTAGGTCACTTTCCCTATAAAGAAGCCCCTCTCGAAGACCTTCAGCCGATTTCCAATGATGGGAGACTGCTCATGCGTCAAGCTGCGGCGAGAGCGTTTTTGGATATGAAAGAGGCGGCCCAATTGCAAGGGGTCTATCTAGTGCCGATTTCCGGATTTCGCAGCGAGGAAGACCAGAAATATCTCTTTTTTGAGGTGAAAGCGCAACGGGGACAGGTTACCACGGAACGGGCAGAAGTTAGCGCCCCTCCCGGGTACAGCGAACATCATACCGGCTATGCGGTTGATATTGGCGATGCCAATGTTCCGGCGACGGATTTGAGTCCGAGCTTTGAAAATACCCCCGCTTTCCAATGGATGAAAGAGAATGCGGCCTATTATAGTTTTGAGATATCCTTTCCCAAAGGAAATACTCAAGGGGTGAGTTATGAACCCTGGCATTGGAGATTTGTCGGCGATCGCGACAGTCTGGAAACCTTTTATAAAGCCCGAACCCAGGAAGTCGAAGAGACTCAACCCTAACGAACTTTTCCGTTGCTTTCATCCTCCTGAACCGTTGGTCCTCCCAATTTTGACCCCTAAATCATGAGTCAAACCGCGCTTAATCTGGTTGCAATTTCGGTTTTTTTGATGACCCTTTCCGTATTGCTCGGACCTATCTTAGAGCTATCTCCCCTAATTGGTGCGATCGCCACCGCCAGTCTCTTAGGATTTTTTACCCTAGATACCCTCGGTTGGCAAGGCAAAGGCGCGAACCTCATTGTTGATGTCTTTGCCGGAATGTCTGGAGACCATCGATCGCGCGTTGTGCGTCATGAAGCCGGTCATTTTTTAGTCGCCTACTTATTAGAAATTCCCATCACCAGCTATGCCTTAAATGCCTGGGAAGCCTTTAAACAAGGCCAATCTGCTGGCGGTGGGGTACAATTTGACGATCAAGAACTCCTCACCGAACTCCAAAAAGGCAGTCTCTCGGCCCAATTATTTGACCGTTACTGCATCGTCTGGATGGCAGGGATTGCCGCTGAAACCTTAACCGGCGATCGGGCCGAAGGCGGTGCAGAAGATAGAACCAAATTAAAAGCAATTTTGGCCCAAAACCGCAAATCTGCGATCGATGCTCAACTCAAAGAACGGTGGGCCATTTTGCAAGCAAAAACGCTCATAGAATCTCATTTAGATGCCTATCAAGCTTTAGTCACTGCAATGGAACAGCGACTACCCGTGAGTGAGTGTTATCAAATTTTATCCAGTCGAATTCCCATCAAGACTGAATCTAATAAAATAGTTTGATTCTAATTAACACGCATAAAAAATATCTATCAATCTGCTAGTATTTGTTGAGAAAGAGTTTCCAGCTTGGAACACCTATTGCTCGGCACAACCTTGACCATTTGAGGCAAAACCATGAAGAAATTTTGGAAAATTAGAACCTTACTAAACCCAGTGACACTGACTTCTGCACTGATGGCGATCGCGCCTTTGGGATTGGCTCAAGATTTTCCAATTACCAGTATATTTAGCATGGGTGTCGGGAGTGAATATCACGGCGGTTCTGCCGAGTTAATTGTCCCGGATACGGATACAAGCACTCCAGCCTATGGCAATGATAGCCGCTTGCGTCGATATGAACTCCACGTTGCCAAAATGTTTGAAGTGACCATCTGGGAGTGTAGAGGGTCGCGGGAAGGGTTCATGTTTTGGCAATACAAAGCAGGAAATGGTTCCCTAGATATGGGAGGATTTGAAATTACTTGTGCTTTGGCAGACGATATTCGGCAAGCTTACGGTTTGGGTAGAGCAGAACCTACAACAATTACCCGATTGGGACCTCGTTTAACGGGTAGAGTGACTAACACTGTACAAGTGCCAATTTTAAAAATAGAAGGAAATAAAATCGACAGTTGGCTAAATTTTGTAGAACGTTTTCAACCCGTTCCTTAATTTATAGCAATTCTCCCCATTGACTATAAACTTTCAGTTTCTTGATTCGTAGTAACGACTTCAATCGTTACTACGAATAGTGCAACATTTATCCTTATTCCTCGCCTGATTCTTCCTGATTATCAGAGTTTAACTCTTCCTCTTCCGGGTTTGCTTCATCCTCGTCAACGTTTAACTCTTCCTCTTCCCCTTCCGGGTTTGCTTCATCTTCATCAGAGTTTAACTCTTCCTCTTCCTCTTCCGGGTTTGCTTCATCCTCGTCAGAGTTTAACTCTTCCTCTTCAGTGTCTTCAGCTTCTTCAATTTCAGCCTCCTCCAATTCAATATCTAGCTTAACTAAATCTTCCTTGGACAGTTCTTCTCGGAGCAATTCTGCCACACGCTGACGCATTTCTTGATGTCGTTCTACCCCTTCATAAGCAAACCGATTATAACCTCCCCGTTCAATGAGGGTTTCGAGATCGCTAATTCGTTCTTTTGTCGGGGGGTGAGAAGACATGAATTTCCAAAAGGAACTTCCTTCTCCATATTGTTCCTTAAGTTTCACCATGAGATTGCGCAATCCATCGGCAGAATAACCGGCAGAAGTGAGTAATCTAGTCCCGAGTACGTCGGCTTGTTGTTCCATATCTCGGCTATAATCAAGCACTAAGAGATTGGCTAATGTGCCTCCAAAGGGGACATATCGTGCCATGTTGCTGATTAAATTGCCATGAGTGACCATTTGAAAGCCGTGAGATAGGACGGCATGAGCGAGTTCATGGGTGATTAATCCGGCTAATTCGGCTTCAGTATCACTGTGGAGAATGGCCCCGGCATTGACGAAAATTTTACCTCCCGGGAGGGCAAAAGCGTTGAGGTTTTTGTCTTTAATGACATAAAACTCATATTCAAAATCATCTCGTCCCGAGAGTTTAGAGAGTCTTTCTCCTAGTTCTTGAATGTAGGCGACAACTTCTTCATCCTCGACCATTTCTAACTGTTCGACGGCTTGATTGGCGATACTTCTGCCGATCGCCGATTCTCCTCGGGCTAACATGACTAAGGTTTCCACCGCAGACAATGCACCGAGTGGATTGCCGGTTAAGGCAACCCCGATCGCCCCGGTGACAACGTTACCGATCGCATTTCCCGCAATCTGTTTCCGAATGTATCCGCGAAATTTCCCGAAGTTATCTTCGGCTAAAGTGGCAAATTCTTCAGCATCAGGATGATCAGGGTTGAGAAGGGCAAATTGACGGGCGGCGATCGATGCTTCTAACCATTGTTCTGTTGCTGCGAGGGCAGCAATTTTCACCCGCAATAATTCGGGATTATTAGGATAAAACGTGGTTGCTCTTTCTAAGACTTCAACTGTTTTTTCCGGTTGTTCATAAGTGGTATAAGCTTCCGCGAGTAATAAATGTCCCGGTAGAAATTCCGGTGAAGCTTCAACAAGGAATTCTAGGGGAACAAAAATCCGCGATTCGAGTTTATTTTCCCATCCCGCTTGTGCTTCCCGCCAGTACACCCGGGAGGCGGGGGAGAGTTGTTCGGGATCCGTCAGGGGTTCGGGGAGAGTGGAAATTGCCGCTTGCTTCCCATCAGCAGAAAAGGGCGGTTTCACCTCCTGATAAATTGCCTCTGCTGCGGCAATATCCCCGGCGACATAGAGGCGATCAGCTTCTGTCAAGCGTTCTAAATGGCGGCGTCTTTCTGCTTGTTTTGCCGCTTCTTCTGGATCTAGCTTATATTCTTCTTCTGATGTCTCTTCTCCCTCATCTGAGGTTTCCTCATTAGGAGATTCGGGGTCCTCTTCCTCCGGTGGCAACTCCTCCGCTTCGTCAGTGGTTTCGGTATTAGGAGATTCCGGGTCCTCTTCCTCCGGTGGCAACTCCTCCGCCTCGTTAGTGGTTTCCTCGGTAGGGGATTCCAGGTCCTCTTCCGCTAGTGGGGGTTCCTCTGATGCGGTTTCAGGGTTCGGTTCGTTGGCAGGTAAGGTGGGTCGAGTTTCGGTGTTCCCCTGCGCTAATTGGGAAGGGGATGGAATGGGTAACTCCGCAAGTGCAGGTGTTGCAATGGGGACTACCAAGCTAAGGGTAACGAGCCAGGAATTCCAGATGAGTTTCATCTTAGCAACCTATGGTGGATTTTGAGGGAAGACTGTTGGAGGAAGGGTCGAGTTTCGCTCTGATACTGTTCCTATTGTAGAGATAAAATTTAGGAACGGGTACAAGGGTTATCAGTTTATTTTAAATTGCCTGAATTGAAACGAGAAATTAAGGGGAATAAAAAATAGATGAAACTCGATCTAATACGGAATTTGGTTGTGACAAGTCTATAAAAACTAGCCCTGAAATTTGTGTATTTGTAGGGTCGCAATGCTCGAAGCCCCATCCAATGTCGTTTAATAGTATTAAAAAAACTATAAAAACTGGCACTTTTCTAATAAAATTCCCTCGCTTAAGATAGAGAGGGAATTGTTGTCTAAATGCCCAATATGTGTTGTGAAGGAGGTCAGTGAGATTAGAGAAAAATCCCCTGGCTCATCTTCTAGCTAATGGGGGATTTTACACAGCAGCAAGAACCGATTCAAACACATCTAAAACCAACCCTTCCCGAGCGAGAACGGAGTTCGGAAATGCTGCTTTAACATCTCCATCTAATTTATCCAAAAATTCATCATTGTGAGTGGGGTCGTGATGGAAAATTACCAGTTTTTTCACCCCAGCGGCTTTGGCAACTTTGACGGCTTCCTGCCAGGTGGAATGTCCCCAACCATGTTTGGGGGATTTAGGATTATTATATTCATCATCACTGTACATCGCATCGTAAATTAATAAGTCTGCATTGCGTGCCATGTGGAGAACGGTTTCATCCATGCGATCGGGAAAATGTTCGGTATCCGTACAGTAAAATACCGTATGACCTTTATAGGTGACCCGATAGCCCATTGCACTATTGGGATGATTTAAGGGTCCGGTTTCAAAGTAGATATCATCCACATGAAAGGGTTCACCACAAACCATTTCTGAAAATTTCAAATTCGCCTGCATTCCTTCTAGGGGAACGGGGGAATTGGGATGGAGAATTCTTTCGACAAAATGCTGTTCCATTGATTCGGCATCTAGGGGAACCGATCCATGAATATGCAGGCTATTTCCGCGAATAAAGGCGGGAGTAAAAAAGGGAAAGCCCTGGATATGATCCCAGTGGTAGTGGGTGAAAAACATATAAGCTTCGATGGGCATTTCTTTTTGCAAGGTTTGTCCTAGAACTTGCAATCCTGTACCCGCATCAAAAATTAGGCGTTTTCCACCAATTCGCATTTCTACACAGGAGGTATTACCGCCATAGCGAACAGTGTCCTTTCCGGGGGTCGGAATACTGCCTCGAACGCCCCAGAATTGGACAACAAACTCAGAGGAAGGGTTCGTTTCCATACAGGCTCTTACGGTTTTGTATTTGAATAAGTGGAACTAACTTAACTGTGTCAACGATGGGACCGGGGAAACGGATGACGATCGCCCGATACCTCGATGTCTGAATCTAACCCGTTAATGAGGGCAAATATTACCCTGCTTGACCCAGTTTGGGTCTAAATGTGCCAGTTTGACCCTGATGGCGTAAAAGATGGTCACAAAGCACTAAAGCCATCATTGCTTCTACCATTGGGACGGCTCTGGGTAATACACAGGGGTCATGCCGTCCTTTAGCTGCTAAGATGGTTTCTTCGCCTAAGCTGTTTACGGTGCGCTGTTCTTTGCGAATTGTAGCAGTTGGTTTAAAGGCAACTCGAATAATAATATTTTCTCCGTTGGAAATTCCCCCTTGAATTCCGCCAGAACGATTGGTGCGGGTGCGAATTTCTCCCTGATCGTCGGTATAAAATTCGTCATTATGCTCGCTGCCTGTCATCAGGGTCCCGGCAAATCCGGACCCGATTTCAAATCCTTTACTGGCAGGCAGAGACATGACCCCTTTGGCAAGATCCGCTTCGAGTTTGTCAAATACGGGCATTCCCAACCCTTTGGGAACGTGACGCGCGACGCATTCGACGACGCCGCCGGTAGAATCCCCTTCCCTGCCAATGCGTTCGATGAGTTCAATCATGCGATCGGCACATTCTGAATCAGGACAACGGACGATATTGCTCTCCACTTGGTCTAGGGTAACTTGGTTGGGGTCGATGACGCCTTCTAAGTCTTTGATGCGCTTCACATAGCCGACAATTTCCACTCCGGCGACTTGGTGGAGGATTTTTTTGGCGATCGCACCGGCGGCAACTCTACCAATCGTCTCCCGCGCAGATGATCGCCCTCCCCCTTGCCAGTTCCGGATCCCATATTTGGCATCATAGGTGGCATCGGCATGAGAGGGACGGTAGGTATCCGTCATTTCGTTATAATCCTGGGACCGCACATCCTTGTTTCGCACCAAGATACTAATCGGTGTCCCTAAAGTTTTCCCCTCAAACACCCCAGAGACGATTTCGCAGGTGTCTAATTCTTTGCGCGGTGTGGTAATTTTACTCTGTCCCGGTCTTCTCCGGTCTAGTTCAACTTGAATTTCTGCTTCGCTAATATCGAGTTGGGGTGGGCATCCATCAATAACGACCCCTACACCCCCACCGTGGGATTCTCCAAATGTGGTGACTCGAAACAGATGCCCGAAAGTGTTTCCCATGATTGATGCTCAAACGGCGTTAGAACTTGTATTTTATCCGAAACTGCACCGTTTCGTCATCCCCACTGGCCCCCTGATCGGGATTCAGTACGGCGAATTAGGCTGAATTTAGCGCAATTCCCTGCACTCCAGGATGTTGGCAAGCGCTGAGTACCGACTTGTGTCTGACTAGGGCAAAAGGCGCTATGATTTTCAATCGTCCCGAACTGCGAGATCCGGTTTTATTCTCCCGATGGGTTTCCCCGATTCTGGTTCTGTTCCAGGGGAATTTCAATAATAAACTCGGTGCCTTTTCCGACTTCTGAAATACAGTCCATTGTCCCCCCGTGCTTCTCAACGATAATTTCATAGCTAATGGCTAATCCTAATCCGGTGCCTTTGCCAATGGGTTTGGTGGTATAAAAAGGGTCAAAAATTTTGCTAATTGCCTCGGGTTTCATGCCGATTCCATTATCAGCGATCGCAATTTGGACCCGGTTTCCCTCAACCTGAGTAGTGGTAATCCGAATTAACGGGTCTGGCAATTGTTCCATCGGTTGAATGGGAGCATCTGTCTCATTCTTCACCCCGTCATCCCCTTTCATTTCTACGGCATCGATCGCATTCCCCAAAACATTCATAAATACCTGATTAATCTGCCCTACATAACAGGTAATTTCTGGAATGGGTCCGTATTCCTTAATCACCTGGATCGACGGGCGATCGCTCTTGCCTTTCAGCCGATTTTGTAAAATCATCAAGGTACTATCAATATTTTCATGCAAATCCACGGCTTTCATGTCGGATTCATCTAACCGCGAAAAAGTCCGCAGAGATTTAACAATATCTCGAATGCGATTCGCCCCCAATTGCATAGAGGCGAGGATTTGGGGAAAATCTTCCACTAAATAATCCAAATCTATTCTTTCGATTTCTTCTTCAATTTCTTCATTTGGCTGGGGATAATGGGTTCGATAGAGTTCTACCAGCTTTAACAAATCTTGCATATAATCATCCGCATGGGTGAGATTTCCATAGATAAAATTCACTGGATTATTAATTTCATGAGCAACCCCGGCCACCAGTTGGCCTAATGATGACATTTTTTCGGTCTGAATTAATTGGCTTTGGGTGCGTTGGAGTTCCTGTAGAGTTTTTTGTAATTCGTGGCTTTTCCCTTCGGCAATTTGGGCCGATAGCCGAGCTTGAGTATAAAGTTCCGCCTGATTAATGGCGATCGCCAGTTGGTCACAGACGGCTGCTAACAGTTCCATATCCTCCGGCTTCCAAACTCTAGTGCCGGTGTGACAAGCACAGGAAATAACGCCAATTTTTCCCGATTCTGTTTCCATCGGCATTGCCAACATGGCCCGATATCCTAGGTTACTTAAAAACTCCTGAAAGATAGGATCACTCACTCCATGAATATCATCAAATTTGAGAGTTTCTCGGGTTAAAAGTAAATTGACCATTGGTCCGACTTGTTCAACATTATAACAGCCAATTAGGTTAATTAATCCAGGATTTCTAGCTTCGGTAACCACTTCCCAAACCGATTCTTTTTCATGGTTTAGATACCAGGCGAAGTGACAGCGGTCAATCTCCATTACCTGTTGGAGTTCCTGAACGACACTATCGAGAATGGTATCCAATTCTAAAGAATTTCTAATTTGGGTGGCAATCCGATTGAGTAATGCTTCCCGTTGAGCTAATTCGCGATATTGAGCTTCACTGTGTTGCAATGCGAGTTCAGCTTGTTTGCGAACACTAATATCAATGGTGGTGGCAATAATCCGATCAATACGATTTTCACTATCTTGCAAGGGACTCAGAGTCATCAGCCACCAAGTCTCGATTCCATCATCGGCCACAAAATACTCCTCAAAAGAGAGGGTTTTCCTCAACTGGACGCACTGAAGATAACGAGGATGCCAAAGGTCTAGCATCTCTGGGGACAAGACTTCACCCAAGGTTTTTCCAAGCATTTTTTCTACTGGAATTTGAGAAGTTTGGGCCATTTTTGGATTAATCCCACCAAAGCGAAATTCCCGTTCCTCTACAACTTCTACCATAAAAATACTGTAATCGACTCCTTCCCAGATCGCGCGCAAAAACTGCTCTCGTTCTTGTAACTCCTGCTCAATTTTTTTGCGGCTGGTAATGTCCAAAACAGTCCCAAATAGTCGAACCACTTTCCCTTGAGAATTATGCTCGACTTTGCCTTTGGCATGAACGTAGCGCAGAGACCCAGAACGGTGAAAAATTCGATGTTCTAGCTCATAAGGAATTCCCAAAGTGATTGCTGTTTCTACCCGATTTTTGAGGGCTTCGGCATCTTGCGGATCCAGTTTTTTGAAAACTTCGGGCAAGGGAGGCGCTTCCTGTTCCGGGTCAAAATCGTAAATCCGAAATAGTTCTTTAGACCAAATTGTCTTACTTGTAGCTACGTCAAATTCCCAGTTTCCCACATGAGCGATTTGTTGAGCTTCTTCTAATAAT
This sequence comes from Laspinema sp. D2d, assembly GCF_025370755.1. Lineage (GTDB taxonomy): Bacteria > Cyanobacteriota > Cyanobacteriia > Cyanobacteriales > Laspinemataceae > Laspinema. The sequence goes on along the minus strand of NZ_JAMXFC010000018.1, from coordinate 106,497 downwards.
CGTTGGCTTTGTTGGAGACTGATTTGCGCTTGCTTGCGCTCCCTAATATCCTCAAAAACTGCCAGAAAATATTGGGGTTCACCCAAAGTATTCCTAATCATAGAAGCGGTCATATTCACCCACACGAGGGATCCATTTTTATGCAGATACCGCTTTTCTAAGGTAACCGTATTGATGGCTGGGTCGTACAATTGGGCTTGGGCTTCTACATCCAAACTCGCATCATCAACATAGGTAATATCTTGATAAGTGAGATTAGACAACTCTTCGCGACTGTATCCCAAGATATCCGAGAATTTTTGATTAACCTCTAGCCAATTTCCGTCTAATCCCACATGAGCAATCCCGACTGCCGCTTGCTCAAAAGCCGCCCGGAATTTGGCTTCACTTTCGCGTAATAAGGCTTCGGCTTCAATGCGATCGCTGATATCCGTAAAGGTACAGACTGCGGCATACAGTTCGGTTTCATTGGGGCGAAACAACGTTTGGGTATTGACCAAAATCCAGGTTAAACTCCCATCAGGTTTATGAATTCCCATGATGCGATCGCGGAAAGCCTCCCCAGTCCGTAAAGTAACCGCAAGGGGATAGTCTTCTGGGAGAAATGGCGAACCATCTTCTCTGACTGCCCGCCAGCGCGGATCGAGGGCGGTCCATCCCATCATCTGTTCCAGGCTCAAGCCGAGAATTCGTCTAGCACTTTGATTGTAAGTATAAATAATTCCATTGGTATCTTGCATGACTACGCCTTCACTCATCGCACTTAGTACGGAACGATACCGGCCCTCGCTCTCTTGTACAGAGGTCAATAAGTGTTGTCGTTCCTCCTCCATCTGTTTGTGAGCGCTGATGTCCCGGGCTACTGCATAGATCACATCCCCTTGTATAGTAGAGGAAGTCCAAGCCATCCATTTATAGGAACCATCTTGGCAACGATAGCGATTTTCAAAATAAATGCTGTTTTTGCTTTCGGAGAGTTTCTCGACTTCTGCTAGGGTTGAGGCGACATCATCGGGATGTATTAACTCTAAAAATGAAATAGAGAGCAATTCCTCCATGCTATATCCTAATGTGGTTTCCCACATCGGATTTAATTGCTTAAAATAACCATCAGTCCCCGCAATACAGAGTAAATCCAGGGATAAATTGAACCATTGTGCGATCGCGCTGTCCAAATTTTCCGGGGGGCGACGTTGATTGATGGTTCCTTCAATCCGAATCGGCGTCCCCTCATCATCGGCGATTGCCCAAAATTTACTGGACAGGTCCCGGTGTTGCCCATCAATCCCGACAATGGAATAGTGTACTTCCACCGTCTCGGTTTCCCAAATTTGCACTAAAGCATTTCCGACCTGCGATCGCCATTGCGGTGCAATTCCCTGAGTCCAAAACTCTGGCTGATTCTCAAACCCCGCCACTGTTCCCCCAAACAGTTCGGCTGCCGCCCGGTTCAAATAATCCAGGCGATCGCCCCCGGCATTAATGAATACAATTCCCTCTTGAACTTCATCGAAAATCCGACTCATGCAACACACTCCCTCACCAGGCTTTGACGTTTCTCTAACTCTTCATCTTGTGAACACTCCCCTGATTTCCTGAGCAGGTTCCGGCCCCTTTTTTTAACAAGAACTCCCGCAAATGACAGGAAGTCCTCCCATACCTAGGGACAGTACAGGAACGGCTCATCTCTCTTGACTTCCGGTGATGCGTCAGTATAACAACCTCTGAATCATTCCTGTAAGGGTGATGCCCTAAAATCGCCCTCCATTTTCAGCAACTCCGCCGATCACCGGCGATCGCACCCCTCTACTTCCCTCAATATAAACCGCCCTCATTATTTTTAGCCAATAAAAAAGCGCCCCTGTATAGGGACGCTTTTTATGTTACAGACTGACTATATGTCGCGTATAGAGTCCGTCTGAATCTTCAGTTAAAACTTAACCGTTGATCGAAGGAGCAGTCAAAGCAACCGGAGTTGCTTCACCAGCAGCCAAATCAAGGGGGAAGTTGTGAGCATTACGCTCGTGCATCACTTCCATACCCAGGTTAGCGCGGTTGATCACATCAGCCCAGGTATTCACAACACGACCCGTCGAGTCAATGATGGACTGGTTGAAGTTAAATCCGTTCAAGTTGAAAGCCATCGTGGACACACCCAAAGCGGTGAACCAGATCCCCACAACCGGCCAAGCAGCTAAGAAAAAGTGCAAAGAACGGCTGTTGTTGAACGAAGCATATTGGAAGATTAAACGACCAAAGTAACCGTGAGCGGCGACAATGTTGTAGGTTTCTTCTTCTTGACCGAACTTGTAACCGTAGTTTTGAGATTCGGTTTCAGAGGTCTCACGAACTAAGCTGGAGGTCACCAAAGATCCGTGCATAGCACTGAACAAGGAACCACCGAACACACCGGCAACACCCAACATATGGAAGGGGTGCATCAGGATATTGTGCTCAGCTTGGAACACTAACATGAAGTTAAAGGTTCCAGAGATACCCAAAGGCATACCATCAGAGAAAGAACCTTGACCGATGGGGTAGATCAAGAACACGGCGCTTGCTGCTGCAACAGGTGCAGAGTAAGCAACGCAGATCCAAGGACGCATCCCTAAGCGGTAAGAGAGTTCCCACTCACGACCCATGTAGCAGAAGATGCCGATGAGGAAGTGGAAAATCACGAGCTGGTAAGGGCCACCATTATAGAGCCACTCATCCAAGCTGGCTGCTTCCCAGATGGGGTAGAAGTGAAGACCGATTGCGTTAGAGGAAGGAACAACCGCACCAGAGATGATGTTGTTTCCGTACAGCAAAGAACCGGCAACAGGTTCGCGGATTCCATCGATGTCCACGGGGGGAGCGGCGATGAAGGCGATGATGTAGCAAACGGTAGCGCTTAAGAGGGTGGGGATCATCAACACACCGAACCAGCCAATGTAGAGGCGGTTTTCGGTAGAAGCGACCCACTCGCAGAAGCGGTCCCACAGATTGGCGCTCTCGCGCTGCTGTAAGGTTGTCGTCATGTTTTTATGATTGCTATTGGTTTGTCGAGGTAGTCGGTAGAGGTTTCTCTACCTTGCTTACTACCTTACACAACTTGTTAAGCTTTGTAAAGGGTTTTCATAAAAATTTTTCCTGATTATTGCTATTAAGTTTTCTTATCATTTGCTATGCTGACTGCTTCTGCCTCCCGCCTGATCACCTACAGTCCCGCCTACACCTTGGTTCCAACCTACGAATGCTTTAACCGCTGTGGCTATTGCAACTTTCGCAAAGACCCGGGAAAAAGCCCCTGGTTAGAATTACCCGAGGCGGAACGAATCCTGAAATCTCTGATGGGGACTGGGATTAAGGAAATTTTAATCCTCAGCGGCGAAGTGCATCCGAATTCTGAGAAACGTTCCGACTGGTGCGATCGCCTTTATGAGTTAGGGGAATTGGCCCTGGGACTGGGATTTCTGCCCCATACCAATGCCGGTCCTCTCAGTTTTGAGGAAATGGCAAAGCTGAAAACCGTTAATGTTTCGATGGGATTAATGGTGGAACAGGTGACCCCGAGTTTAGGGGAAACCGTACATCGTCATGCACCCAGCAAAGTGCCATCGGTGCGACTGCAACAATTAACATGGGCCGGAGAACTGAAAATTCCCTTTACGACGGGGTTATTACTGGGAATTGGCGAGACCCCAGCCGATCGCGAAGCTACCTTAGTGGCGATCGCGCAGATTCACCAGCGCTGGGGCCATATCCAAGAAGTGATTATCCAACCCTATCGCCTGGGAACGCACCAAAGCGGGGAGGCCCCCGGATTCGACTTGAGGGAATTACCCGCAGAGGTTGCTAGAGCTAGAGCGATTTTACCCGAGGCAGTCGCCTTGCAAGTCCCGCCCAATTTAATTGAGGAACCGGAGATTTTATTAGCTTGCTTAGAGGCGGGATGCCGAGATTTAGGCGGAATCGGACCCACGGATGAAGTCAATCCGGACTATCCCCATCTCCAGGTTGACCGACTTAAAGGCATCTTAGAACCGGCGGGTTGGGAATTAGTCGAGCGATCGCCAGTTTATCCCCAATATCATGCTGGGTTAAGTCCCAGATTGCGATCGCACCTGATTCAGGCTGGATATTAGACTTTAATTTTTGTACCTTCCAGGGGATTTGCCTCACATTTAACTCTACCTCCGGTCCCCTCCCCTTACCAAGGGGAGGGTTAGGGTGGGGTCCTCCTGACGTGGCGCAAGCCACGTCAGGAAGAATGAGTTGATAGAGAGTCCTTCTGATATAGCTTTGCCAGGTCCCGAAGAAAGAGGTTTCCCCAGCCTCCATATAGGCGCGGTAAGCGGAGCTATCCCGTAGGGAATCGCCTCCTTATGAGTGCATGAAGTGGCGATCGCACCCGAAGAACCCCACCCTAACCCTCCCCAAGACACAGGGGAGGGGACCGGAGGTGCTGTTAATCTCAGCTAAATCACCATGAGCGGTTTATTAATATCCCAGGGCAGTTAAATCGGGTTGGGCTGCGATCGCAACTCGTTCCACCTTCGTTTCCCAAGTGCCATCGGGATAGAGATTAAACAATCTAAACCCCGGTGCTGCATCATCCAAGGCAAACTCAATACTTTTCGGCTGAAACTGGACACAAGTCGAAGGGGTGGCAAAATAAGCCACATTTTCCCGATAAAACAGTAAATTTTGGTGAACATGACCGCAAGCCACCAATTTCACATTCCGATAACGGTCTAAAATGGCAAAAAATGCCTCCGCATTTTCCAGCTTAATTTGGTCTAACCATTCGGAGTTAACGGGAAACGGAGGATGATGGAGAGCAATGAAAGTTGGCTGGTTTCCAGCTTTATATAATTCCCAGTCCAACCACTCCAAACTCGTCCTTGAGAGTCGTCCCCCATCGGTCCCTGGGATCTGAGAGTTGAGCAAGACAAAGCGCCAATTGCCCATTTCAAAGGATTTGTCTGCACAAAAAGGAGACTCGGTTAAAACTGACTCCATCACGGCGAGATTGTCATGATTGCCGGGAACCCAGTAGGTGGGAACTTGCAACGGACGGATTAAATCCCGGAGAACTTGATAAGATTCTGGGGTTTCATCTTGAGAAAGGTCCCCGGTGAGTAAGAGGAGATCCCGAGCATAATTGAGGGAGAGCAATCCCCTTAAAACGGCTTCAAAGGATGACAGGGTGGGGACCCCAAGCAATTTGCGATCGGGGCGGGCAAATAAATGAAGATCCGTAATTTGAGCTAATCGCAAGGGAGAGGCTGGGATCATTGCTAGGCAAACAAACGGGCAACTCCATTAATCATACAGGTACTATGTCAATCCCGATGAATAGAATGCCCCAACCCACAGCGGCGATCGCCTGGACTAAGATTTTTGTTCACTGCTCTTGCGTCCTCGCCAAACTCTGCTACAATAGAAATTCATGACACAAAAGCGGCGGCATCGCCAAGTGGTAAGGCAGAGGTCTGCAAAACCTTTACCCCCGGTTCGAATCCGGGTGCCGCCTTTGTAAAATCAAAGCATTTCGCAGTCGCCTTCCGGGGCGATTTTTGGTTTCTGGGTCAAATCCCTCCCGCTACCGCTCCATTTTGCGATTAAAGTCGCGGCATCCATTCGATCGCAATCCCAAAGCGAGTATCATTTTCCCCATCCGCATCCTGACGCCGAAGATCTGTCGAAAGGCGAAATTCAGGAGTGACTGCATACCCGACTACCAAAGTCCCTAACCCCACAGTCTGCTCCCCACCCACTCCCACTACGCTATATCCTAACGACAAATCTGCTCCACCTGTGCGCGAAAGCACCAACATAGCGCGTCCCCCCAATTCCACCCCACTGGTGGAGTAGGACTCTCCCTCAATCTGCCGATATCCAACCACAGGTGCCAGATTGAAATATCCCCCCAAAGGCAGGACATAATAACGCAACTGAGCACCACCACCGGAAAATCCCCCACTTCCGGCAAAATAATCTCCACTGACGGTTAATCTGGTGTCACCAATAAACAAGTCCTCCACCCCAACATTCACCCCACTGCCCTCATCATCGGAGGAGGTGACTTGGGCATATCCGACCCGCACACGGGTCCGAAAACTGGGGTCATTGTGAATCTCTTCCAACACATTCGGCACTTCTTGTAACCACCGTTGGAGGACCGGACTGCCTTCGATGATTTCCGGACTCAAGTCCACAGACTCCGAGTTCAAGGGTTCCGAATCCAGGGGTGAGTCATCCACCTGGGTTAAGAGGGGTCTCGCCGAAGCGACAGAAACCCCGCCCCAATTCAAGGTTAGATGTAGGGCGAGATAAATCAGACCGATACTACACTTGAGGCTATAACCCGCCAGTCCTCTGGGGAAAAAGGCACTGAGGGATTTAAACAATGGCACAGACTCAGAAATTCTCCGGCTGCCGTTGGTTCTGTGCATTACCGAGATTGTAAATGGAGAGGAGACAGGAGGCGATACGAGGAGGGAACTCCGATGGGTTGGATTAAGCATAGTCTTGAACTGGCATGAATGAGCAACGGCATGGTTAGTATGACATGAACAACTAGACAACCTGGAAAGGTTGAGTCTGTAAGTCTGTTCCGTTTTAGCTAAATTGGGTTAAACCGGGTTTAAACTCGGCCTAGGTATCGAATTGCGATTATAACTCGGGATGAAGGGCGATCGCCCGTCGAGTTCCATAGGGCGTTGAAGGGCAATAGTCATCCCCGCTCTGACAACACCCCTCAATTATTATACAATTGCTTAACAGATGCTTGAAAGTAATCTCACATTTGTTGTTTGAGTTCCCGATGATTCCACAGCCTGTTCTTTCTCACTTCTGTGCGATACGGGTTTAGGCCGGATTTACTAGACTGGAGATTAGGAAATGAGTTAAGTTTGGAGCGATCGGCTCTCTCTATATTTGGATTACCACAAAAATATACTTTGCCCCTCATCCCCTAATCTCCCGAAATTAAACGATCTACACCCTGAACGTTAAAGTTGAACTCACGCTGTAAAATAAAAATAAAACCCATGACCGGAGTCAAACCGACAGATTCTATCCTGTTTTTAGCGCGAACCCCAAGCGGTAGAAATCAAAGGTGAAAAACTAGAGCCGAAAATCCTTGACCGATCAGGCTTTGAACACTATTTACGCGGCCTGCGGGTTCGCGCAAATGCTGAAACCTATATGAGGGAGATGTTTTGAAGAAAAAATGAACCCAACCTATTTACAGGTTGACTTCTGTAATGGTATTTTTAATCTAGGTCCGCGCAAATTCACCTTGAAAACTTCATATACCAAGGGTTTCAACTACCGGCCCCTAAATCCCTTTCAGGGATTGAAACTACCGCATATAAACGGAATAAAAGCGTTTTTATCAATCATCCTAACCCTAAATCCCTTTCAGGGATTGAAACTACCGCATATGCTTCAATCGTCTCTAAGGACACTAAACAGGCTACCCTAAATCCCTTTCAGGGATTGAAACTACCGCATATAGTAGATGATTATTTCCTAAAGCGCAACATCTCAATGGACCTAAATCCCTTTCAGGGATTGAAACGCAGACCAACTGCTTCACTGGGTCTGCATCCCGTCAAATCTCAATGGCCCTAAATCCCTTTCAGGGATTGAAACGGTAAAACCTTTACCGCCGTTTTGAAGTTGGGGCCAGGTTGAGAAACTCAAAGATGGAGACCGATCGCCTTTCAACAGGATTTTGTATTCAGGGCCACACACCTCCCTATTTTTCATATAACAAATTAACAATACCTAAAAAGTGATAAGTCAAAACTGATCGCCCTCTAGGGTAAAGTCTGCTGGGCCCAGAGCGATCGCCTCACCGAGACTGCCTGGTTTCTATCTCGGTGCGATCGGCACCTGATAACCCTAAATATTTCAATAGTCTGCTCACTGACATTTTTGTAAAAACCAAGTAATTATACGGATTGACAAAACTGCTGTAATTCACATTTGTCCAAGAGGCAAAAAAATACTTCGATCTTGATTAAGTTATACGTTATGCAAACACCAACAAAAACAGGAGTGAGGTTTACTGGATCTTAGAACAGTTATTTCTATCTCTGGGACCACTGGTTACCCCCTGGAAGACCCAGGATATACACAACAGGTCAAATCAAAATGTGTAACCGGCAATATTTTCCACCGACTCTGAGGGTTATGTTTCTTTATACAAATCGAACTCCACAGGTCATTCAGAATTTAATGTATGGCATCATCTCCCGTCTTACAAATCTGAGAGCTATAATCATTTAGTTGAAAGTTTCAATCGCGCTGTTGATGAGGTGCAAACTTTAGATGAAAATGATACTTCTAACCAACTATTGTCCTTAAAAAAAATAATAACCAAGGAATTCTCCATAGAAGAAATGATAATAATCAGACGGAGTTTTTGATGGTAACCTGGACCAATCAGAGATATTATGAAAGTTGGAGAGGAGGAGAAAAGCCGGTAAAATTAGAGCGAACTGTTTGGGTAACAGCAAAACCGGAAGTGTACAATTTTTGTAATGCTACTGCTGGGATTGGAACTCATTTGAACTTGAGTCGTAAGATGATGCTGGATTTGAGATTAACTCAATATTTGGGATTGAAGCCTGAGCCAACATCCTTGGATAAAAGCAAGGATGCTTTTGTGGAAATCTGGGTCAAAGCAGAACATATCAAGCGACCCTGTAGCGATGGAACTATTGACCGAAATAATTGTCAAATGGAACGTTCAAAAATAGAAGAAGTGATGAAGAATTTGAGAATTTCTCAAAGTGAATATCCTTTTACAGGGTTAGGTTATGCCTATGACTGGGGGAAACCCTCTCCGGTGGGACCGAGTGAGTTTGTGATAGAAGCCAGTCAGGAGAAGCCTGTAGAAGTTAAAGTTTCTTTAGTTAAAAATACTGAGGACTACTGCAATAATCAGGTGATACCAAATCCCTAAAGGCAATCTCCCCATTTAACTTTTTGTCTGTATATCCCTCTGCGGTTACACGGGGAAAACCATTGTCTTGACTGAATTTTAAAACTCTTCTAGGATCAGCGAGGAGGAGGGTTTTTCCGAATAGCAACTCAAAAATACAGTCAGATCCGCCTAGGTTTCTCTTGATAAGGGATACGGCGATCGCCCTCTTCGATTTGTTGGCGATCGCAATCGTCCTTTTACATGGCCCCTCACCCCAGAATCCACCCCTTAGACGGCTTGCTTTCATAGAGTAGAAATCCCCACCGCCACCGATCCTATAACCAATAAAAACGGCTCTGCGGTGAGCAGAGCCGAAAGACGAAACAACAGAGGAGCGAAACCGGAAAACTATCTAGTGAGCAACCCCTTGTTCTGCGGTTTTATCAATAGGCTTCAACAAATAAAGCCGCACGATTTGCCAGACAGTTGAGATGTAAAGGGGTAGCTTCTGGAAAAACTGCACGATCTTAGGCTGGTTAGAACCTGCGATTTCTGCTATTTTAGCATTATTTTGCGTGCAAGTATCCAATCGGGCAAAGAACTCTGGATGATCCACATCCAAAATTACCGGGAAAACCCGTCCTGCATTTTCATTGGTCTTGCGGATGACGTGAATATCATACTCACGCGCATCGAGACCCAGAACCGCGTAGAATCCGGAACGCTGAATATCATTCAAAAACATCGTAGCAAAAACCGAGAGCAAAAAGAAACGGCTCCACAGTTTGGCTTTCCAATCGTTTAAAATGTCAGGTTGGGCCTTCATCAAGGCATCAAAGAAATCGCCGTGGCGGTTTTCATCCTGACACCAGTTCTCAAAGAACCGGAAAATCGGATAAATCCGATGTTCAGGATGCGCTTCCAAGTGCCGATAAATCGTGATATAGCGCCAATACCCAATTTTTTCCGATAAATAGGTCGCGTAGAAGATGAATTTCGGCTTAAAAAAGGTGTATTTTTTACTTTTGGTCAAAAATCCCAAATCCAGGGAGAGCTTAAAGTCACTCATCGCTTTGTTTAGGAATCCGGCGTGACGCGCTTCATCCCGAGACATCAGCAAAAAGCACTCGGCTAGAACTGGATTTTTGTCTTTGAGCTTGCGTGCTAGTTCTTTGTAAAGAAGAAACCCAGAAAACTCAGCAGTGCAAGAGCGTTCCAGAAATTCGATGAACAGTTGACGAGTTTCCCCATCAATCCCATCCCAAGATTGGTTGAACTCTTCATCCCGAACGAAGTGATGCCGGTTGTAGTCGGCGCGGAACTCTTCGAGAATGGCTTGGAGTTCGTCTTCGTTGGGGGAGATGTCCATGCGCGCCATCTCATCAAAGTCTGTGGTGTAGAAGCGCGGCGTCAGGATGGTGTCCTTGGCGGGAGCTTTAACCCCCGGGCGGATTTCTTCAAACGCTGGTTTCTTTAGGGAATCTACCATAGGTGTAGGTGAGGGTGGTGTTATAGCTGATTTGCTTCAGGCGAGGTGGAGACCGACTCAGAAGCTGCACGAATGGCGCGACTTCTTTCAATGCGGATCGCTCGGCATTTTTATGAATGATGCCTGGTTACGAACTCCAGTCTACCAGGGTATGAGACTTTCGGAACAGCCCAAAGCGTTAAAATTCACAAAACCACGTCAATTTTTGTAAAGCTTGGGGTGAAAATTCTCAAAGGAGAATGAGTCACAGGGGAGAAAGGGGTTAAGGGGAGGGAAGTTGGAGTATCCCCATCGATCAGGAAGCGGTTCAGTCAGGCATCCGGGAGGAGGAAGGATTCCCCAGGAGGACAAGCACCTTGATGGGGAGTTGTGCCAACATGAAAGCACAGGCATCACTATCGCTTATTGTTTATGAGTTTCTGCCTAAATCCTCAGTGTCAGAAGCCCCAGAACCAGGATGGGGCGCAATATTGTGCCAATTGTGGCGCGAGGTTAAGGTTGGGCGATCGCTACCGTGCCATCCAACCGATCGCGGCGGGTGGTTTTGGCAGAACCTTCCTGGCGATCGACGAATACAAACCTTCCAAACCTCGTTGCGTCATCAAACAATTCCATCCCGACGCCCAGATCAACAGCAATTCCCCCAAAGCTTCCCAACTTTTTCGCCAAGAAGCCATCCAACTCGAACAACTCGGACAACATCCCCAAATCCCCGACTTGCTGGCAACCTTTGAACAGGAGGGACGGCAATACTTAGTCCAAGAATTCATCGATGGACAACATCTCGCGGACGAACTGGCCCTATCGGGTCCGTTCACCGAGGCTCAGATTCGTCAACTGTTAAATAACTTACTTCCCGTCCTGCAATATGTCCACGATCGCCAGGTCATTCACCGGGATATCAAACCTGAAAACATCATTCGTCGCCGCAGTGACGGACAGCTTGTCTTAGTAGACTTTGGTTCCGCCAAAGCCGTCACCGGCACCAGTTTAGGCCGAAGCGGTACTGTCATTGGCAGTGCCGGATATGCAGCCCCTGAACAGGCGATCGGGAAACCCACCTTTGCCAGTGATCTCTACAGTTTAGGAATCACCTGCATTCATTTGATGACCCAAATCGACCCCTTTGAACTCTTCGACTCCCGAGAAGGGGCCTGGGTCTGGCCCGATTACCTCGTCGATAATCCCGTCAGTGATACCTTAAGGTGGGTTCTGGACAAAATGCTGCAACAGCCTCTATCTCGGCGCTATAGTTCCGTCACCCAGGTCCTTGCCGATTTAAACCGAACCGGAACCCCCCCGAAACCTGCCCTCACCCCCCCAAAAAATGCCTTGTCATCCGTAGAGGAGTTAGGGGAGCAAATGTCCCGTTTGCAGCAAGAAAAATCCGTCAGACTCGGTGTCAGTTACCTGTTATGGATGGCAGGCTTTTTTGGAGTGGGGGGCCTGCATCGGTTTTATAACGGCAAATATGTCACCGGAGTCCTGTGGTTTTGTACCTGGAACTTATTCTTTTTAGGTCAAATTGTGGATGGGTTTATTCTGCCGGGGATGGTGGATAAATACCAAGACAAAATGAGAAAAAAACTCGGAATATCAGCAACGGGAGTTCCCTTAGCCCCTCAAAATTCCATTAGTCAAACCGTCAGCCTGCAAACCCAAGATCAACTGATGATCGCCCTCGTCAGAGCCGCCCAAGCCCGGGGGGGTCACCTTTCCGTCACCCAAGCTGTCATGGACACCAACCGGGGCTTTACCGAAGTCGAACAAGCCCTCACCCAGATGGTGTCCGCCGGTTATGTCAGCGTAGAAAACGACCCCGTTACCGGAGTCGTCATCTATCGATTCAACGAATTGTGATCCCTAGACTTCTTGCAAAGTTCTCTTAAGCCCCCCGATAAATAAACATTTATTCCTCGGGCCTCCCCCGATAAATAAACATTTATTCCTCTGGCTTCCCCCGATAAATAAACATTTATTCCTCTGGCTTCCCCCTTCTTAAGGGGGACGGGAGCGGGATCTAAGGGCTTACAAGGGTAGGTTTTTTACGGTCATGGTGATTCGCCACCGGCGACACTCTCCACCCAACCATTCCTCCTGACGTGGCGATCCCCACATCAGGAGGACCCCACCCTAACCCTCCCCTTGCCAAGGGGAGGGGACCGGAAGTAAAAAACCTACTCTTGTAAGGGATCTAAGGGGGTTGGGGGGGATCTATCCATAATTTTGCAAGAGGTCTACTAATTGCGAGTTACCCACTTTTGAGCCGTCAGTCTTTGGACGACATAAAAGACCAACCCATCCAGGTCAATCTTGCGTTCATCAATCAAGAAGGGTTCTAAGGTACTGGGTTGGCTCACCCGCTCAAAGCAGGAAAACGCTCTCGGTCCTTTGATATCCTCCGTCGGGAAATAAACCCGGAAGTGACGCTCGCCGCCCAACCAGTCCCCCTTAACCTGTGCCCAGCTTTCCTCGGAGGTAAAACCGGGCATGGTCACTTTTTGCTTAGACCAGGCGATTTGTAAGTCCTCAATCCCCTTTTGGGCAAGGGCTGTTTTCAAGGCGGGGATATAATCCTGTTCGATGAACTCAGCAAAGGGCTTATCTTCGACTGCCGGAGCCTTGGCCTTTTTCGCTCCAGCCGCTTCCGGTTCGGCATCCCCTGCTTTAGCTGCCTTTCCTGGGGGTTTAGCAGCACCGGCTTTGGCTGCCGGTTTTTTGGCTTTGGGTTCCGCCGCCGCATTCGGGTTTTCTTCCGGGTTCGCACTCGCCGGATCGGGGGTGTTCGCCGTTGGCATATCCGTTGCTTCGGGTTCGTCGATACTCGGGGCCTGCTCTTTAGAGGCAGCAGGAGTAACCGATTCTCCCGCAGTTGGATTCGCCGGTGGAGTCGGCGGATTGTTCGATGCTTCCTCGGGCTTAGGTTTGTCTGGTGACATGGTTTATCCTCAATTAAATCTCGGCAACGGCTCGTTCGATCAACCGATGAGCGAGGGTTTGAATCCCTGTATGCTCATAGTAATTGGTGGACATATCCAAGAATGCCGCTAAATAGTCCAACTTATCATCGGATACTTCGATAAATTGCTGAAGGCTGTTGGCAACTTTTTGGGGGGTTAATCCGCGAGAGGCAACGAAGTTATTCATCCAGCCGGAGGTAGAGGCGAAACTTTGCCCAATAAAGCCCAGTTGACCCGCCGCATTTCCTCCCGGAATCATGCTGCTGAGGCTTTTAAACATGGCATTTTCTTGCAAATCGCCAGGGTTCAATCCACTGATTACGGATTGAGCTTTCATGACAAAGTTGGGACCTAGGGGAATCAGACCATCGAAGCACACGAGGGCCGTCATCCGCATCAGGGATTCACCGCTGTAGTTGCCGAGGGAGTTGACAAAATCGCCGATGCTGTCTCCGGGGATGCCGTTGATTTGGCAAAAGGCAATTAATTCGGCGACGACTTTTAAGGAAAGGTCGATGGTTTGTGCTTTGTCTGCTCGGGGGGTAATTTTGTTAAGGAAGCCGAGTAGGCCGATTTTTTCTCCGACTTTGTTGGCGAGGGCGGCAGCACCGAGGGTTCCACCAAAACTATCGACAGTTTGGTAGATCCAGAGGGCGCGTTGATAGCCTTGGGATTTGTCGTTGTAGAGTTGGATGGCCCGATCGCCAATTTGTTGGATGACGGCTTGATCGGTTACCCCGGTGACGCTTTTAATGGTGTTTTCAAACCCCACGAGGTTAGTCCACTGACCGGGAACAACAAAATCGAGGGCACGCAGGGAGTGAACGGTTAGGTTATTGGTGGGGAGGTCGTCAACCAACTGGAAGATAGTTTTACTCACAGGAATCTCCTTGATGTAGGGGGAATTAGGTGAAATGGTAATTTTTTGGGCGGGTAAGAGTCGGTTTTTTGGTATGGGTTAACCTTTGAACGGGGAATTTTTATTATTTCAGTTGCTTGAGTCCGTTGAGATTGAATCGCTGCAACCAGGTTTCGCGATCGCTGGCGGTAAAGGCAGGATTTCGAGATTGGATTTTCACTTGGAAGCGATCGCCCACTAAAATCGCGGTATCGTTCGGCGTCAGGGAGGAAGACGGATATCCCCCTACTCGCGTACTACTCTGCTGGAATTTCTGGACTGCACTGGGATTGCTGACGGTATCAGAAATGGATAACATCGCCATATCTTGGTTCCCCTGTTGCAATTTCGCCTCAGCAAACCCCGCTTTTTCTTGGGTATAAACGAGACTATATCCGCCACTGGCTGACGGAAATAGGCGGTTAAAGGAACTGCCGGGGACGGGTTGACCCGATGCGCTATTGACTTCTGTGCTTTGTTGCTGGGCTCCATCCCACCGTGAAGGTTCTTGGACTTCACCGCAAGCACTCACCAGGAGTAACAACCCCAAGCAAGATGAGAGTAAAATCTGACGCAGACGAGGTAATTTCATCATTTTCTCTTCGTGTTCTGTTGTGAACCGCAGGTAATATCTGCCATTTTACTGGGGATTTCCCCGGGATACCGGAGTAGGCTGGACGATCGCCGTTGGGAGGCCCACACTCATGCAGGGTGGGGCTATACTACACAGAGCCTCTCCTGCGCTGGCTACTCCATAAAAACTTTTCATACCCGGATTTGGTATCAGCGTTCTGTCAGCCAGATGCGCGACCAGAATCTGAAAGTCACAAAGGCACGATTCAGCATAGGATATTAAAAAGCGGACTTACGGGATTGGCTGTGATGCACCCCAGGCTAGGGGTGGACAGTTTTGAGCTGAACCAATTGGGTACAACCGTAAGTCCATCTCAAGTCAATTCCTTCGTATTCCTACGTCGTTGATGGATATTATCGAGTTTTTCCAACACAGTGCCGGGAAGTGGTTTTCCCAACGAACCTGTCAAGATCTCGCTGCGGTCAAATCTATCGCAGGCACAACCGACCTTTGGCTGGATGCCTTGTCATCGGAGGACCCCGAGGCGATCGCCCTTTGCCAAGAGTATCGCATCGATCCGGCAGAAGCATTAGGCGGGGTCCGGATTCGCTGGGAAAATAAACCCATCGACCCTGAACCCAAACAATCCGGTTCAACGCTCTTGGTGGCGATCTCCAATGGTTCACAGCCGACTGAAGGCCGTTTGCTTCGGAAATCTACGAATTCTGATGAATTAGCGACTCAGAGTCGTTACATCATTGGTAGTGATGATGTGGTGACGTTCATTGCTGAATCTGAACATCTCTACGAGGAAGAACGCATCTGGTATGCCAGTGATAATTTGCGCCTAAGAACCCATGTGGTTAAGCGCTCAAATGGCTTTAGTCGAGCTTCTTTCTACAGTGAAATTCGCATGGGCGGCAAGCCTGCACAATCTTAATTCCATTCCACCCCCAGTTATGATCTGCTGAAGTCGTTCTCAATATTTGTAGTAACGACTTCAGTTGTTTCTGGAGGTTCTTAGTAACAACTTCATAAAGAATCGGCTACAGGGACGAAGCCTGCCCGGGCGGGCTAAGAGAGAAAACCGACTTTTGGCAATCGGAGTGGGTATCAGTCGTTGCTTATCTCAATTATTAATCCCTTAAAATTTATAATCATGAAGACAAATTAATTGATAAAACCTCCCTGGATTACTTTTGGGGATTGAATAATCAACCTGAAGAAACGACTGAATTTGTTACTAGGAACGGTGAGTTTTTCA
Organism: Laspinema sp. D2d; assembly: GCF_025370755.1. Classification (GTDB taxonomy): domain Bacteria; phylum Cyanobacteriota; class Cyanobacteriia; order Cyanobacteriales; family Laspinemataceae; genus Laspinema. The sequence goes on along the minus strand of NZ_JAMXFC010000018.1, from coordinate 90,389 downwards.
GGAGAAGAACCGGAGGATTCAGGGGGGAGATTGGGGTTGTTTTTGGGAGACTGCTTTGAGCTTGGAATAGAAATCTGAAGAGGTTTCTTGCGGGGTGAATTGATGGATGGGACTGTTGTTGAAGAGTGACTCGGATGATTCCTCCGTCTGGGGTTCCTCGATCGCGCAGGAAGCCTCAGAGGAGGGTTTTAAGTCGGTGAATGTGGCTTTCGGGTTACGAATGGGTTGAACTTGAGGGCGATCGAGCCAGAGGTCCCCAAGTAAATCATCGTTGTTGGGTGCGATCGCCTCGGGTATTCCTGTCGTTTCCGTCTCTGTTGTCCCTGGGTTCAGGGTCTCGGGAGATGAGGGGGATCTACTTTGGGACTCTCCGGGTTCAATGCCTAAGAGTTCCAGGGATAAGGGATCCGACTCCTCATGACCGGGCGGCGCGGGGATGGGGGCTTCGGCGTCCGATGAGGGAGAATTCTCCGGTTCCGTGGCGATCGCAGCGGGTTCCGATGTCCCACTCTCCGGGAGAGGATGACGAGATATTTGTCGTTCCCACTGGCGGACATCTGAACTAGGAATCGCTCTGGGGAATACCCCCGTTTGGGATAATTCGGTCAACCCTTCTGTTGATGCCAGTTTTTCTGCTGTGTCTGTGCTCCCTTTCCACCCTTTCGGCAGTTGACTAGACACTAACCGTTCAAATTCATGATTGAAATGATAGAGGGCCTGATTACGGCGTTTCCAACAGGCTAAAATATGGGTGACAGAAACGGCTTTATACCGTCCCTGATATAACGCCTCAATGGTAGCTAGACGCACCCAAGCTGCCGGATACTCTAGGAGCCATGCAGCAATCAAGTCCCCGGTGCTGTTGCCACCGAGATCGAAACTATAGTGAGTTAGCAGTGCCGCTGCACTCTCCGATGCAGTATCGTGGGCCGCTTTGTTCATTGTTGATTGCCTACCGGGTATCCCCAATCTTCTCTACCATGCGCGAGTTTGACCACGGGTGATTGTCTCTCAATCCTACATCTGCGATCGCCCCTAGCAACAGCGTTTGATGTCCGAATCCCGGAAATCCTCCCGATGCTCTCGCCAAAGAATTCTCTGGGTCAAATCACTGGGATGACTTCTCCCTTTAGGGGTTGCGTCTATTTCTTCACCCCTTGAATCTGAGAGTCCCTGGGAGTCCCACCATGCCCTCAAGGGGAGGCCACGACGGTGCGATCGCGTCCCTCTTTTTTGGCCCGATACAGGGCGGCATCAGCGGCTTTAATCACGTCATTTCCCTCGGTTCCGCAATCGGGACAAGCGGAAACACCCATCGAAATTGTAATCTGATCCAGGGTTTGACCTCGATGAGTGATTTTCAACTCCTTAATCCCTTGGCGGAGGGCCTCAGCTCGGTGGGCAGCATCTTCTAAGTCGGCATCGGGTAGAATCAGGGTTAACTCTTCCCCTCCATAGCGACAGGCAATGTCAGAGGTGCGGACATTGGTTTGTAAAAAGGTTCCGAGTTCTCGCAATACGGCATCCCCGGCATCATGACCGAAGGTATCATTAAATTGCTTAAATCGATCGACATCAATCATGACAATTGCCAGCGATCGCTTTGTTCGTAAGGCGCGATGAATCTCCCGATTCAACGATTCTTCCAAATATCTTCGGTTAAATAACCCCGTTAGGGGGTCCCGAATACTCTGCTGGTGCAGGGTTTCGCGCAGTTTTAAGTTGGCGAGGGCCAAAGACACCTGTTCAGAAACGGTCCGCGCTAATTGGCGCTTCCCTGGGGTCAACGATCGCTCGTCTTCACTGGCTAAGTACAACATTCCCAAGGTGTCTCCTTGAGCAATCATCTGCACGCATAAAGACTGGGCGGGGTTATGATTCGACTGAATATGTTTGCAGGCTAATCCGGCATTGGTGCGATCGATCCAATGCAGGCGACCTCTGCGCAATGCCCAACAGTCACTCGGGGAAAACAGGGTATGGGTAGGCAGATCATCCCCCCATTTTGCCATTGCCTCTACCAAATTTTTGGATTCATTCATCATGAAGACAGCACCAGAGGTCCCGGGAAATAAGGGTTGCAGGAGGGTATCCAGGGCTTTGTAGGCTTCGTCTACGCTCAAGCAGGCTTGTAGAAATTCGTTCATCTGCCCCAGCATATCCATTTCTTGATTCCGGAGTTCCAGTTCGCTGACCCATCCTTTCAGTTTGACATTGGCTTGTTGCAACTCCTCTTCGGCGCGTTTACGAGAGGTGATATCTGTCGCAGTCCCTAGAATTTGATGGGGTAAGCCTTCGGCATTTCTGGAAAAGACCATATCTCGGCTGATGAACCACCGCCAGCGATCGTGGGCATCTTTAAGCCGATATTCCATTTCTAGGATTTCTTCCTCTTTGAGGAGGGTGCGTTGTTGGAAATGTTCAGTAACTTGGCCTACATCGTCGGGATGCAAAATTTCTTGAAAAATGTTTTCCCCCATTTCCTCAATCTGTTCTGGGGTATAGTCTAAAATTTCCCCAATGGATCGATTTTTATAAACATCTTTCTCCTGTACGAGGTCATAAATATACAGAATATTTGGCGTAGTTTCAGCGATTCTTTGGATGAATCGTTGACTCGATAGCAACTCAGTTTCCGCCTGTTTTCGCTCTTGAATTTCCCGTTGTAATTGCTCATTGGCTGCCTTCAATTCGGCGGTGCGCTCTTGCACTTTGATTTCTAATTCATCTTTGGCTTGTTGTAATTCGGCTTCGGCTCGAATGGCGCGGGCGAGCTCGGTTTGGGCTTGTTGAAAGAGGGTGGATTGATTGATGGCGATCGCCACCTGAGTTGCCAATTTTTCTAAAAAATCAATTTCTGAGGGGTTCCATTTTCTGCGATCGAGACAGTGATGGGCAATCAACAATCCCCATAAGTCCTCCCCTTGCAAAATCGGCACCACTAAGTTAGCCCGAACCTGAAACTGTTCTAAGGACTGAATATGGCCGGGGGTTAAGTTGGCGGTGTAAATATCATCGATCGCTCGGGTATTTCCTTGTTGATACCAGCTCATTGCCATTTCTTCAAAGCAAGTATCTTGACTCGTTCTCCCCAAAATCGAAAGGTGTTTATCCCGCACGGATTCAACTTCTACCTTTCCACTCCAATCCGGGCCAAATTGATAAATAATCACCCGGTCCGTTTTTAAAAGCTGTCTAACTTGAGATACTGTCGTATTCAGAATCTCATGAAGATTCAAGGATTCCCGAATTCTTAGGGCAATTTTATTCAGCAGTCGTTCTCTCGATGCCTGTTCATGCAGCTTCGCTGTGCGAAGGTTAACTTCTCTTTCCAGTTGAATATTACGACTGTGCAACAATTCGACTTTTTCGGCTTGCAGTTTCCAGACTTTTTGTTCTAATCCATGAATCACCCCATACAGTTGGTTGGGGTCAAGGGTTTGCATTAAAATTACTTGGGTAATGATTCCCAAAAGTTCCCCTTGATTTCCACAAATAATCAAGCGTTCCACCTGTCGTCGCTGCATTTGTTGATGAGCGGTCCAGACGGATTCCTGATGGTTTAAACACAACAGGGGTTCGCTCATCACATCTCCTACTCGGACCTGCTCTAGGTCAAGTTCTAAAGCCATAAAATGCAAAATATCTCGCTCGGTAATCACCCCTACCGGCAAAGAAAATGAGGTAGAATTGCCCTCGGTTTCCTCTGGGGCAGGTTCTATATTTTCGGTGACAATAATCGAGGCAACTCGGTACTCTGACATCAAATGAGCCGCTTGCAAGACAGAGGTTTTGGGAGGGACATGAATGACATCAGTTGCCATCACTTCTTCCACCCGTTTTCCTTTGAGTAAATCGGCGGGTTTTAAGACTTTACGAATACTATCGAGAGTGACAATTCCTCGGACATTTCCCATGTCATTTAACAGAGGAAGATGCCGAATTTTATATTTTCTAAATATCTTTAAAACGGTAAAAATATCACTAAATTCTGTTTCTTTAATCGTGACAATATTTTGAATCATCACCTCCTGAACAGTCATCTCTTTTAAATCGGCTTTTTCTGCCCCTAGTCTGACAAAATCCCATTCCGTTAATAGTCCTACAAGTTGCTCATTTTCAATGACCAACAAACAGAGTGGCCCGATCTCTTCTCGGGGTTTTGAGTCTTCCAAAAGTCCAGTCGGCAAGGGACAGGCTGTTTTTTCGGGCAGCATCAACCCCAGGGCCTCGTCTAAGGGGGTGTCTGGGGAAAGAGTTACCACTTTTCGCTCGATCGCTGTTTCGGGGGATAAAGAGGAAATGGGTAAATCTTTAAGCTGCATAGCAATTTGTTTTAAAGTAGACATATAAAATCAATAAATTAGTGTTTTAAATACCCGAAATTTTTGCTAAATCTCCCATAGGGATGCTAAACTAATTATACCCATGCTACCCTTAAATTTTCAGGCATCATCGATAAATCTTAATTATTCTCTAGGACCCTAAAAAACGACATCCCTCCTCAGAGGGAAGTTTCAAGAGAAATATTGCCCGCCAACCCAAAGGAGGATGACCGCCTGGAAGCCCGATCGCAATTGGATCAATCCTTTAGGACGCCTCTACCGAATTAAATAGGCAGAACCCGTGAGGATCTCGTCGGGATTTATTGCTCATTATGAACAGTTTGGTTAGACCATCGAGTTTCTCACCTGTTCGGTGTCAATCCGTTAGGGTCGGCAGGTTAGCCCCTCTCCAACCCTAACGGATCACCTGAAAATACGAACTCGTTATGACTCCTTTTAAGGGATGAATTGAGTTAGCGATCGCCCACGGGGGAGAACTGATTGCCACTCCCAAACCAACTAAAATTATTCAGTTGCAAACTCACGGATCCAACTTGCCGTTCTGGACTAAACCGCAGATTCACCGCATAAGTGCGCCGACTATATTCCATCGATAAATCGGTACTAATTCGTTCCCCTGTATCCAAATTAAATGAACTTTGTACCCCCACTCTAAACGGTCCATAGACTTGTTGAGTGAGTCCGGCTGTCAGTACCTTAGAATCTGCAATTCGGTCGAATAAAAAGGGTGAGTCTCCATCTTTCCAAATGCGCGATAAACTCACATTAAACCCAGTATAATCCAGCCAGCGCCGGGAAAAATGCCCAAACTGTCCTTGAATCCCAATGCTTCCGGTGAGGGCATTTTGAGTATCATCAGAACCATAAATACTGGCGACGCCTGTTAATCCGCCAAAGAGTCGAACGTAGGGAACAACGGGGGCGGGAGTATAACGCAATCCTTCCGTCCTTGTCCGGGGTAAGGCTTTCCCTTGCCACAGCAAAAAGCCCCTAGAAAGCGCAGCAGAGGCTTGAAATCGGCTAGAGTCAATGCGATTGTTAGTCCGGACGAGGGGGAGAAGGTCGATGCGATCGCTATCCGCATTGATATATTGTGCACTGGCTTGATAGCTCAAATTGATGCCAGTTGCGCCGAGGTTAATCACCGGAGAAGTGACGACTACTCCGACATTTTGATGCACCGTTTGATATCCCAATGACCCATTAAACAGGCGATCGCGATAATTATATTCTCCGGATACGGCGTGAGTTCCCACCATTTGCCGAACCCGCAATGTGCCTCGCAAATTCTCTTCTTCATCATTAAAATCAAAATCTGTAAACCTGGCTTCTCCCACAATGGAAGTCGTTGGAGTTGGATTCGCCCCAAACCGCGCTTTTAGTCCAAATAAGCGGGAGGGATTACCAATGCCATCGGTCAAGGTTCGTTGAATATAATATTGCGGAATTAAATTAATTTGAACGGGTCCGCTGCCGCCCAGCGGAATTACGGTGGTTTCGGCATAGACTCCGCCTCGATCTTCTTGATCGTAGCCGAAGCGAATTAAGGACGGGTCTTGATCGCTGCGATCAAGAATGACTCGTTCTCTTAATAACGGAATCGAGATGCGATCGTCAAAGACTAAACGCGGACTTTTGGCAAAAATTTCATCTTGTAATGGAGAGATGGGGCGAAAGGTGGCCCGGGGCGATCGCAATTCCAACTCTGGAGGAGAAAACGGATCGTTGGTCATCCGGACATTGGTCCCTTCCCATCCCAAATCATTGAAATTCAGGCGATCGGCTTCAAAGCGAAAGCGATCAATGGTTCCGCCTGCGGTGGGAAGGCTTCCGCGACCCCCGCCAAAGGTAACCGCCCCAGCGGGAGTGATTCGCCTGGGGGGTTCTCCAGCCCGGAGTCGGTCCATGATATCCTGTTGTTGCAGCGCGGCGGCTGAGACATCCGTTGGGAGGGTGGGGGAAAAGTCTTCTGCGGTGGTGGGGGTAAAAATATCCCCTTTGGCCCCATCAATGCCGCCGCGATTCTGCACGAGGTCATATTCAATGCGATCGCCTTGGAGGACTTGCTGTCCTTTGGCATAGACTGCATCTCCCTCGGCGATCGCCACCTGGGATTCTAAATTAACTTGCAGGCGTTCTGCGTCGATGGCGGCCCCGCGCCCTCTCATCCGGGCATTGCCTTCCCCGGTAACAATTTGCCGTTCGTTATCGAACTCCTGGCGATCGGCTTTTATTTCCAGGGTATCCGCTGGGGCGATCGTTGGTGGGGTGGCATTTTGCCCAGCAGGTTGAGGAACTTGCACCACAATCTCAGGCGCTTCTGGGTCTGTTTCCTGCGCCGTTGTCACCGGGGGTTCTACGGTTTCCTGGGTTTCCCCGTCCGGGGTCACCGGGCGTTTTACGGTTTCTGCTTCGTCGGGATACAAATCCCGAGTCTGGGGTTCAGGTTCCGTCACCGATGCCGATTCCCCAGGGGATGCGGGTTCTTGGAAGGCAGCGGTGTTACGCAGGGTCCATCGCAAGCCAATTGATAAAGTCTTGCTTGCCTCAGACTCAGGGGTTTTTTCCCCCGGTGATTCCAGATTGGGGAGTTGCTTCGTCTCCGGTGGAGTTATGGGGGTTTCAGAGTGTTCTAATTCTTTGGTAGCTGCATTGACCGGGGCTTCCACCCGTTTCAGCGGTGAGGAGATTTCTAACGGTGGACCTAAAAGCGCAGCGGAACTGACGCCATACTCGGGTTCAGTGATCAGGGTTTCCGGTGGGGTGGGCTGAATTTGTCCCGATAAGTTGGCTGCGGAATCATCCACTGAAGCGGCGATCGCCTCTGAGTTGATAGATTCGGGGGAAACAGGTGTAACTATAGCAGGCGGTGAGGGAGGCAGAACCGGGTAAGGCATATTTACAGGATTAGACTTAACAATCAATAGCCCAAACGCGAACCCTTTACCCCGGTTCGCGATGCTTGGGCGACCCAAAGGCCGCCCCTGCGATCGCCATCAAGGTCTGAAAATTCCTTGATTATTCGAGGTCGCGCCGTTTTGGGTTACGGGCCGGGTCTCCGTTCAGAAAGCCAAAGACAAATAAGGCCACAAAGAACGAGACAACAACATAAACTACGATTTTAAGGGTCACCATACAGATATCTCCAGTGTTTGGAAAAGCTGTGAGAGTTTACCATCCAGACTCTCCAGTTTTTTTATCATATCGGAAGGCTGTCCCGTTTTATTAAGAAATATTTTTGTCTCGTTCCCGAGTTGAGATGGGCCAATGGATTTTGGTTTCCTGCACCCTGCGCTGGGGGACGTCTGTTGGCGATCGCTCGTTCCCCAACTTCCCACGAATACCCAATCCGGCTATCAAAAATCGTTTTTTATAGAGTAGCCCGCCCAGGCAGTTGCTGAACAACCGTCTAGGCGGGCTAATCGAGATAAACTAACTAGAGACAACCGGATTGGGTGTCAGCCGTTAACTAAACAGTTGTTGCCGCGCCCATTGCCACCCTTGAATCAGTTTTTCTTCCAGCCAGAAGAGGACCTGATCAAACCACTTCAAAGCTTGCTCTAAGGGGTGCATAATGTATTCAAATTCGGCAATTTCCACATCGATCCAGTCGCTTTTTGGTGGGGTTTCGACCTGGGGTGGCAATTGCACAGGAGAGTCAACAACGGGACTGGGACGGCTAACCCGTGAGGTGGTTTCAACGGTGACCGTCGCGGTGGGTTGGACTGCGGTCCGGGGAACCGATCGCTGGGGTTGGACTCGGCGGGGATTTCCTTTGCTGGATTTGCTGCGGGAGGACTTGCTGACGGGTTGGGGCTGCCCAATTCGTCGGCTGGTCGGATAGGGTGGGTTCAGAAATTGTTCCACCGCCTCAACTCCCCAAACGGAGTCCGGCAACGGGTCTAATTCCGGGTTACTGGACAATTGCCCAGTCGCCGCCTCAGAATTTCCAGCTAAAGGCTTGACATTCTCAAACGTTTGTGCTAAATCTTTCGCCGAAACTTCAACCTGAGTCAACGGGCGATCGCTGCTTCCCGTTAAAGCCTGATCGGAAGTCCCAAAGAAATAATCCACTGCCGATTGAATCAACCGTTGCATTTGCAGGGATAGGGATTGCTGTTCAGGGGAGAGTTCAGAATCCGTGGTGTCCTGCTGAGGGTCTGTGACGAGGGCGATCGCCAGGTGTTGAATCCCCTTCAGCAGAGACTCGCCGCGATCGGCAACGGTTTCGCTGAGGGTTCCTCCCTGGGGTAATGGCATCCCTTCCCATCTCGCTACTGCCGCATCCATCTTTAACAAGACGGCTTCTATTTTAGGTTGACGCTGATGGCGAGGAGATACCTTCCCCTGGGGTTGAGGAACTTCCCCGACTCCATCCGGTTGCAAAACCAGGGCGGAGGGTTGCAACAAATCCCCAACTTTGGCTAAACTCCGGTCTAATAAGTTGCCCAGAGGAACGGGTTGAACTCCGGCAATCAGTTGACGCAAGCGACGCAATCGCTTAACGGGCGGTAACTGTTTTTGGGAGGGCGAACCCGTGAGGACCGAATGGGTTGCTTGGGATGGCAAGCTTTTCGGTTCGAGGTGGTACGCTGCTGCTGCCAGTTCCCCATCAATTCTGGCTTGCAATTGTTGCTGTTGGACAGGGGTGAGAATATCTAAAATTTGGTTGCGATCGCTGATTAGAACTAAACTCCGGGTTTCCAGCAAGGTAGCAATCCCTTGAATCACCGGACGAGAAGTGGCGATCGCCGAGGCGGGAGTTGCCACCGTTAAGGATTGTTCCATTGATGCGACCGGGACCAGAGTTCCCGGGCGATCGCCCTTGACGCCAAACCGGGCTAGAATTTTCTCCGGAATCCAGTTCAGTACCCGTTCTCGCAACCCAGTCCGTCCCGAGGGTAACGCCAGAACCTCCTGGGGTTGGGGTGAGTTGTCCTCTTTTGTGACCACAACTTGCCAGGATTCCCCGGCATCCGCTGTTGAGGCAGCAACTGCCACCAGTTCCACCCCACTCAAGACTCGGGCGATCGGGCGATCGCCTTCTGGGGTTTCCGAGAGTCGGTCAGATTCTCTCGTCCCTGGATTCGCCTCAGCATTTCCCAGGGTTTTGGTGGAGTCCTCCGACGGGTTAGCGGTTCCCGCCAACTGCTTTCCCACAAACCGCGTGGCCTGATACACTGCATAGACCGGAATCAGTAAATAATGGCCCCCAGTTTGGGCGATCCAGCGGATCTGCTGTCCGGCCTTTTCTAACTGGGTCGCCAGTTTCCGAGACCCCGCTTGCAGAAAATTGAATAATTTACTTTGATATCGACCGGAAGAGGACATAATTTTTAAGTTAAGCAGTTTGTTAGGGGGCGGATTTCATATTGACTATCCGCAATATGAACCTCTGTAACGGGTTTTTTTTATAAAGAATGCCTGGAGAATCTCAAACCCGTCATTTAATCATATCGAAAATTTGAGCAATTTTATGCCAGATCCAAACAGTGAAATAACCGGATCAATTGAGAAACTGCGACAACTGACTCGGGTGAATGCGATCGGTAGTTGGCGATACCGAATTGCCGATTTATCCGTGGAGGAAGGGACAGCCGCAGACACCTGGGACCAGTGGCAGCAGGCGGAACTCAATGAGAAAGGACATATCCCCTGGACTCAAGGGCAGCAGACGATCTGGTTAGGATTGCGGTATCAGGTTCCGGACCAGTTGCAGGGGTATCCCCTGGCAGGATTAACCTTGCGTTTGGCCCTAACTTGGTGGGCGGATGAGGCCCAAATTTTTGTGAATGGGGAGTTAGTCCAAGAGGGGGATTTATTTGATTGTGTGACCCGGGTGATGATTGAGGAAGAAGTAGTACCGGGTCAGGGGATTGATATTGCTTTACGATTAGTCAGTCCCGGACATGACTGCGGGGCATTAGTGCGATCGCTGTGGATTTATGAAAAAAGCTATGAAGAGAGTTATGAAAGTTGTATTGATCCGGGGTTTATTGCGGACGAATTAGCGGTGATTTCCAAATATTGGGGAATCTCATCGGACGCTGAGACGAAATTGCAACAATTACAGACTCAAATTGAGGCGATCGCCTGGAATAGTTTACCCGATAATGTTTCTCAATTTGAGCAGTCCCTGGCTGAATTGCGAACCACTTTGAAACAAGAGTTTCAACAAACCAATAAAGTATTTTTACTTGGTCATGCCCATTTAGACTTAGCTTGGTTATGGCCGATTGCTGAAACCTGGGATGTGGCAGAATGTACCTTTGCCTCCGTTCTTGATTTAATGGCAGGATTTCCTCACCTCACCTTTGGTCATTCCACCGCTGCCCTGTATGCTTGGATTGAAGACAACTGTCCCGATTTATTTGCAGAAATTCAAGCCGAAGTTAAGGCGGGACGCTGGGAAATTTTAGCCGGATTGTGGGTGGAACCGGAATTAAATATTATTAGTGGGGAGTCGATTTCCAGACAACTGTTATATGGACAACAGTATTGTTTAGAAAAATTTGGCAAACTCTCTCCCGTGGCATGGCTACCCGATACCTTTGGATTCTGTGGACAATTGCCGCAATTGTTAAAACAAGGGGGAATCGAATATTTCGTCACCCAAAAATTGCGATGGAATGATACAACGGAATTCCCCTATCCCGTTTTTTGGTGGGAATCCCCCGATGGAACGCGAATTTTTAGTTTAATGTCAGCCCCCATTGGAACGGGAATTGAACCTGTGCAGATGGCGGATTATGCCTGTGATTGGGAACAGAAAACGGGACTAAAAGAGAGTTTATGGTTACCGGGAGTAGGAGATCATGGCGGGGGTCCGACTCGCGATATGTTAGAAGTTGGCGATCGCTGGCGGCAGTCTCCCTTTTTCCCCGCGATGGAATTTACCACGGTTGAGGACTATTTGCGCCAGTTGCAACAGCAGGGAGAGTTTCCAGTTTGGAGTGATGAATTATATCTGGAATTTCATCGCGGCTGTTATACTACTCATGGTGACCAAAAACAATGGAATCGCCGCTGTGAGGGGTTATTATATGAAGCAGAATTGTGGGCAGCAATCGCCACCCGAGAAACAGGAATAGAGTATCCCAAAGCGCAAATTGAAGCCGCTTGGAAAGCGGTATTATTCAATCAATTTCACGATATTTTACCCGGTTCCTCAATTCCTGAAGTGTATCTGGATGCCAATATGGGTTGGCAGGAAGCGGAAGAAAATGGACGGGAAGTGTTAGAACAAGCATTCGCGGCGATCGCCTCACAAGTTGCCGGAGTTCCTCCTGTATCCATGCCATCCGCCCAACCGATTATCGTGTTTAATTCCCTCAATTGGCAGCGATCGCAAATCGTTTCCCTAGAGTTACCGGAATCCGCTGCAACGGGGATGGAATGGCAAGTGTATGATAGTCAGGGAAATCGAATGCGATCGCAACTCACCGCCACTCATCTCCTGTTTGAATGCCAGGATATCCCCTCTATTGGCTATCACGTTTTTTGGTTAGGGCAATCCGAACTTAATCCTACTTCTCCCTCCCCACAGCCCCAGGATAAATTTATCTTAGAAACTGACCAATTGCGCGTTATTATTGACCCCAAAACGGGTAATCTGAGCAGCATTTATGATAAAATAAATAATTGGGAAATTCTCAAAGAACCGGGCAATCAACTCCAAGCCTTTACAGATAAGGGACAATATTGGGATGCTTGGAATATTGACCCCAATTATAACCAACATCCGCTTCCCCCTGCGACTCTGAAACAGATTCAATGGATAGAACAGGGGGAACTCGAACAACGAGTGCAAGTCATTCGCCAATTGGGACAATCGGACTTTATTCAAGAGTATATCCTCCAAGCCGACTCCCCCTGGGTAAAAATTGCCACAATGGTGAACTGGCAAGACCGAAATGTGATGGTAAAAGCGGCATTTCCCCTCACGGTTGAGGCGGATTTTGTCACCTATGAAACCCCTTGTAGTGCAGTGAAACGAACCACAAAACCCCAAACCCCTATAGAACAAGCAAAATGGGAAGTTCCTGCTTTAAAATGGGCTGATTTGAGTGAAGAACAAAGGGGAGTCAGTCTTCTTAATGATTGTAAATATGGGTACGATGCCACCCCCAACCAACTGCGCTTAACCCTCCTACGGGGTTCCAATTGGCCGGACCCAGAGGCCGATTTAGGGTGGCATCAATTCACTTATTGCCTTTATCCGCATGGGGGAAATTGGCAGTCCGCAAAAACAGTCCGACAGGGGTATGAATTGAATTTACCCTTGCAGGTTCGCCTCCTGGAATCAGTCTCGGAACAGGGGGAAAAAACCCTAGGTTTACAGGAGAGTTTTTTACAGGTTTCGGGAGATAGTTTGGTTTTGATGGCATTCAAACAGTCAGAAATCGATGCTAAAAAATGGATCATTCGATGTTATGAATCGGAAGGGAAACCGACAGGATTAGTGGTTCAGGAGGAATGGCAAAGTTTGCAAGGGGTAGATTTATTAGAGGACAATTTAGCTCAAGTTTGGGTTAAGGGGGAGATTGTACCCATTTCACCTTGGAAAGTGGTGAGTTTTCAATTAGGGAATTGAGGAGTGATGACTTAGTATAATGATCCGGAAACGACTGACCTTGTTTCCGGATTTAACGTTTAGATAAACCTTGAATTAACCTAGACTCAATATTTATTTGGGGGATTTAAATTTCTGCCATTTAGCCTTTATCCAAACCCATAAGGTTTTGCCTAAGAAAATGGAGAGGCGGCGAAAGATATTCCAATTAACCGTAAGTTTCACCAATGGACTATTATCAGCAGAGTAAGCCTGCCGTTCTTCTTCAATGATGTTCCAAGCCGTTTCCACCGTAGAGACACGCTGGGGGGACTGTTTAATCCACTGAATGACGGCGCGAATTACTTTTTGCTGACGAGTCAGCCTTTGTCCGATGAGAATCTCGGAACCAAGGGAGGGGTAACGGCGATCAAGATCGGCTAAAGTGCGATCGCCCCAATCACGGATTTCAGGACTGGTACTTTCGCTAAGTTCTTGACAGAGTTTCCACGCTTGACGTAGTTTCCCATCGCCTTCGTAAGCTTCAACTAAGGCTTTTTTTGCTTTAAACAGAGTACCCGGATGGAGTTCATTGACTAAAACCGCTTCTAATTGGGCGATCGCCTCGGCATAATCCCCCGCTTTCAGTTGAGCTAATCCCGCTTGTAAATTTCGATTTGCCATAGCATCATAGGGATAAGATTGGATATGCTGCTCTTTTAGAATACCCCTGTTCAACCCTCCAAATATCATTCTTCAATTCAGTATATTTTTATTTACCAAACCGCTCGTTTTTATCTAGCTTATACAAAAACTAAAAATAGCTTTTGCATAAATTTTATATCATACAAAATATAAAATCCAGCTAGACTGGGCGTTGAATAACGGGCCGTAACTAGCTGGAAAAATAGAGATTGAAATCAAAGAGATTGAAAGGCTAGACGCTCTTGTTATACAACCGTTCGAGGACTCCGAGCACCGAGGGTCGCACCAATCAACGATGCCACTAACCCTAACAAAGAACCAAATAAAAATGACCAACCGGCACGGGCCACACCGTCAGCGATATTACGGGCCTCATTCGGTGTGAGATTGGCTGCTCCCGGGTCTACGTTCACGCGATCGGCAATTTCCCCCGCATTTGCCATCACAATTCCGAAGGTTCCGGATACACCGCTTGCCAGTAACCATGAACTCAGGGCTAAAGTGGTGGCCCACAAAATTGCTCCGTTTAATAGGGCTGTGTTTTTATTCATAGGTCCACAGGTGCGAGCCATGATCCAAGACCCCAACATTAGGGCAATAAACAAACTAATAATAGACCAAATTCCCACTCCCAAACCAATAGAATTCGGGTCGGATTGGGCATCTGCACCAACGCTCATCCCGATCGCCACTCCCAGAGCACTTAATACCAATTGGGTACTCAGTGCGATGACGATTCCTGCAAAAATTGGACCCCACCGGACGCGATCGTGATAATCAACCACAGGGGTTGGCATCATGGCTGGTTCTGCAATATTGACTCCACTGCGATTTCCATAAGTCATGGTTATTATCTCCCTTACCCTACTTCCGTTAATTTTTTTTAAAGCCCAATGCAGACACTGCGGAGAATGTTTGCATCAATTATGGATTACTGTAAGGCGGATTGGCAGTTTTATCTATCTATCTAGGGATATAAGTTAACCCCATTAGACCCGACCAAAACTCAATCGTCAGGTAGAGGGGACAACCTATTATTTTTTCTAATATAGAGACATAGAAGATAAATGTAACAAAATTTTAAGGAGATGACAAGGATGCTTTACAAACTTGAGGATTTTTATCCCAACTACCGAAACGATTTATTTGAGGGGGATGATATTAAAGGCTATGACGTTTATGCGGCCAACAACGATGAAAAAATTGGTCATGTTGATGATGCCCTAGTTGATGAATCTGGTTATTTTCGCTATCTCGTTATCGATACCGGATTTTGGGTGTTTGGAAAACGGGTCTTGATTCCGATCGGGCGTTGCCGAGTCGATAACGATCACCGCCGGATCTATGCGATGGGTCTGGAAACCAAAGCACAAGCGGAACAACTGCCGGAATACCGTGAAGATACCGTCGTCGATCGCCATTATGAGCAAAATGTGCGATCGATTTATGGCGTTCCCAGTGTGGAAAATTCCGCCGCAGTCGAAGACAGTCCTCCGGTAGAAGGGGCCGGTGTAGCAGCAACGGCTACGGGTCGTCAAGTAATGCCTCCGACCCTTCCCCAGACTCCAAACCCTGCGATGACTACCCCGGAAAGCGATCGCCTCGTGGCTCGTGACGATGACTATTATAGTTACGATCGCGAACCTTCTCTCTACAATACAACGGATTTAGATCATAAAAAACTCAAGCTTTATGAAGAACGCCTCGTCGCGAACAAACACCGCGAAAAAACTGGGGAAGTTTTAGTCAGCAAACGAGTCGTAACCGAACGGGCAAAGACGGCAATTCCTGTGGAAAATGAAAAAGTTGTTGTGGAAATCCGCGAAGCGATCGGAACTGAACAGGCTCTGACTGCGGGTGAAACCGCTTTTAAAGATACAGAAATTGCTCGGGTTGAAGTCTATCAAGAAAACGCAGACATTCACAAAGAAGCATTTGTCCGAGAGGAAGTTAAAATTCACAAAGAAGTTGAACGCAATACAGTTGAAGCGGAAGAAACTCTACGCCGGGAAGAGTTAGAAGTCAAGCGCGAAGGAAATCCGATTGTTGAAGAGAAAAAGCGCCGCTAAACCCATTCCCAATTGATTCACGCTTCGGAATCAATCTATCCCGGTGAGATCAGTTCCGAGCGGTGTCGTTAGTAAACCCGAGACTCACCTCGGATGTCCTGAATGGGAGAATTATGAAAGGAGTGGGACCATCCCACTCCTTGCTACAACAGCAAGAGCGTGAGAGTATCCCACTCCTTAATTGTAATTCTCATCAGGAGTGAGATTTTCTATACAATACAATAATCCACCCGACTAAATCCTTTCCTTCTCTCACAACTATTAAATCACTTATTGATTCCCCCTTTGAGCCGCCAGCAGTCAGGAGCATATTAATTATGGTTTTTTCATTGAAATGGCCCATCGCCATCCTTAGTTCTATTGTTCTCGGCGTGACTGCCGGGGTTACCGTTCCGGATTTGTGGAACTTAGAAACAGCTTCAGCCCAGGGTCAACAACCCCAAAAACCCCAAAAAACGCAACAAAAAAGCGCATTCCCGGATGTCAAATCCAATTATTGGGCCAGTCCGTTTATTGAAGGGTTAGCACAAGAAGAGATTATAGTAGGATATCCCGACGGAACCTTTCGACCCAATCAACATATCGAGCGGGATGAGTTTGCCGCCCTCATCCGTCAAGCCTTTGATGTAACGGAAAAACGCCAAATTTCCAGTGGCAGTGCGTTTAATGATGTTCCTGAAAATCATTGGGCAGTTCCGGCGATCGAGGAAGCCTATCAAGGCGGTTTTATGGATGCCTTTTCTAATAATAAATTATTCTATCCCCAGCGAGAAATGACCAGAGCTGAGGCGATTACGTCCTTAGCACAAGGTTTACAATTGGTCCAAGTTCGTCCAACGGCTACGGCGGCTCAAGCGGGCGATCGCACTTCCCCCTCATCTCGTGGGAAACGCCCGGTTGCCAAACGACAACTGGCATTTCCCCTGGCGTTTACAGCCATGATGCAACCGTTATGGTTAATTCAGCGAGCCAACGCACAACCGGCAGCACAACCGGGACCTTCTGTGGAAGAACCCACACCACAATCCTTTGTTACCAAACAACCGACCCCAAATTTAACCGCCTATTATACAGATGCCGATCGCATCCCTTCTGAGGCGACTGACCCGATCCTAGCGGCAACCGAAGCAAATATCGTGGTCAATCATCCCGATCCCTCAGTGCTCCAACCCAACGAACAGTTAAGTCGGGGTTCCGCTGCTGCCTTGATTTATCAAAGCTTAGTCCATGCTGGACGCATGGAAGCCCTACCGGAAAATTCCCCCGCCAATCAATACATTGTCGAACCCCCTGCCGAGAAGGAACCCTAAATGGACTCGGGGCAACTCTCCAATTGCCCCTAGAAACGCAGAGGGAATGGAGCAGTGCATAAGGGGCGATCGCCATGATCATCAACCTAGGTGAGAGCAGCAAAAAGTCCGGATGCAGCCCGATTTTCGCGCAAGTTGGAGGGGTGGTTTTTGCCAATTCATGCCCTTGGGTGGTGGATGAATTTGTGCAGCCCCCCTGTAAGCGCAACCAGAGTAAGGGCAACCTATGAAACGAATGAGTGCTGAGGACCTGCTGAATCATTATGAAGCCGGACAACGTGACTTTTTGCTGTTGGATCTCAGTGGTTTAGATCTGCGTGGGGCTTCCTTACCCCATATTAATCTCATGGGCGTTGATCTCGTCGGGGCTGATCTGAGCGGTGCCGATTTGAGCAATGCAGACCTCAGCGGTGCCGATCTCACTCGGGCGAACCTTTCCTATTCCAATCTGAGTGGGATTGAACTGTCTCACGCGATCGCGGGTGAAGCCAACTTTACCGGCGTCAACCTCGCCGGGGCCATCCTCAATGGTCTAATTTTAGGCCGGGAAGATGCCCGGGGACCGAATTTCAGTGAAGCCAATTTAACCGGGGCTAGGTTAGTCGAGGTCCAGTTACCGAAGGCAAATTTCACGGGGGCTAATCTCACTGCAGCGGACTTGGCCTATTCTCATCTCACAAAGGCCAATTTTTCCGAGACCTTTTTGCTGGGAACGTTCCTCAAACAAGCCAATCTAGCCGGAGCTAATTTCAGACGTGCTCAGTTGTTCGGCACTTTTTTTGTAGAAGCCTGTTTAAGTGAGGCTTGTTTTGACAATGCCTCTCTCAACAGTGTGAATTTCTATCATGCCGATTTAAACCAGGTTAACTTCGACCTCACTACCGATTACAAACGCCTCGTCATGCCAACTGGCTACCGAGGCGATCGCTCTAACTTCCGCCAGTTAAGGGAAAATCGCCAAGAGAATGTAGCCGTTAAACCCCCGGTTCAGGCGCATTCCGTTCATTGGTGATGGGGATGGGGGATGGGGGAGATGGGGGAGATGGGGAGGATGGGGGAGATGGGGTAGATGGGGGAGATGGGGGAGATGGGGGAGATGGGGGAGATGGGGAGGATGGGGGAGATCCGGGAGAGATGTTCAACGTTACAACGCCCGTCCTTGTTTCTCCCCAATCCTCCCCATCCTCCCCATCCTCCCCATCCTCCCTATCCCCCCCATCCTCCCTATCCCCCCCATCCTCCCTATCCCCCCCATCCTCCCTATCCCCCCCATCCTCCCCATCCTCCCCAATCACTCCACTCCCCAAACTTTAACCGTTCCATCAGCGCTGCCACTGACGATAAAATGAGAAGTGGAGGGACTGAAGGCGACGGCATTGACCCAGTTAGAATGGCCGGAAAACATCCGGAATTCTTTCCCAGTGCGCAAATGCCAGATTTTGAGGGTACTGTCTGCACTCCCACTCGCCAATTGATAGCCATCGCGACTGAAGGCGACGGAATTAACGGGTTCTGAATGAGCGGAAAGGGTACCGCGTTCCTCACAGGTGAGCAAGTTCCAGAGTTTGATGGTGCCATCTTCACAGCCACTGGCGATGGTTTTGCCGCTGGGACTGAAGCTGATGGAGTTAACGGCATCGGTATGACCCTCTAGGGTGCCGAGTTCTTCAAAGGTATTCCAGTTCCAGAGTTTGATGGTGCCATCCATGCTGCTACTGGCTAACGTTTCTCCATCAGGACTGAACAGGACCGAGGATACGGC
Organism: Laspinema sp. D2d; assembly: GCF_025370755.1. Lineage (GTDB taxonomy): Bacteria > Cyanobacteriota > Cyanobacteriia > Cyanobacteriales > Laspinemataceae > Laspinema. Next base: position 71,646 of record NZ_JAMXFC010000018.1, on the reverse strand, counting down.
GTCGGAATGGCCTTCTAAGGTGTTAATTTCTACTCCGGTGTCGAGGTTCCAGAGTTTGATGGTTTCATCAGCAGACCCACTGGCTAAAATGGGAAGCTTCGGATGGATGGCGACGGCATCGACGCGATAGGAATGTCCGCGTAGGGTGCGAATTTCTTTGCCGGTTTGTAGGTTCCAGATTTTGATGGTTTCATCACCACTACCGGAGGCGAGGAGTTTGCTATCGGGACTGAAGGTGACGGACCAGACGCCTTCGGTATGTCCGGAGAGGAGGATAGCGAGAACGCCACTGTTGAGACTCCAGATTTTGACGAGTCCATCTTCACTGCCACTGGCGACGCGAGTGCCGTCGGGACTGACGGCGATATCTTCGACCCAGCTAGAAATACCACTGAGCGATCGCAATTCTTCGCCACTGTGCAGGTTCCATTTGGCGGTGTCTCCGCCACTGCCACTGCCGACCATTTGACCATCGGGGGTAAAGACAACGGAATCCACCCACTCGGCGTCTCCTCCCAGGGTGCGGAGTTCTTCCCCGGTTTCTAAACTCCAGACTTTCAGGGTGCGATCGCCGCTGCCGCTGATTAACCGGCGTCCATCAGGCGCGATCGCCAGAGAACTGACCCACTCGCCATGTCCTCTAAGGGTTTTTAAAGCTGAATTTTCAGGGATTTTCCCCGTTTCTACATTCCACAGTTGCACCGTATCATCGGCACTGGCACTGATCAGCAACCGTCCTTCCAGACTGAAAGTGACCGCATTAACTCCCGCCGTATGGCCGGTGAGGGTTGCGATCGCCCTCGGGTCACTCACACTCCAGAGTTTAATCGTGCCATCTTCACTCCCACTGGCAATCTGTTGTCCATCAGGACTCAAAGCAACGGAATACACCCAGTCCCGATGTCCGGTAAAGGTTTGTAATTCTTCCCCGGTGTCAATATTCCATAATTTAACCGTGCTGTCTCCGCCACTAACCAACTGTTTACCATCGGAACTAAATGCGACAGAATATACCCAGTCGTAATGACCCTCTAGGGTTCTAACTTCTTCCCCCCTCTCCACATTCCACACTTTAATCGTATTATCTTTGGAACCCGAAACCAGCAGTTGGCTATCGGGACTAAAGGTGACTGAAGTGACCCACCGGGAATGGCCGGTGAGGGTCTGTTTGAGGGAGGCTATTTTGGGAGAGTTTTCCTCATGAATCGTCCAGAGTTTGAGGGTGGCATCCCCACTGCCACTGGCAAGCAAGCGACCATCGGGACTAAAAGCAACGGAATCCACCCAGTCGGAATGTCCACTGAGAATGCCGAGTTCTTCTCCGGTTTCCAGATTCCAGAGTTTAATAGTATTGTCATTGCTACCACTGGCTACTAAGCGGCCATTGGGACTAATTGCCACGGAATAAATCCGGCTAGAATGTCCCCCCATCGTGCGAATGCACTTAAAAAAGCGATAGGGGTTATAGTCTTGTAAGACTTTGCGAACCTCTAGTTCTGGCCGATTCCGCAGCAGCAAATACGCCGCACGCTGCACGGGTTCTGATTCGTCCTTTAATGCCTTGATGACCTGCTCTAATCCCGAGGGTCCCTGCGTTGCAGCCGTGGTGAGGGTATCGATTCTTGCTTCGATATCTGCGATCGCCGCCTGAGCATGGACTGGCTGAGTTGGATGATTTGCCATTGCTTTTTTTTACTCCGTGCCGCTCTATGAGCCGTTTCTCTGCATACAACAGACCCAGCGCCTGTCTCGCTATCGCGATTTTCCCCTACCCCTTGAAGGGACAAACGCTGTTACTTTTCTTTTACTCTACCCCTGGAGAGGACCCTTTTTCATCAGTCTAAACCGGAACAGATTGAGGCTATCTGTCCCAGGAAAGCACTCAAGGGGTCAGAACTTTACCCGATCGCCGAAATTCCCTTTCCTCACCGAAATGGGTATTCTTCAGCAGCAAAAGCGATGGGAGGGAGTGAAGTTTTCCTAGGGATTGAGGCATTTCGACCTCATCCCCAGATTTGATGGGGTCCGTGAAGTTTTCCCTCCTTCCCTGGATACCCCCTTTTCTCGCCCCTCTTCTGGGTTAGGTTTTATCAAGATTTTATCCGATTTCTCGAATCAGGGAAACCATTGTTTATAAAGTTTTAACGAATTTCCGGACCCCTAAAAACGAGTTTTTATAAAGTTTTAACAAATTTAAGGGATTAAAAAGAAAAATTGTCAATTTTTGCGGTTTGCGTAAATTTTTTATGACTTTGTAATAGTCTGGCTTTCTTTCCCTTGGTCTTCGGGGCTGAAGTCTTCTCTTTATATCCCAGAAAATTTAGCTTATTCTGGTATTATCCCTCCCCCAGTTTCGGTCAGTTTGTCCCGAATTCTCATGACGGTCTGGGAGAATTTAAGACGGGATAAATCGTCCCTGATTAACCTCATGAATGGGCAGCAGTCAAGGGGTTTCACCCCAACTTTAAGGCTTGACCCATCCTCGGGGAGCAAGTTCGAGACTGGATTTGAGCAGGCGATCGCCTGGGAATTTCCGAAAAATTCGGTAGTGGGCAATCTTATGGCGATCGCCCACTCAGAACCGATGTTTTTCCCACTGGGGGATTCGAGTTGCGAGGTTAGAAGATGTTCTCCATGCAACCGCTCGATGTCTTGGGTTGATCACCCGGGAGCGCAAAGTTGCCAGTCACCTCTAGGGTAACTGACTCTCCACTTCGACTCCCCTTTACTCTCCCAAATCTCTCAAAAATCCGTGATTCAACCGGACTTCCTTCTCTTGATTAACCCCACTTCATCGGGGGATAAACTCCCTCATGACTGAGGTTTAAATCCCAGAGAATTCCGTTAGTTTTCTTCCCCTTCTGTGTTTTCGCTGTTTTCGTCACGGTTGCCATTCATATTAGAATTACGGTTCTTGAAAAAGCGACCGGAATTAGTCGGTTTGCGGAATTGGCGAGCATAAGCTTTGTTCCGTTGTGCTTTTTCTTTTTTAGGATTGCGACGTTTTGCCATTATTATGGACCTCATGGATAAACAACAAAAATGACTTTTGGCTCTAGGGTAGCTCTCGGGTCCGATCGCCGCGAGGTACAGGGTGACCCCCCGGCGATCGCCCTAGGGATTGCACAGTTGTCAATTGCACAATCACGAGTTAGAACAAACAGGGCAAGGGGACTGAATTCCTGAAAGCAGGGGTCAGGGTTAGCACTCCCACCCGATATCCGAGCAGTTTCGTACCGAGGGTGAACCCCAGCTCACCCCTTTCGGATGGGAATAGGCTCAATCCCATCCATTCGGGTTGAGATGAGAACCTTTCTCCCGAAAGAAAACAAGCGATCGCCCATCATCCCGTAAGTCTCTTTTGGATGGGGCAGTGGACGCCCGCTACTGTAAGGATGAATCCGATCCACTATTCTATGCTAGGGAACGCACAATTTCTCGAATTGCTCTCGGCAAAGACTGCAAGCTGAGTTCTATGGAATCTCAATCTCAGGCATGACCGAAAAAAGCGTAGCACTGAATCCATGATAACAGTAAAGAGGTATCCCTTTCCGGGGGCCTGGGGGGGATGGGGGAGATGGGGGGGATGGGGGAGATGGGGAGGATGGGATGTGAAGTTGGGAAAGTTAGGATTTGTTGGGTGGAAATCTTGTAGACTCATCAACGGTGATGATTCTGACAGGTTGTAGGTTAAAATCAGGACGGGTTGGCAACCTGTTCATCTCGTGGCTCAAGTCACCGGGTTGTTTCTCGTTGATGTTTGCTCATGGAGCAGAGGGAAGGAGTCAGATCAAGCCTAAACAATCAGGCGATCGGGGTAGAAAGATGGAGTCTAGGTGGTGGTCGTTGAATCCAGGATGATTTGATTTATGAAGCGCTTATGGCATTTTACTCAAGCCGTACTCGGGATTGTGTTTCGACATCCCGTCCTCGGAATTAGCATTATCCCGCTGTTAGACAACGGTCAAATCGTGTTGGTGCGCCGTCGGGATAATGGCAAGTGGGGTCTACCCGGAGGCATGGTGGACTGGGGAGAAGATATTCCCAATACTTTAAAACGGGAACTCACGGAAGAAACGGGCTTAGAAGTAACGGAAGTCGGTCGTTTAGTCGGAATTTATTCCGCCCCCGATCGCGATCCCCGGATTCATTCGATCTGCGTGGTCGTTGCGGCACAGGTCCAAGGGGAAATGAAAATCTATGATACCGCCGAAATTCTGGAAGTCAAAGCATTTGACCGGGATTCTCTCCCTTTAGGGCAATTGTCCCATGACCACGATCGCCAATTACAGGACTTTCTCAATGGTGTGACTGCGGTCGCTTAATTGGGTCGGGGAGCATGGTACCCTGATTTGGGCGGGGAGGAGTGACCTCGGGTTTCCTTCTTGATAACTGCGCTCCTCAACTCCTCCATCTTCATAAACCCTTATCTCGATACGGATGCGTTTCAAGGACTCAGGATGACTCTACCGCTCCGCAATTCCCGAATCAAACTGTCCCAAGGGCAACTGTTCTGGCGCGAAGTCGGCCAGGAGGGACTCACTCTAGTATTTTTGCATGGTTCGTGGAGTGATAGCGCTCAATGGGTGTCGGTGATTGAGCGCCTGCGGGCCAATTATCACTGTTTTGCTTTAGATTTACTCGGGTTTGGTGAGTCGGAACAGCCGAATATTCACTACTCGATCGCCCTCCAGGTGGAGTGTCTACACGAATTTTTGGAAACCGTCAACCCTGGCCCTGTTTATTTGGTGGGGGATTCTCTCGGTGCTTGGGTGGCGGCAAGTTACGCCCTGAAATATCCCGAGGTTGTGCCAGGATTGGTGTTGCTGACTCCGGAAGGGGTCCAGGTGGAAGGCTTGAAAAACCGCTGGTTTAGGACTCGCCTTTGGATTCAGGCATTGCCTTTGATTCGTAAGTTACAATCGGTCCTCTTTCCCCTCGCCCGAATTTTGCGCTTGCACCAAGTGATGCATCAAGCGTTGTTAAATGCCGATCGCTTACAAAAATTTGGGGTAGCTTGTCAGATTTTGTTCCAACGTCGGCAGAGTGAAATTGAAGGGGAGTTGTTGCAGGACCGTTTGAGTTGGCTGAAAATTCCGGCTTTGATTTTAATCGGCGATCGCGATACTCCCACGGCAGTTGCCTTAGCGGAAACCTACCATCGGGCGATCGCTGATGCGGATTTACGCCGCATTCCCGAGGGTCACTCTAATTTACCCGAGGAACTCCCGGATCTCGTCGCCCAACAGATTCGAGATTTTATTTCTAATAGAGAGGCGCAAACCGAGGCTGAGGTGTAATTAATCCCCTCAACTTTACCGCGATCGCTGGTGTTTGATGCAGCAAATGCCGGAAAAAATTAGATCCGGCATGGCGATCGCCCGTTTTGCCAGGTCCGGTGCACGCTCTTGGAAATATCTCAGGAGGAGTTCCCCCCCTCCTCCGGTGATCACCACCGCAGAGGTGGGAAAGCGTTCTTTCCAGTCGCTTATAAAGTCTCGCACTCCGGATCCAATCCCATAGACTACCCCAGAGGCGATCGCCTCTACGGTGGTTAAGGCCCAGCGTGGGGGTAACGTCCCGGGAAAGGTGACCGCAGGTAATGCGGCGGTGTTTTCCGTTAACGATTGGAGTTGTAACCCAAACCCGGGGAGAATGGCCCCTCCGACTAATCGGCCTTCGGGATCCGCCCCGGTCAAGGTGAGGGCGGTTCCGGCATCCACGACCAAAACGGGCCAACCGCATTCGTTGGCGGCCCCCACTAAGGCCAAGGCGCGATCGATTCCCAGGGTGGGATACAGTCCTAACAGGGGCAATTCATCTAAAGTAATTCGGTTGAATCTCGGGTAAGACTGCCAAAGCGCTAACTGGTGCGGAACGACCGAGGCGATCCATAGCGACGGGTTCGGGGCGATCGCCTCACGCCCCAGGGGACCGGGATACTCCAGACCTTCATGCCACAACTCACCCCGATTCCAGGCATTGATGAGCTTTTCTGCCGCAGAGGCGTCTAAATGGGGGGTGTGCCACACCTGTTTGCACATTTCGCCCTGAAACCAGGCCCAGTGTAGTCTTGAATTGCCGATGCTTAAGGCCAGCCAGTTGCACTGCTCACTTCCCAATTCGGTTGCACTGTTGCTCATGTTAGGCTGGCCCTGCATTCCCGAACTTTTTACGCCCAATCAAAGTCGCTTATAATCAAATAGAGATAAATCGATTGAAGCTTTTAGAATTTTCTGACATATTATAGCAAAAATTTTTAATTTATTTCATCAACAATTATAAAAATACCTTAAATTTTTATAAAAATTTGTTAAGATAACAGGATAGCTGCATCTGCTTCCTCAATTTCTGTTGGCCCCTCCGATAAAAAATTATGTATATAAAACAACAAGCCCCCTACTGTAAATGGCCGAAGCCTGATTTATCCCTCTCTCCAGCCAGTCGGCCTGTCCATGAGGCAACTGAGACCTACAAAGAAAGTATGGAGGTACAAAATTTACATCCCCGGGAACTCCAGAGGGAAGTAGAGCGATCGCGATTGCTCAATGAGATTAATAATCAGGTTCGTAGTACCCTGGATTTAGATGAAGTGCTCCAAGCCGCCTGTAATTTGTTAGGGGAAACCTTCAAGTGTAGTCGCGTCAGCATTTTAGTCAACGAATCGGAAGCGGGAGAGTGGTTAATCACCCGGGGAGAGTATAAAACGGATGATTACACCAGCCAACTGGGGACCCGAGTACCCTTGGTGGATAATCCCCACTTGTATCAGTTGATGTCTCAGGAGGAACCTCTAGCAGTGACGCAGTTTTTAGAGTTTCCCGGTTTGGGGAAAGAAACGCTGCAACTGGTGCAGGAACTAAAAATTAAGTCCATGCTGGCGATCGCCACCTCCTACCAAGGGAAAGTCAATGGCATTATTGGATTGCATCAGTGCGATCGCGAACGGGAGTGGTCGCAATGGGAACAGGATTTGTTAGAAGGGGTTGCCTCTCAACTGGCGATCGCCATTAACCAAGCCCAATTGTACAGTGCCACCCGCGCTGCCGCACAACGGGAATCTTTACTGCGCCTGATTACGAACCAAATTCGCAGTACATTAGACCTGAATACCGTTTTAAAAACCGCAGTCCGGGGAGTCCGGGAACTTTTGAATACTGACCGGGTGGTGATTTATCGCTTCCTAGAAAACTGGGCTGGGGAAATCGTGGTTGAAGACCTTAAGGTGCCTTGGCCCTCGATTTTTGGCGGAATTGTGGCGGATAATTGTTTTAAAAGTGACCATGCCGAACTCTATAAACAAGGGCGAGTTCGGGCAATCAATGATATTCATAAGGCGGGATTAAATACCTGCCATGTGGACTTTTTGGCCCAATTGCAAGTCAAAGCCAATTTAATCGTTCCAATTGCCATGCCCGATCATCTCTGGGGGTTGTTGATTGCTCATGAATGTCATTCAACTCGCCTTTGGACCCAAGAAGAAATCGATCTCCTCGAACAATTGGGTCATCAGATGACCATTGCGATCTCACAAGCAGAATTATACCAAAAAGTTCAAGATTCAGCAGCGCAATATCAAGCGCAAGCGGAACAATTAGAACTAACCTTAAAAGAACTCAAAGCCACCCAACAACAACTGATTCAGAGCGAAAAATTGTCCAGTTTGGGACAGTTAGTGGCGGGAGTTGCCCACGAAATTAACAATGCCAATAATTTTGTTCATGCCAATTTATTTTATGTTCAGGAATATGTTGAAGCTTTGAAAAAAGCAATCGATATTTACGAAGCGGCGGCCTCCGAAATTCCTCCAGAAATTGAAGAATTGAATGAAGAGGTGGATTTGGACTATATCCGGTCTGATTCCCCAAACCTGATTGGTTCCATGCAGCAAGGAAGCGATCGCATTCGCAAAATTGTCCAAAACTTGCGGAATTTTTCCCGATTAGATGAAGCAGGGGCTAAACCTGTGAATCTCAGTGAAGGGCTGGAAAGCAGTTTATCGATGTTGCAACACCGATTTTCCCCGGAGTTGAAAATTCATAAACATTATCATGCTTCTGGGCGAGTAGAATGTCATCCAGCCCAGATTAATCAAGTGTTTTTTAACTTGATTGACAATGCTTTAGATGCGATCGCCTCCAATTCAGATACCGAGGGAGAACTGACCCTCACCATTTGCGAACCGTATCCCCATTGGGTGAGTATTTCCATTAAAGATAATGGTCCGGGAATTTCTCCAAAGATTCAAGACCAAATTTTTAATCCCTTTTTCACCACAAAACCTGTGGGAAAAGGCACTGGGTTAGGTCTATCTCTGTGTTATCAAATTATCGTAAAAGGTCATAACGGCAAGATTCGCTGCATCAGCGAAGGGCAAGGGACAGAGTTTATTATAGAACTCCCCCTCAAAATGGGGGAAGAGAAATAAAACTATTCCCCGCCTCTATCCCGCAAGTTGGCAATAGACTTGTTGCAAAATACTGGAGAGATCCCCCTTAACAACGCCCATCGGCTTTTTAAAATTTTGCAACAAGTGTAATTTTCCTAGAGCAAGGATTCCCTCGCCTTTGCGCTAGGACATTAATCCTTAATGATAACACAGAGATTCCCAGGAGGGAATCCTTGATTGGTAAGGCTTATGATTACCATATATTTTTCCATGAAAACTAATGGTTAAAATATGTAACAATATTAAGGAGCAAGTAAACCCTAACATCGACAAGAAAAGGAGGCAACTCAATGGTAGCCGTCACCGACAGAGTACAACCAAGACTGACGATCGCAACGGGGGAAATCGCCACCGAAACCACAGCAATTCGCTGTTTGGATTGGGACCGCGATCGCTTCGATATCGAATTTGGCCTGCAAAACGGGACCACTTATAATTCCTTCCTGATTCGAGGGAGTCAGACTGCCTTGGTGGATACCTCCCATGCCAAATTCCGCGAGTCCTATTTGCAGACCCTGTGCCAGGAAATCGACCCGACTCAAATCGATTATCTGATCATCAGTCATACCGAACCGGATCATAGCGGATTAGTTAAAGATGTTTTAGCACTCGCCCCAGAGATTACGATTGTTGGGGCCAAAGTTGCCATTCAGTTTTTAGAAAACTTAGTTCATCAACCCTTTAAACGTTTAATTGTCAAAAATGGGGATACCCTAGATTTAGGGAACGGTCACGTCCTAGAATTTGTAAATGCCCCGAATTTACACTGGCCGGATACCATCTTTACCTACGACGCTAAAACGCAGATTTTATTTACCTGCGATGCGTTTGGAATGCACTATTGTTCCGATAAAACCTTCGATGAAAACTTAAGCGAAATTGAAGCGGATTATCACTTTTATTATGAATGTTTGATGGCCCCGAATGCGCGATCGGTTCTAAGTGCGATGAAGCGGATGCCGGAAGTGGAAAAAATTAGCACGATCGCCACCGGCCACGGACCGTTACTGCGGTATAATGTGGGAGAACTCACGGGACGATACAAACAGTGGAGTCAGGAACAAGCCAAGGCGGAAACCACTGTTGCCGTGTTTTATTTTTCCGATTACGGCTATAGCGATCGCCTCTCCCAAGCCGTGGCCCACGGGATTACCAAAACCGGCGTCAACGTGGAAATGATGGATTTGCGATCGGCAGAACCGCAGGAAGTGCGAGAACTGGTGAGTATCGCCTCGGGAATCGCCCTCGGTGCACCGCCATTAACGGGACCCGGTGCAGAGAATGCAGAAGCCGCGATCGGGACCATTTTAGTGGCCGCCAATAACAAACAGGCGATCGGACTGTTTGAATCCGGTGGAGGTAATGACCAATCCATCTATCCCCTCGCCGTTAAATTCAAAGAACTCGGACTCAAACAAGCATTTCCCAATATTATCGTCAAGGAAAACCCCACAGAAGCTACCTATCAACTGTGCGATGAAGCCGGAACTGACATGGGACAATTACTGACCCTGAAACAGGCTATCAAACAGATGAAATCCTTAGATAGCGAACTCGATAAAGCCTTGGGACGGATTAGCGGTGGATTGTATATCATCACCGCCCAGAAAGGCGATGTGAGTAGTGCGATGTTAGCCTCCTGGGTCACGCAAGCCAGTTTTGAACCCCTGGGGATTACCATCGCCGTTGCTAAAGACCGGGCGATCGAAGCCCTGATGCACGTCGGCGATACCTTTGTGCTCAATGTCCTCGATGAAGACAACTATCAAGGACTGATGCGACACTTCCTCAAACGCTTCCCCCCGGGGGCCGATCGCTTTGCCGGAATCAAAACCCAAAGTGCAAATAACGGCAGTCCGATTCTGAGTGAAGCCCTTGCCTATTTGGAATGCCAAGTCATGAGTCGCATGGAATGCCCCGATCACTGGATCGTGTATAGCCAAGTAGACAATGGTCGAGTCTCCAATCCTGATGCCTTACCAGCGATCCACCATCGTAAAGTTGGCAATCATTATTAGACCGATGCCATTGCTCATTTTTCCTAGGGCATCGGTACAGTAAAGGTTAGAAACCAGGTTTCTTATCCTAATCTGTTGCTAATCACCAACATTTGGGTAGAGAAAGCTGGTTTTTTGTCCTAGCTTATCTCATACTGTATCGGCGTCCTAGAAAAAATGCGCAAGGAAAACAAATTGATTCCTCATATCTGCACAAGGGTTAGATAATGAGGAATGACTGTAATTGTTTTAAGTAAACTGTCTTAGCGCATTCCTCACTCATGATAGAAACAACGACTAAACAACGTGATGTACAGGTGGTCCTGATTGCAGAAGAGACCCGCGTTATGCGATCGCGCACTTGGGACCGCTTAAAATTTGAAGTGGAATATTCCCTTGCCAAAGGAACCACCGCCAACTCGTTTTTAATTCAAGGGGATAAAATTGCCCTGATTGACCCCCCCGGGGAATCCTTTACTAAAAATTATTTAGAGTCGCTACAGGCACGAATTGACCTTTCCCAGATTGATTATGTCATCCTGGGCCATTTTAATGCCAATCGCGGAGAGACGATTAAAACCCTGTGGAATCTTGCGCCACAACTGCAATTTGTTTGTACTAATCCGGGGGCGATCGCCTTACGCCAATTCTTAGAAACCGAAGACTTAAATATTTTGGTAGTCCGGGGCGAAGATACCTTGGATTTAGGTCAGGGACATCAGTTACAATTCATTGCTACTCCAACTCCTAAATGGCCCGATGAACTGTTAACCTACGACCCCAAAACCAAAATTCTATTTACCGATAAATTCTTTGGGGCTCATGTTTGTGGAGACCAAATTTTTGATGAAGGATGGGTAATTTATAGTGAAGACCGCCGGTTTTATTATGACTGCTTACACGCACCCCAGGCGAAACAGGTGCTGTCGGGGTTGGATAAAATCGCTGAATTACCCGAGGTGAAATTGTATGCCACAGGTCATGGACCGTTAGTTTTGTATGGCAAGAAAGAACTAACAGAATTATATCGGTCCTGGAGTAATATGCAGAAGTCTCAGGATTTGACTGTGGCTTTAGTTTATGCTTCAGCGTATGGGAATACAGCAATCGTGGGACAGGCGATCGCCAAAGGGTTGACGAAAGCAGGAATAGCCGTAGAATTTCTGAATTGTGAACAAGCTGAACCGTCGGAAATTCAGGCGGCTGTCGAAAAATGTGATGGATTTATTATTGGGTCTCCCACCCTGGGAGGTCATGCACCGACCCAAATTCAAACCGCTTTAGGAATTATTTTGAAAACAGCCTCTACCAGTAAATTGGCCGGTGTATTTGGGTCATTTGGATGGAGTGGAGAAGCGATCGACCTGTTAGAAAGTAAGTTAACCGATGCCGGATATCAGTTTGGCTTTGACCCGATTCGGGTGAAGTTTAAACCCACGGATGTGACTTTACAAGCTTGTGAAGAAGCCGCCATTGATTTTGCTCAAAATTTGAAGCGATCGCAGAAAAGACGGACTGCAAAATCTTCCTTGACCACAGGTACCGGCAGCGATCGCACCGCCCAAGCCGTCGGTCGAATTGTCGGGTCTTTGTGCGTCGTTTCTGCCAAACGAGGGGATGTAATTAGCGGGATGTTAGCCTCATGGGTTTCCCAAGGTTCCTTTAATCCCCCTGGTTTAACTGTTGCCGTTGCCAAAGACCGCGCCTTGGAATCTCTCACCCATACCGGGGATAAATTTGTGCTAAACATTTTAGCCGAAGGAAAACAATTACGCAAGCATTTTATGAAGCGATTTTCCCCGGGAGAAGACCGATTTGCGGGGTTAGAAACGGAAGAAACTGCGAACGGTTGTCCCATTTTAAAAGATGGGCTCGCTTATCTGGAATGTGTGGTACAAAACCGCATGGAATGTGGAGATCATTGGGTGGTTTATGCCACGGTGGAAAATGGAAAAGTGCTGGATACTGAAGGAGTAACAGCGGTTCATTATCGGAAAACCGGGAGTTTTTATTAAACTCCTCTCCCAGATACCGGGAAGGGCTTTCGGGATCCGAACTTGGACTTGAGGGAGTCCGCCTTACAAAAAAAGGTTTTTGACATTCAAGGGGATTGAACTCACCTCCGGTCCCCTCCCCTTGGCAAGGGGAGGGTTTAGGGTGGGGTCCTCTTGATGGGGCACAAGCCACGTCTGGAAGAATTAATTGGTGGAGGGTGTTGGCGGTGACGGGGCTTGTGCCACGTCACGAACAAAGAGGTTTCCCTAGCCTAAATACAGGGGCGATCGCCACCTCAGAAGAACCCCACCCTAACCCTCCCCTTGGCAAGGGGAGGGGACCGGAAATTCACTTAAGGGTAAAAAACCTCTGAAGACGCAGAATGGATCCAGCGTTCTCCCTCTTCTGGTAGATTTTTATCTCGGAGTTGGATCGGGTCCGACTTTTGATATAAAATCCTATCGTAATGTGGCGATCGCCTACCGGCGAACTTTCGCCTAAGCTGACCCACAGAGGCATCACCCCAGATACCGGAATTAGGTTGCTGGTGAAGTGCTGTTGACGCCTGCCGACAGAAAGCGCGCGATCGCGCAACCCATAAGAACACTTCGAGAGAGGATAACACCATGACTTACGAACTGCCCCCTTTGCCGTTTGACTACACCGCCCTTGAACCCCATGTGTCTAAGAGCACCCTGGAGTTCCATCACGACAAACACCATGCCGCCTACGTCAACAACTACAACAACATGGTGAAAGGCACCGACATGGAGAGCAAATCCATTGAAGAGGTGATCAAAGCCACCTACAATGACGCCTCTAAAGCTGGAATCTTCAATAATGCCGCCCAAGCATGGAACCACACCTTCTACTGGAACTGCATCAAACCCAGTGGCGGGGGTCAACCCAGTGGAGAACTCGCCGACAAGATTGCGGCTGACTTTGGCAGTTTCGATAAATTCAAAGAAGAATTCAAAGCAGCAGCCTCAACTCAGTTTGGTAGCGGTTGGGCTTGGTTAGTGTTGGATAAAGGCACCCTGAAAGTGACCAAAACCAGCAATGCTGAAAATCCCTTGGCAATGGGAATGACTCCCCTATTGACCATTGATGTTTGGGAACACGCCTATTACCTGGACTACCAAAACAAACGTCCTGATTACATTGAAACCTTCATCAGCAGCTTAATCAACTGGGATTTTGTCGCTGAACAAATGAAAAACGCTTAATCCCCGGTTTAATAAAATTGAGTCACTCCGTAAGGGCGATCGCCCTTACTCAGGGTTCATCCTAGGCAGTCACGAGGCGATCGTGACTGTTTTTTATCGTAGATTTCCCCATTCCGTGGCATCATGACCTCATCCTTGGCACAATATATCTACCCATCCAAACCACACTCGGTTTAAGCCGATCTTGAACACCCGCGATCGCCCGCCATTTTTCCAGGATTTTCAGACCCTCCCAATGCGGTCGAAGTCAGGGTCGGGATATAGAGTGTATTTACCGATGAACTCCCTTTATTGTTCCATCAGGTCAGAATTATGACAACGACGAAGAAACCCCAGGAAACGACACCGGAAATTAACTTAAAAGATCAACAATATTACTTCAACCGAGAATTAAGTTGGGTTGAATTTAATTACCGAGTTTTACAAGAAGCCTTTGACCCTCGGACTCCGTTGTTAGAACGGCTGAAATTTTTAGCAATTTTCAGTGCTAATTTAGATGAATATTTCATGGTGCGAATTGCGGGACTGAAACAGCAGGTGGAAGCCGGAGTTTCTTCGCGCACTCCCGATGGACGCACCCCCCAACAACAATTGGATGCAGTGGGCGATCGCCTCCATCCAATGGTTGCCGAACAACATCGGCATTTTGAAAAACTCCTGCGACCCCAACTGATTGCCTACGGTATCCAGATCCTTGATTATATGGATCTCAACCAAGAACAGCGGACCTACCTCCAACAATATTTTGAACAAGAAATTTTCCCGGTTCTCACCCCCTTAGCCGTTGATCCGGGCCATCCCTTTCCCTACATTTCTAACCGCAGTTTGAATCTAGCGGTTGTCATCAAAGATCCAGAAACCGATGAAGAATTTTTTGCCCGGGTGAAAGTCCCCAAAGTTTTACCCCGATTTGTGCCGATTCCAGAAGCACCCCGAGACTCTAGCAAAAGTCATGGAGAAGGGCCGGAAAAAACCTGGACATTCACCCCTTTAGAACAGGTGATTGCCCATAATTTAGAGTTTTTATTTCCGGGGATGAATATTTTAGAATATCATCCCTTTCGCGTGACGCGTAACGCCGATATTGCCCTAGAAGAAGATGAAGCGGATGATTTACTCTTGGCGATCGAGCAAGAAATTCGGAAGCGACGAGTCGGCGGTTCCGTAGTGCGAATGGAAGTGCAATCAGATATCCCCTCAGCCGTGCGTGAAATGCTGCGGGAGGAATTGGGTTTAGTTCATCGGGAAGTGTATGAAGTGGAGGGATTGCTGGGGTTAGTAGACTTAATGGGGTTAATGGATTTACCCCTTCCCGAACTTAAATATCCGGTGTGGAATCCAGTGACTCCCGCCTCCTTCCGTCGCCTCGGAGAACTGCCTTCAGAACCAAATCTGGAGGATATCGAAGAAACCGAAGATCTATTTGCATTGATTCGATCGCGGGATTTGCTCCTCCATCATCCCTATCATTCCTTTAGTGCAACAGTCCAGCGATTTATTACCCAAGCGGCATACGATCCAGCGGTATTAGCGATTAAAATGACCCTCTACCGCACCTCTGGAGATTCGCCCATTGTCAATGCCTTAATTGCAGCGGCAGAAAATGGTAAACAGGTGGCGGCATTGGTGGAACTAAAAGCGCGTTTTGATGAAGAAAATAATATTTCCTGGGCGAGGAAATTAGAAAAAGTAGGCGTTCATGTCGTCTATGGGTTAGTCGGACTCAAAACCCATACGAAAGTAGGGATGGTGGTGCGTCGGGAAGCCGATGGCATCCGCCGCTATGCTCATATTGGGACGGGGAATTACAATCCCAAAACGGCCCGAATTTATACGGATTTGGGGTTAATTACCTGCCGGGAAGATGTGGGGGCGGATTTAACGGATTTGTTTAATTATTTGACGGGCTATTCCCGCCAGCGGTCCTATCGCAGTCTGTTAGTTGCGCCGGTGAACATGAGGGAACGGATGACCGCTTTAGTGCAGCGGGAAATTGACAATGCCAAGCAGGGAAAAGCGGGGCGAATTGTGTTAAAAATGAATGCCTTGGTAGACCCGAAAATGATTATCAAGCTTTATGAAGCTTCAAGGGCGGGGGTGCAAATTGATTTAATTGTGCGGGGGATTTGCTGTTTGCGTCCAGGGGTCCCAAATGTCAGTGAAAATATCCGGGTGTTGAGTATTGTGGGGCGGTTTTTAGAGCATTCCCGGATTTTTTATTTCTATAACGATGGAGCTGAAGAGGTGTACATTGGGAGTGCAGATTGGATGCCTCGAAATCTGAATCGGCGGGTGGAGGCAACGACTCCAGTGCAAGACCCAGATTTGGCAAAAGACCTCCAAGAAATTCTGGGGATTATGTTAGCAGATAATCGCCAAGCGTGGGAGTTACAGCCGGATGGGAGTTATGTGCAACGGCGGGGAAAGAATGAGGCGATCGCCCAAAGTTCTCAGAATATTTTGATGGAAATGGCCCTGCAACAAGGGTGAAAAAATGGGGGGACGGGGCGCAAAAACTGCGCCCCTTGACCGCAGCGGTTAGGCCCAGTTTGGGGTTCAACCGGCTTTAGGTGATCGGACGATCGCTAAAGGTGCGGTTGAATTCATCCAGCAAATCGTCCAGTTCTTCGATCGCCTGATTCACATCAATTCTGAGGGTTCCTAAGTTGGGTTGTTCCAAGAGACGCACGAGGGTTTCCCGTTTGTCTGCGATCGCACTCACCCGTTCTCTGAGTTTCTGTTCGTCCATTCTGCCTTACCTTTGTTTTCGCTAATATAACTCTAAACAGTTTTGTTGATGCCGATCCCTTTGAGATGCAGCAGCTTTCCATATTATAAAATCAGCCATTTGTCAAGTTTCTATAGAGCCGCCGAGGACTGGCTACAATAGAGGGAAGATCAACTGGTTTTTTTTATCTCATTTGTAGCAATGAGCAACCCTTTTAGGGCAAAACCCGGGTAACAGCCGGACCGATTAAAGATCCTACCAATAGCCGAGATCAGCGATCGCATAGCTTCCAGACGCGATCGCAGTTTTTCCCAGTTTATCCCCGAATTCAGACGGGTCCGGAGTTCTGGAACCCGACCCATTTTAACAAAGATTCATCCCGGTTAACCACCATCACGCTGAAAACAACCAGCCCGATCGTTGTAGTGCGATCGCGAACAGGGGACAATAGAACTTTCCATTCCTGTGCGATCGTTCATTCACTCACTATCATGTTAGCTAAACTTTCTTTGGGAAACCTGGGTTTATCCCTAGGCGGTCTAATCACCCTGATTGGCTTCTACGCTTACTTTAACGACTACGCCACCTTAAATCTGGCTGGATTCTTTTATGGCATTCCCCTGTTACTCGGTGGATTGGCCCTGAAAGCAGCCGAACTCAAGCCGGTCCCCTTCACTCACCCCACCTCAGCCGATATCTTAGAATTGCGAGAAAAACAGGCCACTCAAATTCAAAATCAAATTCGCAAAGATGTCACTCGCTATCGCTATGGTCAAGATGCTCATTTGGATGATTCCCTAGAACGGTTTGGTCTGAATCCCTCCGATGAAGCCCGACCCGTTCTCGTAGGACTTCGAGAAGAGAATATCGAGGGGTGCTATGCTTTAATTTTAGAATTTGATTCCCCCCAATTTCCCTTGGAAATTTGGCAGCAAAAGCAAGAAAAAATTGAAAAGTTTTTTGGCCCCGGAATTTCCGTTCAATTCAAGAAAACGGAAAAAAATCGCCTGGATGTCGCTTTAATTGCTCAGAATTGAGCCTTAATTTAATACCTGACTCAATCCACCAGACAGACGGGGAAACCCCCGTCTTTTCTCCATGAAAATAAACTTTAAATTCTATAAAGTCTGTTAAACCCGGGTGATTTGATTTATTTTTCGAGTCGGACTACATACCATTGAAAATAGTTTCCCGGTCCTAAATCAAATTCACAGCTTGTTTCCAAAAGATGTTGAGCTTGAGTGTCGATAGTGGGAAATTTTTGCAAATCCCGAGGCAAATTATCCTGGCGATCGCCTAAAATTACTTTGAGCTTGGAGAGCAATTCATCAGCGGTCAGTAATTGTTCCGGTTGATTGCATTCGAGGACGACAAAATGAGTTTCGTCTTGATACATTAAGGAGTTAGGCATCGTTTTATTGAGATAACTTGTTTGGATAATTTTGACTGATTCGGGGTCAAGATGCAACTTCAGGGGCGCGACCAGGGGGAGGATTGGTCAGGCCCTCTGAGAAAAGTCTCAAAAGCCTCTTCCTTGGAGGAATAATAAACCATTCTAACCCACCCTTCCCGAACGGGACGGCGATCGCCACAGCAGCGGAGGGACTGGCAATCCCGCGATCGGTTCACTTCCAAACGCGAATCCCCAAAGTATCTGCACCCGCTGCTGCAATATTAAGCTTTAACCAAGAATCCGGCTGGGCGGGCTTAAAACTTTTATAATTTCGCTAAAATTAGAGAACAATTGTATCAGGGTTCTATCGGACATTCTGCCATTTTAACCCAATAAAATGGAGAATAACGCTCACCGGATTTGACCCTTTGCGCCCGATTTAACACAACAAAAACAGGTCAGCTTGAGGGAAAGCCGTTTACTCAATAAAAACTCAAAGACAAGGGAACCCGAAACAGAAATGGAGCGCGAGACAATGGAAAAGGGGGATAAATGCAGAACCAAGTTTTAGGATTGTTCACAAACCGAGCGATCGCCAATCTGTTGGGGGAGAGGTTACTCTCATTTATCCCTCACGGGCATTGTTACTTGTGGAAGCCCGGGCTCGTGGGGCTTCATGTTACTTCCGACGCCCTGATTGCCCTTTCCTATTTTGCCATTCCCCTCACCCTGTTATATTTTATCCGCCACCGAAAAGACCTGCCCTTTAGTGGGATTGTTGTTTTATTTGGGGCATTTATTATTTCCTGTGGGACCAGCCACTTAATGGAAATCTGGACCCTCTGGCATCCGGACTATTGGTTATCCGGGGGAATCAAAGCAATTACCGCAGGAGTCTCCCTCGCCACGGCGATTTTACTGGTCCGCCTCATTCCCAAAGCCTTGGCATTGCCCTCCCCAGCGCAGTTAGAACGAGCCAACGAGCAACTCCAGACCGAAATCACAGAACGGCAGCAGGTGGAAACGGCATTGCGGCAAAACGAAGCCCTGTTGAGAACTGTCATTGAGCGATCGCCCCTGGGAATGGCCCTGGTAACTCCATCGGGACGCATCACCCAAACCAATCGGGCACTACAACAAATGCTCGAATGTAGCGCTGAGGAACTGCATACCCTGACCTTAAGCGACTTTAACTTTGAGTCCCAACCGATGCCAGTCCAGGAGAAAATCGCCATCGGACCCGAAAAATTCGCCCCAAGTCGCGACCCAAGTAGCGATGCACAAGAACAGAATTACCGCCGTAAAGATGGGGAAATTCGGACTGCTCAGGTGCTAGTTTCCGAGATTGCAGCATTCGAGGGAGAACCGAGCTTAACCCTGTTGATTATCGAGGATATTACCGATCGCAAACAACAGGAAATCACCCTGCGATCGCTCAATTGGGAACTCGAAAAGCGCGTTGCCGAACGAACCCAACAATGGCAAACCGGCAACGAAGAATTACGAGGAGAAATTAACGAACGCCAACGCATAGAAGTAGCACTGCGCGAGAGTACATCCCACTTACAAACCCTGGTCAAACAAGCGCCCGTGATTCTGTATGCCACCGATCGCAATGGCATCATTACCCTATTGGAAGGAAAAAACCTGCCCTGCTTAGGATTGAAGGAAGAAATCGCAACCGGGGCATCCCTATTCGAGTGGTACGTCGATGAGCCGAATATCCTCAATCAAATCCATCAGGTATTTAAGGGGAAAGAACAAAACTGGATCGGCAATTGGAATGGATTAATTTATGAACATAACTTGACCCCAATTTGGGAGGAAAACGGCACCGTGAGCGGCGTAATTGGGGTCGCGACGGACCGAACCGAACAGGTGCGATCGCAAGAAGCCCTCCGTCAAAGCGAAGAACTCTATCGCACCCTGACCCGTAACTTTCCCCAGGGGCTCGTCTTCCTCCTCGACCGAAATCAAACGTTTTTACTCGCTGAAGGGTCAGGGTTAGAGACTGCCGGTCTTTCTAAAGCAGTCGTAGAAGGCAAAACCCTCAGTGAAGTTTTTTCATTAGAAGCCCTAACCCTTTTAGAACAGAGTATTCAGAAACTCGACGGAAACTCAACCTCAGTTATCCAGGAAATGCCCTGGAATGGGCGGTGGTATCTGACCCACACCGTACCCGTGCGAACCGAAACCAGCCAACTCGATTCCGTAATGGTGGTGGCACAGGATATCACCGATCGCAAAAACGCCGAACAGGAACGCGATCGCTTCTTCACCCTCTCCCTGGATATGCTCTGTATCGCCGGATTCGATGGGTATTTTAAACTCCTCAACCCCGCTTGGGGGAAAATCCTCGGTTACACCGACGAAGAACTATTTTCCCAGCCCTTTATTGAATTCGTCCATCCCGACGATCGCGCCGCCACCCTGGCAGAAACCGAAAAACTGAGCAACTTGAACCTCGACACCCTCGGTTTTGAGAACCGCTATCGCTGTAAAGATGGTTCCTATCGGTGGGTACGCTGGAACACCACCCCCTTTCGCGCACAAGGATTACTCTACTGTGTCGCCCATGACATCACCCAGCGCAAGCAAGCAGAAGAAGCCCTTGCCGAAAGCGCCGCTCAACTGGAGATCGTATTTGAAGGAGCCGGAATTGGCATCGCCCTGGGGACTTTGGAAGAAGGACGGATTTTAAAGAGCAATCCCGCCTTTGAAGAAATGTTGGGCTACTCCGCAGAAGAACTCTCAACCCTAACCTTTTCTGACTTCACCCCTATTGAAGATTTACAGAAAGAACTCCCCCTCTTTCAGGCGGTAGTCGCCGGAGAGCGCCCCAGTTACGAAATCCAGAAGCGCTATATTTGCAAGGATGGATCTCAAATCTGGGTCGATCTAACCGCTTCCATCATTCGGGATGCCAAGGGCAATCCTAAATTTGCCGTTGGCATGGTTCAGGATATTACAGAACGGTTTGAAGCCGCAGAAGCCCTACGTCAAAGCCAGGAAAAATATCGCTCTGTGGTGGATAACATTAAAGAGGTAATTTTCCAGACCGATGCCCAGGGTTACTTCACCTTTCTCAATCCAGCTTGGGAAGAAATTACCGGATTTAATATTGACCAGAGTATCGGTACTTCCTGGTTGAATTACATTTATAAACCTGACGTCCCGGCCTTTTCCCAATATTTAGAAGCACTGATTTCGGGAAAACAGCAGAACTGTGAAGATTCCATGCGATATCGCACCAAAGAGGGAAGCTACCGTTGGATTGAGGTCTTTGCCCGAGGAAGTCGCAATCAAGCGGGAGAGTTAACCGGGATTAGTGGCACCCTCAATGATATTACCTTCCGGAAACAAGCTGAGTGGGAAAAGACCCAATTAATTGCCTCCCTAAAAGAGAGTGAGGCAGCGATTCGGGCCCTGTATTCTGTGACTGCCGATCGCTCTTTGGACTTTGATACCCGACTGTCACGAATGTTAGAAATGGGATGTCGGCGGTTTGGCTTGGAAATTGGCATGGTAGGCCGGTTGGACAACCCGAGGGAGAGCCGAGATGGGATGGATCGCCCTGCCACCATCGAGGCGATCGCCCTGCAATTACCCCCGAATGCCTTAATTCCCTTGACCAAAGGGGATGCTTTGAAATTAGAACTCACCTATTGCTCCGTTGCCATCCGGGAATCTGAACCCGTTTGCATCCCTTCAGCCCGGGAATCAGAATGGCGGGAGCATCCCGCCTATCAAACTCGGGGACTAGAAGCCTATCTCGGAGTCCGACTGATGGTCTCTGGCGAGGTTTATGGGTGTCTGAGCTTTTCCTCACCCCAAGCCCGGACTCAACCCTTTAAATCCGTCGATCAAAATTTGTTGAAACTGATGGCTCAGTGGATCGGCGGTGAAATCGAGCGGAATCAGGCTCAAATGGCTCTGCAACGGCAACTGCATCGCAGTCTACTCCTGGGCCAAATCACCCGGGAAATCCGCCAAAGTTTAGATACTGAAAAGATTTTTCAAACCACTGCCACTCAAATTGGTCAAGCATTTGGGGGGAATCGCTGTTTGATTCATAGTTATATCCCCACGGACCCCCCGAAAATGCCCTTAGTGGCCGAGTATTTAGAACCGGGAATTCAATCCATGATGAGCTTTGAGGTGCCTGTAGTGGGGAATGCTCATGCAGAACAACTGGTGGCTTTCGATACGGTTTTGGTCTCCAATGATGTTTATAAGGACCCCCTGCTCAAAGGCGCAGCGGCGATGTGTCGGCAGATCGGAGTCAAGTCCATGTTATCGGTGCGGACCTCCTATCAGGGAGTACCCAATGGGGTGATTGGGATACATCAGTGCGATCGCTTCCGGCACTGGACTCGGGAGGAAATTGAGTTGTGTGAAGCCGTCGCTGAACAAGTGGGAATTGCCCTGGCTCAAGCTCGACTGCTGGAACAGGAAACCCTCGCCCGTCAGGAAGTAGCCCTCAAAAGCCAAGTGGCGTTGCAAGCGCGAGAAGCCGCAGAAGCAGCAAACCGCGCCAAGAGTGAATTCCTCGCCACCATGAGCCACGAAATCCGCACCCCCATGAATGCCGTGATTGGCATGACGGGGTTACTGTTGGATACGCCCTTAAATCCGGATCAGCGGGAGTTTGTAGAAACGATTCGCACCAGTGGCGACGGCTTGCTGACGATTATTAATGACATCCTTGATTTCTCCAAGATTGAGTCGGGGAAAATGGACCTGGAGGAACATCCCTTTAATCTGCGAACCTGCATTGAGGAATGTCTGGATTTGGTCGCCTCTAAAGCTGCCGAAAAACAGCTAGAACTGGCTTATTTATTGGATGCCCAAACCCCCGAGGGAATCATCGGCGATGTCACCCGCTTGCGGCAAATCTTGGTCAATCTACTCAGTAATGCAGTTAAATTTACCCAAGAAGGGGAGACGATTGTTTCGGTGAAGGCAACCCTGGTGCAGGATGCTCAGTTGGGGAACCGGAGAGAAATGGCAACTCAGGGGGGGATTTATCAACTTCATTTCTCGGTGAAAGATACTGGGGTCGGGATTCCCCCCGATCGCATGGATCGCCTATTTAAGTCATTTTCTCAGGTGGATTCTTCCACCACGCGCAAATATGGGGGGACCGGGTTGGGTTTGGCGATCGCCAAGCGCCTGAGCGAACTCATGGGCGGTACGATGTGGGTCGATAGTGAAATGGGGGTGGGTTCAACGTTCCATTTCACTATTCAGGCAGCAGCTACTTCGGATTTTGCCTCGGTGACTCCAGAAGATGAAGTCCCTCAACTCACGGGTAAGCATCTGCTGATTGTGGATGATAATGCCACCAATCGCCTAATTCTGACCCGGCAAGCCGAATCCTGGGGAATGATTCCCTACGCAGCCGCTTCGGGTCCTGAAGGGTTGGCGCAGTTGCAGGATTCGGATAGCCCGTTTGACCTTGCTATTTTGGATATGCAGATGCCCGATATGGATGGGTTGGCCCTGGCAGAGGCAATTCGTCAACTCCCCAATGGCGATCGCCTACCCTTGATTATGTTGACTTCTCTGGGTTGGCAACCCGTCTCTCGGGAAGCGGCGGGAATCGATTTTGCGGCGTTTTTGAGTAAGCCGATCAAACAATCCCAACTGTTCGATATCTTGATTGGGATTTTCTCCCGGCAATTCCAGGGAAAGGATTCCCGGGTACGTCGCACTCCCAGTTTGCCGCCGGAGTCTACTTCCCTCAAGGGCGATCGCCCTTTGAAGATTCTGTTAGCGGAAGATAATGTAGTTAACCAAAAGGTAGCGTTACGGATTTTAGAACGCATGGGATATCGTGCCGATTTGGCTAGTAACGGATTGGAAGCGATCGCTGCGTTAAATCGTCAAAGCTACGATGTCATCCTCATGGATGTGCAAATGCCTGAATTGGATGGTTTAGAAGCAACTCGTCGGATCTGTCAAGAATGGAGCGAACGTCGGGATGTTTCCCCTACGGGTCGCCCTTGGATTATTGCCATGACGGCTAATGCCATGCAAGGCGATCGGGAAATCTGTCTGCAAGCAGGTATGGATGATTACATTAGTAAACCCATTCGCATAGAAGCCCTCGCCCAAGCACTAGCCGGATGTCATCTCTATTCTGAATCCTCACCCCCAACCCCCCCAACTCCCCCATCCCCCCCAACTCCCATGCCTAATTCTTCCTTTCCTCCCTCAATTCCTGAACCTCCCCTTGATGCCCAAGCGTTGCAAAACTTACGAGAAATGGTGGGTGAAGATGAGCCAGAAGCATTTATTGAAGTGGTTGAGAGTTATTTAAATGACTTACCCGCTTTGTTAGAAACCCTGGAAACTTCTGTGCAGCAACAAGATGCTCGCACCCTCCATCGGGCGGCTCACACTTTAAAATCAACCAGTGCCACCCTAGGCGCAAAACCCTTGGCACAATTGAGTAAACAATTAGAAAAGCTTGGACGAATCAGTTCAGAAGAGGGAACGCTCTTACCTCCAGAGGCATTGACACTGGTGCGATCGATTTACTTGGAGTATGAACGCCTCAAGCCTGCTTTACAAGATGAGTTGAAGCGATGAAAAACTGGGGTTGAGGAACAAGGAACTTTTTAACTGTCCTCTCTTAGGACTGATGCCAGTCCAGGTTCCAAACTCTCAAGGTAGCCCTGGCTTCGGAATATCCATCCTATATCTGTGTACTCCGTAAGTCCTGTATTTATTGAAGGTGATACTAAAGTCCTAGGCTAAAGGTAGGGGAAACCATTAGCATAACAATAGATGCCGATATGGGTGATCGAATTTCTGGCGGATAGAAAGCATGGATACGGTATTTTTTGG
Source organism: Laspinema sp. D2d (assembly GCF_025370755.1). GTDB lineage: Bacteria > Cyanobacteriota > Cyanobacteriia > Cyanobacteriales > Laspinemataceae > Laspinema. Next base: position 47,006 of record NZ_JAMXFC010000018.1, on the reverse strand, counting down.
TGTGTCTAAATGTCCAGTTTGTGGAACTGAATATGTACAGGGGGAACAGACACTGTGCCCAACCTGTGGGTGGGATGTAACGTTGGATCCCCAGTTAATCTCTGGAGAGTTGCCCGAAGGGAATTCTTCCGGGGAGGTGACCAAACTATTTTGGGCGAAAAATGTCTGGGCGCTCGTTCAGGAACGGGACTCAGCCGTTAAACAGTTAGAGTGGAAGTTAGCCGACATTGAAGGACAGTTATCTAAATTTTGGGAACGCTTAGATCGGGCGGGAAAAGAACGAATCAATGCTCAGGAAAAGGTTGATCGCCTGTTATTTAAGAGTGAGGAAGCTCGCCAACAGCGCGATCGCTTAGAAACGGAAATTAACCATGAGCGTCAAGAACGCCTAGCTGGGTACCAATCCCTAGAGACTCGACTGAATGAAGTATTCTCTCAGTTACAGCAAGGGAATGGCGATCGGCCCGTCATTTCTCAACCCCTTCATCCCCTTCAATCCAGTAGCAATCCTATGATAGAACCCCACGATTTAAAAGAAATGTTGGCAAACCTCCATCAAGAAATTGCTCGGTTGCAGCCCCCCCAAGAAGAGCAAATATTTCAAGAAATTCAAGATTTAAAACAACAATTAAATGATTCAAAAACTGAAAAATTAAAACTCATGAATCAACTGGTTTTTGAACAAAAAAAATCAGCGGGTTTACAAGAAAAAATAAAAGAATTAAATCTGGAAATAGAAGCCAGTAGTCGCCATAATGGGGCGATTGAATTTGAAGCGGATATGGTTAACTTGTTGATCTCTTCCCTGGCAGACCCCTCGGAAGCCGTCCAGCGATGGGCTTATGCATTGCTGAAACGGAGTCATTTGCCCAAAGCAAAAATGGCAATAGAAGATTATCAACCCTATCGGTTTTTTCGCTGCTTGCAAGTCGTAGAACATCAAAAAGCCGTGCGAACTTTGGCGATTGATCCTGATGGAAACTTTTTAGTCAGTGGCAGTAATGATAAAACTGTTAAAATTTGGGAGATCAGTACGGGAAACCTGATTAAAACGGGAATTGGTCACACAGGTTCTGCGATCGCCCTAGCAATTTCCCCCAATGGCGAACTCTTCGCGAGTGGCAGTGGAGACAATACCATCAAACTTTGGGAACTCAAAACCGGCAAACTCCGCTTCACCCTAAGAGGACATACGGGATGGGTAAATGCCTTGGCATTTCATCCCAAAGGAAATATGCTGGTGAGTGGGGGTGCGGATAAAACAATTGCCTTATGGAATTTGGATACCCAGGAATTAATCGGGACGTTTTATGGACATACGAGTACCGTGCGTTCTATCTCGATTAATCCCCAAGGAAATACCCTCGTGAGTGGGGGAAATGATAATATGATTAAAATTAGAAACTTACTCACCGGAGAATTACTCCATACCCTCACCGATCATACTGGATCGGTCTGTTCCGTTGCCATTAGTCCTGATGGTAATCTTTTAGCCAGTGGGAGTAATGATACGACTCTGCGCCTCTGGAATGTGGGAACGGGTAAACTTTTGTACACCCTGGCGGATCATTCTAGTGGGGTGACTTCGGTTTCCATTTCTCAGAATAATATGATGGCAAGTAGTTCCGATGATGGGACGATTAAAATCTGGAATTTAGAACAAGCTAGACCCATTCACACCATTCCTCCGTTGAAAACTACTCACGGAAATGAAGGATATATGTTATGTAGCGTCATCGGTCCCAATGGCGATAAAATTGTCACGGGGTTTGATGGGGGTAAGATTAAAATTTGGGGAATTGGTGACCATTAACTCCTATTCCATCAGGGGTTAGTGTGGAGTAAATCAGTGATGTTGCCCGTCTATTTAAGCCAGTATGTCTAACTGTCCAATTTGTCAAGCTGAATTTAGTAAAGGAGAACGCGATCACTGTGCCAAATGTGGTTGGGATTTGACCCCGTATCCTGCATCGGTTAACCCGGATATTCGACTGATTATTTTATCAAAAGAACGGGCAAAAGTAGCCTGGGCAAAACGTCTCTGGGCTACCCTGCGATCGCAACAGGATGAACTCAGAAGCGCTAGTCATCTGATTCAGCAACTGGAACAAGAAACCCGCGTTCTTCAGTCTCATTTGACCCAGGTTTCCTCTTCCTTTAATCATCATGCTTCTCCCGAATCTCCTCATTCTTCGTCCACTCCAGTCTCCCCGGTGGAAGTGTTAAAAACTCCTGGGATGGAATGTCAAACCACTCTAACCGGCCATTTTCGCGCCGTCAGTGCGATCGCCTTAGATTCAGAAGGTCAACTCCTCGCGAGTGGCAGTTGGGATAAAACCATTAAACTCTGGAACCTCAAAACCGGCCAAGAAATTCTGACCTTAACCGGCCATTCTTACCCCGTTAATTCTATCGCCCTCAGTTATAATGGTTGGACTTTAGCCAGTTGCAGTAATGATAAAACAGTCAAACTTTGGAAAGCCCAAAATGGACAACCTTTATTCACCAAAACTGGACATCAACAATGGGTCAATGCGGTCACCTTTAGTCCCGATGGTACCCTGCTTGCCAGTGGCAGTCTCGATCAAACCATTCGCCTCTGGAATGGCATCACGGGACAAGAATTAGTCACTTTAACCGGACATTTAGCAGCAGTAACTTCCCTAGCAATTAGTCCAAATAATCGCATTTTAGCCAGTGGCAGTTTAGATAAAACGATTAAACTTTGGAATATAGAAACATCCGAAGAATTTCCCCCGTTATTGGGACATTCGGACGGCGTGACTTCTGTAGGGATATTTCCCGATAATTTAACCTTAGCGAGTGGGAGTATAGATAAAACGATTAAACTCTGGGATATGAAAACAGGCACAGAAATTTGCACTCTAAACGGACATAGCGATCGCATTAATAGTATTGCCATCAGTCCCGCCGGAAAAATGCTGGTTTCTGCCAGTTCAGACCATACCCTTAAACTCTGGGACCTCAGAAGCAGGCAGGAAATTCAAACTTTAACGGGACATTCGGATAGTGTCAATGCCGTAGCCATGAGTACCGATGGTAAAATGCTCGTTAGCGGCAGCAGTGATAAAACCATAAAAATCTGGCAAATGCCCGATTCTTGAAATGAAGAAAGCAAGTGATTATAAAACCCGGTTTCTGCTGCCGTTGCAGTAGCTTGAAAAACCGGGTTTATGCTTTTCTCCATTGAGGTGAAAGGGGCACAAGTTATTTAAAAAACCCGGTTTCTGCTACCCTATTTTCAGCCGATTATTTGAGCTTAAATTCATCAAATTTAACCGCCGGTGCACTGGGCTGGCGTGCATCAAAACGGTAGCTGCTGACCATCCCTGTACTCGTCTCGAAAATACTAAACGCAGAGATCTCATTACTGGCAATATAAGGTAACGGTTTCCCCTGGTCATCCAGGAAGGGGGCAAGGGTGGGAATCATTGCGTCTAATCCATTGGGATCGCCGGTGACAGCATAGGTTTCTTGATAATTTTCCGGCACTTGTGGGCGCTTATTTTCCGTATATGCCCCATAACTATTCCCCACATTAGAGGATTCCAAAAAGTGCATTCCACTGGGACTGACAAAGCGGTTCCACAGGTGAGAATGTCCGTAAAAAACTAACTGGACTCCCGCTGATTCCAACAAGGGGACGACATCCCGAGCAATATAATCTTGGGCTGGGGGATATTCATAGCGTACTGTAATCCGCCCAATGCCATCAGATTCTAACCGCTGTAAGGGGTTCGTATAAGGCGGAACTATGTGTTCCCCAATGGAATGGGCAGGATGATGAAACATGACAATTTTATATTTAGCTTTTTTAAATTCTGAACTGGCTAACTCTTGTTCCAGCCATTGATATTGTTCACTACCCTGGGCAATGGGTTCAAAAATATGTTGTCCATATCCCCATTGTTCCGGTTGAGTTAAATGATCCGCCCGTTCTCGATATTTGCCTCGGGTTTTGGGTTCGAGACTGGGAGAACGCCAGATGTTCGTAATATATAAAACAACTAATCGCACATCGCCGAAGGTGGCGGCGTAATAATTGTTGGCCTCAGCATTGGGCAGGTTGAAGATTTCGTTAAAGGTTGTGGTATTAAAGGAATTGTCACTTAACCAGCGATCGCGCAATACCGGCGACTCTTCGGGATTGATTTCTTTAACTTTTTCCTCGTAAAGCCGACGGGCTATCTCCCGGGGAAAGGCATCTAAAAACTGCTCCTCTAAGTCTTTTTCTGGGGAAACACGGCCCATGACTTCATGATTGCCAACGGTGGGAAATAGGGGGGCGTGTTGAATAATTTGACCTCCAGTATAAACATGATCGCCCGACTCGGATTTAAAGTTATACTGAGCGCGACCTTGCAGGACTGGAAAGAAGGCATTTCCCCGATTGTCATCAAACCATTCGGAAGCGCGATCGGCAATATTGATTAAATCACCGGCATGAAATACGGCATCAACGCGCCCAACTGTTTCGACGACTTTTTGTAAATTAGCCGCAGTCATCGGCTTTAACTGAAAATCCGAAGTGAGCAAAATTTTCAAATTGCTACCCGGTTCGGGGTTGGCTGCCAGGGTGAAGCGATCGCCCTTAATTTCCACCTGGTCCTCCCGCACACTCGTCACCTGATAAGGGACCCGCACCCCAGGGGTTAATCCGGTAATCTCCGCTTCATGCCGCCAAATATCTCGGGCTGTCGGTTTCGGATATACCGACGCGTCTTCGGTTTGACTTCCGACGCGCGATCGCTGGTCCTCCTGAGTCCGACTCAGTTTCGTCGTAGTCGCCCCCACAACGTTTTCCCCCTTTTCCCCATATTCGACCCGATGCTGAATCCCAGCAAACTCGGTAAACCACACCACCCGCACAGAATTAGACGTGGGAAATTGCAGAAACGGATCCGTTAAAAGTGGGGGGGAAACTACCATGAGACTTAACCCCGGTGACAGGAAGATCAGACAGAGGGAACAGAAAAAAAGCAGAATCAACAACCAAAGTTTGCGAGGGGTGCCGATCACCCAGGGAAACGAGGACGGTGGGGGAGTCAGTATCATTGGGTTTGAAAGAGGCTAAGAATTTCTATGCATAATAACAAGCAATCTAACCGATCCACCCAGGACAATTAAACGCGCCCATCGCCCCCAGGGTTTTTGGAATTTGACTTACAGTAGACCTATAACAGCCTGGAACTCTGAGTTTTTCCTGAAACTCAAAACCAATTTCTACCCAGTGGACTTTGACAAGCTGCGATCGCCACGAAACAATAAACCACTAGATACTATAAACCCGAGGAAAACATGAGTCAGTTTTTATTCATAACCGATTTAGATCATACTTATGTCGGTGACGATGCAGCTTTGGCAACCCTTCAGGAAGCACTCCATCACCATCGTCAAACTTATGGGACAAAAATTGTCTATTCGACTGGGCGATCGCCTGCACTCTACCAGCAACTCCAACAAGAAAAGCAACTCATCCAACCGGATGCCGTAGTTACCTCTGTTGGTACCGAAATCTATACCAATGGCATGGAAGCGTATGACCCCGAATGGGCGGATATTCTCTCAGACGGGTGGGACCGCGATCGCATTCTCGAAATTGCGGGTCATTTTTCTGACTTAGTGTCCCAACCCGACTCGGAACAGCGCCCTTTTAAAGTCAGTTATTTCCTCTCGGAGGAAATCGCCCCTGATTTACTCCCTCGGCTAGAGTCTGCCTTAAAAGACCGGAAATTAGAGGTGCGGTTGATTTATAGTGGGGGCAAAGATTTGGATATTTTACCCATCAAGGGAAATAAAGGATTAGCTATGCAGTTTATCCGCCACCGCTACGGCATCGAACCCAAACGAACCGTTGCCTGTGGAGACTCGGGGAATGATATCGCCCTGTTTGAAGTGGGGCAAGAACGGGGGATCATCGTGGGAAATGCGCAACCGGAATTGCGAACCTGGTATGAAGAACATCGCCAGGATAGTCTTTATTTTGCCCAGGCATCCTGTGCTGGTGGTATATTAGAAGGCTTAAAACATTTTGAATTCTTGTAAACTCAAGGCTTGAGGGTAGAGGAGCGATCGCCTTTGAACCCCTCCACCCTCAACTCGGACCCTGGAATCACACCGTAACCGCATCACAAGGATACCTAATTGCATGATCGGCTATCTCAAAGGCACTGTGGCAGGGGTTCAAAAAAATACCGGCAATCGGGTTTTCCTAACCTTAGAGGTAAATGGGGTGGGGTATGACTTGCAAATTAGTCCCCGGACGATCCGACAGTTACCAGCGATCGGGGAAACCTTGCAGATGTTTACCCATCTCCAGGTTCGAGAGGATCAGATGGTGCTCTATGGGTTTGGGTCTCATGCTGAACGTGAATTGTTTCGGCAATTAATTGCTGTGAGTGGGATTGGGACCCAGTTAGCGATCGCCCTGTTGGATACCCTAGACTTGAACGAATTGGTCCAGGCGATCGTTACGAGTAATACCGCAATCCTCGCAAAAGCCCCAGGGGTCGGGAAAAAGACAGCGGAACGGATTTCCCTAGAACTGAGAACGAAACTGGCGGAATGGCGCAAGCAATCCGGGGTGAGTGCCACTCCAGCAATGGGAATCAAACCGGCATTGCAAGAGGATGTAGAAATGACCTTACTGGCGATCGGATATACCAGTACCGAAGTCATGGAATCTTTAGCCGCGATCGCCCAAACCGGCCAATTATCTAACGAAGACCCCGTAGAAACCTGGATCCGACAGGCGATCGCCTGGTTAACCTCCCAATAACTCCCCAATCCACCGCATCTCCCCATCTCCCCAATCCACCCCATCTCCCCCATCCTCCCCATCTCCCCCATCTCCCCCATCTCCCCCATCTCCCCCATCTCCCCAAATCTTCCCCTTCCCTCAAACTCATGTTAAGATGGTGAATTGCCGCGTTTATAGTAGTAAAGCCAAAAAGCAATGACCCTGACGCAAGAGCGCAAACACGAACTCATCAACGAATATCAAATCCATGAGACCGACACCGGATCGGCAGATGTGCAAGTTGCCATGTTAACCACTCGGATTAACCAACTCAGTACACACCTGAAAACCAACAAAAAAGACCACTCCTCCAGAAGAGGATTGTTGAAAATGATTGGTCAGCGCAAGCGCTTATTGGCCTATATTTTGAAACAAGACCAAGCCCGGTATCGTGCTTTAATTACCCGCCTCGGGATTCGGGGTTAGACCCAACACAAAAGCCAATGTCACAGGAACCCCAACGAAATCGGTTACCGTTTGAGCCAAAACGGAAAAAACCGGCCAAAAACAACTCAACCCCCAAGGCATCCGAAAGTCCAGAATCTGGAAAACCGAAAGATACCGCTCGTCGTCCGATGTCCAAAGAAGACCGGGCCATTCCCGAAGTGGTCAGCCAACGTATGGTGAGTCGGATGGCAATCTTGTGCGGGGTTCCGACTGCTTTGGGGATGTTTACCTTTATCGCCAGCTATTTTGTGATTAGTGGGGACTTGTTCCCCTTGCCTAATTTCGCCGTTGTCCTAGTGAGCATGGGCTGCTTTGGACTCGGCGTGATCGGGCTAACCTACGGCGTCCTTTCGGCATCCTGGGATGAAGAGATTCCCGGATCCCTGTTAGGTTGGCAGGAGTTTACCACCAATTTTGGCCGGATGAGCGCGGCTAGACGAGAGGCCAAGCAAAAAAGCCAGTAGTCATTTGTCATGGGTCATTTGTCGTCTGAGGGGGACTTGGACAAATGACCTAATGATCCATTTTTCCAGTTGAGGATTATAGGGCGATCGGCGATCGGCTGCTCTTTAGCGAAGTGCTAAACATTGCTAGAAAGAAGCCATCAAATAGGAATAGCCGATCGCCGACGAGAGCAGTTAAATAGTCTGTACAAAAGCAAATAAGCCCCGTAACATACCATGATCATTGTAATGAAGGTCGGCACACCCGAAGCCGAAATTGACCGCCTCAGTGCAGAACTGACCGAAAATTGGGGTCTAAGCCCCGAGAAAATTGTCGGTCGCTATAAAGTCGTGATTGGACTGGTTGGAGACACAGCAGATTTGGATCTGCAACAACTCCAGGAAATGAGTCCGGCGATCGAACAAGTCCTCCGGGTAGAACAACCCTTTAAGCGCGTGAGTCGGGAATTCCGCCACGGCGAAGCTTCAGAAGTCGTGGTCGATACCCCCAATGGACCTGTTCACTTTGGTGAAAGCCACCCCATCGTTGTGGTCGCCGGACCCTGTTCCGTGGAAAACGAGGATATGATCGTTGAGACGGCGCGACGAGTCAAAGCGGCGGGGGCCAAGTTTTTGCGAGGGGGAGCCTTTAAACCCCGCACCTCGCCCTATGCGTTCCAAGGACATGGCGAAAGTGCGTTAGAATTACTCGCCAAAGCGCGGGAAGTCACCGGGTTGGGAATTATTACTGAACTGATGGATGCCTCAGATTTGGAGATGTTAGGCGAAGTCGCCGATATCATTCAAATTGGGGCGCGCAATATGCATAATTTCTCCCTACTCAAGAAAGTCGGTGCGCAGGATAAGCCGGTTTTACTCAAACGGGGAATGTCAGCCACGATTGAAGAGTGGTTGATGGCAGCAGAGTATATTTTGGCCGCAGGCAATCCCCGGGTGATTTTGTGCGAACGGGGAATCCGGACTTTTGACCGGCAGTACACGCGCAATACGTTGGATTTATCAGTGATTCCGGTCTTGAGAAAGCTCACTCACCTGCCGATTATGATTGATCCCAGTCATGGAACGGGTTGGTCAGATCAAGTTCCGTCGATGGCACGGGCGGCGATCGCAGCGGGAACGGATTCACTGATGATTGAAGTCCACCCGACGCCGAATAAAGCCTTATCCGATGGACCGCAATCCCTCACCCCCGATCGCTTTGATCGCCTGATGGGAGAAGAGTTAGCGGTCATTGGCAAAGCCGTTGGTCGCTGGACTGTCCCCGCTGCTGTTTTAGCATAAAGGGCGATTTCAGCTCTCAAAACAAGCCTAGAGTAGGGGCAGTCAATATACCGCTCCTACTCTAGGCTAGGGAACTCCCCCAATTTGTATCAGTCCGAACTACTCTTTATGCTCGTCGAGTGCTTTGAGTTGAGCTAACTGTTCCTCTACCTGACGAATTAACTGGTTGAGCGCCGGTAGTGCATCTAACTTACCTAAAGCGAGATCGGGAATTTTACTAGCGCGATCGCGCAATTCATCCACCTTCCGCTGAAGTTGCAGCGCCAATCGCAAGGCATCCCGACTTAAATCCTCCACCTGCTGCTGCTTGTAAAACTTTAAAGCCGCACCCCGTAACACTTGCAAGGTCGCCCGCTCTCCATCCGTTCCCGGCATGACCCGCAAGCGTAATAATAAATCTTCTTTGTTATAGCGCCGTTCAATTTCCACCTGTTTGGGTTTTTGCAGGGGGATTAACGGCAAGTGTGCCAAGAGCTTGAGTTCATGCATCACCCCCCCAAACAGGGACAATTCCAACCCGTCCATCACCGACTGTACGACCCCATCCTGACTCCAAAGAATTCGCCCATGTTGAGCTTGGCGCTCAAAATAAAGCCGACCGATACCCCCTTCTAAAATTCGCCCCAATAACTCTTGTAAAAGCTCCTTGGGGGGTAAATTGGCAAGTTCATCCAAGGGACTGTGAGGATGGGAGACACTCACTTGTAACACCGGCACCCCTGTACCGGGTAACAGGGGTGCTGAGTGAGGTGCGGGTAAGCTGGTGCGATCGCTAGTAGCGGAATGGGGGAGCGGCGGGAGTAAATCGTTCCTAGAATGCACAGCCACCGAGGAAATATGGGCGGGATTCGGCAAAGGAGGCAGGGGCGGGGCGGGAAGGTGACTTCCCGGGGTTGGAGGCGCAGCCGATGCCTTTTTTTTCCCCGTGTGCATATAGTTTAAGTAAGCACTGAGCATCGATCGGTGAACTTCCGCAGAAATCTTTTCTGATACTAGAGAACACCGCATATACCCCAGAATTCGGCGGACATATTCCAAGGCAGCAGAATCTTCGGGATCGACCATACCCAGGTGGAGACGGCTCCCTTTAATGGACAACGGTAAGACCTCATGATACAGGCAGGCTTCAAAAGGCAACAGGTTGTCAATTAGCTGGAAGATTTGCTCGGAATCCATTTGTGCTGCCCAGTTAGTGACGGTTTTGGTTTGCATTGGTGAAAGAACTCGGTGCTGTGTTATTCAGAGAAAGAAAACCAACAATAGTGACACCAATGACCCAAGGTTGTCAGGGTAGGTCCCACTCCTGACTATCCAAGTTGAAGAAATGCTGGTGGGTTATTCCTATTTTCCGGCTGGATGACCCGACAAGTCAAGTCCGATACAATGCCGGACTGAGCACTTCCAAACAAGGGAGCCAAGAATCGTACCCTGTGTCAAATTTTGAGTACAATTGGCAACTTTTCAACGGATTGAGATGCACCCAGTTCTTACCTAAATTCCAGTGATTCCGCTGTGGTGATTAACCGGGGTCAACAGTCACGCCAGTCGGAGGAATTAGGGATAACGATTTGCGAAAGTTGAACAACGAGGGGAGAAGGCTGTCCCGCCCATTTGGTTTTTCAACTCTAATTCAATGCACCAGAAACCAAGGGACAGCAGTTAGGGTAGGGGGAAGTTGATTTAATATTCTTCTTTTAAAGTACCACTTTTCCCTGAAAAAGTTAACAATTTTTAATCAGCCATCGGGTTCAGAACGGCTATTTCGGAGGGATTGAGCCGCTAGATAAAGCTGGGTCCATTCTCCTATCACTTGAGAAAGTTTGACCCCTTGGTTCTGGGCGATCGCCTCTAAAGATTGTCCCTGTTTGAGTTGGTTGAGAAGCTGTTGATGCTCTGGGGTAAGGGTTGCATAAAATTGTTCCCACTGCGTCGAGGTTAGACCAAAGCCGTGGTCTCGTAAGCTAATTTGTAACCAGTTAGCGACTAACTCCGGTTCAATTTTCAGGGAAAAGACTCGAATGGCATGGTAGCTAACTTTTTCCCGCAAGCGATAGACTTGCTTAACGGGTAAATTGAGACCCTTGGCGATCGCATCTTGGGAGCAACCTTGAAGATATAATCGCAACCAATCCGCTGCCGTTGGATCCACATTTTTTGCCAAATAGTCAGCAAACTCCTGCTGAACCGTTTGTCTTAAAAGTTGTTGTTCTTCCCAGGCAAGTGTATCTTGCGCGTTGGCGATCGCCTGAGCATCCAACAAACTAATTGAACTGTCTGACTCATCCGAACCAATTTCATCAGAAACTAGGCGAATTAATTCCGCCTCTGGCACCTGAGTTAATCCCCCACGCTGGGACCTGCGCAAATAGTTGAAAAACCGATAGGCGAGTAAGGGTTGATTCCGAACTGGACGCAAGCAATATTCTTCAATGGTTGCCAACAACAGCGCATTTCTGACCCGCGAGGTTTGGGTTGATTTACCAATCCAAGCAATTTGCTGCTGCATATAGCGATCGCGTTCGCACAGTTCCTGGACCACTTCCTGGACCACATCCACTACCGTCCGCTGGCGATCGCGACTCAGCGCCACCCAGGTTTTAATCTTATTGCGCAACAACACCAACGAAGACAACCGCCGGACTAAATTCGTATAAGCTCGTTCCGTCGGCACCCCCAAGACCCTCAGCAAAATCCGATAGCGATAGTCCATCGCTGAACGGACGATTTCTAGCTTTTCTGGCGTCAGGACTTCAAACCGATCCAGATCCTCCCCTAACAGCCATTGCACGATACTCTCGTGGGTGCTAACTGGATGATCTGGACAATCCTGGGATAGACGCGATCGCCACTCTTGCGCCAGTTGTTCTGCCAACGTCATGATTACTCCTCACCTCTAACACGCTTCCCACTCTTACCGATTCTAAGCTCATCCTGAAGCCAAGGCGAGGGTCCAAAGCTCTATCCTTTCCCATATCGCCTCCCATCACATCCCCAAATCCATTCCTCATTTTCCAACTTTTTCTCCCCTTCCTCCCCTCAGTGCTAATCAAGGATCCATCTGGCTTACTCCTTTATTGTTGCACTCAGGGCGATTTTTCAACGGATACATCCAACCTATAAAGGTCCTAGGAGGCCCCCTTTGAAATCCCAGAGATAAGAAACCGGGTTTGGGACTCCCATTTGTGACGAATTGGCCTAAATTGCATCAAAAATCCTAGTTTTTAACCCCAAAGCTACCCCCCGATTGGGACACTTTTTCCTCCAGTCCCAAGTTCTCTGGTTGGGGACCAGGCGTCCCCAGGGACTGAAGCCCCAACCCCACTCAAACCCCCATAGGGTCAAGGCATTCATCCTCTTTTCATCGAATCACTGAAATTTGTAGATAATCTTCTTCGTATCACCGGGAACAAAACCCGATTTTTTTCAATCTGCTTATGAGGTGCTGCAATGTAGTTACGGTTGTCAGAACATAGAGTTTCCGCCTACCCTCTACCTTCGCCGCCTCCATTAAAGAATCCGTATTTTTTGTTTTGTGTTGAAAAACCCGTTAGGCCATCATGCTTGATTCTTCAAGTTACATCAGTCCCTATTTTTACAAAGCAAACTCTCTTGCTCTATTGAAATGTAGGGCAAATTCCAATTAAAGTTTTCTACGGTTTAGCAGTTTGAAAAATTGAGACAATTGAATTTTAAATGAAATAATTTAAGCCTAAACACTTCAAGTAAAAACAAAACAATCCAGATTAACTTCTTCAAGGTTTCTCGGATTTTATTTTAATTCATCTTGCAACTTCAAGCAAATTTGGAGTTGCTTTTCCATGAAATTTATTGATAATTAATTTGAAGTGAATCAGCCTTTAGATAGATTAAAACGAGTTTGATAAAGTTAAGAATGAATTCAAGAGTGATTGATTTTACGACGGAAAATCAAGAGCAGGTAACCGCTTTTCCACTCTACCTCTGCGAACCGTGCCGATATCCCGAGTGCGATCGCAACGGATTCCCGAAACCGGGAACACCCGACTAAATCTATCCCTTAAATTGCCACACTGTTGCACCAAACAAGGAGTTTTGCAATGAATCCTGAAGAAACAATGCTAGAAGAAAACACAATGGTAATTGATCCGACTATTGAGGCTGATTCTAGTGACTTGGATGATGAATTTGATGACAGCAATATCTTCACCACCACTGCTGTAACAGATGTCGAATCCGATGATGTAGATATGGACTCGGGTACTCCTGATGATGATGCAGATGACGTAGACGGCGAAATCTCTACCACCGCTGTAACCGATGATGTCCAATCCGATGACTTGGATGTGAATTCCGGTGACTTAGATGATGATCCAGATGACGTAGACGGCGAAATCTCTACCACCGCTGTAACCGATGATGTCCAATCCGATGACTTGGATGTGAATTCCGGTGACTTAGATGATGATGCAGATAACGTAGACGGCGAAATCTCTACGACTACCACAGGCGAAGAGAGTGCCGATGACATCATTGGGGATGATAATGCCGATGATTTGGACATGAATTCCGGTGACTTAGATGATGATGCAGATGACGTAGACGGCGAAATTTCTACGACTACCACAGGCGAAGAGAGTGCCGATGACATCATTGGGGATGATAATGCCGATGATTTGGACATGAATTCCGGTGACTTAGATGATGATGCAGATGACGTAGACGGCGAAATCTCTACGACTACCACAGGCGAAGAGAATGCCGATGATTTGGAAATGAATTCCGGTGACTTGGATGATGATGCAGAGGACGTAGACGGGGAAATCTCTACGACTACCACAGGCGAAGAGAATGCCGATGACATCCTTGGGGATGATAATGCCGATGATTTGGACATGAATTCCGGTGACTTGGATGTGAATTCCGGTGACTTAGATGATGATATGGATGACGATGCAAGCGTCGATCCCCAAATCAAAGAACTGGTTATGGCCTATTGTGATGAAGCTGAGTATTTGGCCCAGAACCAGGATGTTGCCGATGCCGTCAAACAAGGGTTATTTAAGAGTGGATTAGAACACGCCTACATCTTCGGATACAAAGAGAATCGGAACGTCATTGCGGGATTCGATCCGCGATTCTATGAAGAAAATAATTCTGATGTGAAAGAGGCGATCGCCAACGGTGATTTCCAAAGCGCACTACAACACTTCTTACTGTTTGGCATTAAGGAAAATCGCTCTCCCAACCTCGCCTACAACGAACAAGAATATCTGGAAAATAATTCCGATGTCGATGACGCGGTGAAACAAGGTCAATTTAGCAGCGGACTCGCACATTGGCTGCAACATGGGCGCTTTGAAATTCGGACTTTCAGCAATGTTTTCAATGCCCAATTTTACTTACAACAATATGAAGATGTTGCCGAAGCATTAAATACCGGCAAGATTAAAAGCGTCTTCGCGCACTTCTTAAATCATGGTATCTTTGAAGGACGCATTCCCAGCGAATCCTTCAATCTCGAAACCTACTTACAACAATATCCAGAAGTTTCTGAAGGAATCGAAGCGGGTCAATTCCCCAATGCCGTTTTCCACTTCTTCCAGGTGGGATTCTTCAGTGGATTCATGCCGAATCCCCCCATGCCAGAAGCAGAAATGCCGGATGATGATGATGATAATGATGATGATGATCTAGAAACTGACGATACTTCAACTCCTGACGATACGACTACAACTTCCCCCATCGTTTTCAATCCACCAGTCAGCAATGTTTCACCCCCGGAACCTCCCGACTTAGATGGCGATTCCGGTGACTTAGATACAGATTCCGGTGACTTGGATTCCGATGAGGATGATGATTTAGATACGGATTCCGGTGACTTGGATTCCGATGAGGATGATGATTTAGATACAGATTCCGGTGACTTAGATTCCGATGAGGATGATGATTTAGATACAGATTCCGGTGACTTGGATTCCGATGAGGATGATGATTTAGATACAGATTCCGGTGACTTGGATGCCGATGAGGATGCAGGAATCGAAATCCGCAATATAGAAGAGATTGACCGTAGCGCCAGCAATGTACTTGTCTCCGACAGTGAAGAGGGAGGAAACCTACAAGCGACTGCAGTCATTGATATTCTCATCGGTGGTAATGGCAACGATACCCTGACCGGAAATGAACTCCCCGACCTAATCTTTGGCGTTGCTGGCAATAACTTGATTGAAGGAGGCAGCGGAAACGATTCTCTGATTGGGGGTTCAGGAAGTGACTCTATCACGGGTGGAGAGGGTGACGATCTGATCATTGGTGATCTCCAAGTCTTTGATGAATTAAGAAACGAAAATGGCTTTATTTTCATTGATCAACTCAATGATGATGATGCGGATGATGCCACCGATGATGCGGATGATGCGGATGATGCCACCGATGATGTTGGTGATGTCACCGATGATGCGGATGATGCCACCGATGATGTTGATGATGTCACCGATGATGCCGATGATGTCACCGATGATGTTGATGATGTCACCGATGATGCCGATGATGTCACCGATGATGTTGATGATGTCACCGATGATGCTGATGATGTCACCGATGATGCTGATGATGTCACCGATGATGCTGATGATGCCACCGATGATGTCACCGATGGTGCGGATGATGTTACGGACGATGCCACGGATGATGTTACCAATGATATGCTCATGGGTGGAGAAGGCAACGACACCTTGATTGGGGGTCGCGGTAACGATACCTTGATGGGAGATAGTGGCGATGACTTCCTATTTGGAGTTTCAGGCAACAACTCCCTAGAGGGTGGAGAAGGGAATGACACCCTGCTTGGTGGGACCGGCAATGATATCCTGAACGGTGGCAGTGGTAACAATTTCCTAAATGGTGGATCCGGTGACGATACCCTCACGGGTGGATCCGGTGACGATACTCTCCGGGGTGGATCTGGTGCAGATGTCTTCGTCATCAATGGCAGTACCCTCGGTAATGAGACGGAAGCGGGTGATGACGACAATGCCACCCAAAAAGATCTGATTTTGGACTTCAATGGCGAAGACGGAGACGTTATCCAAATTGACGGTGCAACATTTGGGATTACGAATATCTCCGAGTTATTTGTCGAAAATGGTTCAGACGGATTCGGCATTGCTACCACTAACCTAGAAAGTGGAGAAATCCTTTCTACGATTACCTTTAGTGCAAACTATTCGCTAGAGGTCTTATCTCAGGTAGAACTCACGGAAGATAACTTCTTCCTGATTTAAGCTCAGTCCTACGACGGGATCAACAATATCTAGGGATTAATCAAGAGAGGAATTAATCAAGAGAGCGATCGCACCCCTGTTAACGGGGGTGCGATTTCTTTTGCCATCATCCTAATCCCCAGAGTTTGGTTAAACCTGGGGGAAGTCCCTGGTGTGTTGGTTCAGGCGATCGCCTCCCCAAACGAAGCCATCAGATTTTTTGCAATCCTGAATTCGACTGGTCCTCCACAGGTCCCCCACCCAATGACCCCTTGAACAGAGGTCCCATTGTGCAGATTTGCCACTATTTACCATGCCATTCCCCGAATCGCGATCGCAGTTTCCAGGCCGGGAACAAAAGCAGACTCTTTTAAATCTAATCACTACAGGATGCCGGTGAGTCCCGGTCAGAAAACATAGAGTTTCTGTCTATTGACTATATTCACCTCCATCTGTAAATCCATCGGAATTTTTTTAAATTATTTTTCAAACTGTCCCTGATTCTAAATTTTTATCCTGAGTTTGCCTCTCCCCCTATTTTAATGAAACACAGTCCCTGGAACTTTTTTTCTCCGTCCATATTTTAATGATATCACTCACTGGATACGTCAGAAATGGGTATTTTTCATGTTGAAATCTACCTTTGCTCTCTTTGAATTTTAAAGCCTTTTATAAAAACTTACAATTAGCCCTGCTTCAGTCGAAAGACAATTTATTTTGCCTAAACAAAGCAACGGCATTAGAGTCAGAATTTAATGATTTTCTGATTGCTTTTCCATGATTTTTAGGATTTTACAACAACGGGTTTTCAGGGGTTTTAAATGAATTAAGTTTTGACGAAATCTGACAATAATTTCCGTATAATTGCGGAGAGATGCACCAGATTTTTAGGGTAAACTAAATCTAGCAAAATCAAGTAAAAATATTGTAAAGAGCGATTTTAGTCCAAAGCTGAACTCAATTATCTTAATTTGAGACACTGCCCTAAATTACATCTAATAACCCGATTGAGCTTGTAAAAATAATGAAACTTTGTTTGTTACGGAAAATCAGAGATAGTTCTTAATAAAGACGAGAGGCGATCGCCGCTAACTCCCGAACCCGGGAACCCCAAATTTTCTTAAACTGTCCCCCATTGACCTAGAAATCAGTTGAGGGATTGTTACCCGCCTTTAAACCCCAAAAGGCATCAGCTAGTGTTTGCATTAACTTACGGAGATTTGCTATGAATCCTGAAGAGACCATCGTAGAAGAAACCACCGCAGAAACCCCCGAAGAAACTGCAACGGTTACGACCACAAGCACAGAAGAAACCGCCGCACCTAAAACGATCACCGTCGAAGTTAGTAGCTTTACTGGAGATAATGCCAGTGGCAAACTGATTCTTGAAGAAACTGCCGCCGGTATTAACGTCACTGTGCAAGATGTCACCCCGATGGCAGACATCCGAGGGGTATTCTTCAACCTAGCCGATGATTCTTTACTCAGCGGACTGCAAATCTCCGGCAGTAACGTTACCAATTCCGCCTTTGGATCGAGTGCAAGTATTAGTCAGGATGCAACTGTCACCCCAAGATCCTTTGAGGGGAACGTAGAAATTGGCACTTCTGGAATCGGCCAAGACGATATTACGACCACCAGTTTTACCCTTTCCCACGAAACTGAAACCTTGACTTTGGATCAGTTTTTAGGTCAAAGTCTCGGATTACGCCTCACCAGTGTGGGAACGGACAATCGTGAAGGTAGCAGCAAACTCGAAGGGATTGCACCTTCGACATTAACTGAAGTTGTGCCGGAACCCGAGGAAACCCCAGAAGAACCCGTTGCCGAAACCGAAACTGAAACTGAAGTCGAAGAAGTGGCAGAAGAGGAAGTCCCCACCACCGATGAAGGGGATGATGTTGCCGAAGATGGAGAAGTCACCACTGATGAAGGTGAAGAGGTTGCTGAGGATGGAGAAGTCACCACTGATGAAGGTGATGATGTAATCGGCGATGATGGCGAAGATGACCTTGATGATGGCGAAACCGTTGATGATGGCGAAGCCGTTGGTGAGGGTGAAGCCGTTGATGATGGCGAAGAAATGGAAATGGACGATGATGCTGGTGTCGATCCAGAAATCAAAGAACTGGTTACCGCTTATTGTGATGAAGAAGAATATTTAGCGGAAAACCCAGATGTTGAAGAAGCTGTCGAACAAGGTTTATTCAAGAGTGGGTTAGAACACGCCTACCAATTTGGATATAAAGAGGAACGGAAAATCATCGCTGGGTTTGACGCCACTTTCTATGTAGAAACGAATACAGATGTCAAAGAGGCGATCGCCAAGGGTGATTTCCAAAGTGGACTGGAACATTTCCTCAAGTTTGGCTGCAAAGAAAATCGCTCTCCCAACCTGGCTTACAATGAACAAGAATATTTAGCCAGTAATCCAGATGTCAACGAAGCCGTTCAAGCTGGAGAATTCAGCAGCGGACTCACCCACTGGCTGCAACATGGACGCTTTGAAATCCGCACCTTCAGCAGCTTTTTCAGCGGTCAATTTTACCTGGAACAATATAAAGATGTTGCTGATGCTTTAAAAACTGGCAAGATTAAAAGCGTCTTCTCCCACTTCTTAAATCATGGCATCTTTGAAGGTCGCATTCCCAGCGAATCCTTCAATATTGAAAGTTACTTACAACAGTATCAAGAAGTAGCGGAAGGCATCCAAAATGGTCAATTCTCTAGTGCTATTTCCCACTTCTTCCAATTTGGATTCTTGAGCGGATTCCTGCCGAATCCCCCCATGCCAGAACCGGAAGCCGAAATGCCGACGGAGGATGATGACCTAGAAACTGAGGATGGTTCAACCCCAGAAGAAACAACCGACGGTTCACCAATTGTCTTCGATCTGCCGCCAACGCCGCCAACAATTCCCGGACAAGAACCCACCGATGGCGAAGAACCCACGGACGAAGAAGATCCCGCACTGACGGAAGAAACCGAAGCGATCGCCAAAACCGGCGTCTTTAACTCAGACTTCTTCCTCGCTCAACTGCCGGAACAAATCCGCGAACTCATCGGCGAAGGTAAACAATTCAAGAGTGCGATCGAATACTACCTCCTCGAAGGACAATTCGATGCCGAAATCAGCCAGAAGAATTTTAGTCCCTTAGTGGATTTGAAATTCTACTTAGAGCAAAATCCCCAAATCAAAGAACTGATCGAGTCCGGCGAATACGAAAGCGTCCTCGACTACTTCCTGAAAGTTGGACAAGCTCAAGGCGATATTCCTACCCAATTCTTTGACGAAGAATACTTCTTACTGCAATATTCAGAAGTTCAACAACTAATCGTCAGTGGGAAATATACCAGCGTCTTTGAATACTTCATGCAAGAAGGCTTTGAAAAAGGCCAAAATCCTCTTCCTGACTTTGATGCCGAGTTCTACTTAGAACAATTAGAAGAATATGCAGCGGAAAATCCGGACTTCGAGATGCCGGAAATTCCCGCCGGTGCAACCGAAGCGCAAAAATTCCAGATTACCTTTACCCACTTTTTGAGTATCGGCATCGAAATTGGCATCACCGCCAGCGCTACCTTCAAGGAAGAAATTTTCTTACAGCAGCTAACCGAAGAAGAAAAAGCTCTCATTGGCGAAGGCAAACAATATCCCACCGCCTTTGCCTATTACATCAAAGTCGGCAAAGAAGAAGGACTGCTGTCCTCCGCCGACAACATCACCATTCCCGAATGCACCGACTTACTCGGTGATTTAGACCCCAGCCAGTATAATGCCACTAATGCCATTATCGGCACCGAAGACAATGACGTGCTTCAGGGGATTAAAAAGAAAGACGTCCTCATTGGAGATGCTGGCGACGATATCCTGATTGCAGGCAAAGGAAAATCGCTGCTGTTTGGCGGTGAAGGCAATGACCTACTCTTCGGTAGCAAGAACCATGATACCCTCGTCGGTGGCGATGGCGATGACACCCTAATCGGCAACAAAAACAAAAACTTGCTGATCGGTGGCGAAGGTGATGATCTGCTCATTGGTAGCGACAAAAAAGATACCCTCTGTGGCAGCGAAGGTAACGATACCCTAATTGCAGGCGGCAAAGGTAAGAGCTTGCTCATCGGTGGCAGTGGCGATGACTACCTCTATACTAGCGGTGGCAAATCCGATACCCTCGCCGGTGGTGAAGGCACTGATACCTTTATCCTCGATGTGAGTGGACAAAAACCGAAACACCGCACGACCATTCTCGACTTCAATGCCGAAGAAGGCGACAAAATCGAAGTCGTCGGAGGCACTCTAACTGCGGAACAGCTTTTAAGTGCCGCACAAGTCAGCGAAGTAGAACAAACCGCTGAAGATGGAAGCGTAACTACCAAGTTCCTGACTGTTCTGAAACTGGAAGGAAAAGGTGCAGTTAACGTCTGGTCTACCTCCGCACTCACCGCGAGCGATATTTCGATTACTACCGCTCCCAGCATCAGTATTGAAGGCGTGGAAATCAGCGATGTGGGCACAGTCGAGGTGACCAGCATTGAAAAAGTCACCAAAGTTACCAAACTCTTTAACGAAGAGTTCTATCTGGCGACTTATACTAATGTCGCTAACCTGATTGCCTCTGGTGAATACAGCAGTGCCTTAGACCACTTCCTAGAAGTTGGCGAAACCGCAGGAAACAGCCCAAGTCCCTTCTTTAACGAAGCCTTCTATCTGGAGCAGTACCCAGAAGTCGCCGCACTCATTGAGTCGGGTGAATACACCAGTGCTTTCGCTCACTTTGTAGAAGTTGGACTCACTGAGGGTCTAGTGGGTAGTGCGCTGTTTGAAGAAGATTTCTATCTGGAGAACTATCCAGAAGTCGCGAAACTCGTTGAATCTGGGGAATACAGCAGTGCCTTTGCCTACTTCGTCGAGGTGGGATTCTTTGAAGGACAAGTATCCTGCGAGTTCTTTGACGAAGAGTTCTATCTCACTCAGCCCGGTGTCGCTCAGGCGATCGCCTCCGGTGAATATAGCAGCGCCTTCGCTCACTTCTCTGAAGTCGGACTCTCCAGCGGTTTAATTGCTACCTCTGAATTCAACGTCGAATTCTATCTCTCCCTACTCGATGAAGAAACTCAAGCACTTATCGGTGAAGGGAAAGAATACACCAGTGCTTTTGAACATTACATCGAAGTGGGTCAATTTGAAGGACTCATCACCCTTGCACCGGATACGACCCTAGAGTCTCTCCCCAGTTGTGAGGACCTCGAAATCGAAATTCCCAGTGTGGATACGATCAACGTCAACGGCAAGAACGTTTTAGTTGCCGACGGTGATGGCGGTGTGACCCTCACAGCGGAAAAACGCATCGACGTTCTCATCGGAGGTGAAGGCAACGATTCCCTCATCGGTGGTAACCGCAAAGACATGATCTTCGGTATCGCTGGGGATAACTTCATCGAAGGGAACAACCAACACGACACCTTGATTGGCGGTACAGGCAACGACTCCATCTTGGGTGGCAACGGAAATGACCTCCTGATTGCTGACCTGGAAGTGTTTGAAGCAATGATGAACGGGGAAGACTTGATGCCACCCGTCTCTGAAAGTGAAGTCCCTGAAGGTGAAGTCCCTGAAGGTGAAGTTACCGAAGGTGATGCAACACTTGCTGAAGGTGAAGTCACTGAAGGTGATGCAGCACTTGCCGATGATGCAACACTTGCCGAAGGTGAAGTCACTGAAGGTGATGCAGCACTTGCCGATGATGCAACACTTGCCGACGATACAACAGTTGCTGAAGGTGATGCAGCACTTGCCGACGATACAACAGTTGTCGAAGGTGAAGTCACTGAAGAAGATGCCGCACTTGCCGACGATTCAACAGTTGTTGATGGTGAAGTTACGGAAGGTGAGGTAGCAATTACTGAAAGTGAAGAAGATGCTGTTACCGAAGAAGATGTAGTTGTCGAGGATGACCTCGAAGGTGACAATGCTGACGATATGCTGATGGGTGGCAATAACTCCCTACAAGGCGGCAACGGCAAAGATACCTTGATTGGCGGTAAGGGTGACGATAGCTTAATGGGTGACAATGGCAACGACTTCCTCTGTGGTGTTGCCGGGGATAACTACCTAGAAGGTGGCAATGGCAAAGACACCCTGATCGGTGGGGTCGGTAATGATCTTCTCATGGGTGGCAACGGTAAAGACTTCCTCAGTGGCGGCGAAGGTGATGATACCCTCTACGGTGGGTCTGGTAAAGATACCCTGATCGGTGGTGTCGGTGCCGATGTCTTCATCTTAGATGGCGATGCTCTCCTGGATGATATGGAAGAGGGCGAAGACACCGAGAAAACTGCCCGCAAGAAAGGCAAAAAGCAAGACGTGATTTTGGACTTCAATGCGGAAGAAGGTGACGTCATCAAGTTGGCGGGTGCTGCCTTCGGGATTACAAATCTCTCTGATTTGTTTGATGCCGCCAACACTACGGACGATTTAGGGATTTCTTCTTCCACGATGGAATCCGGACAGATTATTTCTACGATTACCTTTAGTGCGGAATACTCCCTAACGGTGTTCTCTCAAGTTGAGATTACCCAAGAGAGCTTACTGCTGATGTAAGGTCACTCCGAACTGGAAACAGCAGAATCCAGTAATCGATAAATAAGGCAAATAAGGCGATCGCACCCCTGTTACAGCGGGTGCGATTTCTTTTTGTACCCCCTAAGTCTCTCCACCCTGCTTCCGTTAAAATTTGAGGATAAAATCCCACCGCCAACCCCGACAATATGCGCGAAAATCTACTCAAACGGAAACTCCAACAAGGTGAAACCGTTCTCGGTCCTTTTATCAACTGTCCCTATCCCGCTTTTATCGAAATTTGTGGTCATGCCGGATTTGACTTTGCCGTAATCGACCTAGAACATGGCCCTTTACATATCCTCGCTGCCGAAGACCTCTGCCGCGCAGCGGATTCGGTGGGACTGGCCCCCATCGTTCGGGTTTCTAAAAACGATGCTTCTCAAATTCAACGCGCTCTTGATATTGGGAGCGCTGGGGTCCAGGTCCCCCAAATAGAAACCCAAGGGGATGCGGCGACGGTGATTCAGAGCGCCAAATATAACCCCATCGGGACCCGAGGTCTGTCCTTTGGCACCCGCGCTGGTGCTTACACTTCTGCTGGGACGAATATTACCGATCGCCTCAATGCTGAATCCCTGGTAATCGTTCATGTCGAAGGTCAAACCGGCATCCAAAACTTAGCCGAAATTGTCACTGTTCCCCACATTGACGTGATTTTTCTCGGTCCTTATGACCTCTCCCAATCCCTGGGAATTCCCGGTCAAGTGGAGGACCCCCGCGTTATCGACTTGATGAAACGTGCTGTCACCACCATTCGCGATGCAGGCAAGGCAGTCGGAAGCTTTACAACTACTCCGGAAAGTGCGAAACAATGGATTGATGTCGGAGTGCAGTATATTGGGTTAGGCATGGATGTTAGCATATTTTTCAAAGCTTGTCAGTCTTTAGTCCAAGCGGTCCGAGGTTAACGTCACTTTCTTTAAAGAATCTGAAATTTATCGGGACTGGTGCAGTCCTGTTGCACGATGGACTGATGGCCTGATCTGCGATCGGGTCTGTCGTTTTTCTTTTCGTTCTCTACCCTAATATCAGGAGTATAATCTATCATGGTATATGACGTTCCGGGCCGCGCCGACCCCATCATCAGTCGTGATCTTGTCGAACAGTGGAATCAAACGATTCAATCGGCTTACGATCGCCTAGGTAACTGGAAAAATCGCTTTTTCACCCTCGACCCCAGCTCTCTCAAAAATCCCGTCCGCGCCCCGATTAAATGGTTTGGAGACCCTGCTGAACCGGCATTCTGTCTGGATGAACCCACCGCTAAACAATTGTGCGATTGGGGCGTTCGAGGGCGGCATATTCTGCACAATGAATACTGTGAATATCGAATCATTGAGAAGCCGGATGCAACGGGAAAAATGCGCCCGAAACGAGTCGAAGTCACTACTGAACTGCGAGAATACTGGGCTTGTATTGCTAAATTCGACCCCGTTGCGGTGCGGGCAATGGTGGAGAATGTGCTGGGATTTCTCCCCAGTTGGGAATCACTTTACGGGGTGAGCAACCCCTCTCTACTCACTCCACGTCAGCGAGAAATTGCCTTTTCTCGACTGGTTGCGGGTCATGGGAATAACGCAGAGTTAGTCGCGGCGGGGGTTCCAGAGCAACCGACTGGGGCATTAAATCAAGACAATGCGCTGTTTATGACTCATCCGATTAATGGCCTGGATGATTTATTATACATAGTGATGTTTGGAGCCGCGCCCTACGTTGTTCGCACTGAAACTGGGCTAAAATCTGCCATTCGAGAACAAATTTTCCGGCAATACAATGTAGAAGGGTTGGCCTGTCGTCATGCAGACCCAGCCGCCGCAATGGGGGCGCAGGGAGCCGCGATGAATGGTCAGACGGTGGCATTTGACAATCCTTTGGGAATGTATATTTTATCCTTTAATCATCCGGTCTTCAGATATCAAGACGAAGCTGTTCCCCAGGAGTGGATTCGCTTCAGTCGAGGGGAAAAAGATATGTATCAACGCCTGGAATTTGGCCCGAGTGATACCGATGAAGCATTTTTAGATGATATTGTGGTGGAAGTTGGGTCAGATATTAAACCCTTAACGGGTGGTTTTCAAGTGTTACAACAGATTGAAATTGGCCCGATTATTGTGGTAGGAGAACCGACTCCAGTGGCAGAAGATGAGTATGTCATTCTCCGGACAAGTTCAGAACCAATTCGTTGTCGAGACGCTGGGGTTTGCGATCGCATTTATCAGTTAAAACAACAGTATGATACCCAATCCCAAATCGGTCGCATCGGTCCTCGGCAAATGGGCGTTCTTTCTTAACTCTTACTTTTACCAAGATTGACCATGAGTGCATCACTTCAAGAAGGTATCTATCACGCGCCAGGAGTTCGACCGGATCAATGTTTTGGCATCATGTTTCTTCGCGCTGCCAGGGGGTTAACTGCGCCGGAAATTGGCAAGGCATTTCAAACCCTGTACTCCATGTATCAAAACCTCAAAGAAGGCAAAGTTAGGGATTTACCGGATTCTCCGGTTCCCAGTGGGGATTTAACCGTTTTGGTGGGATATGGACCGAATGTTTTTAAACTGGCGGATGGGGGTCGATCGCTCCCCCTGGATTTAGGGGCAAAAAATCAGTTTCGTTCGGCTCGTCCTACGGGTGGTGGTCCGTTACTTTTGGGTTCGGGGTTATCTTATGCCGATGATGTGCAATTTAATCCCGCAACGGAAGAAATTGCTTTACAATTTATTGCTAAAACTGAACTAGCAGTGAATCGGGCGGTGGTAGAAACCTGGAAAGTATTACAGGATTTGACTGACCCACAAACGGGAGAATCTCCGTTATTAATCACCCGATTTTATACGGGTTTTCAGCGGGATGATGAGCGCAGTTGGATTGATTTTCATGATGGAATTTCTAACATGAAAAGTTCAGAACGGATTCAGGCGATCGCCATTAAAGAAGACCAAACCTCAGAGGAGGATAAATGGACAGTCGGCGGAACTTATCTCGCCTTTTTGCGGTTGCCGGTGGATTTAACGGTTTGGCGCAAACTCAGTCGCCAGCAACAAGAACTCATCATCGGACGAGATAAACTCTCGGGATGTCCCCTAGAAACAATTGATAATGATGGCAATCCAGTTGTCCAAACGGGTTGTCCCTTTGCGGGAACCCGAGAAGTCACATCCCCGGAAAATACAGCGTATCGCGAGTTACCTCGGGTGCCCTTGGAGTCGCCTTTAAATGCGAGTCACAGTCATCGCGCCAATCAAAATAAGGCGGAAGATGTGGGGTCGCGTAATTCCCTGCGGGTGTTCCGGCAAGGGTATGAATTTTTGGAGGCGATCGATAGCACTCCTGGGTTTCGCGCTGGTTTAAACTTTGTGAGTTTTCAGGATACTCCCGAGCGACTCTTACGGATGTTGACACAACCGACTTGGTTAGGCGGGGTGAATTTTGGCGGTGGGGACAAGGAGCAATTGCCAGGAATGGAACGGTTTATTACTGTGCGTGCAGGAGGTGTATTTTTAGTTCCCCCTGTGGTAGAAGGAGAGGCATTTCCCGGCGCGAAAATTTTTGGACTCTGATACTCTATTCTTGACCCGTCGAGGATGGAGTCTGCACGGGTATTCCAGAATCTCCGCTCAAATCTCACCCTAGGGGAATGGGTAGCGGGAGCAATCAGGCTAAAATTACAGAATAAATCGCAAGTAGGGGTTGAGTGGATGGGTGTTCAAACGGAATTGGAAGGCGATCGCATTGAGCGATTTCGAGAATTGCAAAGTCAATTGCGCGATCGCTGGCAAAGCATCGATGAGTTTGATCGCGGGGATAATGATATTTTAGTGGTTCCTTCCCTGTCTCTCGATCGCCGGGAACTGTTGAAAATTCACGGGGTACATCACTATGAGGAACGGAATCTCTATTCTCTGATTCGGTTGCGAAACCCTCGCACTCGCCTAATTTATGTCACATCCCAACCCCTACATCCCACGATTGTGGAATATTATCTACAATTATTGCCCGGAATTCCCTTTTCTCACGCTCGCGATCGCCTCTTGCTGTTTTCCACCTATGATGCCTCTCCGAAACCTTTAACCGAAAAGATTTTAGAACGTCCTCGTCTAATTGAGCGCATCCGCCAGGTTTTGCGGCGAGATAAATCTTACATGATTTGTTTTAATTCTACCGCCAGTGAACGGGACCTTTCGGTTCAGTTAGATATTCCTTTATTGGCATTAAATCCCGAGTTATTAGAATGGGGAACCAAAAGCGGTTCTCGCCAAATCTTCGGCGAATGTAATATTCCCCATCCTCCGGGGAGTTTATCGCTTTGGACGGTTCAAGAGTTGGCAGTTGCTACGGCAGACTTATTAGCGAAAGAACCGAATTTAAAGCGGATTGCTATCAAACTGAATGAGGGATTTTCTGGGAAAGGAAATGCAATTTTAGAGGCGCAATCCCTGTATGAAATTGCACCAGAAAAGCGGGTGGGGACAATTTGCGATCGCTTTGAAACTATGAACTTTCAAGCGGAGGGAGAAACCTGGACTAATTTTTCCAGTCGTATTCCCGAATTAGGCGCAATTGTGGAAGCGTATATCGAAGGAGAAAACAAGCGATCGCCCAGTGTGCAAGGCAGAATTCTCCCCAATGGTGAGGTAGAAATCCTCTCCACTCATGACCAAATTCTTGGCGGTAGCGATCAGCAAATTTTCCTCGGTTGTCAGTTTCCCGCTGATGAAGGATATCGACTGCAAGCGCAGGAACTGGGAATGCGCGTGGGGCGAAATTTAGCCGCTAAAGGCGCATTAGAACGGTTTAGCGTAGACTTTTTGGCAATTCCGCGTCAGGAGAGCAATCATACAGTCTGGGATTTGTATGCGATCGAAATTAACCTCCGCAAAGGTGGCACAACTCATCCTTTCATGGAACTCAAGCTGTTAACCAATGGTCGGTATAATTTATCTACTGGATTATTTTATAGCCAAACCGGACGCCCTAAATATTACTTTGCCACCGATAATCTCCAAAAAGACCGTTATCGAGGATTGTTACCTAATGATTTAATGGATATTATCGCCTATCATCAACTGCATTTTGATAGCTGTACTGAAACCGGAACCTTGTTTCATTTAATGGGATGTCTTTCGGAATTTGGCAAACTGGGATTAACTAGCATTGGCAATTCTCCTGAACAAGCTGAAGCGATTTACAATCAGGTGGTGAAAATCCTCAATAAAGAAACTGGAGGAAGTGGCAGCGATGACAAGGGGATGTCTGCAATTACTCCGGCGATCGCCTCTTCTGGAAATTTACACTAAACCATCACAGGGTTATGAAAATTAGAACCATCACTACCGGGATTTCCTTAGCATCTCCTACGGATAGCGCCCTCATTCAACAAGCGGCGCAATTTAACTTCCAAGCGCAACAGGAATTAGAAAATCAAGGCTATAAAGTCCAAACCACCCGCATTTCTACCCAATCCTTTGAGCAGTATTTACCCGGATACACCCTGTTTGAAATTCTTGATAATTTACAGAGACTAGAAGAGATTTGTCAAGCCTTAAATTTAGATTTTTTTAATATCGGATATGCAAAAACTCCCGAACTCATTTCAGTCATTCCGGCTATTCTCAAAAGAACAGAAAAGATTTTTTGTTCGAGTACCATAGGCAATCTCCAAGAAGGCATTAATTTGGAAAGTCTTCAAGCTTCCGCGCAAACCATTCACCGCATTTCTACCGAAACTGTAAATGGATTTGGAAATTTTCGCTTTTGCGCTACGGCAAATTGTCCCCCGGGAATTCCTTTTTTTCCGGCATCCTACCATCAAGGTGAGTCAGCTTTTTCCATTGGATTAGAATGTGCCGATTTACTGACCGAAGCGTTTACTAAATCTCGGACTCTAATCGAAGCAGAAACCAATTTAACTGAACTTTATACAGAACATTTCATCAAACTAGAGAAAATAGCCTCGAAACTCGCCCATGAATTTCAAATTTCCTATCAGGGAATAGACGCATCCCTCGCCCCCTCCCTGGACAAAACCAATAGTATCGCCTATGCTTATGAAAAATTAGGATTAGGTAAATTTGGATATTCTGGAACCCTTGCGATTTCCGCCCTAATCACTCGGGTGATTAAAAAAATCCCTGTGAAATTATGTGGATATTCGGGCTTAATGTTGCCCGTTTGTGAAGATGTGGGACTGGCAAAACGCGCCAGTGAAGGAACTTACAATTTAACGGATTTATTGTTGTATTCTTCGGTTTGTGGTTGTGGATTAGATACCGTTCCCCTACCGGGAAATATCTCCGTTGAACAGATTGAGGCAATTTTACTTGATGTTGCCAGTTTAGCGATAAAATTAGATAAACCCCTGTCAGCGCGATTATTTCCAATTCCTGGGAAACAAGCGGGAGAAATGACAGCGTTTAACTCTCCCTATTTGGTAGACTGCAAAATTTTCAACCCTCAACCCAGCAGGAACCCATCCCGATGAAGTCTAAAGCGCATTAATGTAGAGGCGATTCGCGAATCGCCCCTACATTATCGTTTGTTTACGCTTCAAAATCAACCAGTAAACTGGGGGAAGTGAGAACAAATACATCCCGAGTTCCTACCCCTGCTTCTAGGGGTTTAATCGGGGTGGTGAAGTGGAAGAAATCGCGATCGTTGACGAGTAATAATTCACCGGGATAGAGTACCTTAGTAAACACGGGTTTTTCCCGACGTGCCATATACAGATGAGTGCCTCCCCCTTGGATATTCTGGCGATCGCAAGAGAAAATTGCCACAAAATCCGCACCATCTTGATGAATCCCTTCCGGCGCAGGGTTTCCATAGTTTTTCGGGGAACAGGTAGTGCGGATTTGATGCACCCCGATTTCCACCCCTGGTTTTAACTTGCAGTAATGACTCACTTCTTGCACCAGTTTCTTAAACTCATATAGTGCAATTAGTCCCTCATCCAATTCCGCAAACTGCCGCTTGACACCCCCCACCACCGGATTGTAATCTTTACTCTGGTACAAGTATCCATGAGGCAGGTGAATTAACTCATTTTCCCTCAGTTTAAACCGCGACAAGCGGCGTAATCTGTAGTTGCCTTTGATATAAGGGTCTAGGGGTAAATTGTTAAAGAATGGCTTAAATACATCCAGCACAATCGAGTCAATCTTTTCTAAAGCAAAACTAATACCATAACTTGTTTCCGGAGATTCCCGTAGTGTTTGCATCGTAGTAACCCTCGGTTTGCGTTGATCCCCGATAAAGAATCCGCTTTTCTTCTCTATCTACTTCTAGTATAGACAAGTTTTATAAAAATGGGACTAACTTTTGGACAATTTGTGCAAAGTTATGATAAAGCTGAGTGAGGGAAATGAGTATAAATTCTTGGCAATTCTGGGCCGAATTTCTGGGACTGTCAACCCAGATGTAGCGGCTAACGGGAGTCCTGAGAGGTAGAATAACCGAGGGGGATGGGTGATGCTGGATTCCAGGGTTAGTGTGCTTGGGAGTGAATCGCGTACAATGGTTGTGGCGTGATTGAGAGTTGCACCAATGGCAGCGATTAGGATAACGATTGATGGCGAAGACTCCGAATCGGCAGCGCAGGAATTACTCACACTTCCGGGACTATCCGGGAAAGTGTTGGAGGAAAGGGACGCGAAAAAAACTGACTTGCTGACAACAGTCGCCTCTATTATTACTATTGTGGGCGGAACCGTCACCATTGCCGAACAGATTCGCCAGTGGTATCAAGAAGCAAAGCAAAAACGT
The DNA here is from genome assembly GCF_025370755.1 of Laspinema sp. D2d. Classification (GTDB taxonomy): domain Bacteria; phylum Cyanobacteriota; class Cyanobacteriia; order Cyanobacteriales; family Laspinemataceae; genus Laspinema. Next base: position 16,367 of record NZ_JAMXFC010000018.1, on the reverse strand, counting down.
CCCGGCAATTTTGATGTACTCCTGGAAGGGGAAGAGGGAAAGCGAGTCCTCTTGGAAGATGCGACAGTCGAGGAAATTGTCCAGATTCTCCAATCCCTCCGTTAATCCCAGGGGAAGGCATTAACCCCATCTTTTCTATTCCCTTGCAGCAATCTCAATCCAGGTTTCCCCCATCATGCAAACCCTTCGCATTCAGCTTAAAGACGTTCAACCCGATTGTGTCGAGTTGCGCTATTGGGTGGAACCGCAAAAAACTTATGAATCGCAGGTGCTAAATATAGCACAAATCGCCGATTTAGTCAAGGAAGCCAAGCGCAATTATTACCTCGGACGCCCCAGATTAAAGGAAATGGGTCAGAAATTGTTTTGCTGGTTGGATGGGGACGGGCGGTGGTTGAGTCGCGCTATTGCAGAGTGTCATCAAGGGGGATTAATTTTAGCCATTGCCACCCCTGAAAAATTGGCGCATTTGCCTTGGGAATTACTCCATGACGGCACGAGTTTTTTAGTGGAGGGGGTGAACCCGGTGGTGGTGCCAGTGCGCTGGATTGAAGGGAAGACCCCGCCACCTCCAACCCTGGAAGCGCGACCCTTGCAGGTGTTATTTATGGCAACCTCCCCGGAAGCGGTGGAACCTGTGCTCGACTTTGAGGCAGAGGAAGCGAGAATTTTGGCGCAGACGCAGGAAAGGGCAGTGCAGGTGCGCGTCGAGGAAAGCGGATGCGTGGCAGAGTTGGGCAAGTTATGGGCGCGATATCCCCAACCCTTCGATATTTTTCACCTCACGGGACATGGGGACATTCAGCGACAGGAACCCTATCATCCATATTTCATCACTGAGACGGAAACCGGCGATCGCCATGATGCTTTTGCGCCGGAACTTGCTGAGGTGTTTCGCCATCGCTGGCCCCAGTTAATCTTTCTATCGGGATGTCGCACGGGACAGGCAGGGAATGAGGGCGCGGTACTGTCAATGGCCGAAACCCTGATTCACCAAGGGGCGCGGGCGGTATTGGGTTGGGGTTTGCCTGTGCTAGAAACCACGGCGACTGCTGCTGCCGCCCATTTATATCAGAAGTTAGCGGAGGGATATTCCCTCAGTCAAGGGTTAGGCAGTACCTACCACTACTTGTTAAAAGAAAAACTGGAAGATTGGCATTTGCTGCGGTTGTATGTGCGCGGTGACTGTCCCGGTGCCTTGGTGGAACCCCTAGGGGATTATCATTGGCAACCGCCACAACTGCCCCAGGAACAGTTCCTCGACCCCCACACCTACGAGGTGCGAGTGGCGACTCGGGAGGAATTTGTGGGACGTCGGCGCTACCTCCAGCGCTATTTAGGGGCGCTGAAAGGGGGTAAGTGTCTCGGTGTCGTGATTCATGGCATTGGGGGTGTGGGAAAAAGTACGGTAGCGGCGCGCTTGCTGGAACGGATGCCCGAGTATGAACCTATCTTTATCTATCGGGAGTTGGATGAGACGCAGTTAATTAATAAACTGTCTCGGCAATGTACCAATCAGACAGGGTTGGAAATTTTGCAAGGGAATCTCCCTTTGCGGCAGCGCCTGACCGAATTTTTGAAAGTAAGTTGCAATTCCCAGAAGCAGCAGTTGATGTTTGTATTGGATGATTTCGAGGAAAACATGGAACTGAGGGCAGATGGGAAACCCGTGTTAAAACCGCAAGTGGTGGAGGTGGTGGAGGGTTTGCTGGATGCGATCGCCCAGTCCCGGGGTCCTCATCGCGTTATCATTACCTGTCGCTACGATTTAACCCTCCCTGACCCCACCCTGAATCGCCGCCTGTATCGGGAATCGTTGGCAGCATTGCGCGGCGCAGATTTACGCAAAAAGTGCCAGCGTCTTGCATCCTTTCAAGCAGATTCTGAGGTAGATCCTAAGTTGCAAGAAGAGGCGAAAAACGCCGCAGATGGCAACCCGCGCTTGTTGGAATGGTTGAATCAAATCTTGCTAACGGGATCAGTGGCAATTTCTGAAATTACCACCAAAATGCAGGAAAAAGAAACCAAATTCCGCGCCCCTATTTTAGCCCAAGAATTGCTGAATCAGCAGCAACTAGACTTGCGGGAAATGCTGCGCTTGGGGTTAGTGTTTCAGATACCAGTCCCTAGGGCTGCATTCACAGAAATTTGCAGCAAAATTCGCAACCTAGAGACCCACATTACTCGCGCCATTTCCCTGGGATTGCTAGAATCCATCCAATCCACTCCCGCAGATGGCGAGTTGCTACGAGTGCCTCGCCTGCTGCCCCTGCCAGTACCAGAAGAAGATGAACCCTTGCACCGTCAAGCCACAGAGATACTCTATCCAATCTGGTGGGAAGAATCAGAAAATTTAACCGAGGAACAACTGATAGAAATTCATCGATTAGCTTTGGTTGGAAAAGCGGGAGAGGTTGCCGCAAAAATTGGCAACACCTTAACCAGTAGATGGAACAATCAAAGCCGATTTAAAGAAGCGGTGAAAATGTGCAAAGACACCTTAGAGGTTGTTGAAGATTATCGGATATTTCATAACCTTGGTCGTTCTGAACAACAACTCGGGGAAGTAAAAAAGGCTACAGCACACTATCAACAGGCTTTAGACCTTTGTCCTTTAGAGGATGAACGAGAAAAAGCCTCTATTGTTCATAATTTAGCAACCCTCAAAGCCAACCAAGGAGAAATCGACGAGGCGATCGCCCTTTACACCGCATCGATGGAACTCAAGGAACGCATCGGCAACCTGCAAGGGAAAGCGGCGACATTGCACCAACTGGCTGGTATCAAAGCCAACCAAGGAGAAATCGACGAGGCGATCGCC
>NZ_JAMXFC010000018.1:0-13446 GCF_025370755.1 Laspinema sp. D2d | reverse complement strand
CACCAACTGGCTGGTATCAAAGCCAACCAAGGAGAAATCGACGAGGCGATCGCCCTTTACACCGCATCGATGGAACTGGAGGAACGCATCGGCAACCTGCAAGGGAAAGCGGTGACTTTAGGAACGTTGGGACAACTGTTAGCAATTCGACGTGATTTTACTACGGCTTTACAATATATGCATGAATCTTTAGAGATTTTAGAGCGTCTGCGTTCCCCTGAAGCGGACAAAGTAAGGGAAATTATTGTACAGATCCAGAAAATGGCAGAAGGAGAATGGTAAAAATATTCAAATTATTCTAGTGTCCTTACTTTTGGAACTCCTATAAAAACCCCTCTAAACGATTGGCGGGAGATAGCGTAACAGCATTTCGTCTAACACTTCTAACTGAATGGGTTTGCTTAAATAATCCGTTGCACCGGCGGCTAGGCAGCGTTCCCGATCGCCTGACATTGCCATTGCGGTTACCACGACTATCGGCAAATGTTGCACATTCGGGTTTTTGCGTAACTCTTCCACTAATTGCAACCCCATTGCTAAATGAGCAAATTGAACATCTAATAAGATTAAATAGGGGTCAAAAGATGCGATTTCTTCGAGAAAATTGGCGCTGTAGCCAATCAATTTAACATAATGTCCAACGGCTTGTAAATAGTCTTGCAATAATAAGGTGCTGGACCCATCATAATCGACAATTAAAATTCGCCCGTTGCGATCGCCTGCTTCGGGAATGGCGATCGGCGGGAGTTCATCCGGGGTTGGGGTGGGAACATATCCTGGCGGTGGATCGGGCAAAATAATGGTAAATCGGCTGCCCACATTTAGGGTAGAGGTGACGAGTACATCTCCCCCATGCAACTCCGCTAAATCTTTGGTGAGTGCTAACCCCAATCCTGTGCCTTGAATTTTATGGTTCAGTTCGTTATCCAGTTGTCGGAAGGGGTCAAATACCAAGGGTAAATGTTCTGCGGAAATGCCGATTCCCGTATCGATTACGGTAAATCCTATTCCCCCCGGTTGTCGTTCTACCATTAATGAAACCTCTCCTCTAGGAGTAAATTTAATGGCATTAGAAAGGAGATTCAGCAGCATTTGTTTGAGGCGACGTTCATCCGCAATACAACACCGGATTTGGGGGTCAATCTTACTGGTGAGCCTCAATCCTCGGTCTACTGCCCTTTCTTGCATGACTTTAAGGCAGTATTTACAGAGTTCGGGAACCGGAATTACACTAAATTTTAATTCTTCTTTTCCAGCTTCTACTTTGGATAAATCTAAAATATCGTTAATTAATTCTAATAAATGATCGCCGCTTCCTTTAATGCGGCTCACATATTCTTTTTGTTTAGGGTTAAGCGTTCCAAATATTTCTCGTTGTAACATTTGCGATAACCCTAAAATCGAATTCAAAGGCGTTCTAATTTCATGGCTCATTTGGGCCAAAAATTCACTTTTAGCTCGATTTCTGGCTTCAGCAATGTCCCGGGCTCGGGCGACGGCTTCCGCTTGTTTATGTTGAGTAATATCGGTGATGGCGGCAACGACTCCATCCATTCGACCGAGGCGATCGTATAAAGGGGCGGCATTAATTGACACAAAAATTTGGCTACCATCTCGACGGGCGATCGCATACTCCATTTCATAAGCAGGTTGTCCCTTTTGCATGACTTGCAAAAATGGCAGTTGATTTTCCGGTAAACCCCGCGCATCTAACGGTTGAATTTGCCAAATCGGGCCATTGTATCGACATCCGATAATCTCTTGCCGAGTCAGTCCTAAATGCTTTTGGGCTGCGGCATTAGTTAGGGTAATCCGTCCATTACTATCAAAAACTAAAATCCCATCCGCATTCGTTTCAATAATTGTATCGAGTCGCCTCTCGTTGAGTTCTAGCTCTTTTTTAGACTGATGAATTTCCGAAGTATAGCGAACGATCGCATAGTACAGAATAATCGCTACAACGGTCACATACAGGCAACCTTTAATCGTTTGTAGGTGAGTGATATTCTGGATCTCCGGTTGCTGAAATAAAATTGCGATCACGCGATCGGAACCGATAATCCAGAAAGCGCTAATCACTAGATAAATACTGACGATTCGACGCGGAGATAGCTTCATGATGATTCGCCATTGTCTCATCTTAGTCTGGCTGTTAATTTTCTCTTACTCGCTAAGTCTTAGGCCCGATCAATTCTTGGGGTTAAATTCTCCTCGCAAGCTTTTATGGATTGAGGTATAATTTACACCAAAATAAAGAAGAATGCTACAAGTCATGGGAAAAAAGTAGTCATGGGGAAATCCTCACGCTCATACCCGCGCTTCGTAGACTTAGGGAGTCGGATGCTGTGCCAAACTCGACTCCTCCCCTGTCGAATTGGGAGCGATCGCCTCGGGAGTCCCCCCTGCTTCTGCCCTCAGTTTCGGTTTTAAATATAAATTTTCCACTAATGCTGCACCCCCCGCAACCCAAGGCGGAACGATTAAGGCACCTACGATTCCCAATACTTGAACCCCACCTATTACCGAGAGTAATTGATACAGGGGATGCACTCCCACGGAAGACCCCACCAATAACGGGTCCAAAACATAAGTCTCCACATTCTGGATGACCACAAATAAAATTAACACCGACAGAAACAACCATCCGCCTTGAGAAACCGCCACAATTAGGGCCGGAATTGCTCCCAAAATCGGCCCTAAAAAGGGAATTAAATTGGTCACCCCAGCGATCGCCCCCAAACCCAAGGCAAACTCCCCTAACCCTAAAGCACTCAATCCCACACTGGTTGCTACAGCCAACAGCGCTGAAACCAATACTCGACCGCGAATATATCCCCCCATCCGCTGACTAATCGGCATGACCTGAGTCTCCAAACGCTCATCCCAAGGTTTCGGAAATAGCTGAACCAGACTCTTAATTAAACTGTGACTATCCGCCACCATATAACCGGAAATAAAAATAGATAAAATTAGGGTAACTACACCCCCAAGTAACCCTCTGGTTAATCCATAAGACCGGAGTACCAGTTGTTGGGTTGAACGAATTCCCCAAGTAGTTAAAGATTGGGTATCAAAAAACTGCCGCACAAACTCTGGTGGAGTGTCACTCAATCGAGCCGCTAAATCTTCAGCAATTAACCGTAACGTTTCCAAATAAGAGGGAAGCTGACGAATTAAGCGCTGAATTTGATCCAATGCTGTTGGTCCAATTAATAAGACTACTCCAGTTAACCCGCCAATCAGGGTAAGGTAGGTAATAATGGTGGCAATCCACCGGGGAATATGCCATTTTTCTGCCCAATTCACCACAGGAGAAATGGAAGCGGCGAGAACGACGGAAACCATCAGGGTAATCAGTAAACTCCGCAGTTGCCACAGCAATATCACCAATAAGCCGAGGGTGAAAATCAGCAACAGGGTGGTTAGAGAAATTTTAATCCGCGAGGGGGACATAGTTCATTTAAGAGAAAGGCTTGATTCATGGGGGGTTATAGAGGAGGCGATCGCCTTTTCATTAGGGGTGAAAATGGCGATATTCCCTAAGATTGCACCGAACAATCCTTTAATTGCGATGCCATTGGGTGACACCTCCGGGTTTATCAATTAATGTAATCCCGAGTTCTTGTAGTTGATTCCGAATGCGATCGGCTTCAGCAAAGTTTTTCCCCTGACGCGCTGCCAGTCGGTCCTGAATCAGCGATTCAATCTCTTGATCACTCAATCCTGCGGGTTGGGATGCTGAATTTTCCGCGACTGGATTCATTTCCAAACCCAGAACCTTCCCTAACTCCCGTAAGGTAACCCATTGCTGTTGTAACTGTTCCGAGTCCATATCCAGTTTCCCTTCATGAACCCAAATGTTGCCTTGACGCCGTAATTCTTTTGCCAATTCAAACAACACTGCCAATGCCGATGGGGTATTTAGGTCATCATTCATCGCCGCCTGAAATCGTTCGACGATCGCATCGGATTCCGGTGCGATCGCCCCCAAATCCCAACCCACCTTACTGCCATACTCATAACCAAACCGTAACCCATCTTTTAGGGTAGTCCAGCCATTTTCTGCACTGGCGATCGCCTCATCGGTAAAGTCCAACGGTTTGCGATAATTCGCTTGTAGCACAAACAATCGCAGCGCCATCGGGTCTACGCCTCCTTGATCCAGCAACTGGCGAATCGTCGTAAAATTGCCCAGAGACTTGGACATTTTTTCCCCATTTACCGCCACCATGCCATTGTGCAGCCAATATTTCGCTAAAGCTTGACCCGTCACCGCTTCCGATTGAGCAATTTCATTCTCATGGTGAGGGAAAATTAAATCTGCACCCCCCACATGAATATCAATCGTCTCTCCCAACACCTCGCGGACCATCGCCGAACATTCAATATGCCATCCTGGACGTCCAGCACCCCAAGGGGATTCCCACGACGGTTCCCCGGGTTTTGCCGCCTTCCACAAGGCAAAATCAAACGGGTCTTGCTTTTTCAACTCCTCCGGGTCCTCCGCCTCCACGCGACCACTGGCCCCCGCTTGCATTTCCGCCAACTGCCGTCCCGAGAGTTTTCCATAGTCGGGAAATTGACGCACTTTGTAATAGACATCGCCACCGGCAGGATAGGCAAAGCCTTTTTGTTCCAACTGCGCGATTAAGCGCTTAATCCCATCTAAGGTATGAGTGGCGCGGGGATAGGCATCGGCTTCCAGGACATTCAGCCTTGCCATATCTTCAAAATAAGCTTGAGTGTAGCGATCGGCCACCTCCTCCATTGACGACCCCTCCTGCCTTGCGCGGTTGAGGATTTTGTCATCAATATCGGTAAAATTCTGCACATAACGCACGGCATATCCGCGCCATTGCAGATATCGGCGCAGAATATCCCAGATAATATAGGACCGAGCATGACCCAAGTGGCAATAATCGTAGACCGTAACCCCACAACAATACATCCGCACCTGACCGGGTTCGGTTGGCTCAAACGGTTCTTGACGACGGGTGAGGGTGTTGTACAGCGTTAAGGTCATAATTGAAAGATAGAAAACAGTAATTACGATAGTGTTCGATGCAGGAATCACTCCAATCAATAGTCAGTCCGGGTTTTGCCGACACTTTATCCCAAAACAGACTGGCCCAAAACAGGTTGACTGAATGACTTAACTGATTCTATCGTTTATGTTGTCCCGATGGACCGTGGCGCGATCGCTCTAGCATTTTAAACTCATGCGGATTATTGTCGAAGGCTGGCGTTTTCTTCCTCACTCTTATTCTCTGATCAATCAGTTTCTACTTTTAGAACTCCTCGATCGCCCTGAAATCGAAGTCTTCCACCGGGATATGCCTTACGTTACTGACAATTGGCAACCCGTCAGCGGATTATTGGGAGACTCCAGAGAACCCAAGTTACACTTAATTTCCCAAGCTACACCGAATCAATCTGCTGATGCCATCCTTCGTGTCTATTGTCCGTTTAATTTAGCCCCTTCCACTGCTCCACGAACGGTCATGTTTGGCTGTACAGAATGGGGAATTGTTCCTCAATCCATCTTGCGGGGAATGGGAATCTCCTCATTTCAAGACGCCCATCAGAATTCAGATACGATTATTGTCACCGCATCCCATTGGTCCAGAGATGGATTTATCCGCAGTGGTGCTGATCCTGAGCGCGTGGTTGTGATTCCCCTGGGTGTAGACCCCCACTTCTACCACCCCGCATCTCCAGAAAAACGTCTCGCGTTACGTCAGCAATTTGGAATCGGGGAAAATTTTGTCTTTTTCACCAATGGATTGCTCTTTAATAACCGCCACGGCATGGCTCGATTATTAAAAGCATTCGCCCCGATTGTCGAAAAATTTCCCCAAGCAAGATTAATCTTAAAAGGTCGAGATTATCTGTTTGAGGCCCGCGAAGAAATTGCCAGAATTTGCAGTCATACTCTCACGGAAACTGAGCAAAAAAGGGTTCAGGAACGATTAACTTATATTGGCAAAAATCTTTCTTGTTCCGATTTGGCTGCGTTATATCAAATTGCCGATGCCTATGTCTCTCCTTATCTCGCGGAAGGATTTAATTTGCCAGTTTTAGAAGCGGCAGCTTGTGGATTACCTGTGATTTGTACCCAAGGGGGACCGACGGATGATTTTATTCATCCAGATTTTGCATTTCCTATCCAGAGTCAATTAGAACAGCGCCAGTTGGAATCAGGGGAAATGGGATTTGTGGTTGCTCCTGATGTAGAACATTTAATTTATTTAATGGAGCAAATCATCGAACAACCCAATTTGCGGGACAAAGCGAGACAAGCAGGGCCGAAATGGGTAGGCGATCGCTACACATGGAAGCAGGTTGTAGACCAATATTTACAGGTTCTGTCTCCCCCGCACCAACCCACCTTCACTGCACCGCTCATACATCCCATCCCAAATACAGTAACTCAGAAACTTATTATTGAAGGTTGGCGATTTCAGACCCATTCTTATGCGATCGCCAATCAATTTCAAATCTTGGAAATGCTCAAATATCCGAACTTAGATCTGTTTCACCAAGATATCCCCTTTTTAGAACGAAATTCTCAACCGGCACAGGGTTTATTTGATGCCGAATCAGAATCCGCTTTACGGGCGATCGCACCTCCACCTCCAAACCTATTTGCTGATGCTACCCTGCGGATGTATAGTCCCTTTAATTTAAAATCCGCTCTCAATAGCGATCGGACCTATTTATTCGGCACAACTGAATGGGGGATTGTCCATAAAGAACTCTTACGATTAAACCCGAACGAGTCTCTGGAAGCCTTACATCAAAATTCTAATACGGTCATTATTACCTCTTCCCAATGGTCTAAAGACGGTTTTCTCCGCAGTGGTGCTGACCCCAATCGCGTCGTCACCGTCCCCCTCGGTGTCGATACCAGCCTTTACCACCCTCTCCCCAAAGAGGAACGCGCTGCTTTAAGACAAGAATTAGGATGGCAAGACGATGAATTTATTTTTTTAAATGTCAGTAGCATGACTTTAGAAAAAGGTATTTTCCCCCTAATTTTTTGCTTTACTAAAATCCTAGAAAAATATCCCAAAGCTCGCTTAGTATTAAAAGGGTCTGATTTGATTTACAGATCCTGGGAATCCATTGTTTTTACCTCTAAAAAGATTTTAAGCGATCGCGGGTTAGAAGTCTTTAATGCCCGCTTAACCTATATCGGTGATCCATTATCCAGTTTAGAACTGATTCGCTATTATCAAGCTGCCGATGGCTATCTCTCTCCCTATTCCGCTGAAGGATTTAATTTGCCCGTTTTAGAGGCGATCGCCTGTGGATTGCCGGTCATTTGTACCCAAGGTGGACCTACTGATGAATTTACCCATCCGAATTTTGCCCTCCCGATTAAAAGTGAAGTTCAATCCGTTGAATATCGGGGGGAAATGCGCCATTTTTTGGCTCCCGATTGGGATTGTTGTGTTGCTTTAATGGAACAACTGATTTCTCAACCAGATTGGCGAGAACAAGTGCGAATCTCGGGTCCTCAATTTGTGGGTGATCGCCTTAGTTGGAAACAGATTGTCGCTCAGTTACTGGAGGTAATGTTCCCCTCCAATCCACCTCAACGGATAAACTCGGTAACGATACCCTCTCTCCCAGAACCAGGGTCTCTTACCCTCCAAAAACAAGTAACATTATTCCCGTTTTGGTATCACAAAATTGAGTTACCCGGGGGAATTGTCACCCCCGGAGATCATCCCCGCAATCCCGAAATGTACGGTGTCCCAGAAGACCTAAGCGGAAAACGAGTCCTAGATGTTGGGGCCCGGGATGGATACTGGACCTTCGAGGCCCTCAAACGCGGTGCAAGGGAAGTAGTGGCGATCAATGATTGTTCAGACTATCTCGGACAGTTCGATCAACGCGATCGCCGCACCTGGGAAACCTTCGATTTGTGTCGAGAAGCACTGGGGTTTGATAAAACTCTCTGTCAACACCTAGAAAAATCCCTCTATGACCTCAGTGAGTCAGAATTAGGCCGATTTGATGTGATCTTCTTTTTCGGAACCCTGAACCACCTGCGATACCCCCTACTGGCCCTCGATAAGTTATCGGCCCTCTGTGATGGGGAAATTTACATCGAATCTGCCATTCTCGATGATTTTAGTCCCTACCAAGGCGGTATCGGCAAGGGATATCCCAGACAGCAACGGGTGATGGAGTTTTATCCCAATCATGAATATCCGGGAAATTCTAGCAATTACTGGGCCCCTACCTTATACTGTTTGGGTCAAATGGTAAAATCCTCTGGCTTTACCCAGGTTAAAGGCTGGAAATTAATGCAGAACCCGCCTAATTGGGAGGGTTGTCGAGGATTTGCGATCGGCACTAAAGCCCAGTCAAGCAATTAATCACCCTGTAGCCAAGTGTTAATCTGCAATAGTTGGGGATGAAAGGCTCAATCTTCGTCTAAAATCAAACTGGATGACTCATTAGATTAATTTCTAACCAGCCCCTTAGATTTTTTGACCCCATTTGATAAACCATGCAGACAACAGCAACCTCTAACCCAGAGTCCGTGGCTATGGATGCCCCGAAATACGGACTGCCGGTTACTATCATTACAGGCTTTCTTGGCAGTGGCAAGACCACGTTACTCAACCATATCTTGACAAATCAGCAGGGATTGAAAACTGCCGTATTGGTCAACGAGTTTGGGGAAGTCGGCATCGATAACGAACTGATCGTCTCCACCGGGGAGGATATGGTGGAATTAAGCAATGGTTGTATTTGTTGCACCATTAACAATGATTTACTCGATGCCGTTTATAAAATTTTAGAGCGATCGGAGCAGATCGATTATCTGGTGGTGGAAACTACAGGACTCGCGGACCCTCTACCCGTGGCCCTGACTTTCTTAGGCACCGAACTCCGCGACTTAACCCGGTTAGATTCGATTGTCACCCTGGTGGATTCGGAGAATTACAGTTTGGATCTGTTTAATTCTCAGGCCGCGTACAGTCAGATTGCTTATGGCGATATTATCTTGCTCAACAAAGTAGATCTCGTGGATGAGAGCGATGTTGATTTGCTGGAATGCAAGATTCGGGATATTAAAGCCGATGCCAGAATTTTGCGGACGACGAAATCTCAGGTGCCCCTTCCTTTAATTCTCAGTGTGGGGTTATTTGAGTCGGATAAGTATTTTAATGATGATCAAGTCGCCTCGAAAGGGGAGCATGATCATGAGCACGACCATCATGATCATGACCATCATGACCATCATGACCATTCCAGTTGTGACCATGACCACGGTCATTGTGAGCATGACCCTGATCATGAACATCATCATCACTCCAATCATTTGGAGATGGATGGGTTTACGTCGATTTCGTTTGAGAGCGATAAACCGTTATCAATTCGCCAGTTTCAGTATTTCTTAGATAATCAGTTACCCTCAACGGTTTTTCGGGCTAAGGGGATTTTATGGTTTGATGAGAGCGATCGCCGTCATATTTTCCACTTGAGCGGCAAGCGGTTCTCGATTGATGATGATGAGTGGAAAGGTCAACCGAAGACTCAATTGGTGTTTATCGGCCAGAATTTGGATAAGGAAACTTTGCGATCGCAGTTAAACAAGTGTGTTTGTCTGCCTTCGACCTCTCGCGGCAAAGGGTTTGGAAAATAGGGGGACGGCTTCGGGAAAGAGGGTCGGGTTTTGATGGTAGAGTCAAGAGGCGATCGCCCTTGTAGAGACAGGAGCGATCGCCTTGATTGTCCAGGGATTACCCAGTGATTGAAGGGAGTTCTTTTTGGGCGATCGGCAATGCCTCATCACCCCATCCAGTGTATGCGAGTCGTTATCCAGCGCGTTAAATCTTCTCAAGTAACCGTCGAGGGTCAAATCGTCGGTCAAATAGGACCGGGACTCAATCTATTGGTTGCCATCAGCGATCGGGATACAGAGACCGAACTCGACTGGATGGCCCGAAAGTGTTTAGAATTGCGGTTATTTCCCGATGCACAGGCGGATAGCAGTCGCTGGGATCAATCAGTTTTGGATATCCAAGGGCAACTGTTAGTGGTGAGTCAGTTTACCCTTTACGGCGACTGTCGAAAAGGTCGCCGCCCCTCCTTTGACCGTTCTGCTGCCCCAGGAATGGCCCAAAAACTCTACGAGAAATTTGTTCAAAAGTTAAGGGAAAGTGGTTTAACGGTCGAAACCGGGGTATTTGGGGCGATGATGGAGGTGGACATCGTTAATGATGGACCAGTTACTTTAATTTTAGAGCGGGAGTCTAGGAGCGATCAAAGGCTTGCATCTGTTCCCACAGACGATTCAGAGGGAAATAGATAACAGGTGCCCACAGACTACTGAGAATAGCGCAAGCCAGAGCGAGGGGTTGGTGAGAGGCCCAAATTTCACTTAAAGCGCGATCGCCTAGAGCACTAAATTGCAACGCCCGAATTGTATCGGCCAACATCGACATTCCAAATACAATCAGAGCCACAGAGATAAAATCTTCCTGGACATATTTTTGCTTCTGCAAAGTAGCCGTCAGACATCCCACCACCCCGAGACTAATGGCATGAGTCGGTTCTGCCGAAGTCATCGCATCTAATAGCAGTCCCAACACCACACCAGCTAAAGCGCCTTGAACCGGCTTGCGCTTGATACTCCAAGCGACAACCCAAATCAACAACCAGTTAGGAGCAACCCCTAATAATTCCATGCCGGGAAAGCGGGTAGGGAGTAGCAGTAAGCACAACAGGACAGAACCCACGGCGATCGCCGCATTCACGACGAACCTCATTCCCCCTGACAAATGAGACCCGTAAGTAAAAGAAGGTGTTCTCATCGCATTTCCTCATTTTGCAGTTCCTCAGAATTTTCTGAAGAAGCAACCTTTTGATAGGGGTCAACCACGACCCACTCCAGTAAGCTCATGGGAGCGGTCAGCTCGATTACTGCTTCCGGTGCTGGACTTTTATTCAAATTTACTGACTCTACGCGCCCGATCGGTAACCCTGGGGGAAAAAGTTGTGAATAAGAAGACGTCGAAACGACATCCCCTTTCTTAACATCAGGCACCTTCTCAAAGAACTCCATCACCGCCCGAGATGCGGATTGACCTCGCATTACCCCCATTTGGCGGCTACGACTAATCGTCACCCCCACCCGAGAACTGGGGTCACTAATCAGCAAAACACGGCTGGTATGAGCCGTAACGCTGACCACTCTTCCCACCACGCCACCGGGACCCGTGGCAATGTAGTTTTCTTTGATACCATCTTCCCGGCCTCGACCCAAAGTTACCTGTTGCCACCAATGATCTGCACTACGGCCAACAATTGGAGCAAGAATCCCTTCTTTCTTAGTCGGGGAAACATAGTTCAAGAGTTCTTTGAGCTTTTCGTTTTGGCTTTCGAGTTCTTGGACCTTGTTTTGCAATTCCACAGTTCGAGCGTTGGTTAGTTGTTCTTGCTGAGTAGGACTTGATGCAAAGGGGCGAGTCGCCCATTGATAAAGTTCAATCACAGCCGAACCTTGAGTGTACCGAACAACCAAAGCAGCACAGATGGTTAGACCCACCAGTGCTACTTGTAAACCATGCCGATCCCACCAGCGACGCAATGTGTACATTAGGAGTTTTTAGAGACTTCAGTCTTTATCAGACGAGAATATTTGTTCTAGGAGCAACTGGCCTTACATATTCCGAGAACGACCACTGAACACCCGTTCTAGCTGTTTAAAGTTTTCCAGAACCCGGCCCGTTCCCAGGACAACACAGCTCAAGGGGTCAGCAGCCACATGAGTCACGATACCAGTCTCATGACTAATCAGAGTATCTAGGCCTCGTAATAAAGCGCCACCTCCAGCCAACATAATCCCTCGGTCAATAATATCTGCCGCCAGTTCCGGAGGGGTTCGCTCTAAAGTGCGTTTTACAGCCTCCACAATGACCGCTAGAGGTTCCGCCATGCTTTCACGAATTTCCGGTCCCTTAATTGTTACTGTTCGGGGTAGCCCAGAGAGTAAGTGTAAGCCGCGCACCTCCATCATGGAGTCATCATCTTCATGAGTGGGATAGGCTGAACCAATCTGAATTTTGATATCCTCAGCGGTTCGCTCCCCAATGACAAGGTTATGCACCTTTTTCATGTACTGAATAATCGCTTCATTCAGTTCATCTCCAGCCACCCGGACTGATTCGCTCAATACGGTGCCCTGCAAACTCAGAACGGCGACTTCAGTTGTTCCTCCGCCAATATCGATAATCAGGTTCCCTGTTGGCTCTGCTACAGGTAATCCGGCACCGATCGCCGCTGCCACCGGCTCATCAATTAAATAGACGTCCCTAGCCCCGGCTTGAGCGGCAGCCTCCATAACAGCACGGCGTTCCACCCCCGTCACTCCCGAAGGGATTCCGATAACAATTCGAGGCGATACTAAGGTTCTCCCCTCATGCACCCGCCGGATAAAGTGCTTGAGCATGAGTTCTGCGGTATCGAAATCTGCAATAACGCCATCACGCAGGGGACGCAGAGCAATAACATTTCCAGGCGTCCGGCCCAGCATTTTTTTTGCATCCTCTCCCACTGCTAACGGCACTTTTTCATCTTTATCAATGGCAACCACAGAGGGTTCTTGCAGAACAATACCTTTACCAGATACATAAACAAGGGTATTCGCGGTACCGAGGTCGATACCCATATCCCGGGATAGGGAAAAGCGATTGAACAGACCCACTGGTTTCTACGCCCCCAAAACGTGATGCTGTGCGACTATAACAATGTAACAGAAATGTAACCGAGGTGGATTCTAGTACGTTTTTTGTTTTGAGTCTAGTCCGGTGGGAGAAAATTTTTATCCCCACCGATCCACCAAGGGTGCAACTATAATCCCAAGTCCTCTGGACAAAATCCGGATAAAACCCTTTGTGAAGACAGCGATCGCTAATTGGACCTTCCAGAACTTCTCAAAAATTCCCCAAATTTAGGGTCCCTTTTTGCCAAATTAAGACCCTATTAAGACCCTCTAAATTTAGGATCCGAGGCATTTTCCAGCCAGTCCAATTTCAGTAGCGAGCCTTGCAGCAGTTTAACAATACCATTAAGGATTGGGAGAATTTTGCTCCCTACTACAGCAGCAAGTCAGCAAAATCCTCCCACCGACAAAAGCACCGACAAAAGAATTGTCCCTTTCATTTAGACTCCCTATATTCCTTATTCTCCCTTTTATTGAGTTTTGATTAGAAAAATACAGTAAAGTGGTGATTTTATAATTAGGAAAAATAAACAATTAAAGGGACAACGGACTAATAGACAAACCCTAAAAAGCAAAAAGCCTCCGGTTCTATGAAGAGAAACAGGAGGCTTTTTGGGTTAAAAGTGACCGGGCACCGAGCTATTTTCCCAGGAGGCAACCCTCCAAGTATCTTCGCCGCAGTCGCGTTTCACGTCCGAGTT
>NZ_JAMXFC010000017.1:2539-128375 GCF_025370755.1 Laspinema sp. D2d | reverse complement strand
TCCCCTATCTCCCCTATCTCCCCTATCTCCCCTATCTCCCCTATCTCCCCTATCTCCCCTATCTCCCCTATCTCCCCCATACCCAGTCCTCTACAATAACCAATGACCTAAAACCACTAAAGTCATGAATCAAAACAATCCAAAAAACCCCGTGATGTTAGTTCATGGTATTTGGGATACGAGTGATATTTTTAGTAAAATTTCTCCCGTTTTAACTGAACTGGGATGGTCAGTTTATAGCTTAAATTTAATTCCTAATGATAGCTCGATTGGATTAGACCGTTTAGCAGAACAACTGAGCGATTTTATTGACCAAACATTAGGAAGCGATCGCCCTTTTGATTTAATCGGATTCAGTATGGGGGGAATTGTCAGCCGGTACTATCTTCAGCGACTCGGTGGCATTGAGAGGGTGCAGCGATTTATTTCTATATCGGCCCCGAATCAAGGGACCGTGACCGCTTATGCATTACCCCTACCGGGATGTTTGCAAATGCGTCCGAAAAGCCCGTTTTTGGAAGATTTGAATCGGGATGCAGTAGAGATGCTAGGACGGGTAAATTTCACCTCGATTTGGACCCCTTATGATAGTATGATTATCCCGGCAAAAAGCTCTCAAATGCCGGTAGGGAAGGAAGTGATATTGCCGGTTTTGGTTCATCGCTGGATGGTGAGCGATCGCCGATGTTTACAGGCGATCGCAGACACTTTATCGGAACCCTTGATCTACCCCATTTAACCCTAGATATAAACCCAATATCCTGACTCTATCTAGGGTTTAGGTCTAAGATATAAATTGTCCCTGGATTAAGTGCGATCGCCAATTTCGGTGAATTCCGCACTCCCGAAAATGGCCTCGGGATGGGCGTAATATTTGAACTCCAGTAAGTTATAAAATGGGTCCTCTAAAAAGAAAGTGCGATGTTCTAAGGGAGAACCGGGAAAGCGCCGTTTGGATTCTTCGCGAAACTGGAGTTGATGGTGTTGGGCACGTTCTAATAGGGTTTCCCAATCGGCTTCATTTTGAAAAATTAAGCCGAAATGACGAGGATAAATGCTTTTTTGGGGGGTAATGGGTTCTTTCGTGACATGGGCAACCAGTTGATTGCCATAGAGGTTTAAAATAACAGCAGTATGGGATTCGCGTCCAACTTGGCAACCGAGACCTTTAGCGTAAAATTCTTTGGTCTTAGGAATGTCAGTAACGGGAAAGGCAAGATGAAAAAAGACATTGTTCATGAGGGATAATTTAAGATGCAATCAGAAGAATTTGTTTTTAATTATGGCGCGTTATTGAATCCTTGGCTGGTGGCAGTGGGATTAAATACGGTTTTGTTAACGATTGTTTATTTTTTACCCAAAAAGTTGCTCACTCCGGCAGGAATTATCCATGCTTGGATTTTGGGGGTGCTGATTTGGGGGGCCTTGGGTTGGCCCGGATATGCGGTGGTGGGGTTTTATTTTATTGTGGGTTCGGCAGTGACGCGCATTGGGATGGCGCAGAAGGAGGCGGAAGGAATCGCGGAGAAGCGCTCGGGGGCCCGGGGACCGGAAAATGTCTGGGGTTCGGCATTGACAGCAGCGGTTTGTGCCTTGGGGGTGTTGGGGGTGCAACGGTTAGATTGGGCGGAAGTAGTGCCGTTGCTGTTATTGGGGTATGTGGCGAGTTTTAGCACGAAGTTGTCGGATACGACGGCGAGTGAGGTGGGGAAGGTTTACGGTAAGCGGACGTTTTTGATTACGACGTTGCAACCTGTGCCGAAGGGGACTGAGGGTGCGGTTTCTCTGGAGGGGACGATCGCCGGGGTGGTGGCATCCGTGGCGGTTGCCTTGGTGGGGTATTTGGTGGGGTTGATTGATTTGACGGGGGTGGGGTTATGTGCGATCGCGGCGTTTATTGCCACAAATTTAGAGAGTGTAATTGGGGCAACGATTCAGGAACAAGTGAGTTGGATGACCAATGAGGTGGTGAATATTATTAATACCACGATTGGGGCGATCGCAGCAGTGGGACTGGCGATCGCCTTGAGGGGGGTGTTGAGTTAAAGGGATGGAGATGTTGAAAAGCTCAGACTCATACTGTTTATACTCAGTGAAGGGCAGTGGGCGATCGCCTCAAGGGGGAGAAAACCTTCCCGTATGCGGGCGATCGCCTGCTGTCATCCGTGAGTTTAAGTCAACGGAAGAAAAGACTCCGCAACCATCATCTCGGGTTCTATTCCCTTGACAATCGCCAGAATTTCATCTCCCAACGCGATCGCCGTTCCGCAATTGGAGGAGACGAAATTGAGGAGATTGAAGGTTAATCCCTCACTTAACACAAACCAGTCTTCTCCGAGGGTAAAATCGGCAATGGTGTCAGTGCCAGAACCCGCCTGTACAACAAAGCGATCGCGTCCGGCACCGCCTGTTACGGTATCATTTCCCCAATCTCCACTGAGGAAATCATCCCCGTCACCGCTATAGAGGAGGTCATCATCTTTTCCGCCATACAAGGTATCATTACCACTGCCACCGATTAGGGTATCGTTCCCGGCGTTGCCTTCTAACCAATCATCCCCGACACCAGCACAGAGAAAGTCGCGATCGCCTTCAGAACCAATAGGGACATCGCTACCGATGCCGCCTCGGAGGGTATCGTTGCCATCCTCGCCATAGAGGGTGTCATTGCCTAAGTCTCCGAATAAGAGGTCATCACCCGGGGACCCGCACAGAATGTCATTATCTTTGCCGCCATGAAGGGTATCGTTACCCAGACCCCCATGCAAGGTATCATCCCCTTGATTGCCGTTGATGAAGTCATTGCCATCGCCGCCATAAATCAAGTCTCGTCCCCCCAGATCGGGGACATTGGGATCGCTAGTGCCACCGAACAAGGTATCATCGCCCTGATCTCCCAAGACGAGATCGTTCCCCAGGTCCCCGTAAATCAGGTCGTTATCTTTGCCACCGTAAGCGATATCGTCATCTTTGCCGCTATAGACGGTATCCGCACCTTCGTTGCCATTGATCAGATCATTGCCTCGGTTCCCGAAGATTAAGTCGCGATCGCCTTCTGTGCCGATGGGGGTTTCGCTGCCATTTCCCCCGAGAATGGTGTCATTGCCGAGATCACCATACAAGAGATCACTATCTAAGTTACCGAAGATCAGATCATCGTCTTTCCCTCCATGAATGATATCAGTAGCTCGACCACCATAGAGGGTGTCATTACCTTCGTTGCCGTTGATGAAATCATGACCTTTGCCGCCTTCGATGCGATCGCGATCGATACCTGCACCTACCGGGAAATCGCTACCGACGCCTCCTAGCATATAATCATTGCCGGTATCCCCATACAGGACATCAGTACCGCCTTTCCCCCAGAGAAAATCCTCTCCGGCAAATCCTAAGATCCCTTCAGGGCGATCGTCTCCCCAAACCAGATCATTTTCCTCGGTTCCAAAAAGGAAAATTTCCACCGGCGGGCGATCAAGGGGTCCATAAAAGATCATTTCTGGCGGGGGTGGAACCGGACATTTACACCCACTGTTTTGCGAAGGGTCGCTAGGGACGGGGTTACAAGTGTTTGTGCTGCTAGTATGTGGTACTTCAGTAGGGGGATTTGCCGTAGGATTCTCAGAATCGGGGCGATCGCCATTGCCAGGAGAATCCGGGGTTAAAGGACCGTTGTCATTACCCCCGTCTGTCCCTGGACTACCTCCACCATCGGTTCCAGTTCCGGGTTCGGGATTACTTCCCCCATCGGTTCCTGTTCCGGGTTCGGGATTACTTCCTCCATCGGTTCCAGTTCCGGGTTCGGGATTACTTCCTCCATCGGTTCCTGTTCCGGGTTCGGGATTACTCCCCCCATCGGTTCCTGTTCCGGGTTCGGGATTATTTCCCCCATCGGTTCCTGTGTCTGGATTACTTCCTCCATCGGTTCCTGTTCCAGGTTCGGGATTATTTCCCCCATCGGTTCCTGTTCCAGGTTCGGGATTATTTCCTCCATCGGTTCCAGTTCCGGGTTCGGGATTGCTTCCCCCATCGGTTCCTGTGTCTGGATTACTTCCTCCATCGGTTCCGGTATCGGGATTGCTTCCCCCATCGGTTCCGGTATCGGGATTGCTTCCCCCATCGGTTCCGGTATCGGGATTGCTTCCCCCATCAGTTCCGGTTCCGGTATCGGGATTGCTTCCCCCATCGGTTCCTGTGTCTGGATTAGTTCCTCCATCGGTTCCGGTATCGGGATTGCTTCCCCCATCAGTTCCGGTTCCGGTATCGGGATTGCTTCCCCCATCAGTTCCGGTTCCGGTATCGGGATTGCTTCCGCCACCTGTATTACCGCCACCTGTATTACCGCCACCGTTAGGCGATTGAATGGTTAAATCAAAGGTATCGGTAATGCTTGCCTCCGCCTGATCCGTAGCGGTGACAATAATTGTGAGAGTTCCAATATCGGTTCCCCCTGGGGTGCCGGTGAAAGTGCCATCCTCATTGAAGGTTAACCAATCGGGAAGAGGGTCTCCATTAGATAGGGTAGCGGTATAGGTTAAGCGGTCATTGTAGATAATATCGGCATCATCAAAGGTATTTTCAGGGATGGGAAAGGTAAAATTTGTTCCGGGAGTGGTGGTTTGATCTTCGATAGGATTGACGAGGATGGGGGGAGCATTAATGTTTAAATTAACGGTAGAGGGAGTCTCGGCATAGTCGGTCCCGTCAAATCCATTCCAATTAAAACTTACCGGGCCATTGAAGTTTTCATCGGGGACAAAGGATAGTTTCTCTATATCGGTTATGAGAATTTCTAGGGGATTTGTGATGGGATTTCCATCCAAGAATAGGGTTCCCGTGGGAGGAAGAGAAGTAATAAAAATTTTCTGGAGGGTATTCCCGTCACTGTCTGTAAATTGATTGGTAAAATCCTCTGGGTTAAATAAGAAGGGATTATCTTTTGTGCCGGTTTCATTGAGGGGTGATAGGGTGGGCGGGTTATTAATATTAACGACAAAAGTGCCCAGGATACCTGGGGCGATCGCATTGCCGGTAGTATCGGTAACTTTGTTTTCTAGTAAGTTGACCGTATAAGGGCCGTTATCGCCGGGATCCCAAACGCCCCCGGGAGGGGTAATGCGGTAGGTGACGTTGATACTATTGAAATTGCCATTATTTTCAGGGGTGTCGATCGCCGTGACGGTGAGACTCTCATTATTCGGTCCCGTGACCAAAATATCCTCAATATCCAGCAGGGTACTCCAATCGATCGCCCGGTTATCGGTAAAGGTGACGGTGAAACTGTAGGTTATTTCCCCTGCCGTGGTCACATCTTGGGCAATAAAGTTTCCAAAATTGGGCAAAATCCCGTCTGTTGGTCCTGGAGATCCAATATCTAACCCGCTATTATTGCCATCTAAGGCACTTTCATAAGCTTTGGCGACTACTTCTGTTTCTGTGGGAATACCGGGTTCCCCGATCGCACTTGTAGCCCAATTATTACCATTATCATTGGCTTTTGTCAAGTCCTCTTGACTGAAAGTGAGAGGTTTTAAATACAGGGAAGCCCCGGTAGAGGGAGTCGGCCCTAACCCGGTTGTGTCATACGCTACCTCATCAATGGCGGTTTGAAACCCGAGAGTATAGCTACTCAAGCTGGGCCATAACCCGATGCGATCGCTCTCGTTGCCCAATGCAGACCAATTACTGACGGGAATCAAAGAAATGTCTCCTGTATCCCATGCTGCCTTAAACGAGTCGGGAGACAGGTTCGCATTAAACAAAATCCCCGTTTTTCCCGGTGCGATCGTACCCCCACCAATATTTCCCGCCGTCCAGTTTGTGTCATCCGCACCAGCATTAGCAAACACAAATCCAGTTAAATCCAGAAGTTGATCCGTTGGATTGTAAATCTCCACCCACTCCCAGTCCGGTTCGGCACTGCTGGGATGGTACATAATTTCTGTAATCACCGGCAAAAGTTGACTCTCGTAAGCACCGATATCGATCGCCGTGCCCACCTCACGCTCGAATCCCGTGCCGCGTTGGTCTGTGAGTAACTGAGTGCTAACATCAGGATTACCCAAGTTAATCGCTGGAGACACTACAATTAAAGCATGGGTTAAGGGGGACCCGGGATCTGCACCATTGAGTTCTAAAATCGGATTGATGACATCTGTAATCTCAATTCCACCCAAGAAGTCAAAGCTATAATTCGTCGTAGAATTTAACCCAGTGCTGCCGGTCCAATTGCCGATCAGGTTATATTTACTATAGTCCGCATTATTATTGTAAACCGGACCAGAAATATCTTGATGGACAATCCCAATGCTATTATCTTCATTAATGCTATTATCCTCATTTCCGGCAACAAGGCTATGGCTCAAATTGAGGACAGTTCTACCTCCTTCATTAAAAATGCCACCACCGTTGCCGGTGTTATTGTCATCACTATCAGCCGTATTAAAGGCGATCGTGCTGTGACGAACCGTGAGAGTTCCTGTATTGTAAAAGCCGCCACCGTCGTTCGCCGCCTGGTTGTTGGAAATCGTACTATTGGAGATCAACGCATTTTTACTATTTTGGATGCCTCCACCATTAGCACCTTGATTATCGTTCGGGTTAGTTCCAGCCAAGTTATTAGAAATGGTACTATCAATAACCGTCAGATTGTTCTCATTCTTAATACCTCCACCGTCATCCTCAGCTCGGTTGCCAGTTATGGTACTTTGATTCAGGGTCAAAGTACCCTCATTGTAAATTCCGCCCCCATCTCTTCTATTGTTTTCCTCGGGACTATTGGGAATATTAGCTAACCCATTTTTAACCGTAAGATTATTTAGAGTAAGATTAGCATTAGCCTCGACATAGAAAATTCGGAAACCGTCTGCGTTCTCATCCCGAACGATTTCAGCCCCGTTTCCATTAATTGTTAGAGTACCTGCCTCAATTACGGGTAACCCGTTGGCACCGAGAATAGTATTATTACTTTCAGTGAGGTTATAAGTACCTCCTAATAAATTGATGATACTCTCTTGACCATCATTATTCGCCTGTGTAATTTTGTTAATCAGGTCCGTGACATTTCCCGCCTCCACTGTATAGGTTAGTGGGAGTAAGGCGTTATAGGCAGCGATCGCCTCGGACTGGAAGGGTAGAGGGGCCTCAATGTTTCCCATCCTCACTTCTAGGGTCCAGTTACCGTTCAATGCAGCACTGCCGGTTAAATCATCGGAGGCGGCAATATCTGCACCCGTCAACTCGGCGAGTCGTTGCAGAAAGGTAATCCCTGTATCTGAGGTCCCGACATTACATCCATAGAGTAAGATATCGGCCCCCTCACTGAGGGACCCGCGCAGGATCTGCCATTGGGGAAGATAGGCATCCAGGGTTTCGGCATCCAGTTGGGTTGTGCCGAGTTGGACCCTGCCGGAATTCCCGTGAGAAACTAGATGAATGCTGTCGATTCCCGTCCGACCCGCGATCGCCTCAATAATTTGGTCGATGCCATCGCGATCGCGATCAAGCTGGATCACCTCCGTATTAGGGGCCAAGGCATCCAGGAGGGTTTGTTGCTCAGAAACCCCTGAATCGATAAATACCAGGGTGCGGGACTCCGTTACAGGAGGAGTCACCGGGATTGGACGGTCTAGGGTGGTATCCAGGCTATTATAACGCTTGGAAATCTGAGGCAAGAAGTCGAATAGTTGTGATTGTGGGTAGTTCATTGCAAATACATCCCCGGGAGATATAGTGTTGATAGTGTTGACAGTCAGATAGAACACCCACCCCCCGTATTATCACGAGGGACTGGGCTCTTGGTAAATCAAGACTTGACGATTTTTTGGGAAGAAAGAAAAAACTAGATCACCCTGGATATGATCTAGTATAGTCCGTAGATACACGGGGATGGGTTGCACCCCTCAATTAAATGCCGGATCAGTCCTCTCCCACCAAGCTTTAGGGGTGCAGAGGGGTTTTTTTCGCCGTGATTTTGGCCTAGGCAAAAGGGTTTCTGAGGTCCTGTGCGGATTATTACGGATCCAACCTAAAATAAAAGCACCGCCCTGGGGACAACCGCTAAAGCGTGGCCCTCCCGTGGGAAGGATTGGGGGCTAAACCGGGGTTGATCCCGGCCACAATCCGCGCGATCGCTGGATCAGCGGCAATCCCATCTATCAAAATCAGGAGACTTTCTCACTCAACGATGAAACCCTATCAACACATCCCCATTCTCGACTGTGGCGAGCCCTTGGTAGCGATTCCTGGGGAGCAGTTTGCTCTCGTCTTGCCTCATCCTTATGAACTGTTGGGCGCACCCTACGCAGGGCGATCGCCGTTTTATCTGCGCGAAGGGGTACTGAGGGGTTTAATCCAAGCACAAACCTACCTCCAGGAGCAATATCCCCAATGGCAGATTTTAATTTTTGATGCTTATCGGCCTATTGCGGTCCAACAGTTTATGGTAGACTATACCTTCATGGAGCAAGTGCGATCGCAAGGGTTAGATTCCGAGAACTTAAGCCCCTCTGAGCGCCAAGAAATTTTAGCTCAAGTGTATCAATTTTGGGCTATCCCCAGTCTGGACCCCGCCACCCCTCCGCCTCATGCCACAGGTGCTGCGGTGGATGTCACCTTAGTCAATGAGGCAGGTATTGCAGTGGAAATGGGTTCTCCGATTGACGAAATCTCACCGCGATCGCATCCGGACTATTTTGCCCAAAGCAGCGATCGCCCTCACCAAGACTATCATAACCATCGGCAAATATTGGCCCAAGCGATGCAACAAGCTGGATTTGCACAACATCCAAACGAATGGTGGCATTTCTGTAAAGGGGACCAAATGTGGGCCTGGTTAACTCACCAAGAGACTGCCTTTTATGGCAGAGTTGAGTAAACTTCAGACAAGGGCGGTGGTTTCCTATCCCCCCTGATCTAAGTTGTGATGTTGAACCGATAGTGAGTGCGCGCATCTTGCTCGCTTTCCCTCTAATATCAAGTTCCTTCGATTAACCTAAAAAACATTTCTTCGTTCTTTTCTCCCCCTTCCCTTGCAGGGAAGGGGGTTGGGGGGTTAGGTCAGCTTGAGTGATTAAGTAAACATAATATAATCCACTCATTTACATTGACTCTAGTTGAGCTTTGATTCATCCGCTAGGGTGGGGACGGGTTCCAGACTCCAGATATGTCCAAAGGGATGGATAGGATTAAGGGTATAACGCGGGTCAGATTCAATGGTGTGATACAATTCCCGGGTGGGACGAAATAGGAATAGGGATGATGAGGGTTCGCTGATTTCTAGGCGATCGCTGTTAGTGAGGAGTAGAAACCGCACATCGGGATTGAGTTTATAGCTCAAAGCGATCATCCGAGTGAGACGCTCACTACTCCCGATTACCAGAGGGTTTGGCCCTCGGTTGACCAGTTGAGCAACTTCCACATCATAATAACAACTATATTTATTCCACCAGGTTTCCGCTGAGGCACTCACGGCACAAGAACTAATGCCTACCCCCAGCAATGCCACATACAGAAATTGCCAGATTCGACGCTGGAGATTTCTGCCGGTATCCAGACGAAGGCGATCGGCAAATAGATAGGAAACTGCCAATTGCAAGGCCAAATACGAGGGGAAAAGATAGCGAGCAATCCCCGACCGTTGCCCCCCGGAAATTACGTCATAAAGCATCAAAAACAAGCCATTAGCGGCAATGGAGGTGAGCAGAAACCACCTAACAAATTTCGGGGTTTTGCGAAGGGTTACCCATAACGCATATCCTACGAACAAAATCACGGGGATGACTGCATATCCCCAGATATTTCCCCAAGCAAAGGGGGTAAAATCTTGACCGGATTCGACATCAAAAAACCGTTGGGGATAGACCCCATGAAGGTCGAAAAATACCGAAGTCAAGTTGATCGCCCAACGTTGCGCTAAGGAATTGAAAGGCGTATCTCGCCCTAACCATCCCCCCAGTCGGCTTTTATTATTGAAATAAATCACAATCCAGGGAATTAAAGCAGCAAAACCGAGTCCTGACGCAATGAGATAGGATTTAAAAGATTGGGTCCATTTCCATTTTTCTTGGAATCCAACATACAATCCATGTCCGAAAAAGACTAATCCTGAAATTAAATGAGAATAGAACCCTAAGACAACGGTTCCGGCATAAATGGCCCAACTGCCTCGGGTCTTCAAGCGGAGCGATCGCAATAAAGCGACCCCAGAAACTAATGTAATTAGTGTCCATAAACTATATTGTCTTGCTTCTTGAGCATAGAGCAAATGGAGTGGAGAAACTGCTACCAATGACATAGCAATCCAGCCCACTATGGGGGCAGAAAATAGCTCTAAACTCAGGTAATAAATTGCGGGAAAGGCTAAGAGACTGAACAGGACTGCTACGCTACGAGTTACGGTGATAGAACTGCCGAATATCTGCATCCATAGTCGCGTAAACAGG
The DNA here is from genome assembly GCF_025370755.1 of Laspinema sp. D2d. Classification (GTDB taxonomy): domain Bacteria; phylum Cyanobacteriota; class Cyanobacteriia; order Cyanobacteriales; family Laspinemataceae; genus Laspinema. The sequence goes on along the minus strand of NZ_JAMXFC010000017.1, from coordinate 117,936 downwards.
TAATAGATCGGACCATGTTCAGCATTTTCAGCTAAGGCATTCACCGTATCTCCCCACCCCCGTTCGGGTGAGAGACTTTGAAACTGCTGCAACTGAGCGATCGCCATAGGTTCCCCGGTGGGAAATTGCCGATGAAAGTTGGATTTTTTGTATCCCGCCACTCTCAAAGACGTGTTAACTTCATCCACCCAGTAAATTTTATGGTCTAAATGATAAAATCTAAACCATATACCAATCACCAGAACTAATCCTACAAATAAGCGTAAACGATTCCAATAAAGTTGGGAAGTTTTCATCCTTAATCCTGAACAATTAAAATACAATCCGCTGATAATACAGCAAAGTCAGCCGTTTCAAACCCAGAACACTGGGTCATCAGGGTCACTATTGCGGGTTGAATGCCCGCTTTCAAATTGGCGATCGCCTCCTGAGTAACGGCATAAGGGTTTAACCACCGATTGTAAGATAAATACCCCGGAGTAAATGCCCCTTTTTCAATCAACCACAAATCCACTCCATCTTTTTGTAAAAACTCTACGACATCGCGAAAATTGGGACTATATTGCGCTTGAATCATCCGTTCGAGGCGACTCCGAAATTGTTCATAGTAACCCCAATGATAGGGGATAGCATATTCTCTAGCCGCTAAAACCGAACGGTGAGCAAAGGTGGGTAAATTATTAGCTTCTTCTGCTAGAGAAGCAATCAAAATATCTGGAGGTTGTTGTTGTAAGAATGCATAAAGCTCAGGTTGTTCTCCCCGTTCATAGGAAGTCCAGGGAAAATTGTTCATCGCCAGTTGGGGATAAAATAGAAAGGCTATAGCCAATACCAAGGTAATGATTCCAGCACTCATTTGTTTAGAAAGGGATTGCGCCCATCTCCAGAGGGCATCAAGGAGAATGGTGATGGCGATCGCTGCGGACCATGCCATTACCATTCGTAAACTATGCTGGGTATAGCGACTGGGCAAATGGAGTTTAAACAGCAAAGCATGGGCAGCAAAAAACAGCAATAAAGCTGCGATCGTAATATCTAACAAAATTCGGATGCGGGTAGAAACCGACGGGATTAGGCTAAATACTTTAGGAAATCTAAGCAAAATAGGCAGCAAAAAGCCGAAAGCCATAAACACGGGAGTTAAAATTGCAGAGAGGGCAATTCCACTCCGCCCATGAAACCAAAAAGCCCAAGGATCATCACTAAAAAATTGACTTCTTCCCCCAGGCATAAATTCCGGCATTTGTTGAGCTTGTAGGGCAGAAATCGTCGGCCCAAATTCTGAGCTACTCAGAGCATAAATTAATAAAATTACGCCTGCAATAGTTAAGTTAACCCCTAAAAGTTTACAATCTTGAACATTAAGGTGAATTTTAATGGTTTTCCATTTATAGAGAAGAGCTTGTAAGAATAAAATGCCGATAATAATCAATACATATTGCGGATAAAACAGACCAAGCAAGGCAACACATATCCCAGTACCCAGACTATTTTTATGCAATAAGTAATACAAAAAAGGTAAAAATAACGGATAGACAAAGGCTTTTGGTGTAGCAGAAATCAGCCCATCTTGCATCCATAAACTTTGATTCAGCAACACAGAAGCTATGAATCCAGCGATGGGGACTGGAAATAACTCCATCGTCACTCCAAAACAAAAAGCTGTAGTGATTAAACCCAACAGAGGAGGCAACAGTTTACTCAGCAATAGTGGTGCAATTCCTACCGCTGCCATCACCCGATAAAATAGGGCATAACCGGCAGGTGCAACAGATTGAAAATAATCCGCAATTAAATCATTGGGGAATAACCCGGGTTCTAAAAAGCGCTGCATCCAAAAAACGTGCTGCCGCGCATCATCTTGCACCACCAAGTCTGCACTAAATGCTTGCTGGAGACCCCCTATCCCATATATGACAGCCACAGTTAAGCTCAAACTGAACCAAAAAATCACCGCTGATTTAGGGGTATAGGGTGCAGGGGCCATGCAAAAGCGATGTAGGCGGTTGGAAAAGGCAATAGATACAGAAGTTGGAGAAGACAAGGGTTTAAATCTGGGCGAATGATTAATCTCAAATTCTACCCGATCGCTGGGAATAGTGGAAGCGTCAGCCACCTAAAACCCCCTAGGAATGATAAAATTAAGGGAATTTAGCCACAAGATTGGTCATGTAAACTTCACGGGGTCACCCTAACCATGAACACCACCCTAGCAGTCCCGGAAATTTCCCCATTGGTCCTGCAAATGTCTCCGGCGATCGAGATGACAGATGAACAATTTTTCGAGTTTTGTCAACAAAATCGAGACTATCGCATTGAACGCACTGCCAAAGGAGAAGTGATGATCATGTCCCCTACAGGTTCAGAAACTGGAAACCGCAATTTTGATTTACTTCTTCAACTCGGAGTCTGGACTCGACAGAATAAAACAGGAATTGGGTTTGATTCTTCTACCGGATTCACCCTCCCCAACGGGGCCATTAAATCTTCTGATGCTGCCTGGATAAAACTCGAAAAATGGAACCGTCTCACTCCCGAACAACAACAAAAATTTGCTCCCATTTGTCCGGATTTTATTGTAGAACTCCGGTCCCCCAGTGACAACTTAAAACGCCTCCAAGATAAACTGCAAGAGTATATTGAAAATGGGGCATTACTCGGCTGGTTAATTGACCGCAAACACCACCAAGTTTATATTTATCGTCCAAACCAACCTGTAAAGTGTTTGACCCACCCGAGTACCTTAAGCGAAGAATCAGTTTTACCCGGATTTATCTTAAATTTATCGACAATTTGGTAATCAAAGTTTATGAATTTACCCTAAATTTTACCGAAACTCGGACGGTTATAAGGAGTGGACAGGGGTTGAACTATGCAAATTAAAGTAGGTGGCATAAAACTCGCTGGGTAGGTCAATTTTTCTTGATGATAAATTGGACAAAATACAGGGGAGTATGTTAGAAATAAGTGAAGAGATATTTCAATTTAAAATTCAGGGTTTGCCCTAAAACCCGGTAAACTTTCATTGGATAATGATTCATCATGACTATGAGTACGGAATCGTTTACCCCGCTGCCCGATCACACCCAACTACCCTGTGAGGATGGCACCTTTGTGAAGAACTTTCAAGAACACCCGCAAAGCATTCTCTTGACTGATTCCATTCGTCCGATTCTGGATGCCAAACATCCTGATGGAAATTACTGCATTGGTCAAGATAGCGGGATTTACTGGCGAATCACTGACCCACCCCAGAAAGGGGCGGCAGCACCGGACTGGTTCTATGTTCCCAATGTTCCCCCTACCTTGGACGGACAACCTCGCCGGTCCTATGTCTTATGGCAAGAAATTATTCCCCCTCAGATTGTCATTGAATTTGTTTCAGGAAATGGTTCAGAAGAACGAGATAAAACCCCTTGGGAAGGCAAATTCTGGATTTATGAAACGGTAATTCGACCCCCCTATTATGCAATTTATGAAGTCCAAAAAGCCAGTGTAGAAGTCTATGGTCTAACTAGGGGTCGCTATGAGTTAATTCCAGCCAATGAACGGGGTCATTTCCTCATTCCAGAACTGGGGGTGGAACTGGGAATTTGGTCGGGATTGTATGGCAATATGGACCTTCCGTGGTTACGCTGGTGGGACACCCAAGGAAATTTGCTGTTATATGGTCATGAACAGGCCGAACAACAACGCCAACGGGCTGAACGCCTTGCTACGCGATTGCGGGAGTTGGGGGTTGACCCCGAGGAATTAGCTGATTAAAGAGTTCCTAGACTGTAAAAACTCAGGAGTTAGGGCGTCGGTTCGGACATCCTAACTCTCCTCATTTCTTCATTAATAAATCTAAAAAAATATGGCAGCAGTTGATGAAAAAAGTATGGTTCCTACAGTCCTCGTGGGAGTGGGAGGAACGGGACATGAAGTGCTTTCGCGGGTCCGGCGTTTAGTGGAGGAAACTTACGGCAGTTTAGCGAATTTTCCTTTAATTAGCTTTCTAGTCATTGATACGGATAAAGAATATAAAGTCAGCAGTTCGGTGGCGGCGGGGTCTGGGTTTAAAGACCATGAAAAATACTGGGCCAGTGTCAGTGGACGGCAGGTGCGGGATATGATGTCGAATATGCAGAATTATCCCTGGATTGAACGCTGGTTTCCTACGGAATTAGAACGTAATATTAGTGCGATTGAAGCGGGGGCGGGACAAATTCGCGGCTGTGGTCGGTTTGCGTTTTTCTGCAACTATCATGGAATTCAAAAAGCCTTTGAACGGTCTTGCGATCGCATTAAAGGTCACGAAAATTATATGCTTGACCGCTACGGTATCAAAGTCATGACTTCCGGAATTAATGTCTTTGTCATCGGGTCTTTATCCGGCGGAACTGGCAGTGGAATGTTGATTGATATCGGCTATTGTATTAATCATTGGCTGAAAGGACAAGGTAGCCCAATGGTGACGGCGATCGCCCCGTTACCGGCTGCCTTTGCTACCATTAACGTGGGCGATCGCGTCCTTGCCAATGGATATGCTGCCATGATGGAATTGAGCTATTTTTCCGACTATCGCACGGAATATTTAGCCCAATATAGTGCCAGCTTACTTGATGAAGTACGCTCAAATCGTCCCCCCTTTGATTTCACCTATTTAGTGGGTACAAAAAACGGCGACAGTGAATTTACCCTGGACCAAATTCGCGAATTGATTTCTCAAAATATCTTTTTAGATTTAACCTCCGACTTTGCGCCCCATAAGCGCTCAATTCGAGATAATATCAAAGGCGCTTGGGCACAAGCTGACCCTGGAGGACGAGGGTATCCTAAAAACTTTATGAGTTTTGGACTTTCCACCATTGAAATTCCGATCGCCCAAATTAGAACCTCCTTATCTAATCGCCTTGCTGCCGACTTTGTAAGTTGGTGGTTAAACGAAACTGTTCTCTTACCCCCGCAAACCTTTGAGTTAGTTCAGAATGACATTCTCAAACGGATGCGCCTCACCGATATGGAGTTACTCACGGATTTAGGGGCAGCGGGCGACAAATCTTATGTTGCAGAAATTTCTAGTTTTGTCAATAGCATCCGTACCGACATTTCCCGAGATAATCTCCTCCAATGTACCCAACAAGGAGTAATGGGAGTCGCGGGAACTGAAAAAGGAAAAATTCTCCAATTTGGGGAGTTTTTACATGATAAGGTGGAAGAATACCGGGCCAATCACCTGCGAGAACTCAGCCCCGATGAACGATTGCATGGGGATTTCTTGCAGAAAATGTACGATAATCGCAATCGGATCATTCAACAGGGACGCAAAGCCTTAGAAGAGGAATTTTATCGGATTATTGAAGACCGCAATCGAGGGCCAAAGTTTGCCGAAATCTTTCTGGTAACGGTTCGTAAAGTCTTCGAGAATGCTGTAGAAAAGTTTCGACGAGAAGCAGAGAAAGTCTGGCAACCCAATGAAGAAAACCGCCGCAAACAGTATGAAAATGCCTTGCAAGATATCACCCATTTTAAAGATAAATTTGGCTTGACGAAACAGGCTAAAATGGAGGAGTATGCAGAAAAGGGATTAGCGGGATTAGAAGGGAGTTTAATTGCCACGATTCAGCGCAAAACGCGGTTTTTGGGGTTGGATGCGATCGCCCGCTTACAAGAGCATTTAGATGAGTTAGAACGCCGATTAGCCCGATGGACGCAGAAGATGCGCCAAACTCGGGATACCTTCGCCCATGAAGCAGATTCCCAAGCAGATAGTGCCGATGCTTTAACAATTAATGGGATTAAATTATACGATCGCCAAGAACTGAATCAACTCTATCAAGACTTGATTGAACAATATGCGAGTTCTAGCGAAGGCAACAAGAGTCGGTATCAAACAGGACTCGATGGACTCTGTAGTAATTTATCCAGTCAAGTTCTTGCCGATAGTAGTCCTCTGTGGAAACAAAATCGGGCGGCAGGGGAAACTATGCGCCTGTTTGATGTCCAGCAATTAGCAGAAGTTCAGGAAGAGGATTTCCAAGAAATTATATCCGAAAAAAGTCGCAATGTCATCAATTTAGCCCCGAATAGCAGCCGGATCAAACGGGAACTCGCCGCCTGCGATCGCCTGTTCAAAGTGTTTAATAATGATGCCGCCGAAATCCGCAATCAATTGGCGATCGCTTACAGTAAATCTAAACCCGTTATCCTCCTCAATCCTGCCGTGATGTCGGGACGAGATGCGGGGTTTACTCCTGCCACAAATACCAAAGTTGCGGTAGTTGGAGGGCGCACTCCCACGGACCCTGCTGCTGTTAAACTTCTCCCATTATTAGAAGAACGAGTCGGCAGTTCCGATGCGATTACCCCATTAGGAGAAGAAGAACGACATCGGGTAGTTTTTGTTCAAGAAATGGGTGGATTTTCCTTGCGATGCATTGATGGAATGCAGGAATTGCGCCACTCCTATCAAGATTGGAAAGGACAAACGATTGAAGCAAAACGCGCCCAATTAAAAGGAGAAAGTAAGGACCCGCCAATTCCCGTTCACATCCAAAAAGAACCGCCATTTTGGGATATTTTTCCCGAGAATCCGGCAGTGTATCAATTGGTCGTATTAGGACGTTCTTTAAATGTCCTCCGCATCGAAGAAAATCGCCAAACTAAAGAAAACCTAGTGCGTTATACTCGCCAAACCTCCATCGGGAGTGAAAATGTGGAGATATCTGCCACTTGGGAAGAAGCGGTACAAGTGCTAGAAGTGAATCAATGCCGAGGCGATCGCGAGGAAATTCAGCGTCAAGTTACTGCCAAACTAAATGCTGCTGAAACGGCAACCCAAAAGCGGGAATTGTATCAACATTTTATGGAGTATTTGGTGCAACGGCAAACGGAACTGGAGAAAGAAGGCGGCAAAGATAGCTTGATTTATAAGCGAGAAGCCAAAATCATCCAGCAGGCGATCGAAACCCATCAATTGCATACCGCTGCTGCTGCATCTTCCGTCCCTCCAGCAAACGCCCCCACCGCCGTTGCCACTCCCATTGATGCACCTCAACAAATCCATGTTTTTTGCACTAAATGCGGCACTAAAAACCCGGCTAATTCTAAGTTTTGTTTTAAGTGCGGTAATCCATTAGTGTCTTTGAGTTAACGAAGACAACTGGATACCATTCAACCCATAAAAAAGCCCGCAAAGGCGGGCTTTTCTGTATCTAAGGATGTCATAAATAAAAAATTACATGACTTGCCATTGCTGACGTAGTAAGGAAACAAAGGTATTATATCCTTGGGAATTTCCCGGAGAGTCTGGAATAAAATATTGGGGAAATTCTTTGTAACAGCGCCATTGTTCATGGGGTTTCATCCGTAAATACAAGATTCGACCCATTGTGCCATCGGGTTTCCATGTCATTTGGCCTCGGTTCGGTAAAGACATAACTTTTTCTCCATTTCTATTAAAAAATCGAGATTTATGCGGGTCTATTATGGCAAGTTTTAGTCATAGGATTGTTACTATTACTACCATTTTAACCCTGAAAAGAGGATATTTTTTTCGACTAGAGTGGGGATAAGGATGTTCCCGATTATAGCCGATCGCCTATTTCCCTGAATCCTCGGGCAATACAACTGCGGTACAATAACTATAGACCTATTGTTTTTGGAATGTGATAATGATTCCTACGGCTAAACGGTTTACGATTCAGGAATATCACCGCCTCACCGAATTGGGCTTTTTCCAGGAGGGCGATCGCATTGAACTGATTCAAGGGGAAATGATTCAGATGGCAGCTAAAGGGACCGCCCATACTACGGTTACGAAACGGTTACTCCGGGCATTAGGGCAGCGACTGGAAGAGCGTGCTACTATGCAAATTCAAGATCCTCTATTTCTCTCGCCCAATAGTGAACCTGAACCGGATATTGCACTGGTGAAAAATCGGACAGATGACTATTTATCGGGACATCCCACCCCCGAGGATGTTATCCTGGTGATTGAAATTGCTGATTCTTCTTTACGGTACGATCGCGAAGTAAAATTGCCACTCTATGCTAAGTCAGGAATCGCTGACTATTGGATTTTTAATTTAGTGAACAATACCCTGGAATGCTACGGTGAACCCTATCAGGATAATCAGGAAAATTTCGGTTATCGTCAGCGTCGAATTGTTTTATGCAATGAAAGGGTTTCTTTGCCGGAGTTTTCAGATGTATTATTGGATTTGTCCGAAATATTCCCCCCTCAAAGTTAGGTTAGAAAATGGGTTTAATAGAGTCTTTGGACAATTCCCTAATAATAAAGACCCCCAGTCCATCCTGGGTATAAGATGGAGTGGATTGGGGGAATTATGTTGATGATTTAACCCAGCCATTTTATTCAGGGAGGCGGTGGTAAATCTCCGTTAAGCTTTTGAGGCGACTGCGAATTTCTGGGGATAAATCTTCCGGTTGGTAACGCCAGGACCAATTCCCTTCGGATTTACCGGGTGCATTCATGCGCGCTTCGTTTCCTAATCCTAAAACATCTTGGAGTTGCACAATCGCTTGATTGGCGATGGTACTCCATCCTAAGCGGATTAACTCCCAATTAATTTCCTTTTCTGCCGATTGTGGTTTATCTAAATAACGCCATAATTTTTCTTTGGGTTCTGGGGGCAATTGTTGATACCATCCCACCGTTGTATCATTGTCATGGGTTCCTGGATAAACAACACAATTTTGATTTTTGTAGTTATGAGGCAGAAAATGGAGTTCGGGATTGGACTCAAAGGCAAATTGTAAAATTTTCATGCCGGGAAAATCAAAATGCTCTCGCAGTGCATCAACTTCGGCGGTAATCAGTCCCAAATCTTCGGCAATAATGGGTAATTTGCCTAATTTCTTGCTAATGACTTCAAAAAATTCTATTCCCGGGCCTTTTAACCATTGTCCATGTTTAGCGGTGGTTTCCCCTCTGGGAACGGCCCAAAAGGCTTCAAAGCCTCGAAAATGGTCAATTCTTAATAAGTTAACGGCATCAAAGGTTGTTCTAAACCGTTCAACCCACCATTCAAATTCAGTTTCTTTTAACTTCTCCCAATTATAAACTGGATTTCCCCAAAGTTGCCCAGTTTCCGGGGCAAAATAATCCGGCGGAACTCCCGCCATGAGGGAGGTTTCTCCGGTTTCTTCGTCTAAATAAAATAGGTCAGAATTGGCCCAAACATCGGCGCTATCATGGGCGACATAAATGGGAATATCACCAACAATCTGCACATTTTTTTGATTGGCATACTCTTTTAAGGCTTGCCATTGCTGGTCAAATTCAAATTGCAAGAACTTATAAAACTTAATGCGATCGCTGAGTTCTTGGCGGACAATTTCTAAGGCTTCCGGTTGGTGGTTGCGAACTTCTAGCGGTTCCCAGGAGTTCCAAGCAGCGCTATGATGTTTTTCTTTGAGGGCCATAAATAAGGCATAATCTTCAATCCAATAGGCGGTGCGATCGCCAAAGTTTTGGAGTTGCTGATGCTGTTCAGCCGTGGCATGGATTTGAAAATTTTCATAGGCGGTTTCTAGCCACTTCATCTTAACCGGAATGACTTTCTCAAAGTCAACATAACCCTTGGGAAAATCGGGGATTTGGGCTAAATCTTCCTCAGTAAGCCACCCTTTTTTTTGCAAATATTCAGGACAAATTAACATCGGATTTCCCGCAAAAGCCGAATAGGACATATAAGGGGAATTGCCATATCCTGTTGGACTCAAGGGCAAGACTTGCCAGAGTTGTTGACCACTTTCAGCCAAAAAATCAATAAATTGATAGGCTTCAGACCCAAAATCTCCGATGCCAAATCGACTGGGAAAGGAGGTCGGATGCAGTAAAATACCGCTACTTCTAGGAAAAGACATGATGATACAAAACTCAAGGTTTAAATGAATGTTTTTAGAAAAGATAAAACCTATAACACTACATACCGTCGGGCTTTATAGAGTTTTATCGAAGAGATTTTTAATCCCAATACTCTATAAATTTTAACGATTTTTGAGACAAGGGGATCTACCTCGGGTATGATTTAAAATGAAAATTAATAAAAAACAACTCCTGTGGAAGGGTTTGGATTGGACTGATCGCATCAATCTCGTCCCCAAATTTGACTCACTTATATCGTTAGATAGAGACACCTTGGGGGGAAGCTATGCTAAGGTAAATCGAAGCTGGATTGAGCCGATTTGTCGAGCCTAATCATTGGAGCAATACTTATGCCTTACCCCCCTGCACCTTGGACGCTTAAAGGCCGTGCCGTGCAAACTCTCCATCCCCTTGATACTCATCGAGTGCGATCGCTCGTTCCCTCAGATTTGGCGATTGTGGAGGTTTTTCCCGGAAAAACTTTGGGAGGAGTTTATTGTGCTCAATATGGGGCCGGGTCAACTTTCTTATATAATGAATTAATTGTGGTTTCTGCATTAGTGCGTTGCGGAATGCAGTTCGGCGCATGGATTTCTCATATTTATGTGGATCATACCGATTCCGTTGCGGGGGGTCGAGAAATTTGGGGATTGCCGAAAGAATTAGCAGACTTTACCTGGGAAAAAGACGAGGGCGATCGCGTGATGGTTCGACAAGACGATCGCCTCCTCTGTAGTCTTAATTATAGTCTAAAAACCTTCCGGTTGCCTATCCCATTTACCTTCCCAAGCTTTAGTACCCTAGGGTCTAATTTACTCTTGTTTCCGGGGGAATTCACCTCGGCGATCGGGTTAGTTAAAAGTAGATTGGTCATCCCCCCGGAGAGTCCATTTGCCCTGTTGAACTTGACCCAACCTTATCTAACCTTTTCTTGTGAAGATTTAAGATTGGTTGCCGGTGCACCGAAAGTCATTAAAGAAAGAGCAACTGCCACCCCTTATGCTACAGCCTAGCCTTCAATCCCACGATTGAAGTCGTTACTAGGAACAAAAATATCAACTTTTTACCCCTATTTTTAGTAACGATCTCAGTCGTTTCTTGGCTTAATATTCCTCTGGATTACTTGTCAATCCAGACTTCAATCATGCCGGTGGGAACCTGAATGCTGGGATGGTCAAATACGGCACGGACTGCCTCGCTTCCTCCGAGTTCCTTCAGTCGCTGTAACTGTTTTTTCAGCTTAGGATTGAAATTAATATGCTGCTCGATCGCCCGTTCCGCGACGGCAGAAGAAGGATTTCCCTGGGAGAGGTTTTCTAAAAATGCCTGTATCTCGGCATACAAGGCATTCATCGGAGTCACCGCTTGTTTTGCACTCGTTGTCTTCGTCCCCGGGACCTTTTGTGCGACGGGTGCTGCGGTGGAAAGAAGGGGTGTATCCGGCAACTTAGGAGGATTAGCGGGACTAAACGCTTGCGCCTCAGTTCTGTCCCCAGACCCGAAATTTCGCACAACTCCTGCCACATCTACCCCGGTACTCGCCCGCAACTGCTCGATAAATGACGCCATTTTTGCGGCAGTATTCCCATTGGTGGTATCGATAGAGGTCAGATTTTGTATTCTCACATCGGGAACCGTAGAAACCATTGTTTTGAGGAGGGGTTCCAGCTTTTGCAACAAGAAAATCTCACGCGCTGCGGGCCCCGCAGATCTCCAGGATTCCGCAAGGCGTTTTGTCCCCATTGCCTGAGCTTTTCCATCTTCAATAATGGTAGATGCCTTCCCTTTTGCTTCAGCGATCGCCCGTTTACATTGTGCCTCAGCCGGTGCAACTACATCCGCTTGTAACTGTTGTTCCACTTGCTTAATTCGCTCAGTTTGTACAGCGACATCCGCCTGAGTTCGTGCCACTTCTGACCCGATTTCCGCTTCAACTTCCGCCACTAATGCAGCTCGAATAGTCTTCGCATCTTGAATGCGTCGATTGGCTTCTGCCCGAGTGATTTCCACTTGGCTACCAATGCGCTTGATGGCAGTTTTTTGATCATTTTCCGCTGTACGAATCACAGACTGGGCTTTAGCTTTTGCTTCTGCAATCCGAGCATCTCGGACCAATTCTGCCCGCTGTTTCCGTCCGATGGAATCCAAATACCGCACATCATCAGAGATATTTTGGATTTGGAGGTTATCCAACACTAAGCCTAACTTTTCTAAATCGTCCTCCGCTTCCTCTAATAAACTTTTGGCAAAGGCAATTTTATCTTCATTAATCTGTTGTGGAGTTAAAGAAGCCAAAACACCCCGCAAATTTCCTTCTAGGGTTTCTTGGGCGATTTTCTCAATTTCTTTGCGAGTTTTGCCGAGTAACCGCTCGATCGCATTATGAATAGTGGGTTCCGTTCCGGCTATTTTAATATTCGCCACCCCTTCTACTTTCAACGGAATACCACCTTTAGAGTAGGCATTCGTAACCCGCAGTTCAATGATCATGTTAGTGAGATCCATGCGGTAGGCACGTTCCAACAAGGGGAGGCGAATACTACTGCCTCCTTTGACTAAACGATATCCTACCATGCGATTATCGTCCAGGGGACGTGCACTCCCTGCAAAAATTAGCACTTCACTGGGTTGACAAATGTAATACAGATTATTAATCACCAGTGCACCCGCACCACCCGCCGCACCTAAAATTGCTAGTAATCCTAGAATAACTTCCATTTAGATCTCCTAATTTATCGTTTGTCATTTGTTTTGGGGAGGGGACTGGAGATAGCGTTAACAAGGGTCAATAGCACAATGGGTCACTTCCCCATCTCCCCCATCTTTTAATCCCGTGGGGATTGGACCCCACCCTAACCCTCCCCTTGCCAAGGGGAGGGGACCGGAAGTGTATTCTCCCCATCTCCCCCATCCTCCCCATCCTCCCCATCTCCCCCATCCTCCCCATCCTCCCCATCTCCCCCATCTCCCCCATCTCCCCCATCTCCCCCATCTCCCCCATCTCCCCCATCTCCCCTCTACACTCTCTCCACCGTAGACACTTCCGGTTTGTCTCCATTACTCCGGTTTAGGGTGCCGATGATATCAATGCCGAGGGTGCGATCGACGCGATCGAGGAATTGTCCGACGATTTCAGGATAGGCATTGACTAAACTGGCGATCGCCTTTCCGTCGCCATTGTCAATCACATTGATCCGATCAATGTGAACCCGCTGGGTAATATTGGCGACTTCTCGTAGAACCATTTCAATCTGTTGGATTAAGAAGACTTCTGCGGCATCCGCGCCGGTTTCTCGCCAAATTTCGGTAAACAGATCGTTGACTTGTGCGGCAGCTTTGGCATTTTCCTCAAATGCAGCAGCTTCCCCGCGCGATCGCAACTCTTTGGCTGCTCTTGCTGCTTCTGCCGGGAGGACTTCATCGGCTTCTAGGCGGAGGCGTTCCAGGTCCGCGCGGATACTTTGTAGCAGTTGTTCGGCACGTGCTCGGGCTTCTTGTGCTGCCGCTTTGGTGCGTTCTTCTTCCGATCGCGCCTGTTGATCGAGTTCAGCTTTGATCTTCCGAAGTTCGTTATTTTTTTCCTCAATCGCAGTCCGGGCGAGGGTTTTGGCGACTTCAGACTCTTGCTCACTTTGGGCTTCTACGGCTTCCGCTTCAGCCAAGGCATTGGATTCGGCAATTTCCGCATCCCGGACGATCGCGGCAATTTGGCGGCGTCCGATGGAACTCAGATAGTCTACATCATCGGAGACACTTTGGATTTTCAACGTATCAATTTCTAACCCCAACCGTTGCAAATCATCCTGCACATCATCCGTAATTCGTTCAGCAAACCGTAGGCGATCTTCGTTAAGTTCTTCCGGGGTTAAGGTGGCAACCACGCCGCGCAGGTTGCCTTCTAGGGTTTCTCGGGCGACTCGAACAATTTCCTGGCGATCGCGGTCCAAAAAGCGTTCGATCGCATTGCCGACGATTTCCGGATTACTAGAAATTTTCACATTAGCGATCGCTTGAATATTCAGCGGAGTTCCCCCTTTAGCATACGCATTTTTTACCTCTACCGGCACTGGCATGGTGGTCAAATCCATCCGCTTAACCGTTTCCAAAATGGGAATACAAATGGTGCGATGGCGGGTGACTCGATATCCTAATTCATGACCCTCTTTGGTTTTTCGTTTTAACCCCGATAAAATTAAAATTTCATTAGGTTTACAGATACAGAGGATTTGATTTAAAATCCATAAAAATATCAGAAACCCCAAAATTGATAACCCAATCGTTCCCCCAATTGAAATTAATCGATCAGTCGTACTCGCTTGAGGCGTCGCCGGGAACGGATCGATTTGAGCAATTTGGAGGGTGGAGAGTTCCTCTTTGGGTTTTTTGGCGATCGCCACTTCAGAATTCGTCGTCTTATGACTCGGGACTGAGGCTTGAACAATCAGTTGCATAGCGTTGGTTTCCTGTCAGATTGAGTAAACTAAAAAATCGGCTTCAAGGAGGCCATCCAGTTAGAAGAAAATAGCGCCGTTATTTCATTAAATTCTTGGGGTTTGAGTCACTCCGTGGAGTCGTCGGAAACCACCCACAGACGATTATTTTTAAGGCCCACAATCAAAACTCGGTCTCCTTTATTAAAAGATCGGGGTTCATCCGTAAAGGCCATAAACTCCACATTTGCCCCTTTAATATTCACCCGAACCTTGCCCTTGCTTTCACAATTAAAAGGCAAGAGGACCATCGCCGAAAGTCCGACTAAATCGCTAGAACGAGTGAGACTATTGGCAGGGCGTTGCCCGAGACTTCTGAGTATCCAGACCATCGTAGTGCCACAAAAAATTCCCATTCCCGCAGCCAGTTTCGCCACCTGATCCGGAGGCATTTCCGGGCGTAGCCAATTTAAGACCAATCCGGTTAATCCAAAAAAACAACTCCCGAAGGTCCAAAATTTTAGACTAAAAAACGGTAAGATAAAAAGGCGCTTGAGCCAACTTCCCCGTTTCAACTGGTCTAACTTTTGAGAGTGATCAGCAATTGCCAGGTCCGCATCAAAGGCTACCCCGAAATCTGCACCGTCGAGTCCTCCAATCGTGGCGAACAGGACAAAAAGCCCCCCAATACCGAAACAAAAAAGATAAATAGGCATGATTTTAATAGCCTGGTCTGCATATTAAGGGTTCAGACTCTGTTAATTGTCGCAAAAAAAAATCCCAACGTCCAGTTTTGTTACGAAAATTTGTGATCGGTAAGATTGCCGCATCTAGGGATTGAGGTAATTTCTTCGAGAGTCTGGTATCGTGGAATTGGCCTGCAATCAGGAAAATTCGCTAGAATTGCGCCGGAGTTGTGGGAAATCGCCCCACTTTTTCTGAGATAATACTCTCCCTAAGTCTAAAAAAAGGAAACCGTGATGCGCCTATCACAAATGCTGTTTGTTACCCTCCGTGAAGACCCCGCAGAAGCGGAAATTCCCAGTCATAAACTCCTGTTACGGGCGGGTTATATCCGTCGGATTGCCAGTGGGGTTTATGCTTATCTGCCCTTAATGTGGCGAGTTCTCAAAAAAGTCTCCAACATTGTCCGGGAGGAAATGGACGCCACCGGGGCTCAAGAATGCTTGTTGCCGCAACTGCAACCGGCGGAGTTATGGCAAGAGTCAGGACGGTGGGAGACATACACCAAGGCAGAAGGGATTATGTTTGCCCTCACCGATCGCCAGGAACGAGAAATGGGTTTAGGACCGACTCATGAAGAAATCATCACGGCGATCGCCCGGGATATGATTCGGTCTTATCGTCAACTTCCTACCCATTTGTATCAAATTCAAACGAAATTTCGCGATGAAATTCGTCCCCGCTTTGGATTAATGCGCGGACGAGAATTTATCATGAAAGATGGCTATTCTTTCCATGCTGACGAAGCCAGTTTACAGAAAACTTATGCGGATATGGACTGGGCTTATAGCAATATTTTTCGCCGTTGTGGCTTAGAATTTCGAGCGGTTCAAGCCGATTCCGGGGCCATTGGTGGGGCGGCATCTCAGGAATTTATGATCTTGGCCGAAGCGGGAGAGGATGAAGTTCTTTATACCGAAGATGGCAAATATGCGGCCAACGTGGAAAAAGCAACCTCTTTACCTGCTGATGCCAAACCCAGTGCTTTTGTTCTCTATGAAAAGCGAGAAACCCCTAACACCAATACCATTGATAAACTCTGTCAATTCCTCAATTGTTCTCCCACGGAAGTGGTCAAGAACATCATTTATCGAGTTGTCTATGACAATGGGAGAATGGTGTTGGTCTTGGTGAGTATTCGTGGGGATTTAGAAGTCAATGAAGTGAAACTCTATAATGAGTTGGCAAAACTGGCCTCCAATTATGGTGGGAATGCAATTATTGCCGTTGATATTCCCTCGGAACAGGTGCAACAACAATTAACCCTGAAACCTTTACCTTTAGGATATATTGGTCCAGATTTAGCGGATAATTATATCACCCCAGCAGAACAGTTGCAACCCGAATTTTTAAGATTTGCCGATCGCACCGTGGTGGAGTTAAAGAATTTTGTCACTGGGGCTAATGAAAGCGGCTATCATGTTGTCGGTGCTAATTGGGGGGAACAGTTTGCTTTAAGCGATCGCATTGTTGATTTACGCAAATCCCAAGCAGGCGATCGGGCAGTTCATGACCCGAGTCAACTCCTCAAAAGTGCAAGAGGCATTGAAGTCGGTCACATCTTCCAACTGGGGACTAAATATTCCCAAGCCTTGGGCGCAACCTATACCAATGAACAAGGGGATAATGTCCCGTTAGTAATGGGATGCTATGGCGTTGGGGTTTCTCGATTAGCTCAGGCAGCCGTCGAGCAATCTTATGATAAAGATGGCATCATTTGGCCCGTGGCGATCGCTCCCTATCATGCCATTATTTGCATTCCCAATATTTCCGATGCTGAACAGGTGGAAGTTGCAGAAAACCTCTACACCGAACTCAATGCCGTCGGCATCGAAACCCTGTTAGATGACCGAGAAGAACGAGCCGGGGTCAAATTTAAAGATGCCGATTTGGTGGGGATTCCCTATCGAATTGTGACGGGTCGTTCTCTCAAAGCCGGTAAAGTAGAAGTAGTGGAACGCGCTACTAAAACCTCCCATGAAATTGCCATCCCTGAAGTCGCAGCTACCCTGAAAACCTGGATTGAAGAGGCTTTGTCTTCGGCAGTTAGGTAACATGAGGACAGATGGTTTAAAAAGTCCGTTAGTGACTCCAGAAAACGGAGTAAAAACCGTTTCCTAGATGACATAAAGAACCTGACTGCTTTGCAACCCTAGGGAAAATCCGCCCCAGGAGTGGGAGGGTCTTGCTCCCTCCTGCTGTGGCAGAAGCCAGATACTCCCACTCCTAAATTGTCGGGCGATCGTAATTCAGACTCGCGATAGAAACAGCGATCAACAATCCTCCCCTCTCTTATCAAACCTGAATGGAATTTTTGACCCTTTTGCTTACCAGTCTGCTTACTTTAGTTTCTCCTGCTGGGATTGCCTTAGATACTTTAGCGGAACAAACGATTCGCGATCGCCTCTCAGGAGCAGAACAACTGGAAGTCCGGATTGATAACAGCCCCAGCTATCAATTACTTGATGGAAAAGTTGAGCGCCTGCGAATTGCAGGGCGGGGATTGTCATTAATCCCCGGGTTAAGACTCGATATTTTAGAAATAGAAACCGACGCTATTGATGTCAATCTTAGAGAGTTAGGACGGGGTTCTGGAAATCGACCCATTCGGGGATTGCAAAAACCCTTACAAGCGGCAGTTCGCGTTGCCGTAACCGAGGCTGATATCAATACCGCCTTGCAGTCCCCCGAACTTTATAATCAAATGCAAACTTTCGCTTTAAGCTTATTTGATTCTCCCTTAATTCAACAAATTGCGACCCGTTATACCCTGGTTGATCGCCAAGTCACTTTTTTATCGAATAACCGAGTCCGATTCCAAACTAAAATACAAGAACGGGGATATGATGACTTCCTAACCTTAACTGTAGAAACCGGCATCCATGTCATTGAGGGTCAACAATTACAACTGCTTTCCCCTGCCGTCTGGGTGAACGATCGCCCTGCACCCCGACGATTAGTTACGGGGCTCTTAGATTTAACCCGAAGATTTAATTTACAGCGGCTAGAAAATCGGGGGGTGCGATCGCGGGTATTACATTTTAACCTCACCCCATCCGGTGCAGAAATTGCCCTATTTTTGGCAGTAACCCCTTAGACTAGAGAGAAAGACCAGCCACCGACGCGACGTCCCCTTGCTCAATTTCCTAGGGACTCCTCGGGTTTGTCTGACCAAAGCACTCCGGTGTGAGTTACCACCCTAATGGAGGAATCCTAGTGGTGTGGCTCCACAGACAAGGGCCAGATATTCAGATAGACTGAGCTAGAGGAGTATTCAAAATGCTATGGATGTGGGGAACAGTATGAACGCCGAACGGTTTGCTTTTAAGCTGATTGTGGAAAAAACTGAAAATTGGGGACAAGATTCCGTAACCCTACCCGAAAATCTACCTCGTTCTGAGGCGGGGGAAAAAGCCCTGAGTGAATTTTTGCAAGTGATGCAGCTTGAGCTAGAGGATGCTCGCTTAGAGGAGTCGCAGGTGCAAGAGTACAGCGAACCCCTAACGCAATTCGTCTTGCAACCGTTAGTCCAGGAAACCCTGTTAGGAGTTTTTGACAAAGACTGTAAAACTATCTCTACAGATACTTTAGCCCAAACCTGGACTCAGCTCAATTTAACTCCCCTACCAGATGGGTTTAATTGGGAAGTAGTCGCGCGAATCTATTTCAAACAAATTAAAGCCTTTGTTCATGCCAGAGAATTAGTCGATCGCTGGCTCAACTCCAACCGAGAAGATACACTCACCTTGGATGACATCAAACGGGATGTCTTTCTGCAACATCTGTTTGATGAACCGTGGCATGAAGTGATGAGGCAAATCGTGAGGATGATTGAGCCAGAATTGGCAGCAGAGTTACTACAATCTCTGATAGAAAACCAAGTCGAACCCTCTAACTTTACTCACTTATTTGTAGCGGCAGAATGTCTGGCGGTTGTACCCGATCGCACCGCGTTGACGGAAATCGCCAATCAACTGCGCGATCGCCTCCAATCCTTAACCCAACATCCAGAAGTGGATGAACTCATCCTTACTCGCCTGCGCGCCATTTCCACCCTGGCGCGAGTCTGGAAAACGGACCCGAATACCCTCCCCTGGTTACAATCTCTCGTAGAATCCCCCGTTGCCGAAACCATCCGCATGAGTGCCGTGGATGAAATCGCCCTGTGCTGGCAAGAACGTCCCGAGATTCTCTCCTGGCTCAAAACCTTAGCACAATCCTCGATCGCTGAAATTACCCGGGTGAGTGCGGTGCGATCCCTAGCGACTCACTACCACCAGGACCCGGAGATTCTCCCCCTGCTCAAAACCTTAGCCCAAAGCGATCGCTATTGGCTGGTTCGAGAGGCGGCATTGGAAGAGTTAGCCCAGGGATGGCATGATGATCCCCAAACCTTTTCCTTAATTGCGGCGATCGCCGAATCGGACCCCGAGGCGGATGTGAGAGAGGCTGCCGTAGAAGAACTCGCTAAAGGGTGGAGTCAAGACAAAGAAACATCTGCTTTGATTGGTACCCTAGCGGAGTCTGATCCGGATTGGCACGTCAGAATTGCCGCTATGCAACAGTTTGCAATTTCCTGGTATGACAATCCCGCTACCTTAGTTTGGCTGCGAACTCGTGCCCTGTCTGACCCCGATTGGCACGTCAGAATTGCCGCCATGCAGCAAATAGCAACCGGCTGGTTTGAAGACCCCGAAACCGTCGCGTGGTTACGCGATCGCATCGTTTCTGATGACGCATGGCAAGTGCGCGTCGCCGCCTTACAACTCGCTGCCGCTTGGTTTGAAGACCCAAAAACCTTACCGATTCTAAAAACAATTGCCACCTCTGACCGCGATCGCCGAGTCCGGGAAGCCGCAGTCCACGAGTTTACTCGCACTTGGAAAGATGACCCGGAACTGTTACCCATTCTCAAATCCCGGGCAACTCAGGACGAACATTGGCAAGTGCGGGTCGCTGCCTTACAGCAACTGGCAACCGGATGGTATGACGATCCGGACACCTTACCCCTTCTCAAAGTTCAAGCAATTAATGATTCATCCTCCGATGTGAGAATGACCACCTTGCGGGAACTGGCCTCCGGTTGGTTTGATGACCCCGAAACCTTACCGATTTTGAAAAGTCGGGCCACCTCGGATCAAGGCTGGGATGTGAGAATTGTCGCTTTGCGAGAATTGGCAACGGGTTGGAAGGAAGACGCGGAAACTTGGACCATTGTCAAAAGCCGCGCTCAAGCCGATGACAATTGGGCCGTGCGTCTCGCCGGGGCGATCGAGTTGGTGAGCCACTGGCCCGAAAACCCGGAAACCTTGGAAATTGTTAAAACCCGCGCTTGTACCGATGAGGATTCGTTTGTGAGACTCTCGGCCCTCCAACAGTTGGTCAAAGGCGGATGGGATGAGGCTGCGGTATTTGCTATTTTGTGCGATCGCGCCGTTAACGATCCGTTTGTGCCCTTACAAGATGGGGCACTCAATCCTCGAATTACGGCTCTGGAAGCCATCATCCAATATTATGGGGATCACCCAGAAACCCTGCCCTTACTGCGCGATCGGGCCCAATCCGACCCCGATGAAAAAGTCCGGGCCTTTGCTCAATCCGTTTTAGCTACCCCGGGCAAAAACTAGCGCGACTATTTTGGGCGGACCCCTTGACAAAATCCTGTTTTTACCCATTAGGCTACCCCGAATCGGTCCCGAGGTCGTCAGGGGTGAAGTCATGACACCCACTGAATGGGGCGCAAATTTAATGACGAAAAATCGTTATTTCTTGTAGGGGCGCAATGCGCAGGCCCCAATTCAGGGCGCAAGCATTGCGCCCCTACCACACTTTACAGGGCTAGTTTTAATAGACCTATCACGACTGGATTCCGTATTACAGCATTCCCCCGGCCTTAGCCTAATTCATTGAATAGAAATTATGGAATTAATTACCCTAGTTTTAACCGGAATTCTCACCTTAGTGTCCCCCGTTGGGGCGACTTTCGATAATATCGCTGAAGGAGATATTCGCGAGGCCCTGCACGATGCCGAACAGTTGGAAGTCCGACTGGATAATGCACCAAACTACGGACTACTGAGGGGAAATATCCAACGCTTACGCTTTGCGGGGCGAGGATTGTACGTCACACCGGAGCTCCGCATTGATACGGTGGAAATCGAAAGCGACCCGATCGCCGTCGATATCAATCGTCTCAACCAAGAAGACCGCACCTCGATCCCGCGCTTTCTCCGGGAACCCTTACAAGGGGCGATGCGCGTAGTCATCACCGAAGCTGACCTCAACCGCGCCTTGCGATCGCCTGAAGCGGCTGAACCCCTGCGGGAACTCGGCATCGGAATCACCCGTACCAATGACCCCGAAGCCGAAACCGACCCCCAACGCTTTCAAATTGTTAACCCCGAGGTAGAATTTTTAGCCAATAATCGCGTGCGCTTCCAGTTAGAAATTGAGGATCGCCGGGATAATGAATCTGTAAAAATCCTTTTAGAGACCGGGTTAGCCTCAATCAGTGGCGCAAGAATCCAAGCGGTCAACCCGACCATCTGGATTAATAACGAAGAGGCCCCCGCTCAGTTGATTACAATTTTCTCCCGAATCCTCGATCGCGCCCTAGACCTTAGAAAATATGAAAACCGGGGATTATTTGCCCGGTTTTTAAAATTTGAGTTGAGTCCCGATCGCCTAGAAATTGCCGCCTTTATTCGCATCGATCAAGTCGATGCAGTGTCGGGATTGAGTCCGGAGTAAGTTTTCTGGAAATTTAGCCGCTTCCCTTGTAGTTTCTTGCCAAGGTCTACGGGCATCTTTCATTCTTTAATCAAAGATGTAACGATTGGTTCTTAAGGCATTGGCGATCGCGAATCAACCCGATGAGCGGCTCAGGGCTGGGAAGAATTCAGGGATTAGAACAGGTGATCCCCCATCCTGGATAGGAAAGGGATCCTGAGAGGGCGGCAACATCTTCTCAGTTCAAAACCACAAAATCCACATTTCTTATTAGTGAATATTGTTTAACTGTTGAGGAGAACTTTTGATATGCAAAATGGACAAACTCGCCGCATTCCCCTAGGTGTTATTGCCACCCTCTCCGCAGTCGTTGTCGCCGCCGGAGGTGGAACTGCTTGGTGGGCGGTGAATTCTCAAAAGAACCTCAATCTCAATGGCATGAATCCAGTTCCCACCCAACCCAGGGACCCCGGCGTAAACATTGAGGTGACCCAGGACCCCACGGCAACTCCGCCTACAGCGCTCAATCCCGTTGAGCAATCGGTACAAATTTATTTGGTGCAAGATACCGGGACCCAATTTGAATTGGCCTCTGTACCCGTATCCGTGCAGGCCACGGAACAGCCCGATGCGGTGTTAAAAGCAGCCTTTGATCGCTTAGTTACCCAGCCGCCCAATGGTGCTGGCTTTAGCGAAATTCCGGCGGGTACTCAAGTGCTGAATGTCGAGGTCAAGGACAAGGGCATCTATGTCAACCTCTCCCCTGAGTTTACCGCCGGGGGTGGCAGTAGCTCCATGACCGCCAGATTAGGCCAGGTGGTTTATACGGCCACCACCTTGGATCCAAACGCCCCCGTCTGGATTTCTGTCGGCGGTGAACCCTTGGAAGTATTGGGGGGAGAAGGGTTAGAGATTCCTTTGCCGATTACCCGCACTATTTTTGAGTCCGAGTTTCCGCTGTAATTCCTTGCCGTTATCCATAGCATTGACCCCCCAAGTCTCCCCGATTCACAGGGGCTTGGGGGGTCAATTTTGTAGGGGATAAAAAGAGACTGTTCCCGGGTTTCATCCTCTTTTTTTGGCTGCAACGCCTGCCGAAATGGGGTGAACAAACCGGGTTGGTCTTCCCATAAGGATATTCTCGGACTCCCTCAGCGTTTTCCATACAAGCTCAAAGAGCGGAACTGCCGAGCTTGTTGTTCAATCCGCTCTGCAAGGCGATCGCAAACCAGATTACATAGCTCGAAAATTAGCGGATCTTCGACGCGATAATAAGCCGAAGTCCCTTCCGTGCGACGGCTGAGGATTCCCGCTTGCAGCATAACTTTCAGATGTTTAGAAACATTGGCCTGACTCGTTGAAGTGGCATCAACTAACTCTTGCACGCATTTTTCGCCATCTCTGAGTAAGTTTAAAAGCTTCAAGCGCATGGGCTCACTCAAAATACTGAAGTATTCCGCCACTTGTTGCAATACTTCTTGGGGTAAGGGTTGCGCTCGGTTCATCACTAAGGGTCCTAAAGAATTACCCATTTTTTTATATGTCCCATTGTAACAGTAAACAGATTTATGACAATTAAGTAATTAAAAGGTTATGACTGTTGAGCCGATTGCCTTGCGCTCAAGACAATCGACTTCTTGCAACCGACCGAAAACATTACTCGGGGCTAATCCGCATCAACGGTTGACCGTATTCTACCGGAGTGCCATTTTCCACTAAAATTTCCACCACTTGACCAGAAACCTCAGCCTCAATTTCATTCATCAACTTCATCGCCTCAATGATGCAGACGGTTTGGCCGAGTTTGATGCGATCGCCGATCGCCACAAAAGGCGGTTCATCCGGAGCAGGAGAGCGATAGAACGTCCCCACCATCGGGGAAATAACCTCCAAAAACTTGCGATCGTTCGTTCCAGGAGCCGGAGCACCGGGACCTCCCGGGGCATTTCCCCCCGTAGGCGCAGGGGTCCCCGACGAGGGAGGGGCTGTCGCAATAGCGGGTTCAATCGGGGGACGAGAAGGCGCGATCGCCCCGGTTCCCTCAGCCATCGGTATCCACGCCGGATCAACCGGCATCCCTACCCGCTCGGCAATCATCCTGTCCTTGCGCAGGGTCAGCTCAAAATCGCCACTTTTTAAAATCAGCTCAGAAATATCCGTTCCATTGAAAGCCCCAAGCAGTTCACTCAGTTGGCTTAAATCCAGTTGCACAGTTTCTTTGACCCCGTAAAATCAACGTTATTCTTCTCTAGGTTTTCCCCATCCAGCCGAAGGGAGGGCGATCGCCTCAAATCCCCGGGATAGACCAACTGCGATCGCCCTCCAGGGAAGCGCCAGAGAGGGAAAAACACCCCTCTTTTGAGCGCCAAAACCCCAGAGGACTGACCCCTAGTCGGTGAAGCGAAACTCTATGATTCTCGGCCCAGATAGGAATCGTTGCGGGTATCGATTTTAATCCGTTCACCGATCGTAATGAACAAGGGAACCATCACTTCAGCCCCAGTTTCCACCGTTGCGGGTTTAGTTCCACCCGTTGCAGTATCCCCTTTGATGCCCGGATCGGTTTGTGTCACTTCTAAAACGACCGAGTTGGGCAGTTCAACTTCCAGCACTTGTTCGCCCCAACGGACGACATTCACTTCCATCCCTTCTTTAAGGTACTTGACGCGATCGCCAATCTGCGCTTCAGTCAAACGGGCCTCGTCATAGGTTCCCATATCCATAAACACTAACTGTTCACCTTCTCTATAGGTGTACTGCATCGTGTTTTTTTCTAACGTCGCTTGTGGCACCGTCTCTCCCGCACGAAACGTGCGCTCGATTACACTGCCATTCTGAGCATTCTTCAACTTCGTACGAACAAAGGCCGAGCCTTTACCGGGTTTGACATGGAGGAATTCAACCACCCGCCACACAACCCCATCTAATTCAATTGTGACGCCGGTGCGAAAGTCGTTACTGGAGATCATGAATCTTTATTCGTGGAGAATAATCGGGATTTTATTTTACCGCGAATTCTCCCCTTCAATGGTATCGGATCAAATTGCCACTTTCCGATCCCCTCCCACCCTGACTCAGAATTCCCCAGGGATGCCCCGGTGCAACTTCCCTCCGTATGGGAAGATTGATCCATGCCGATTAAAAAGGATTCAGAGATATATTGATGCTGACTTCAAGTCAAAAAATTACAAATTTATGGCAACGCGGCCTCAAAGCCGCTTTATTGGTCCTACTGATGACCAGTCTTTCCCTGGGATTAAGCGCCGCGACAAATCGCACCAGTGTACTGCCCCAAGGCAATGCCATCACGGATGGTAAAGCCCTGTTACGATATGCCTTACCCATTGACAATCCAGAGATCCGCGAGGCCCAAAGCAGTATAGAAGACATTTCCCAGCAACTGCGTGGGAAGCGCTGGAGTCCCATCACCAGCGATATCACCAAAGCTGCTGGAATTTTTACCAATCGCGAGGCGGATATCTTAGAGGATATTCCCGAAGCTCAACAAGCGAACG
Source organism: Laspinema sp. D2d (assembly GCF_025370755.1). Classification (GTDB taxonomy): domain Bacteria; phylum Cyanobacteriota; class Cyanobacteriia; order Cyanobacteriales; family Laspinemataceae; genus Laspinema. The sequence goes on along the minus strand of NZ_JAMXFC010000017.1, from coordinate 92,644 downwards.
CCCAGGCTATCCTCGCCCAAATTAAAGAGGAAATTGGCACTTTGCGATCGTCCGTCGAGGTTCAGGATAAACCCGCCACTCAGGATGGACGCGATCGCCTCCTGGATTTAGTCGGCCAACTCGAAGAAATGATGGTCGCCAAATTCCCTTATGAAGTCTCCGCCGAATACAGCCATCTGCCTCAACTTCTCGGGCGCGCCACCGTAGCGGTTGAAACCAACAAAGGGAATCTCACGGTTGTCCTAGACGGATATAGCGCCCCGGTGACCTCCGGCAACTTTGTTGATTTAGTTCAGCGCGGATTTTACAATGGCCTAGAATTTATTCGCTCAGAAGATTTCTATGTCCTCCAAACCGGAGATCCCGTAGGACCTGACCAAGGCTTTATCGACCCGGATACCGGAGAATATCGCAATATTCCCCTAGAAATCCTCGTCCGTGGGGATACTCAGCCCACTTATGGAATTACCTTGGAAGAGGCGGGACGCTTTCGGGAACAGCCGGTGCTCCCCTTCTCCGCTTTTGGGACCGTAGCAATGGCCCGCCCAGAAGATGACCCCGATGGTGGTTCTTCTCAGTTTTTCTTCTTCCTATTTGAGCCCGAATTAACCCCTGCCGGTCTCAATTTGCTGGATGGTCGTTATTCGGTCTTTGGCTATGTAGTCGAAGGGAAGGAAATTTTAGAAAAGCTCAAACAGGGGGATCAGATTCTTTCCATGAAAGTGGTCCAAGGGATGGAAAATTTCGTTCCCGCCCAAGCAAGCTAAAGGTCTAGGGTGGAGAGAAACTGCCAATTTGTAGCAGTTTAAAATCAGAAGTCTAGTGGGTGTTTCCACTAGACTTTACTATTTTGGGGAGGTGAGAAACGGGGTGAAGAAGGATTCAGAAAATTCCCCTACGGTTCGAGAGTTGGGGGAACAGGGACTGTTGAAACGATTGCATCGATTTTGTCCACCGGAGTGGGTGGGGGATGATGCAGCGGCGATCGCCATGAGCCCAGAACCGAATCGGTCGTTGGTAGTGACGACAGATATGTTAGTAGATGGGGTACATTTTAGCGATCGCACCACCTCTGCTGAAGATGTGGGGTGGCGGGCGGCAGCGGCAAATTTATCAGATTTAGCGGCAATGGGTGCAGTTCCTTTAGCCATCACCGTCAGTTTAGGATTGCAAGGGGATACCCCCGTGTCTTGGGTGGAGGGGGTTTATACCGGGATGGTGAGTTGTTTGGATACTTATCAAACAGCGATCGCCGGTGGGGATGTTTGTAAATCCCCAGTGAATGTCATTTCAATTACCGCGATCGGTTGGGTGCCAACGGACCGGACGATTCGCCGACAGAATGGGAAACCGGGAGATGCGATCGTGGTAACTGGCGTGCATGGCGCTTCCCGTGCGGGATTAGAATTATTGCTGCATCCGGAAACGGGAAAAGATTGGTCAGCAGACGAGACTCGGGAATTAATTATCGCCCATCAGCGTCCGAATCCACGCCTGGATGTATTACCGATTTTGTGGGAGGTGATGGGGGAGGCGGGAGAAATCGCAGGAATGGATAGTTCTGATGGGTTAGCCGATGCGATCGTGCAAATTGCCCGATCAAGTGGGGTTGGCGCGACCCTAGACCGCACTTTGATTCCCCTGCCACCGACTTTGACCCAAAGGGTCGGGGAAGAACGAGCAATGGAGTGGGCCTTATACGGCGGAGAAGATTTTGAACTCGTGCTGTGCTTACCCTCTCCGGTTGCCCATGAGTTTGTAGAACGATTGGGAAATAGAGCTGCGATTGTGGGGAGGCTAACAAAAAGCACCAGGGTTTGTCTAACTGACTCCACTGGTGCTTATGCTGACGAAGTGATCACCCAAAATTTGAGTTTTCAGCATTTTTAAGCTGAAGGTGATGAGTTTTGAAGAGTGAACGAATTAGTCTTTTTTCAAAACTCATTGCCCGCTTAGTTTGATGCTTACCATTTTTGAGCGACGAGTTCGGCTAAGTCAACCACACGCTGACTGTAACCCCACTCATTATCGTACCAGCCGATGATTTTCACCATGTTTCCATCCATGACCATCGTCAAGCTGGCATCGACAATAGACGAGGCATCATGACCTTTATAGTCAGAGGAAACTAATGGTTCATCACTGTATTCCAAAATGCCTTTCATTGCACCTTTAGCCGCTGCTTCTAAGGCTTCATTGACTTGTTCGGCAAAGGTATTTTTCTCAACTTGAGCCACAAAATCAACGACCGAAACGTTCGGTGTTGGCACACGCATCGCGATCCCGTTCAACTTACCGGACATCTCTGGAATGACTAAAGCTACGGCTTTAGCGGCACCAGTGGAAGTCGGGACGATATTGAGTGCAGCAGCACGAGCCCGACGCACATCCCGGTGGCTGGCATCCAGCAACCGTTGGTCGCCAGTGTAGCTGTGGGTTGTGGTCATCATGCCTTTGATGATGCCAAAGTTATCGTTGATGACCTTAACGATCGGAGCCAAACAGTTTGTTGTACAACTGGCATTACTGATGATGTCGTACTCGTTGGGGTCGTACTTATCATGGTTAACTCCCATGACAAAAGTGCCAACTTTGCTGCCTTTTCCAGGAGCAGTAATCAACACCTTTTTTGCACCTGCTTGAATATGCTTTGAGGCACCTTCTTCGGTTACGAAGACCCCGGTGGATTCAATAACCAAATCAACTCCCCAAGCAGCCCAGGGCAAGTTTAAGGGATTGCGATCGGAGACACATTTAATGGTCTTGCCGTTGACGGTAATGGAGTTTTCATCGGCACTAATGTCAGCATTCAACGTTCCCAACATGGAATCATATTTGAGCAGATGGGCGTTGGTGCTGGGGTCGGAGGTATCGTTCACACCGACCAGTTCGAGTTGGCTGTTGGATCTGGTTAACCAGCAGCGCAGGAAGTTGCGTCCGATACGTCCAAAACCGTTAATCGCTACTCTAATCACTGCGTCTTGCCCCTTTCTTTAATGTAAAACTGCCTAACGTAATGAACCCAATCATATCGCAACAGGTGTAAATTTCGATCAGATTTTTTTAAGTCTGGGGATCGACCTAGAGTGCGGTGGTAGCGGGTACTGTGGGTTCTGATAAAGGGGGTGAGTTTGGATATAAATTTGGACGGGTTCGGGAACCCAGGTGCGGATTGTGGGAGAGTCGCACCAATGGTGACGGAGTAAGGTTGAAGCTATTGGCAGGGTTTGGGATTGTAAAATTTGCCAGCGGAGAGTAATCTGTCTGGTCTTAAAGGCGATCGCGACTTGTTGGCAAATCTCCTCAGTTTTGATCCGTGTGGTGTTGTCCAGAGGGTTTGAGGGATTTGTACTTAGAGTGGGGTTTAATTTAGGCCGTCCTTCCTGAAGGTTTAGGGGGGAGATTTCCCTTAATAAGGGAGTTTCTTCTGAGTAATTGACCTGGGGTGGGGATGGCGATCGCGGTGCAACTAACCACTCAAAAGCCTCAACCAGTTCAGCAGCGCGATACCATTTCGGCAGGGTAGAAAAGGCGTCGGCCCCGATAATCCAATACCACTGGCTATCTGGATAGCGCTGTTGGAGGGTTTGTCCGGTGACGATCGCATACCCGGATTCCGGGTCCTCTGGGGAGGGTGGACCGAGGCAAAAGGCCGGTTCTGGGGCGATCGCCAAGCGGACCATTTCTTGGCGATGCTCAAACTCTACCCGCGATTGCTGACGGGGATCGCGCTTGTGGCGATCGATGACCCATATAATCTGATTTAATCCCACCTGATCTAAGGCGGCGTAAGCGATTTCCAAATGCCCCCAATGAATCGGGTCAAAGGTTCCGCCCAAAATCGCTCTTTTTTTGATCCGCTGAGGCTGCATTCTTTCCCGTACACTTTGTTTGACAGTGGCTATTCAAAGATAGCGGTCATTTTTAGTTGGATTGGAGGGGCCGAAGGTCACCCATCCGGGCAATAATAACCCGCTATGATTTCCTCTAACGGCTTTTTAGTGGTATTTTTTCCGGAAATACCCTACCAACCGATGGAGGCACTTGTGCGATGGAAAGAGTGCTTTCCCCTTGGTTCTGCTACCTTTCAGGAACGTACTTTTACCTAACTTAAGTGAGATTTCTAGCTCATTTTTAAGGTCATGAGTGATTTTCCCTTTTTCTTGACCATCGGTTATGGTAAACACACCCAAAACGTTTAACCCTAGAAAAATCTCGGGAAAAGACTACAGAAGGGGTGTATTCGACACTAGAATCGAAAAATGCTTCTTCAGGGAGATCGCTTAATTTCTGTTATGACTGTATCGTACAAAAACAATTCTTGATATGATATCGCGTGTTATTGGCGTGGTGTGGTGTGTAAGGAGCTTATAATGCACAATTCTATCGATCTAAGTGGCAAACCCTTTCATTTCATCGGAATCGGTGGAATCGGAATGTCAGCGCTTGCCTACATTTTAGCAAAGCGGCAGGTCCCGGTATTTGGCTCCGATATTCGGTCGAGCCATATCACTCAGCGCTTACAAGAAAATGGAGCGCAAATTTTTTGGCGTCAAGATGCCAGCAACCTGGATTTTTACCGACAACAGAGCGCGTCCACCGATGAAGCGGCAGTTTTGAGTTCAGCCAAGGGGGAGGGGTCTGGCGGTTTACCTGCGATCGCACCGAAACCGGTAAGATTAGCCGCCAACGGCATCCCGTCCCCTGTTGATTTGCCGCAAGTGATTTGCTCAACGGCGATCGATGGAGCCAATAGCGAATATCAAGCCGCCTTAGACCTCGGCTGTCCCATCTTTCACCGCTCCGACTTACTAGCTGCTTTAATCTCTGAATATCAAAGCATTGCCGTAGCCGGAACCCACGGGAAGACCACAACAAGTTCAATGCTGGCTTATGTGCTGTTAAAAGCCGGGTTGGACCCCACGATTGTGGTGGGGGGAGAAGTCAAAGCCTGGGAAGGGAACGCTCGGCTGGGAGAAGGCCCCTATCTAGTGGCAGAAGCGGATGAATCCGATGGGTCCCTCGCCAAACTCTCGGCAAAAATTGGCGTGGTAACCAACATCGAACTAGACCATCCGGACCACTACCAGAGCTTGGATCAAGTCATTGAGATTTTTGAAACCTTTAAAGAGCGCTGCACCGATTTAGTGGGATGCATTGATTGCCCAACCGTGCGCGATCGCATTCAACCGGGCATCTCCTACAGCCTCAACCTGGATTCCGGGGCCGATTACACCGTAGACTGTATCGCTTATAGAGCCGACGGGACCACAGCGAGGGTTTGGGAGCGAGGTCAAATTCTCGGTCAACTGTCCATTTCCCTACTTGGTGCCCATAACCTGAGTAACGCTCTAGCCGTGGTTGCTGTTGGACGCTTGGTCGGTTTAGACTTTGCGACGATTGCCCGGGAAATTGCTACATTTGAGGGCGCTTGCCGCCGGTTTGAGACCCGAGGTAACTACAATAATATCCAATTTGTCGATGACTACGCTCATCACCCCAGTGAAATTCGGGCTACCCTCCATGCGGCCAGTCTGCAAACTCAAGGCTTGCGTTCTCGCGCTAGTCGTGTTGTTGCTATATTTCAACCCCATCGGTACAGTCGAACTCGGGCCTTTTTAGCCGAGTTTGCTGAATCCTTTAGTGATGCTGATGTGGTCCTAGTGACCGACATTTACAGTGCCGGGGAAGCCAATGAATTTCAACTGAGCGGACAACAAGTTGCTAACGAGATCTCGGCTCATCATCCTCGGGTGCATTACAGTCCTTCTCTGTCTGACGTGAGTAAGTTTCTCAGTGAAGCCTTGCTTCCGGGAGACCTCGCCATATTTCTGGGGGCTGGTAATTTGAATCAGATCATTCCGGAAGTGATGGCATTTCATCAACAGGTCGAGCAAACGGCTCTGGCAGAAGCACGCCATCGAGCCTGAGCGCCAGTAAGTTTCTAGGGAACCCCGGGCGATCGCTCCTCGAAATACCCTGGATGATTTACTTTCACAAACAGTGGTCTATAGGGATTTAAGCACCTGGATTATCATGACTCTTTCCTCCGATACTGTACGCACCCTCAGCCCCTCCGTGGTCAACCAACCCGCCAATTCACACCTGACTCGATTGAATGGGGATCGCGATCGATCCGAATCTATTTATTTAGCCGGAACCGCTTGTCAGATTAAGTCTAATGTTTCCTTATCCATGTTTACCTCCTTTCGAGTAGGGGGTCCTGCTGAATGGTATGTTGCGCCTAACCAGATAGAAGAAGTCCAAGCCTGTTTAGAATGGGCCAGGGCTCAAGGATTACCCGTGACCTTCTTGGGTGCGGGTTCTAATCTCTTAGTTAGCGATCGCGGCATTCCCGGTTTGGCGATTTCTACCCGCCATCTGCGCTATAGCCGTTTTAATCCCGAAACAGGTCAAGTAACCGTTGCCGCAGGTCAGTCCCTGCCGCGTCTAGCTTGGCAAGCCGCTCAATTGGGATGGGAAGGACTAGAGTGGGCGGTAGGGATTCCCGGTACGATTGGGGGAGCCGTCGTGATGAATGCCGGTGCTCACGGGAGTTGTACCTCGGAAATTTTAGTGAATACTCAAGTGGTGTCGCGCCGGGGAACGATTTCTGTCCTCACTCTGGAAGAGTTGGGGTATAGCTATCGCACCTCGGTCCTGCAAGGGGGCGATCGCCTAGTTACCGAGGCCACATTTCAACTCAAACCCGGTGCAGACCCCGCACGGGTCCAAGCGACCACCTCCGAACAACTCGAACATCGCAAATCCACCCAACCCTATCACCTGCCAAGTTGTGGCAGTGTCTTCCGCAATCCGGACGGCTCCCCAGGGGCTGGATGGCTCATTGAGCAAACTGGACTCAAAGGGTACCAAATCGGCAGCGCTCAGGTGGCGGAACGTCACGCTAACTTTATTGTGAATTGTGGCGGCGCGAAAGCCAGCGATATTTTCCAGCTTATTCGGTATGTCCAAGCGCAAGTTGAGCAGAACTGGGCCGTGCTGTTAGAACCAGAAGTTCGCACGATTGGCGAGTTTCAAGCCCTGTAACCTCACGGATTGAGAGGCGATCGCCTCCCATCTGGTCCTCCTCAAACCCGGTGACCCCCCGGGCTGGGTCAATGGCATACTGGAATTATCGCGTGGTAGTATTGCTAAGGGTAATGCCCACGAGGGTCTGATTCTGAGCGCGGCCAACTCCAGACATTCAGTTTGAGTCGGTCAAGCCGTAGGAGACAACCGTTAACCCGATTGACTTCTAAGTTCTCCCTTCCCTTGAAGATTGAAGGAGAGAACCTTGGTTAACGCGCCAGAGCTTCAGAACTTCACAGTACGGTGAGGCACACCGGAACTGGCTCTTATATCAAGGGCAAAACGCTTGGAGAAAGCGGCACTGGTTGGCTAAAATAGGAGACTATTTTAGGGTCAGTCCCCTTGAAGCACCAAGAATCCACAGCAGCGATCGCGCCGCTCAATCATGCCAACATCGATTTGAACCCATACAGAGTTAACCCGTTATGGCAGGAAAAGGACAGGGAGGATTTGGTTTCGGTCTCGGCAAAATGAAAGAGCTGACTGAAGCCTTCAAAAAAGCTCAACAAGTACAAGAAGGTGCTAAAAAGCTTCAAGAAGAATTAGATGAACTCGAAGTGATCGGAGAAGCCGGTGGGGGTCTGGTTAAAGTCGTTTTAAGCGGCAACCAAGAACCCCGTCGGGTCGAAATTTCGCCCGATGCTCTCGGTGAAGGAGCGGAAGTGGTTTCCGAACTGGTTGCCGTTGCGATGACAGATGCATATAATAAATCCACCGCAACCATGCGCGAACGGATGGAAGAATTAACAGGTGGGCTCAATTTGCCCGGTCTGTAACTGCTATAGCTCAGGCAGTCGTCTTTGTATCGAGTCTAATCCATATCAACTACTTTTCATCAAGATCTAGCTGGCTTTCTACTGTGTCAAGAAAGCCAGCTAATTTTGTTTTTTGCTTTGATTCCGGTTTCAATTGGAGTGATCCAGTTTAAAATCTCGGTAAGATAGAAGGCGATCGCCTCTTCTATTTATTATCCTCAGTCTCCAACTCCGAATAACTCAGCCATGCCCTATAAACTTTTATTCGTCTGTCTCGGGAATATCTGCCGCTCTCCTGCTGCTGAAAATATTATGAACCATCAAATCGCAGGCAGAAATCTTGAGGGTCAAATTATTTGTGACTCTGCTGGGACTTCGGCTTATCATGTGGGAAGTCCACCCGATCGCCGCATGGTTGCCGCAGCTAAACAACAGGGACTCACTTTTATTGGCGAAGCGCGCCGCTTTCATCCCGCAGATTTTCAGAAATTTGACCTCATTTTAGCGATGGATCGGGAAAACTACGCCGATATCATCTCCCTTGATCCCCAGGGTCAATATCGGCAAAAAGTCCGCATGATGTGCGATTTCTGTCGCGATCGCCCCGAGAAAGAAGTTCCCGACCCCTATTATGGCGGTCCCGATGGATTCAACAATGTCATCGATCTGCTCACCGATGCCTGTGAAGGGCTTCTGGATTATGTCGTTGAGCAGCAAAATGTCAAAGTGAGTCTCTAACCTGTCCAGAATGTCGATTAGGATAACCTATTATAAACCGGAACCCGATTGAAGTTTCCCGGTTTTTTTTTGTAAAAACCCTTAATTCAATCCGATTGAATATCGGATTAGCGGGATGGAGTATCTTGTTTCATTGATGTTCCTGCGAGTTTTCCAACAGTCTCACCCCCCATAACAAAGTAAAGGCGATAACCGTCATGATCAGCACCATTTGATTGGCACGTTGATAATCCTGCATCTGTACAGCATCATAAAGCGCTAGGGGTAAAGTTTGGGTGCGCCCGGGAATACTGCCTGCCACCATCAGCGTTGCGCCAAATTCGCCTAACCCTCGGGCAATACTTAACCCTAATCCAGCCAAAACTCCGCGATAGGCTAAAGGTAAACTAATCAGCCACAAGACTTCTAGTTCCGATGCGCCTAAAGTGCGGGCGGCGTCTTCCAGTTCAGGATTGACACTCGCGATCGCCACCCTTGTGGATTCCACCATTAAGGGAAGTGCTACCACCGTCGAGGCGATCGCCGCAGCTTGCCAAGTAAATAATAACTGAATTCCCAAAACTTCCTGAATCGGACTACCTCGCCCTAATGCCAGCAATAACCCATAACCCACCACACTCGGAGGTAGGACCAAGGGTAAATTTAACACCGTGGAAACCAGCAGCTGTCCCGGAAACCGGGTTCGGGCTAACAGAATACCCAATCCTAAACCCAAAATCAAAATTAACAAACTGGCAATTCCTGTCACCTGTAACGACAAAATTAAAGGCTGCCAAATCATTTAATTTAGTCCTCACCCGGTAGCCTAAATCCATACTCTTGCATCAAAGGTCTACCTTTCGGACCATTAATAAATCGAGCAAAATCCTGGGCAATTTCTGGATGAGGAGCCGCTTTCGGGATGACTAACATCTGCACAAGAGGCTGATGTAACGCTTCGGGAATTAAGACCCATTGACCCGGACGGTTCAGGCTAATTGATAAAGCCGCGATCGCCACATCCACATTCCCCGATTCCGCATACTGTTGGGCTTGTCTAACATTTTCCCCCAGTACCAACTTCGGCTGAATTTCATCCCAAATTCCCACCGATTGTAAAGCTTCTTTGGCGGCTACTCCGTAGGGAGCATGATCGGGATTTGCAATGGCAACTCGTTTAATTTCGGGCCGGGTCAAATCCTGAAGTTGTTGCAGATTCAAGGCACTGTCTTCTCGATGCCAAAGGGTAATTCTTCCCACCCCATAAAGTGCCTTTGTCTCCGAAATAACCACCCCTTTTTTATCTAAATCTTCCACGAATTTTTGATTAGCAGCGGCAAATAAATCCACCGGCGCACCCTGGGCAATTTGTTGAGCCAGTTGTCCTGTTGAACCGAGATTAAATACCACTTGATGTCCCGTTTCCTCTTCCCAAAGTTGAGCAATTTCAGGAAACACCGGGTTCAAATCTGAAGCAGCGGAAACCGTGAGCGTCACAGTGGCAGAGGGTGAGTCAGGCGGCTGGGTTACCTCAGATGTCCCACAAGCTACCAGCAGTGCAAGCAGGGCAAAACCTACATACCTGAGCGGTTTTCTCCGATGTTGTCCCATAGTTGTCACGTTTGACCTGATTTTGCATCCTGCTATTATACTGGCGTCCTGCTAAAATACTAGCACCATCAGCGGTCTCGGGTTGGGGGGATCGGCAAAAACACCATCCTTCAGAGTGCGGGGTTTTTGCATATTTTATGTTTTGGATTTCCAGTAATAAAAAACACCATGATAGTTCGTGTTTTTACTTGCAAGTTAGACCCGAAGACTTGACCTTTTTCTCCCCAGCGGTAATCTCCACCAAAGGCCAAGGTTTTGCCATAGGCAAATCTAAATCGGAATGCTTTAACCCCTTTTTGATAGATTTGTCAACCCCTACTTTACCAAAAAAATTCCGAGTTTAGGGTTGATTTTCCGCTACAATCAACAGGACTGTTTCTTCTCACAAAACAAACAAAGACGAGATAATTATGGACATACAAGCCGCCGTTGCTTGGCAAGCCGATAAACCTTTAAGTTTAGAAACCGTACAACTTAACGGTCCCAAAGCCGGAGAAGTTATGGTAGAAATCAAAGCGACCGGCGTTTGTCATACCGATGCCTATACTTTATCTGGAGCCGACCCAGAGGGACTGTTTCCGGCTATCCTGGGGCATGAAGGGGCTGGAGTTGTGGTGGAAGTCGGCGATGACGTCAAAAGTCTTAAAGTAGGCGATCGCGTCATTCCCCTCTATACCCCGGAATGTCGTCAATGCAAATACTGTCTCAGCAATAAAACCAACCTCTGTCAAGCCATCCGAGCCACCCAAGGCAAAGGAGTCATGCCGGATGGCACCAGCCGCTTCTCCCTCAATGGTGAAAAAATCCATCACTACATGGGAACCTCTACCTTTGCTAACTTCACCGTTCTTCCCGAAATCGCCGTCGCCAAAATCCGCGATGACGCCCCCTTCGAGAAAGTCTGTCTGATTGGCTGTGGAGTCACAACCGGCATTGGGGCCGTCATCAACACCGCCAAAGTCGAACCGGGGTCCAATGTCGTCGTCTTTGGATTAGGGGGAATTGGACTGAACGTGATCCAAGGCGCGCGTTTAGTGGGAGCCAACCAAATTATTGGGATTGACCTCAATCCCGCCAAACGGGACCTTGCTGAAAAATTTGGCATGACTCATTTCATCAACCCCAACGATGTAGATGATGTTGTTGCCGCCATCATCGACCTTACCGATGGCGGTGCCGACTATAGCTTTGAATGTATCGGCAACGTCAACGTAATGCGTCAGGCCCTCGAATGCTGTCATAAAGGCTGGGGCGAATCTGTAATCATTGGTGTCGCAGGGGCGGGCCAAGAAATTAGGACCCGTCCCTTCCAACTCGTCACCGGACGGGTTTGGCGAGGAACTGCCTTTGGAGGTGCTAAAGGTCGCCGGGATGTACCTAAAATCGTCGATTGGTACATGGATGGTAAAATCGACATCGATAGTCTGGTTTCCCATATCATCCCCGTCAATCGGATCAACGAAGCTTTTGACCTGATGCACAGCGGGGAAGGCATTCGCACCGTTGTCACTTTCCCCTAATCATGACCCTTACCCTAACTCAGCAGAGTCGTTCCTTTGGAGGAACTACCCAGTTTTATCAGCATTCCTCCCAATGCTGCAATGCTCCGATGCGCTTCTCCGTGTATGTTCCTCCCCAAGCAGTCCAGCAGCCGGTTCCCATTCTGTATTGGCTATCGGGGCTAACTTGTACAGAGGAAAACTTTATTACTAAAGCTGGGGCGCAACGTCTGGCAGCCCAATATGGCTTGCTGTTGGTCGCCCCGGATACCAGTCCCCGCAATCTGGGACTGCCGGGAGAAGAGGACCGCTGGGATTTCGGGACTGGGGCCAGCTTTTATGTGGATGCGACAGAATTGCCCTGGGCGAAGCATTATCAGATGTACCGCTATGTCACCGAGGAACTTCCGGCCCTAATTGCGGAGAATTTCCCCGTGGATCCGACTCGTCAGAGTATTTTCGGTCATTCGATGGGGGGACATGGAGCGCTGATCTGTGCCTTACGCAATCCCTCCCGTTATCAGTCTGTCTCCGCCTTCGCCCCCATTACAGCCCCCATGTCTTGTCCGTGGGGGGAAACAGCATTTCGAGGCTATTTGGGGGAGAATCGTCAAACTTGGTCTGCCTATGATGCGAGTGAGTTAGTGAAGACTTCGGCTTGGCATCGTCCGATTTTGATTGACCAAGGGGACGCGGATTCGTTTTTGGCCCAAGGTCAGTTATTACCGGAACGGTTTGAGATGGCTTGTCAGCAGGCGGGGATTGACCTCCGCTTACGGATGCGATCGGGGTACGATCATAGTTACTACTTTATTGCCAGTTTCATAGATGACCATATCCGCCATCATGCGGAGGCGTTAGGTTGTGTTTAGGATTTTTGTACGCTTATGGAGATGAACGAATTGCTGTACCGCAGGCTGTCAATTGGTGCGATCAGGGTGTAAAAAAGTGGATATCCTGCGGGTACTGCTGGAAACAGTTAAACCCCCATTTCGCACCAGCAAAAATACTTATGCAGAATGTGGTATAAAATAGTATCAACGAATTTGATAATATGAATAAAGCTCTGTGGGATTATAAACAAATTGCTTGGACTTCTTCACTTATTGAGTCAGCAAATTCCAGTTGGACTGTTGCTTTCCCGATGCAGTTTTGATTGTTTCTTCAATCCGTTAATTTAATCACAACACATAATTACTTAATATTTTATTGAATTTAACAATATCAAACTTTCCTTGAATCTCAAATTTAACTTTTCCAACTGCACTAATGTAAAGTTCTATTTCACAATCTAAATCAATAGTTCCAGCAGTTTCTATTGAGTAAGTTTGGACTTTACTATAAGGAATTGAGGTATAGTCAACTTTTTTACCCGTCATCCCTTTTACATTCGCTGCGATTATTCGTTTGTTAGTAAAAACCAACTGGTCACGAACGGTTTTAAAGGCACTGACAATATTTTCGCCCTCAACAAAGAATGCTTTAATTTCACTTCGTACCGCACTTTCTTCCATTGGTTTAAGTTTGAAAATCGTAGAGTCATTAAAGTCAATCATCAGGGTTCTCCTTTCTTTCCTAGAAAAACAATAAGCACTTTTGAACGAGGCTTTATTTAAGGCTTCATTCAAAATAGCCATGAATTAGGCGATCGCAAGTCCTATTTTATGGGGCAAAAGTCCAGTTACTAAAGACTTCTAATTTGGGGTGAAAGTTTCCGTAAAATCCAACCACCGGGCAATATTAGCCCCATATAGATTCAGAATAGGAATTTCAAAGGTTTCTTCGCGACGGTATCCTTCTTCACCAGAATATCGGATGGTTGTGGTTTCACCTTTACCCAATCCAAATCGGTTTGCAACCGTATTTGCTTGAGCACAAGTAATTCGGAACCTTCCCATGTTAATACTGCCACCCCCAGCGCGGTACATCCACAGCATTTCTCCTCGCCGTCCCCGTTCACAGAAGTAGTGGGTCACTTCAAACATTTTAGCAATATGTACGTCATAAAGTCTCAATTCTCCTCCATAGGCTGAACGAGTGGTATTATTATCGGGTACGGTAATTCCTGCCATTTCCTCAACAAATGTAATGGTCATAGGTAAGGCAGTATCTTGCTTAAGATTGCTGGGGACCCCAAGAGAGATCGGTTTGACAAAGTTACTGTTAGCACGAACAAAGCACCCTCGGGTGTTGCTATCGTAATTTTCTCCCACAAATACCCAAGGCAAACCCCGATTATCTCGAAATGTTCCTCCGGCATTGCTAAAAAATCCTCGGAATCTTTGTCCGACTTGTAGAGTGCCACGAATGGGATAATCTAAATAATTGCCGGTAAATTCGGGGCAATTGTAGGCCATAATGTCATCAAAAGTACAACCGGCGGGCATTCGGCAATTTAATCCATTCGGATCCGGATCTACAACTTCCCAGTGATGATGATTCGGACGGATATAATCTCCATTGGCATCGGGGTGAGGGAACTGGGATAGGACAGGACTGGCGCAGAGGGTTAAGGCGATCGCCAGTAAGCTAACGGGGGCGAAACGGTCAGGATGAAAGCTCATGATTAGACCTCAAGTCCTAAACAGTGGACGATTATCGAGTCAAATTTCGAGGCGATCGCATTCCTGCATCGGTGAGAACTTCTTGTAATGTAACGGCTGGCTTGGCCGCCGTAACAAACATAAACTAAATCTCGTGTCTGAGTCACAGTCACATAAAGGAGATTTTTTTCTCATTCTAATGCTGCATTTAGAGATTGCGAATCGGTAGCTTCTTGTAAACTCTTTTTCAAGGGAATTATACCATCTTCTACGCTGACGGCGAACACAATTTTAAATTCTAATGCTTTGACGCGATGCATACGGCCAGTCCAGTATTGATGGCTACATAATCCTCAGAGGTTTCTGATATCAGCGCTCTTGCTATTTTATTTTCTAGCCACAGGCAAGGGAGATTTTGGGTAACGAGAACCAATTTAGTCGCTGTTACATCATCCGGCGATTCCCCCCGAGACTGAGCCCAAACACTCAATAAAACTGCTGAACCCATTACAGGACGAGACTTTGTTGGGGTGTCCAAAAGTCCTCTGTCAAAGCGCTCTCTTATAAATAAGGCGACTTCTGTTCACCCTGCCTCAAGGAAAAAACTGGATCTTTGCCAGTAGCTGATTCGACCGCTGCCGCCCATCGTTGGCTTAGTCTTATAGGAGTCTACTTAGCTATGCCGTAGCTGATCGCCAACTGGTTGAACCCACCATTAACATGGCAGTTGGATTTGTCCAGGGCCGAGTCGGTAGGTGAGATCGCCATGAGTTCAACACCCTTTTTATTTAAACTCAAGATAAACTGCTTCAAAAATCCGGTTCTCTACAAACGTTTTGAACTTAGGGTATGACTGTGGCAACTGTAAGCGTTTTGTCCGGTATGCAATTGTATCCCTAAACTGGAATTTCGATTAGGAATTCCGTACCTTCTCCAAGTTTGGAAACGCAGTGCAACTGCCCTTTATGTTGTTCGGTGATGATTTGGTAACTAATCGACAATCCCAGTCCCGTACCTTGACCGATCGCTTTAGTGGTGAAGAAGGGGTCAAATACTTTTTGGCGAATACTTTCGCTCATTCCGCATCCGTTGTCAGCGATGCGAATCCTTACAGTTTGCTCGGGTCCCATTTCGGTGGTAATACGAATTTCGGGACAGGGGTTAGCTTCAGGGGAAGTTAAGACATCGATCGCATTCGTCAGAATATGTAGAAAGACTTGATTAAGTTGACTGGCGTAACAGTTGACGGGGGGGAGTTGACCGTAGTTTTTAATAATGGCAATTTCTGGGCGATCGCCTTGAGAGTTGAGCCGATGCTGTAAAACTAAAAAAGTATTCTCCAATCCTTCATGGATATCTACCTCTTTCTTTTCTGATTCTTGGAGACGGAAGAAATTGCGCAACCCTAGAATAATCTTTTTAATGCGATCGCTCCCGGTTTGCATAGAATTTAACAGGTTCTCCAAATCTTCCCCCAAGAATTCTATATCAATCTCTTCCCGTTTATCTTGCAGGGCGTCACTAGGTTCGGGACAGTCTTCTTCATACAGGGTGAGCAAGTCGAGCAAGTCTTGAAAATATTCGCGAGCATGAATGAGGTTACCGGCTATAAAGTTGATAGGATTATTGATTTCATGGGCAATTCCCGCCATCATCTGTCCTAAACTCGACATCTTTTCCATGTGGACTAATTGCGCTTGAGTTTGCTGCAATTGGAGGAGCGTTTGCTGCAAGTGTTGGTTGTTTTCTTGAAGTTCTTCAGTTCTTTGTTCGACTAGCTCTTCTAAGTTATGGCTGTAATCTTCTAAACGCTGATAAAGTCGGGCATTTTCGATAGAAATAGCAGCTTGGGTGCTCAAGAGATTGAGGGCTTCAATGCGCTCTGAAGTGAAGGCTTCGATCGCCAGGTGATTTTCTAAATATAAAATACCGATAAGTTTGCCTTGGTTGAGGATAGGCTTACAAACTAAACTTTTCGGGGGTTTTTGAATCAAATAAGGGTCTCCTGCAAAGGTCATATCTCCTTCCACAGAATTCAGAAGTACAGTCTGTTGCGTTCTCCTGACGGTGTGAATGATGCTGAGGGGTAAGGAGTTACTTTGGTCGAGGGGTGTCGTAAAAAAGTGATACTTACCGTTAACTAATTCAGCGACGACTTCCCAGCTTGCCCAGTTGTTTAACAGTAAAACTCCTGTGTCTGCTCCAGCATTTTCCAGGACGATATACATCAATTTAGACAGCAAAGCTTCGAGTTCCATTTCCTCGGAAAGTGCTTGGCAGCCTTTGATGGCGGAGTTGATATCCAAGATAGAAGTCGTAGTAGTAATTGTAGCAGCAATTGAACTTGAAGAAGTTCGGGAAGGGTTGGAAGGTGGAAGCGGTTTTGATGGCTGGAGGATGGGAGTGAGGAGTTGGGGATAGGTTTGTTCAAGTTGGTCAGTTTTGGCTTTTGCTCCCCAACGAGCGTAGCAGTAGTAGGCATCCATCATATAGGTGGCGGCAATTTTCTCTTTACCCCAGTTAAGATAGAATTTTGCCGCCAGTTCGTTGGCTAAGGCTTCTTCTTGGATATATTCGTTCTCTTTTGCTCCAGCGATCGCTTTGTCATATAGCTCGATCGCCTCGGCTTTTTGCCCTAAAACGCGACATTTTTCTGCTTCCACTAAATCGACTTTATGCTGGTGATTCATGGGAGCGTAATGCGCCCAGTAAGCCTTTAACTGAGTTTGGTTTTTTTCCACGCGCTTGAAGGCTTCTGTCGCTTCATCAGAACCGGGATTTAACGTTGATAAATCCGTCAAAGAATCGTAAAAATAAAAGAGAGGACCTCCAATAGTTTGAGCCGTAGCAATCAACGATTTCTGGGCTTCCAAACTAAACTGTTTAGCCCGGTCAATCTCATCAAAAAGGTAGCTCAACATGAGCTTATGGAAATAGAAAAAGTATAAACCATTTAAATCTTGCTCTTCACAGGCTTTAGCCAGAAAATCCGGTTCTTGAAGCGCTTCTCCAGATAAAACCGTCGGATCTTCGACCCCTTCCGTTAAATTTAAAATCGTTTGCCAATAGATTCGACACCAATTTGCTGCTGTAAATTGATTTAAGGGTAGGAGTCCATTGGAATAAGCGCGGGCATCCCGCTCTAAGATTCCCAGAGGTTGGCCGCAGGATAAAGCATTTAAACAAAAGGTTTGAGCATTATATCCGGCAAATTCTAAATTTCCCACTTCTAGCGCCGCTAAATAACCGTTGCGCAGAATAGAAAGGGTTTCTTTAAGGTGAGATTTTCGATGAATCAGAAATCCGCCTAAAATATTGAAAATTTCCGGTTTAGTTAGCACAATCTGAAGTTTAGAGGCAAGCTGGAGTCCCAACTGACAAAACTTGGCCCCCATGTCTATATCTTGCCGGAAATTACAGGCCAAACTATAGCTGGCATAAGTAAAAACTGAATCCGTTGTATTCCCATATTGAAGGGATAGTTTGACGGGCAAGGAAACGATGAAGGGAAACAAGGGAGAACCAGCACGGTAAGCAATGCCAATAATGCTATTGGCAATCTTAATGATGGCGAGGCTTTCCCGATTGGTCATAATCGGTAAGTCAATGATATCTTCAATATCCCGGTCCCCAATTAGCTGTTCTATTTCTGCAATTTCTTGGTCAATAGCTATCTGGGTGGGAGGGGAAGGAAAATTAATTCCAAATTGTCCTAAGACTTGTTGTGCGATATCGATCGCTTCTACTAATCGCTCCTGAAATATAGAGGCTTGAATTTTTACCCCATACGCATTTACTTTATCCAGCAAGGTAGTGGCTTGATTAAAAATGACTTGAATCAAGGATTCCATTGTGGTAAAATCACCACAGAGTGAAGCTAAATCCGCTGCAATTTCATGAAGTCCTAAAGTTAGCTCATACTGTCTTTCCCAAGAATTATCGTCCAGTAAGGTCAACCCTTTTTGTGCATATTCCCGACCAGCTTGATAGGCGGTGGCGGCTCTAGCTTTGCGACAGGCAATGAGATTGAGTTCCGCTAACTCATCTTGTTTTTGTTGTTCGGTAATCAGAGAAGCGCCATCGTTCAATTGACCGACTATCTCAAAAATCCGATCAACTCTTGCCTCTACGGGAATTTGTTGTAACAGAAGTTGTCCGATATGATAGTGAGTCTGTTGTTTCCATTCGTCAGGAATCAAAGCATAGGCAGCTTGTTGAACGCGATCGTGCAAGAAACGATAGCTCACTACTACGTCTTCAAAGCTTTCCGACTGACAGGGTTCTCCCTGGAAAAACTTATAGGTTTCGCTTTGGGGAACTACAAATCCTTCTTGCAGCGATCGCCATAAATTGGTTGCCACTTCTTCTCGACTGGCTTCGCAGATGATCGCCAAGGTTGCCAACTCAAATCGATTGCCAATACAAGCGGCTAATTTCAAGACTTCCTGGGTTTCCTCTGGTAGCTTTTGCAACCGCCCCACCATGAATTCCACGACATTATCGGTCAGTGCCAACTGTCTCACTTGCGCTAAATCGCACTTCCAGTAAAGCTCATCCGCCTCAAATGCAATACAGCCCTCCTGATACAACATCAACAAAAATTGAGTCGTGAAAAAGGGATTACCTTGAGTTTTTTGATACACTAACTCCGAAAGTGGTGCAGCGATCGCCGTCGAACACAATAAGGCATCAGCAACCAAACCAGTAATTTGCTCCTGACCTAAAGCCGCCAGAGTCAAGGTGTTGAGGGTTGCTCCTTGGTTGCGAATTTCATCCAAGATGAGCATTAACGGATGAGCGGGAAATACCTCGTTATCCCGATAGGCTCCCAAAATCAGCAAATAATTCGCTTCTGACCCTTCCATTAACAACTTCAGCAAATTTAACGAAGCAGAATCTGACCACTGCAAGTCATCGAGGAAAATGACGAGGGGGTGTTCTTTCGTCGCGAACAGACGCACAAACTTGCCAAACAGGAGGTTAAAGCGGTTTTGAGCCGCACTTCCCGACAGTTCCGGGACCGGGGGCTGGGGACCGATAATGCGTTCTAACTCGGGAATCACCTCAATGATGACTTGCCCGTTTTCTCCGAGTGCACTCAGGATTTTTTCCTTCCAAGTCGCCAATTCTGCATCAGAGGAACCCAGCAATTGCCGCATTAAATCTCGGAAGGCTTGCACGAAAGCGGAGAAAGGGATAGTACGATTGAATTGATCGAATTTGCCTTTGATAAAGTAGCCCCGTTGTTTGACAATGGGCTTATGGACCTCCTCGATCACAGCGGTTTTGCCAATACCTGAAAACCCCGCTACCAACATCATTTCAGTTGCACCATTGGCGACGCGATCAAAGGCATCGAGTAAAGTCTGCACTTCGCTTTGACGTCCATAGAGTTTTTCGGGAATCAAGAAGCGATCGCAGCGATCGCGCTGCCCAAGTTCAAACGGTGTAATTTCTCCCGTTGCTTCTAAGTCTTGCCAACACTGCTGAAGATCATGCTTTAAACCCAATGCACTCTGATAGCGATCCTCAGCATTTTTTGCCATTAGCTTGAGGACGATCGCTTGCAGCATCTCGGGAACTTCTGAGTTTTTGGGAAACTGCACCGCTTGAGTAATGTGGCAATGCACCAACTCCATTGGATCGAGGGTATCAAAGGGCAGTTGTCCGGTGAGTAGTTCAAAAAAGGTAACCCCAAGGGAATAAAAATCGGTACGGTAATCGATCCCCCGATTCATCCGTCCCGTTTGTTCCGGGGAAATATAGGCCAGGGTCCCTTCTAAAACGTTGGGGTTGATGAGTTGCTGTTTTTCTTTGGGAAGGAGAGAGGAGATGCTGAAGTCGATTGTTTTAACTTGACCGCTTTTGGCATGGATGACGATATTTGGCGGTTTGATATCTTTGTGGATGATCCGCTGTTGCGTCAGATAATGCAGTGCTTCTGCCAGTTGGGTGGCAATTGCCAGAAATTCGCCCACAGAACGGTTTGACTGCTGCCAATAATCGGAGAGGGCGATCGCGCCATCATCCGGCATCACCAGCGCATAACCATTCTCATAAAGTTCCAGAGATAGAGGGCTCACGATCGCCGGGTGTTCCAGATTCCGAGTGATGACGTACTGGTTCCGGAACTGTAGCAATTCAGGGAACTTAGGGTGCGAACTCCGTAAGGTTTTAATGATGACGGGTTGGCGATCGCTATCTCGGGTCGCTCGATACACTAGAGTCCGAGTTCCAGCATAGCAAAGGGTCGTTTCTTGATAGCCAGCTAAGTTGAGTTTCGTCATCACTAGAAATTCAGGTTAGTTAATCAAGGGGGTAAAATTTTGGGCGCTTTGTGACTATCACGATGACACCGTTTCCCCGATTTTATCTTTACTTTGTCACTTTTGTCTGTAGTTTTTAAAGGTTTTTAGATCCTTCATAAAACTTTACTAAAATCATGTTTTGTGAAAATTGCATTGTATGATAAAATCACCCCTAACCTCTTTGTAGCAGTTCTCAGATTCATGAGAGAGATAGATTAAGAAGAGGGGCATCCTTTAACCTTATAGAATTCACTCAGGACTAAGCATTTATTACAAGAGTATAGCATCACCAACTACGGTGCAAAAACGGTGAAATAAAGGGAATAGCATCCAATTCCCAATACCATTCGAATCGCGGAAACGGGTGAATACCTTGTCCAAGGCTAAAAACCCAAGAGCGATTTTTAGCCGTTCTCTCTCAGGTTTAAAACAGGGGGCATCGATGGAAGTTGCCAATACTGCCTCAAAATTTGCCCTTAGAGGTGCAATCCAATTTCTGAGATCAGCACGTTGCGATCGCCACCTTGGGTTTTCAGTCATGAATGCTGCAAATGTGGCAACTCCAGAAGTTAAAACTGACATTGAAGAGGGATGATTTCCCCCCCAGGAAGCTCTTCCCCTGGGGGATTTTGGTTCTGGTATTGACTGGATTTTATCTTTATCCCCCAAGTTGAGGTCTCCGAGATAAATTTAGAACAAAAAACCCGTTAAACCAAGTGATGCTCGATCGCAAAGCGCAAAAGTCCGGCGCGATTACTGGTTTCCGTTTTTCTCAACAGCGCACTCACATATTTTTCCACGGTGCGCGGACTCAAGTGGAGGCGATCGCCGATTTGGGCATTAGAAAGACCTTCCGCCAGTAAATCTAAAACATCTCGTTCTCGGGGCGTTAAAGCAATCGTAAACTCGGACTCTGGTGCCGTTAATGCCGTAGTTCCTGGATTGAAATTGGCCGGGAGAGAATCGCCGGGAGAAGGCGGGTTTTTATTCAGTTCCGCAGGGGGAGAGGAGGAGTCATCGGACTTAAATCGCCACTGGGACTGGATGAGTTGCGATCGCTCCAACAAATTACGAATGACTGCGCCGAGTTCCTCCAAATCAAACGGCTTGGGTAAATACAAATCGCAGCCGAGTTTATACCCTAAAATCCGTTCCGGGGTACTGGTGCGGGCGGTTAAAAAAATCACAGGTAACAACCGTAAAGCCGGTTTTTTGCGGACACGCTTGACCAATTCATACCCATCCATCTCGGGCATGATGATATCCGTTACCAGTAACTGAGGTTGAAATTCTTCTACTTTTAATAGACCCTCTTGACCATTCTGAGCGGCGATCGCAGAGTAACCGCACTGTTCCAAATAATGGCAGATAGACAGACGAATAGCGGGATCGTCATCAACAATCAGAATCGTCAAGGGCATGGGGTCTCAAGGGGGAACTGAACAAGTATAGACGCCACCGAGTAGCGTCTATACTTCTAGCGTAGGTCAAATCCAGGGTCAGGCCAACTCGATTTAACGAGCAGACACACTTAAGCTGGCAGGTTGGGCCAAATTACCGGATAGAGTCACTTGCCGTCCATTGGTATGGAGATGGCGCAGGATTTTATAAATCATTTCAATGCGATCGCTCGCATCCGCTTTCTGGGCCAAATCCTCTAGGGATAACGGTTTCCCTTCCGCTGCAATCACCTCAATAATGCGGGTTTGCAGGCGGAGAATTTCTGAAGCGGCCTTTTTACCCGCTTCGACCCCGGGTTGATGATACGCATTGATATTAGTCAACGAGGCATATAAGCCCACCGCGCGATCGTACAGGGCAATCAACGCCCCAACGGTGCGGGGATTAACCTGGGGAATCGTCACGGAAATGGAATCGCGCTGATTGTCATAAATCGCTTCCCGAGTTCCATACAAAAACCCTAACAAATAATCCCCGGTGGTGATTCCCGGTTCTACCTCTGGGGAATGGCCCTGACGGTCTTCCAAGACCTCAATAAAGGTGAGGAAGAAATTCGGGACCCCCTCGCGCAGTTGTTGAACATAAGCGTGTTGATCGGTAGAACCCTTATTTCCATAAACGGCAATCCCTTGATAAACCGTATTACCGGCTAAATCTTTCTCCTTACCGAGGGATTCCATCACCAACTGTTGCAGATAGCGGCTAAAGAGCAACAGAGTGTCTTTATAAGGCAGCACCACCATATCTTTTTCCCCCCGTCCATTGCCTGCAAAGTACCAGGAGAGGGCCAGCAAGGCCGCTGGATTGCCCTTGAGGTCCGGTTGACGAGTGGCCTCATCCATTTCTTTGGCCCCAGCGAGCATCTCTTGAATATCAATTCCCTGCAACGCTGCGGGGACTAACCCCACCCCTGAGAGTTCGGAGGTGCGTCCTCCCACCCAGTCATGCATGGGGAAAATGTCAATCCAGCCTTCTTTCTGGGCTTGTTTTTCCAGGGCGCTATCATGGCCGGTAATGGCAACGGCATGATTGGCAAAGTGGAGACTCATGCTTTCAAAGGCTTTTTGCACTTCAATCATGCCGTTGCGGGTATCGGGGGTCGTACCGGATTTAGAAATCACTAGGACCAGAGTCGTGGGCAGACGGTCTTTGATGTGATTTAACAAGGTATCGATCCCGGCGGGGTCGGTATTGTCAATAAAGTGAATTCCCAGGGGTGCAGGCTCAGGGGCCAGGGCTGTGGAGACAAATTGTGGTCCGAGGGCCGATCCCCCAATGCCGATGGAGAGAATGTCTGTAAATTTGGAAGCGCTGGGAGGGTGGATCGTCCCGTTATGAACTTTGTGGGCAAACTCCTCGATATGGCTGAGGTTTTCGAGGATTTCTTGTTTGAGTTCTGGGGTGGGTGCAATGTCCGGATTTCGTAACCAATAGTGACCGACCATGCGGCCTTCATCCGGATTGGCGATCGCCCCGGCTTCTAGGGCCTTCATATCCTCAAAGGCTTGCTCAAACTTCGGTTTCATCGATTCGACGAAGGCATCATCGAATCTCATCCGACTGATATCCAGGTACAGTCCTAGCCCTTCATGATAATAGAGCCAGTCCTGATATCGTTTCCAGAGTGATCGAGCATCCATAACAACTCTCTACTTATCTTTGTTTCACCACACACAAGTGTACCGATATCAGTGGAATGAGATTAAGGATGCGGATACAATTAGACCCTTTCAGTGGTTAACCGGAACTGGGATATACCGCAAATCCTTGGAGGACTTCCCCAGAAGGCTTAGGGTTCGTTCAGGTCGGGCAGGGGTAGAATCCGTAAAAACTTGACAAAATGACCAATCACTTGTATGGCTACAAAATAGTTATCCAGCCTAAACCGATAAAAAATAGGATGAGACCCGAGTTGGTGTAACTCCGGCAACTCTTGAATCCGTTCAATCTGCATAAATTTGAAAAAGACAAAATCGTACACCCGCTCGAAACTAGCTCGGTCTAACTGCTTAAGATCGAGAAGGAAAGACCGACTATAGCGTGCTTCAAGAATCACAGGATAATTTTATTCCCCCTGAATCTAAAGGTTGACTTCAATACAGATAGCTGCAACACCATCACAGCGATCGCAAATATCGCAAGGCTTCCTCACGGGTGAAGCTATCCCCAGGCTTAAGGCTGCGGTTCGCTTGCTGAATGAAGCGAAGCACATACAGATCGTAATAAAGACTTTCTACCACAGCCCCGACCTGTTGCAAATCATCATCGGAAAGCATCTCTACTTCTTCATAGAGTTGCACGAGCAAACTTCTAACTCTTTTTTTGAGCAGTTTCATCAATCCCTCCCAGGGTTGAGTCAGCGATTTTTGTCAGTGTAGCGGACTGAGCTAAATTTCTATCAGACTGCTCAATCCGATTAATTCAACGGGGGTAACGTCAAGTCTTCCACCGGACGAATAATGGGGTCTGTGGGTTGTTCTTCTCCCTGGAAAATAGCACTGAGGGCCTGTTCAAGGGTTTCTGCCATAACAATTCGGTTCTCGTATGCCACAATCACCCGGGCTAAAATGGGCAAACTATTTTGTTCTGCCTCAATATAAAGCGGTTCGACATACAGCAGCGATCGCTCAATGGGAATCACCAACAAATTCCCCTGAATCGCCCGTGATCCCTGGCGGTTCCACAGGGAAATCTGTTGAGAAATCACCGGATCTTGGTTTATTCTGGCTTCAATCTGCTCGGGACCATAAACCAACTGTTGTTTGGGGAACTGATACAGCAGTAAATTCCCATAATTAACCCCATCCGATCGCCCCCCCATCCAAGCAATTAAATTATTGCGACTCATCGGCGTAAACGGGTGCAACAAAATAAATTCCTCAGAGACTTCCGTAGGCAATTTCATAATCAGATAATAAGGCTCAAGCACTTGCTGCTCAGTGCCGTAAATCTCCTTCGGCACTCGCCATTGGTCTTCTCGATTATAAAAAACCGTCGGATCGGTCATGTGGTAGGTCAGCAGCCGTTCTGATTGCACCGTAAAAAAATCCAGGGGATAGCGAATATGGCTGCGCAGAGCCATCGGCATGGCATCTAGGGGTTGAAGCAAATTGGGGAAAATCTCTTGCCAACTGCGAACCAGTGGGTCCGACGGGTTAGCCATGTACAATTTAACCTTCCCATTATAGGCATCTACCACAACTTTGACCGAGTTGCGGATGTAGTTAAATTGCTGGTCAGTCGGTTCAGAATAGGGATAGCGATCGCTAACGGTATAGGCATCAATAATCCAGTACAGATAATTATCATCCGCTGGAAAGGGTTGTTTCGCTGGAGTGATTCCCGACTCATATAAGCGGGTATTCGCCACAACCAGATAAGGGTCACTATCAAATTCCAAAAACGGGGCGATCGCCCGAATCCGGTCCTTAATATTGCGGCGAAATAAAACTTTCGTCTGCGGGGTAAAATTGTCCGTGAACAACATCTGCCAGTTGTTCAGGTATTTGGCAAAGATTAACCGACGCCACCAAGAGCCAATTGAAACCCCCCCGGCCCCGTCATAAGTATTATAAACATTCTCATCACCCTGGGGATAATCTAACTCGGGCACTTTACTCGGTGCCATCACAGCGGTATCGGTGAGTTCCCCATAGTAAATCCGGGGATGCCCGATCGGAATGCTGGCTCGAATCAGTTCATTCGCTGTACCTAATATGCCATCGTTGACCGTTTCCTGCACGGTTTGGCCTTCCATGCCAATATCCCGAACGAAGTAGTCCGGCAATCCCCCGGGGCCCACCGTATTCACCGGACTCAAGGTAAACCCATAGCCGTGGGTATAAACTAAGTGTTCATTCACCCAGGTTTGAGCTTCCGTGGGAACGGCGCTATAGTCCAGTTCCCGGGCCGAAATCAAGACTTGTTGCCGTTCGGTGATGGATTCCTCCGATTCTGGGTCGCTTTTTCTGAGGGTATAGCGGTCGATATCCGCATCGGGAAATTTATAGTACAGCCGAATTTGCTGGAGTTGGCGATTGGTTTGGAGGAGAGGGCGCGTATCCCAGAGGCGGATATTATTAATGGTGAGGTCATTGGCGAGGATATCCTTAAAACTTAGGGTATTTTCCGGGTTGAAGAGTTGGACATCAATGCGATCGAGGTCAAATCCCTGGCGAGTGAAGGCGATACTGCGCTCGATGTAGGGACGCTCTCGTTCAATTTCGTTGGGTTGGACGATGAAACGTTGCACCGCGAAAGGCAGAACTGCACCGGCGATCGCGACCATTGCCACATAGAGCCCCAAGGACTGTTTGAGCCGTCTAAAGTGGCGGCGTTCGGGTTGGCGGAAGGTTAGATAGAGTAAGAAAAGGGCGAATGCCCCGGATAATAGGGTTAAGGCCCCATAGCTCCAAACCTCTACATTGGCTTGGGTATAACCAGCACCATAAATTACATCATTGCTGGTATAGAGCAATTCATAACGCAATAGCCAATAGCGCAAGGCGAGCGCCCCCATGAGTGCCGCACCCAATCCATAAAGGTGGCGCAATTGCCCATCAGAAAATCCCGGAAACTTCCCTTCGCTAATACTATTTCCGGAGATTAGATAGAGGACAGTGACCGAAGCCAGGAGGAAAAAAAATACTCCCAATAGCCAAAATTCGAGGAGTTCCCAAATGGGGAAATTAAAAATATAAAAGCTTATATCTTGGTTAAAAACGGGTTCAGTAATATCAAAGGCGTTCGGGTGGAAAAAAAGCAGAACTTTTGCCCACTGACCCGAGAGGACTAAACCGAAGAAAAGGCTTAAGATAGCGGCGATCGCATAGAGTAAGCGAGGTTCCAGAACAATGGCTAGGGTAAATAGCAACAACAGGGCAATTTGCCACCAATCTGTTGTCATTTGCTGTAAGATTTCCTGACTGGATTTAAGTCCAAATCCCAAGGGAACTGAGGGAGAGTTCAACAATAACCAGGAACCGGGATGCCAATAATCCACCACCACCTGAGCGTAATACACCAGGAGAGTGGAGATTCCCAAGGAGAGGAGGATGACAAACGCCAGTAGGGATTCTAAGTTGAGGGCGGTATAGGCATTGGGGGAAGGGATGTTGGGTTGGGGAAAGGGATAGCTAATATTGCGTTTCCAGCGATCGCGCCCTCCCAGGGGTTCCGTCAGTCCCCGACTTAGGAGATCTAATTTGCCATATTTAAGATGGTTCGCCAGAAATAGATTGCTGAAGGTTAAACCGCCAGTGATTCCCACTCCTAACCCCAGCAACACCAAGCGGGTGAGTAAGCGGACCCAAAATACTCGTTCGTAGCCCAGTTCTTCAAACCAAAGACTTTCGGCACTCAAAAAAGCAAAGAGTTCTATGCCCATCCATACGGCTAATCCAGCCGCGATCCATTTAAAGGCTTGTTTTCCTAACCCTTTAAGCATGAATTTTAGAGTTTAGAGTTTAGTTTAGAGTTTTGATCTAGCTGTCATTGTAGAGTCATCAGTCCGCAAATGGCGATCGCTCCCACTCCTTAATACTCTTAATTTGCATAATTTTTAATCAACTCCGCACCCTAAAGGGTGGACTATAGGAACGAAGCCAGTGGGCTCGGGCTAACTCCTCGGATCCCCGTTCTGCCATAAAGCGAGTCGAGGTAGGAATTTTGGGGGCGATCGGGTGAGGGATAAGCCGGATCGAACGTGATTGGTTAGAACAATTTAGTGTTCGATTTTGGTTTACCCCATGAGAATTCCAATTATTATAGGAGCCAGTGCATCCGCGATCGCGCTTGTGGCTTGTGTCCCTATATCTCAATCGCCAAGTTTCACCTTAAGCCAATATGATCAACTCCAAAATGGCATGAGCATGGAACAAGTGAAAGAAGTGATGGGTGCTGCGCCCTCTACTGTGAGCGAGTCGGGGGAATGGCAAACGATGATTTTTTCCAATTCAGACGGGAGTAATGCTGTCGTGATGTTTCAGGGTGGAGCATTAAGCAGTAAATCCCAAACCCGCTTGAAATAAATACAGTAATGCCCGGTTCAAGCATTGGGCATTACTTTCACCCCACAAATCAGCCATGCAAAAACGAATAATTGTCTCTTTTCTAGCCACATTTTTAATGGGATGTCAACCCCAAATTACTTCGGAGAACACTTTGAATAGTTCCCCAGATTTTCAAACAGCTTCTCTAAATTTACGGACTCGGCTACAAACTAAATGTCAAGACAATGAATGCGTTATCGAAACTAACGACAAAGTGTTTAAATGGGATAAAACATTTTTTTGGGATTCTTATAAAGGGACTAGGAACATTCAAGTTTATCGCTACTCACCCAACTCTAGCCAAGCCGAACTACATGAACAATGGGCGATCGATATCGTCAACAAAAAAGCGGGGCTAATTTCTTCCGTCGATTTAACGGCGAATTCACCCCCCTCTATAAATCTTAGCCCGCAGATGAAGGCAGCAAATCAGTGGGGAGAACGCACAGAGTTTGTTGAAACTCTAATTGCAATGATAAATGACTCCACTCCTGAGAGTACAGAAGCCGTTACGATTGGAGAGGCGCGATTAGTAGAGGGAGATTTTGGAATCAAGTATGCAGAAGCGGACCTGAAAATATTAAGACCAATTAGCACAATAATTGTAACCTTTGGTGCTTATGATTCATCAGGGGCTAAAGTTGGTGAGTTTCTTTATTCTGGGAGTAATTTTATTCAAGATGAAACGGTAAAAATAAAAGCAATGGGAACCGTTCCCCCGAATGTTTCGATTGCCGCGATTAAAAGACTTAAAACTCAAGTCGTTGATTAAGACTATAGACCTCTTGCAAAATACCGATTTATTCCCCCAACTCCCCTTGAAAACGCCCATCGGCTTAAAAGAATTTTGCAAGAGGTATAATGTAGAGCCATCCAAGCAAATTCCCTCTACATTTAAGACTCGATTTTTTAGATTTTATAGATTTGCCTAATTCTGGATCCGAAGAGTTTTAATAAAATTTATATGCAAATTAAATGAATTAGCCCAATCTGCTGGAGAAGACGACTGCTCACGCTCCTGATCGGTCCCTAACCAGACAGGGTAAATGAGAAGAATAAACCTGTTCAAATGGCCTATAACCGCCTGTACAGAATCAGATTACCGGGACCCGAAACCGGAGTTTTAGTCCAAATTTGATGCAAAGTAAGCAGAAATTTAGGCCAAAAACCCGGTTTCTTCCTTTAACTGGACTCCGGACTAACTGTACTGTTCGCCCGATCGCGTTTCTGTCTCTAGGTTAAACAGCAAGCGTAGAGTTTCCATCGCTTGACGGCGCGCCTCGATATCTTGCTGTGCCCGCAGTTGGACCATTGGATCATGCAGGATTTTATTGACAATCCCTCGGGTGAGTGCCTCAATCACTTCCTGATGTTTTTCGGCAAATTCCGACCCTAAACGAGACAGGGCTTTTTCCAATTCCTGCTCGCGAATGGTTTCGATTTTATCCCGTAAACAGCTAATCGTCGGCACCGTTTCCAGACTGCGCCACCAGACGTCAAAGGCTTCAACTTCTTCTTCCAGTAATCCCTCAGCTTCCATTGCCATTTGCCGACGGCTTTCTTGGTTTTGAGCGACAACGGCTTTTAAGTCATCCACATTAAACGAATGGACATTCGAGAGGGTATTGACATCAGAATCCACATTACGCGGTACTGAAATATCAATTAGCATCATCGAGCTATTAGGGCTTAAAACTGATTCGAGTTTGGACCGATTTAAAATCGGTTCAGTGGAAGAGGTACTCGTAAAAACAATATCAGAATCGGCAATGACGCTCATCATATCTGAGATTAAATGCA
Organism: Laspinema sp. D2d; assembly: GCF_025370755.1. Classification (GTDB taxonomy): domain Bacteria; phylum Cyanobacteriota; class Cyanobacteriia; order Cyanobacteriales; family Laspinemataceae; genus Laspinema. The sequence goes on along the minus strand of NZ_JAMXFC010000017.1, from coordinate 62,808 downwards.
GTTTTAATTCTGCATCTGGGAAGTTTTTAGCCAGTTCTTCGGCGCGCCGTAATGTGCGATTAAGGATGGTAATTTGGGTCGCACCTTTGGAGAGTAAATGTTGAACTAAGAGTTTCGACATTTTCCCGGCACCGAGAATGGCAATGCGATAGGGTGCGAGGTCCTGAACCTTAATTTGAGCCAGTTCCACCGCTGCGGAACTGATAGAAACTGCGCCGGTGCCGATGCTGGTTTCTGTGCGGACTCGTTTGCCTGCGGTAATCGCTTGTTTGAGGAGACGATTGAGAATGCGTCCGACCCCATTATGTTGCTGACCGAGTTTGTGAGTATTTTTAACTTGGGCTAAAATTTGGCCTTCGCCGAGGACTAAGCTATCCAAACCAGCGGAAACCCGCATCAGATGCATGACGGCATCTTCTTGTAACAAGATAAACAGATGTTGCCGTAACTTATGAACGTTTAATTGGCCGCGTTCTGAGAGAAATTGGATGGCTTCACGAACGCCGGAGTCGGTTTCACCCGTTACGATATAAATTTCTAAACGGTTACAAGTGCTGAGAATCGCGACTTCTCGAATATTAGGATAGCTACATAAATGAGCGATCGCCTCTTTAATATCGGGTTCGGGAATACTCAGCTTTTCTCTAATTTCTACGGGTGCTGTCTTATGGCTAAGACCGACGACTGCAATATTCATGATTTCTCCCTGGATTTTTTAGTCGTTTACGCCCTCTTGATGTTTGACAAGCGTATCGATGAAATTCTATCTCTAGCGAACTGAATTAATCGGGTTGTCTTTATTTTTATGCTAACTGAAACCCGGGTGGGTTAGCGCAATCCTCGGGGATTGAACAAGGGATCGAGGCAAAGTCCAGGAGGAAAAATCCTCTGACCTGCACGGAGAGCGGGTTGGGGAAGGAGAGGAAGGGAGCGGACTTTAGGGGGGTCCGCACCACCGGCAGAAGGGATCACCGTGGCGATCGCGGGGGTAAAGATTCTGCTGATCAATTAGCGGGATTCTTACCCCGGTGACATCACAAATGTGAGGTCATCCTGCTTTCGTTCCTTCCTTAACCGCGCTGAGTTTGGATTAGCGCAATTGTAAGCTCTTCGGAGCGTCGTACATATGAATGGTATCGACAAAACGAGCGGTACTCGACTGGCTAGAAATAACCAGACTGTGAGTCCGAGCGCCGCCTTTGAAGAAGCGAACCCCTTGCATTAACGTTCCCGGAGTGATACCGGATGCGGCAAACAGCACCGTGTCTCCAGAGGCTAATTCTTCAGCGTTGTAAACGCGATCGGGGTCAGTGATACCCATTTCTTGCAAACGAGCGATGTTGCTTTCTTTGCTTTCACCAATCAGCCCAGTTTTCACGACTTCGGGGTCGTAGATTAACTGACCTTGGAAGTGACCGCCTAAACAGCGCATGGCCGCAGCGGAGATGACTCCTTCAGGAGCAGCACCGATTCCCATCAGCGCATGGATGTTGGTTCCGGAGAAGGCGCAAGAAATAGCGGCAGAGACATCTCCATCGCTGATCAGACGCACGCGGGCTCCGGCGTTGCGGATTTCTTCGATTAAGCCTTTGTGACGGGGACGATCCATCACTACCACGACCAATTCCTCAATGGAGCGACTCATGCAGTCCGAGAGGATTTTCAGGTTTTCCGTGGCAGATTTATTGATGTCCACATGATTTTTGGCGCAGGCGGGTGCGGCGAGCTTCTTCATGTAGAAGTCGGGGGCTCGGAACAGGCCACCTTTTTCGGCAATGGCGAGAACGGCCATCGAACCGTTTTGTCCGTAGGCGACCAAGTTGGTGCCTTCACAGGGGTCAACGGCGATATCAATTTCGATCAGTTGTTGGGGGTCACAGAAGTCCTTGGCATTCTCCTGGGTGCAGATGCCAACTTCTTCCCCGATGTACAACATGGGAGCTTCATCGCGCTCGCCTTCACCGATGACGATGCGGCCTCGCATATGAATGCGGTTCATGCGTTCGCGCATCGCTTCTACCGCCACATGGTCAGCGGTATTTTTGTCGCCTTTACCCATCCAACGAGCCGAAGCGATCGCGGCTTGTTCGACGACTTCAATAATCTCTAAACCAATTACACTATCCACGGAATTTTCCTCCCAACTGCCTATCAGCAGCCTTTTCTCTGGCTACAACCGTCTAAAAGTCTATCAGAGGACGGATACCCATAGCGATCGCGTTTAACTCAGTTTTTGTTAAGTTTTGCTGCTAGGGTTGGGGTCCATTTGTTTCCCAGGACAAGAAATGGGGATTCACCGCCCAAATGGGGCCCTAATTCCCCTGATTTTTTAACCCCTGGCGATCGCGCCGCCTCAGTAACCTCAATTCCCGAGGTTGAGAAATGGGCCGTAGTGGGTAATCTGGGAGAGATAGGGTGGACCAATGGCGGGACTCCCCCAGGCGAGAATGGGAAAATTCGTGGGTCTAACGAAAGGATCGGCTATGATCACACCCAGCACGATGGATTCCCAGCAGGCAAAACGCCTTACCCTTGCCGAGTCGTGCTGCTTTGGTCTGATTTAAAACACTTTTACGATGCAAAACAACATGGATGTCGAGGGGTTGGAAATCGAATGGCGATCGCCACTAGAACCGTCTAGTCTGGTCGATGCCGCTGGGCTTTGGCCTGTCTCCACTGAAGCGGGGGGCACGGGATTCGATGCTGAGTTTTATTTGAATGCCTATCCCGATGTGGCTCAGGCGGTTGAAATTGGGGCGTTTGAGAGTGGGTGGCAACATTGGCTGCTGTATGGTCAGCCGGAAGGACGGTTGCCGGTAAGCGGAGCTATGCCGCAGGCGATCGCCCCAACTGAATCGGTTTCTCCGGAGGGGGCTTCCGGGGACCCCGTGATTGGGGAACAGGTCCCCAATTTAGGCCAGTTACCCTTAAGTTTTATTCCCAATGCAGGGCAATTTGACCCTACGGTGAATTTCTCGGTCCGAGGGGCTTCTCATGCCATTTTCTTTACCCCAGATGAGGTGGTTCTCACCGCTGCGGCACAACCGGACCCCGAATCCGATGACCTGCAATCTTCCGTGGTCCGCTTAGAGTTTTTGGGAGCCAATGGCGATCCGGTGATCGAAGGGATAGAACCCTTGCCTGGATTGGCAAATTTCTTATCCGGGTCCGATGGGTCCAGTTGGTCGGGGAATGTTCCAACCTACCAAGGCATTGCCTATCGGGACCTTTATGACGGGATTGATTTGGTCTATCGCGGCACTGAAGGAGAACTCAAACGGGAATTTGTGGTGGACCCTGGAGCCGACCCGGGGCAAATTCTGTTGGACTATACCGGAGTTGAGGCAGTCACCCTGCGGGAGGGGGCGCTAGTGCTGGAAACGGCCTTGGGTGAGTTAATTGAGGCCGCACCGATTATTTATCAGGATATCAACGGCGATCGCGTGGCGGTGGCGGGTCAGTATGAATTACTGGGTGAGGGCAAAGTTGGATTTGACTTAGGCGCTTATGACCCCAACTATGCCTTAATTATTGACCCAACCCTGCAATATTCCAGCTATTTGGGCGGGACCCTGCAAGACCAAGGGGATGCGATCGCCCTGGATGCGGAAGGCAATATCTATATCGCTGGAAGAACCATCTCCACGGACTTTCCCACGCGGATTCCCTTACAAAGCACCCTGAGTAATCCCGGATCCTTCAAGTTTGACGCCTTTATTACCAAAATTGCCGCTGATGGGGCCAGCGCCTTCTACTCCACCTATTTAGGGGGCCTGGAAAACGACCAAGCTTTAGATGTGGCTGTTGATAGTCGCGGCAGCGCGTTTGTTGTCGGACAAACCAGTTCAGATAATTTTCCCGTCAGCATAGGTGCAGCCCAGACGACAGCTAATGGGCAAGGCGATGGCTTTATTGTCAAATTGACTCCCGGTGGAGGATTTATCGAATCCGGGACCTATTTTGGAGGCGCGGGGTTTGATGCGGTGAATAGTATTACTCTCGATAGTGGAGGAAATTATTATGTCACCGGCCAAACCTTTTCTGAAAATTTCCCGATGGTGGGGGCGGTGCAAAAAACCATTGGGGCCAATGGGTCTGATGTGTTTGTGGCGAAGTTTAACCCCCTCGGAGGGCTGCTTTATTCCACGTTCCTAGGAGGATTTGGAAATGAGGTGGGGAAGGCGATCGCCGTGGATGCGGCCCTGAATATGTATGTCACGGGACAAACGAGCACGGATAACTTTCCCCTGGTGTCAGAATTGCAGCGGCGATATCGAGGCGGGGGGGATGCGTTCGTTACCAAAATTAGTAGTGATGGCAGTCAGTTAATTTACTCGACCTATTTAGGGGGACGAGATAGTGACGTGGGGAATGCGATCGCTGTGGATGCGGCGGGTCACGTTTATATTGCCGGAAGCACCGGAGTCCCCCGGGATGCTCAACCCCGGGCAGTGATTCCCCTGGGAGATTTCCCCACGGTTAATCCCATTCAAGGGCAGTTAAATGGCTTATCCTCCGCCTTTGTCACTAAAATGGCACCGGATGGGAAAAGTTTGATTTATTCCACCTTCCTCGGCGGTAGCGGGTTTGAGTCGGGGAATGATATGGCGATCGACAATCGCGGGAATGTCTATTTGACGGGAGAAACCACCTCCTCGGATTTACCCCAGGTTGCACCGATTCAGCCCAGTTTTGGGGGGAATGGGGATGCGTTTGTGGGTAAAATTCTCGCTGATGGGAGGACGATTGATTATTTGACCTATCTGGGTGGAAATGGGTTTGAGTCGGGGAATGCGATCGCGGTGAATGCCGCAGGAACGGCGTTTGTCACGGGTCAAAGTGGGTCGGCGAATTTCGCTACGGTGAATCCGTTGCCGAATGCCGCAGGGGGAGTCCAAGGAGATGCTTTTGTGGTGGCGATCGCCCAACCTATCTCTCCCACTCAACCGATTGTGGTCCCGGTAGGAACCCCGCCATCAGGTCCAGGTTCTTTACCGGGTCCAGGGGGTGCCGAACCCTTCCCCCCTGCACCGGAACCCACGGAACCCGCTGCACCACCGCCACCGCCCCCACGTTTTGAAAACTTCATTCAGTCGGTCACCGAACGCGGGATCAACCCCCTAAGCCTGTATTTTAATGAAGCAGGCTATTTAGCCCAAAATCCCGGGGTAGCAGAAGCGGTGGCTGCGGGGAATTTGACCAGTGGGTTAGAACATTATTTGCTGTTTGGCCGAAATGAGGGCCGTCCGGCGGCGACCCAGTTTTTCAATGAAGGGCAGTATTTAGCCCGAAATCCTGATGTTGCCGTAGCCGTGGGAACGGGTCAGGTGACGAGTGGGTTTGACCATTTTGTGCAGACGGGATTTTTTGAAGGGCGCGATCGCAATGTCAAGCTGTTTTTAGAAAGTTTCTACCTCCGCCAAAATCCCGATGTTGCCGAAGCGGTTGCTGCTGGGATTTTCAGCAGTGGTTACAGTCACTATCTCCAGTCGGGTCAGTTTGAACGGCGCAATCCTAATCCGGCGTTTGATGAAACCTTTTATCTAACTCAAAATCCTGACGTAGCTGCGATCGTGGCCGCTGGGGGTTTCGTGAGTGGATTCCAGCACTTTATTGAACAGGGAGAACTCCAGGGTCGTCAACCCAGCCCGGTATTCAGCGAGTCCGCTTATTTATTCCGGAACATTGATGTGGCCCAGGCTATCAATCGCGGGGCCTTTGGTAGTGCCTTTGAGCATTTTGTCCTGTTCGGATTACAGGAGGGACGGGTAGCAGCCCCCTAATACCGTCATCTACAACCCCCCCTTCCCTCGCAGGGAAGGGAGTTAGGGGGTTAGGTCTCCCCAGGCAATTTCCCAGTCTTGGGGAAGAGAGGGTAGGGTTTTTTCTAAATCCTCAGAGGGAAACAGTGCGGTTTTCCCTCCTTGTCTTCATGGGGGATGGATTAGTAAGTTATTCTGAATAGGAATGCTTCAAAATCCTAGGATTGACTGCAAAAATTTACGATCGCTGAATTAAAGGAGAGCGCCGTGTCAGTAGAAACCATTGAAAAGACTTCAACGGTTCGGAAAATAGCACCGCGTTATCGAGTTTTGCTACATAATGATGACTTTAACTCGATGGAACACGTGGTGCAAACGTTAATGCAAACCGTTCCGAGTTTGACTCAGCCTCAAGCGGTTAGCATTATGATGGAAGCCCACAGCAATGGCATTGCTTTGGTGATTACCTGCGCCCTGGAACACGCGGAGTTTTACTGCGAAACTCTCAAAAATCATGGGTTGACCAGTACCATCGAACCGGACGAATAGGGAAAAGGGAATCGCGTGAAATTGAACTGGATCCGCTTCGGTGACTATCCGGCCCCAGGCAGGTTAGCTATTTTTGTGGCAATGCTTTTGGGGGTTTGGGTTCCGTTGGCGGTGCCGATTTATTGGCTTGTCCCGGACCCCAACTGGGTGAGCATTTTATCAATGGCAGTTTTATATGGAGAGTTTATTCTCCTAGTGCGATTTTGGGGGTCCCGGGTCTACGGAGAACCCCAGATTCTTAAAGACTATGGGTTAGAGTTTTCTCGAAACAACGGCCAAGACCTTCTCGGAGGTCTTGGCCTAGGTTTGTTGACTCTGTTCGGATTACTGGTCGTTGAGGGCCTGTTGGGGTGGTTGGGATGGCAATTGCCGAATCCGACTGGATTGCCGAAGGTTCTTTTAGAAGGACTGGCGATCGCCCTCGGGGTCGGATTTGCTGAAGAGTTACTGTTTCGCGGTTGGCTGTTCGATGAGTTAAAACGGGATTACCGTCCGGCAGTGGCGATCGCAGCAAATACCATAATTTTTGCCCTCTTACATTTTATTAAACCAATTGAGGCCATGATTCGGAATTTACCGGCCTTTCCGGGGTTGCTGTTGCTGGGGTTAACCTTGCTGGCGGCCAAAAGAGTGGGGGAAGGTCGCTTAGGTTTACCGATTGGCTTTCATGGGGGTTTAGTTTGCGGCTATTATATTATTAATACGGGCCAATTAGTCGAATATTCGGAGTCTGTTCCGCAGTGGATAACGGGGATGGACCAAAATCCGATCGCCGGGATTTCTGGAATATTTTTATTAAGTGCGATCGCCTTGGGGATGTATGGTGCGGCTCAGTTTAAACTCAAACGTGAGAAGTAAACAAACGGGGTCTGAATCATCAGACTATGCCTTGAATTAAAGATATTTAAAGGGAGGAGGAAGAGTGATGCAACCCATCCGAATTGTCACCACTGCATTGCTGGCGATCGCCACTTTGGCGGTTCCTGGGCGATCGCAACCCACACCACCCCCCTCCGTCTCTCGTGAGGAAATTGTGCAAGCCTGTGTGGAAGACCGAGTAGAAGTTTTACCGCCGCTTTTTAGTGATGTTCCCCCGGATCATTGGGCGTTTTTATCGGTCCAAAAGATTTCTTATTGTGGTCCATTCCGGTCCGCAACCCCTCCGAATTTAATTGAACGATTGATTCGAGAAGAGGGCTTATTCCCTAACCCTTTGACCTTGCCCGAGAGTCCAGAACCCACCCTTTAACGGAGAAAATACCATTCTAAATGGTATAATGAAAACTGTGATTACACTGATTTGGAACTCCTCTCCATGCGACTAATCCACACTGCAGATTGGCATTTGGGACGACGTTTAAAAGGGATAGACCGGACTCGGGAAATTGCTGGTGTTTTACAGCAAATTCTGGCTTATGCCATTGAATGGGAGGTGGATGCGGTCCTAATTGCCGGTGATATTTTTGATGTTCCCAATCCCCCCGCCTATGCTGAACGAGTGGCGTATGAGTTTTTTTGTGGATTACAAGCTGCCGGAATTCCAGCCGTGGCGATCGCCGGAAATCATGACTCGGCAACGCGCATTGATGGCTTGGCTACATTACTCTCTTTAGCAGGAATTCAGGCATTAGGAAAACCCCGCCGGGGTGATGATGGCGGGGTGATTACATTGGAGACAAAAAGTGGTAAATTGTGCGTCGGTGCCATGCCATTTGCCTCGGAACGGAGGATGTTAGATGCGCACGCCCTTTGGACTCAAGATGAAGTCGTCCAACGTCAAAGCTATCGCGAAATTGTAGCAGATTTGTTTGCCGATTTGACCCAAGGATTTCGGGGCGATCGCGTGAATGTTCTCATGGGTCATTTAGCTATGGATGGGGCGCGGTTGGCTCACTCAGAAGTTGCCTATTACACCCGCGATACTTATGCGTTAGGTGAGCAAATTTTACCCCCAGAAGCCCAATATATTGCTCTGGGGCATATTCATGTCCATCAACAGATTAAAGCGAGTTGCCCTACCTATTATTCTGGGTCTTTGATTCAAATTGATTTCGGCGAAGCGGAACAAGAAAAGGGATTTTGTTTAATTACAGTAGAACCGGGAAGTGCAGCCCAAGTCGAATTTATTCCCGTTGCCTGTCAGAAGCCATTAAAAGTCATTTGGTGTCATGGCGATACCTTGAATGATACCTTAGAATCCTATCAATATTATCCAGGATTTCTCAAGGTGATGGTCAAATTAGACAGCCCTCAGTTAGGATTGGCCGATCGCGTCCGGCAAATTTGTCCCCAGGCGTTACAAATTCAACCGATTTATCCGGAGGCAACCGCTAATCCCGGGCAACGAATTCGAGACAGCAATTCATTTGACCCCGTAGAGGAATTTCGACACTATTACCAAGAACGGTTGGAAACTACCCCGGATCCGTTGGTTGTTCAAGAATTCCAGAGTTTATATCATAAATTGAAAGAGAAAAATCCAGTTTAAAAGGCAAAATTTCCCCGCAGGGTTCAGCCTGCGGGGTTTTTACAGACCCAATAAAACCCAAATTGGGTATGATGAATCGGCTTCCCAAATTTTAATTGAGACTGAGCGGATTACCCATTGTTAACCCTCTCCAAATTGCCCAAATTTACGATAAAATTATTTTATTTTTATGCGACCTCTTGAACTGTCTCTGGAAGGATTTACCAGTTTTCGCCGAGAACAAACCCTAGATTTCTCCGAACTGGATTTGTTTGCAATTACCGGGGCAACTGGGGCGGGAAAATCTTCGTTGCTGGATGCCATGACTTATGCCCTTTATGGGACAACATCTCGCACCTCTCAAGCGGGTGAATTAGTCAGTCAAGGGGCAAATACTTTAAAAGTGCAATTGCGGTTTTCTGTGAGTTTAGGAGAATACCGAATTACCCGAACTTGGCGATATCGTCCCAGTACCCCAGTGACGCAAGTCTTACTAGAAAAATCCCAGGGTGATGGCAGTTGGGAAACGCTGGAAACCAAGGAACGGGAAAGCAAAAAAGCGGTTACTGAAATTCTAGGCATGGATTTTGATACCTTTACTCGGGTAATTTTATTACCGCAAGGACAATTTGATGAGTTTTTAAAAGGAAATACGGGGAAGCGTCGGGAAATTTTGCGGCAATTGGCGGGGTTTGAAATTTTTGAGCGGATGCGGAAGGAGACTAATGATTTAGCCCGATTATTAAAGCAGGAATTGGCGGCAATTGAGCGACAAATTGCTGATTTGGAAGTGCCGGATGCGATCGCCATTCAAGGGCAGCGATCGCAATTAGCCGCCTTAGAAACTGAGATTCCAGTCCTGAATCAAGGGGTGTTAAATGCCCAAACTTTGTTAGAGGCCGAAGAACGGCTATTTGAGCAGTTGGAACGCCTCACTAAGTTTCAGCGGCAATTTGCCGAACTCACCCAGCGACAGCCGGAAATCACCGCCCTGAGTGAACGATTGGCGCGATCGCAAGTCGCCGATCGCCTGCAAGGGGATTGGGCATTAGTTCAGGAGGCTCGCACTCAAGATAAATTAGCGGCAAATCAGGCTCAAAAAGCCGCCCTGAATTTAACTCAAGCGGAAACCCAATTACAGGCAGAAGGGCAAAAACTGGCAGAAGTGAGGGCAGAAGCTGCCGCCCTCGCCCCGAAAATTGCCGCAAGGGAGGAAGCTTTAGCCCAAGCGAAAGCCTACGAGGAACAGCGGCAGCAGTTGGAACAGGAAGTGGCGATCGCTGCTACCCAATGTCAACAAAAACAGCAGCAGCAACAAGCGGCAAAGCAGGAACTTACCCAAGTGGAAGCCCAAGTCAAAGCGGCAACCGTCCAGCTTTCCCTCACAACGGATGCCAGGGAACGACTCCAGCCCGGAGGGGAACGCCTAGAACGTCTCACAATAGTTGCCCCGTTATTGCTGGAATGGACTCTGGCGGAAAAGCAACGGAAACAGCAAGCCCAAGCCCGGGATCAAGTGAGTCGGGACTGGGCAAATGGGGATCGCACTTATCAATCTACCCGGACTGCTTTACAAGCGGCACAAACGGCGATCGCTCAACTCACCCAAGAGATTGCTGCCGGGGAAAGGGCAAACGCAGAAGCTACGAAATCCAACCATGCGGCAGCCTTACGCTTGTCTCTGGAGGCGGGAGAAACCTGCCCGGTTTGTGGCGGCATCCATCCGGATTCTGAGGCGGAATTACCCCCGTTACCTGCGATCGCCTGGGTGGATCTCACTGCCTTACAAACCCAGGCAGCAACAGCGACACAAGCTTTACAAACTGCCCAACTGAATGCCACCAAAGCGGAAGCTGCCCTAGAAAATCTCACCCAGAAACAGCGAGAAATCCAGCAACAATTCGCCGCCCTCACTCAGCAGCAACAGGGGTTAAAACAGCAGATTGTCGAAGTCTTACAACAGAGTGAGGGGGAGGAACTGGATGCGATCGCCCTCCAGCAGGAACGAGAAGCCCTGCAAAAGCGCGATCGGGCTTATAAAGAAGCAGCAGCCGCCTATCAACAAGCCCTCACACGCCTGGAAACTGCGCAACAAGCCCGAGAGTTTTGCGATCGCACCTATCAAACCGCCCTCACTGACGCCCAAGCTGCCACCGAGGAACTGACCCGACGGCAGCAAAACTTCCAAGAAGTGAGAGAAAAACTATCCGCAATGACGGAGGGATTATCCTATCAAGCCCTCGCCCAAACTCTAGCCCAACAAAAACAAACCCTCAGCAGCCGGATTTCTACTGCCGACACTGCCCATCAAACTGCGGAAAATCGGGTCATCCAAGCCCGAGAAACCGCCCATCAAACCCAGGTTGCCGCTGAAGTTGCCCAAGGGAAACAACAGCAGTATCATACTCGGTGGCAGACGCAATTACAAGCCGCTAATTTAACTGAATCGACCTTTCTAACCGCCCTTGCCTCCCCGGAGGAACAGGCGAAATGGCAACAGGCAATCACCCACCACCGAGAAAGTAGCATTGAGTTATCGACTCGCATCGCGGACTTACAACTCGAAATCGGCGATCGCACGACCGATGCCCGCCAGTTACAACAGCGGCAACAAGCCAAACAAACTGCTGAACAACAGTTAAAAACCGCCCAAGATAAACGAGTAGAATTATCCACCTGGATTCAATCGGCGGAACAGAGACAAGCCCAATCGGAAAAACTCTTAGATGAACAAGAAACTGTGAGTAAAAACTATGATATTTATCATGTTTTAGCGCAAAATCTCAAAACTAATGAATTTCAATCCTATATCTTAGAACATTTAGAATCCGAATTAGTCGCCCGGGCTACTTTGCTATTAAAGGAACTCACTGAATCTCGCTATGCCTTGCAAATGCAAGAGGGAGAATATTGGGTTGAAGATAACTGGAATGGGGGCGAACTACGGCGAGTCCGAACCCTTTCGGGGGGAGAAACTTTTGCGACTTCCCTTTCAATGGCGATCGCCCTGTCGGAAAAACTCTCAATGGGGGCAGAATTAGGTAGTTTATTCCTCGATGAAGGATTCGGAACTTTAGACTCAGAAACCCTAGAAAGTGTCACCCAAATCCTAGAATCCCTCCGCCAACAAAATCGCACTATTGGCGTGATTACTCATGTCAAATCATTAGGAGAACGATTGCCCACTCAAGTGAAAGTCTTAAAGTCTCCCCAAGGGTCTCGCCTAGAGGTGGAGGTTTTGTAGTTCAAATTAAGGGATAAACTCGGAAATCCCTAAATTCGTTACTACAAATCCAGAAAAACTCATCCTTACTTGTTTGGTGTTCCGACGTCAGTCGTTATTTTTACACGTTTGTATTAAAAAGCAGAACTAATAAGGACTGACGGACACTTTTTGATTCAATAAATCCATAAAAAAAGGAAAACCCTAAATTTTTCCAAATTATAGTTCCTCCTAAACCTCATTTTTAGGATTATACTAAACTTTATCAAAAGCATCCTTTCCTAATAAATTAATCGTCCTAAAATTTATATTCTCCCCAGGAAAAATGACTCACATTTTCTCCCCATTGGCTTCAATTCCAGCTTGTTGATAGTGCTGATAAGCCATGACAAATTCTTGGGGAATGGCTTTGGGTCGCATCGTCACCGCATCCACCCAAACCCACAGGACTTCTGCGGTTACAACTAAATCCGATTCGCCTTTTTTGCGAATTTCATAATGACGCGTGACCCGAGTTCCCCGTAACTGTTCTAACCAAGTCGTAATCGCTAAAATATCCCCAGCAACGGCTGGGCGTAAATAATCAATAGTGACTCGCCGCATGATAAAATACCCCCCCAATTCTCGATAGCGGTTGATGGAAAAACCCAGGTATTCTGAATGTTGAATTCCCACATCTTCTAAATAATGTTGGTAACTGGCATTATTGACATGACCCAACGCATCCATTTCATAATGACGCACCCGAATATCTGTAATAAATTTTTCCATGATTAAGCCCGTTTAACAGCCTGAATTTATCTTAATTTTAAACAAATTTGCTCTCTAATTCACGGCGATCGCATCAATTGTGCCAAAGTTGCCTCCATCACTGCTGAAGTTTGCCCAGACACCCCAAAAACCAGGGCCTCTCGATACACCCGTCCCGCTTGGGATTCTGCCAAATTGGATGCGCCACTACAAACCGTAATCGCACCTTGCGCCACGCGATAGGCTAAATCAATCGCTTGAACGCGCAAAGGTAACGCCTGGGAATACCAAATATCCAGTTCCTCCCTGGATTGATTAAACATTAAGTGCTGAATGTTTTGACGACAGGTCATCAGTTCCCGATTAAGAGTATGATAGGCAGCAGAAATAAAAGGGAGGGGTTTTTTCTGGGCGATCGCCGCAATGATATCTAATCCGGCGCGGGCACATCCTAAGATTAACGCACTATTATTTAACACATTTTTGCGATCGCTTTCATGAATCCATCCAGCCGGTTGCATAAACAACACCCGTTCCTCGGGCAAAAACCACTGTTCCAAAACGCCGCTAACAGTTTGAGTTGATTGCATTGCTGCCAAAAACATCGGTGCATTCCAGGTAATTTTCCCCCCGTCTTCTTGGCAATTTACCAAGGGAATTATCCCATAAACTGCCCTGCGATCGGGTAATTCTGCACCCAAAACTACCTCAGAAAATAGTCTAAATCCAGTTACCCAAGGCACAGTCCCTGAGAGTAGAAATCCCCCGTTGATAGGTAAGGCTTTCACTAAAGGAGGGCCCTGCCGTCGCAGATGAGAAAACCCAATCCCTAACAAGCGATTTCCTGTAGCTAACTGGGGGAGATATTCAGCTTTTAATGCCTGATTCGGACTCCGACTAATTGCACTCCCAGCACTTTGATGTTGGGTTTGTAAAAACCCTAATGCACCGGAGTAACGGGCGATCGCCTCCTGAATTTCCCAAGCGGTTCGCGGATCTACCGTTCCCCGAGGTTCCGGTAGTTTTAATCCCAATAAATGATGACTACCTAATCCTTGGAGGGCAGTTTTCAAGGCATCAGGATCCTGATCGAGGATAGTCGCATTGGGTGCTACAGCGTCTCGTAAATAAGACTCTGCCATTTCTAATAGGGTTTTCTGGCAATTCATCCGCTTGGGTTTTTAAAATCCGATTCAGTCCATTATTTTCCTCAATTATACGATATTTTCTGTTCTAAATTCAAGTTTTTTGAAATTTAGTCAGTTTTGATTCAAAATGATAAGATACAAAGGGATAAAAATTTATAAAATCATATCATGCTGACCCCATTTTATCGGATTATTCTCCTGTTTGGTTTGATTTTATTACTGATATTCGCGGGAACACCTGCACAAGGGTCCGTTGCCGATTCTACTCGAATTGCTCGCTTAGAATCCGAAATTTTCAGCCTGCGATCGCAACTCAATCAGTTACAATCCGACGTCGCTAGACTAGCAAGACAACCCGCCGCATCTCCCCCAATTTCTCGTCCCCAACCCTCGGAAGAGTCTCCGCCCGTGTCAACACCCAGAAAACCGGATGATCCCTCCCTTGCCCAACAATTTGATAACCTGGCTATCTTGGCGATCGAACTCAAAGAACGCATCACGGCAGTTGAAGAGAGACTCGCAGAAATCGAGGTCCAGATTAGTCCTTAACTTGGCATGGAAGGGGACGGTTGTCATTGAAAATAAAATTCTTGATGGCAGCACTTTCCCCCTGTCCCCCAATCATGCCATAATTTAAAGCGAGATAAAATTAGTCTATTTCTCCGTAAAATAGAGGTTACGTTATGATATCGCCTTGGCCTAGTTTAGCCACCGTTGCTGCCTTAATTGTTTACTTTGTTGTCACGATTAATGTCGGTCGTGCCAGAGCTAAATACAAAATTATGCCCCCAGCCATGTCAGGAAATTCAGATTTTGAAAGAGTGGTGCGGGTCCATGAAAATACTTTAGAACAACTGGTTTCGTTCTTGCCTGGGTTATGGATTTTTTCGGAATTTGTCAGTCCAGTTTGGGCGGGGGCGATCGGTGGAGTTTGGGTCCTAGGACGGATTATTTACGCCTGGGGATATTACCAAGCGGCTGAAAAACGAGTCATCGGCTTTGCTATTAGTTCCCTAACTAATATGATTTTGCTCATTGGTTCCTTAGTCGGAATCATTTTAAAGGTGACTCAATCCGGGATTTTGAGCTAACTTGAGTTTTTAATTCCTCAAAAATACAGTGAGGGTAAACTCCAGAAGATTTTTCTCTGCATTTACCCTCATTTAGACTTGCTAATTGGTTTAATGTTGTGATTTATGATTTTTATTCTTTAAATTATAGTGCAGATTTTGAGAAAATATGACGAATCTCTGTCCCATTTGTGATACGGACTATTTAGAGGGAGAACATCAACGCTGTTCTCGGTGTGGATGGGATTTGACCCCAGTTCCGGGCAGTCCATCCAGCAAATTCAGAAAAGCATTTTTAGCTAAACAACAAATTCAGATAGACTGGGGGAGAAAAATGTGGATGCGTCACCAAATACAAGCAGAATTCAATCATCAGCATCCGCCAGAAAACGCGAGTCAGTCTGAGAGATTTTACCAGTTAGAGAATCAGTTTAATGAGCGGTTTAATCAAGTTACAATTCAGTTACAAGAAGCCCGAGAAGAACGGGCTTCTCTCCAATCGCAGCTAGAAGAGATTTCCGCTTATTTGCAGGCGTTGAATTTACAGCAAATTGAAACCGTATTAGGTCAAGTTTCAGACTGGATGAAAGGGAGTCCCATTCACCCCACTCCGGAAGAGACTGCGGAACCCTTTTATCCTAGTTCAGAGGTGGGAATTGATTATAGTCGGTTAATGAATTTACTCTCTAAAGGCAAATGGAGAAAAGCCGATGAAGAAACTTGGGCGATCGCCCTCAAAGCAACGGTTCGAGAAGAGGAAGGGTGGTTAAGCATAGAAGACTTAGCCCGGTTTCCAAAAACTGATTTAGCTACCCTTAATTGGTTGTGGGAATACTATAGTCATGGTCAGTTCGGATTGAGAATTCAACAGCAAATTTGGGAAATTGTCCAAGGGGATTATACCGAATTTTGCGATCGCCTCCGATGGCGAGTCCAAGAAAACTGGATTTACTATGACGAACTCGACTTTTCTTTAGACGCTGTACCCGGTCATCTCCCGGCGATCGCATGGCGGAAACGAGCTTGTTATGGTGTTGGCAAATCCACGGCTCAAGAAGCCTTAATGGCCTTATTTGATGCACTTCAAAAAATTACCTAATTCCTACCTTACCCCCTCCGAAAATAAGAAAGGGGGTCAGTTGGTAGGAGGTCAAGAGTTAAGAATCCTCTGCGGTATTGCCGATATTAAAGAGAAAAGGAACCCGGGGTGCATCCTTTCCTAACACTAAAACCTTGGGCATTTGAGCGCCTCCTTCCCGCCAAGCTTGAATCGCTTCTTTCTGCAATACTAACTCACCCCCTTGGGCTTTTAAGGTTTCTGCTAAGAGCCTTTGTGCTTCTGATCGGCCTTGAGCGCGATTAATATCCGCTTGAGCTTCTTGTTCCGCTTCCCGAGCAATATAAACCGCTCGTTGCGCCCGTTGTTCAGCAATTTGCTTCTCTTCAACGGCCTTAGCAAAATCAGTTGAAAAATTCAAATCAATCACACTGGTATCAATGACAATAACCCCATATTTTTGTAATCGGCTGCTCAAAGCATTATCAAAATCTTCCTTTAAGGCACTGCGTTGAGTAATCGATTCTTCAGCAGTTTTTTTAGCCCCTGCTATTTTAAATGATTCTTGAGTTTGAGGTGCAATAATTTTCGCTACAATATTCTCCAATGACCCTTGAGTTCGACGAATCGTCACTACTTGAGTCGGATCTAGGCGAAAGTTGATTGCAAACCGTCCGGTCAAATCCTGTAAATCTCGGGTGGCACTTTTGGCAGGCACTTCAAACTTTTGCACCGTCACATCATACACATCTACTTTTGAAATCAAGGGTGGTTTGATATGTATTCCTTCGAGTAAAGCGCCATCGCGAGATTTACCCAGAATACTGAGAACCCCTGCCTCACCCGGATTAATAATCACAAAAGAACTTGATCCAAGCAACAGAATTAATGCTAAGGCAATTCCAACGACGATCGCCTGGATATTTTGCGCGTACTGATTTTTCAAATTCTTATCTCCTGTGATGCGATAATAGGGTTACTTATTATAGACTAGCAGAGTATCCTAGGAGTGGGAAACTTATGGAAGAGAGATTTTTGCGTGAACGAGTCTGGTCCACTCCAGGGGAGTGGCAATCCGCAAAATTTCTAAAAATTATTTACACTAGATGAATAGCTTTTGTAGTTAAGGAGTCACGCCCTTGTTAATTCTGTTTTCGATTACCCTATTTATGAGCGCCTTCCTGCTCTTTGGGGTGCAGTTGATGGTGGCGAAAATGATTTTACCTCTCCTCGGTGGGTCTCCGGCAGTTTGGAATACCTGTCAATTCTTTTTTCAAGGGGCGCTATTATTGGGCTATGGTTACGCCCATTTAAGTACCCGCTATTTGGGAACTCGCCGTCAAGCGATCGCCCATAGTCTGATCCTTTTTTTACCCCTATTGAGTTTACCTATCACTCTTTCTAAAACCGGATTTCCTCCAGAAAATAATAATCCAATTCCTTGGGTATTAGGACTATTAATCTCCTCGGTGGGCTTGCCTTTTTTTGTAGTTTCTACCAGTGCCCCGCTGATTCAAAAATGGTTTGCAGAAACGGATCATCCTAGCAGCAAAGAACCTTATTTTCTCTATAGTGCCAGCAATTTAGGTAGTTTATTAGGATTAATCAGCTATCCCCTTTTAATTGAACCCTATTTCTCTTTGTCTGAACAAAGTTGGCTTTGGGCAGTAGCCTATATCATTTTAATCTTATTTACCCTGGGATGTGCTATTTGTTTATGGAAAGTTTCTCCTCAAATAAAGCAAACAAATCCCGGTTTTTATATCTCTGAAAAGCCTTTAACTACAGTTGCAAATCCCACCTGGCAACAACAAGCTCAGTGGATTTTACTTTCTTTTATTCCCTCTAGCTTACTCCTAGGTGTCACTACCTATCTCACCACGGATTTAGCAGCAATCCCCCTCCTTTGGGCAATTCCTCTTATCCTTTATTTACTTTCTTTTATTTTAACTTTTGCCCGACATTCTCGGCTTCCTCATCAGACATTAATGACCTTAGTTCCCTTATTTTCTAGTACGCTCATTATTTTATTTTTAGCGAAAGTAATGCGCCCCGTTGCCTTGCTGGTTCCTTTACATTTAGTCGGTTTTTTTGCGATCGCCTGTGTTTTTCATGGAGAACTATCCCGTCGTCGCCCTTCTGTTACTCATCTCACAGAATTTTACCTTTGGATTTCCTTCGGTGGTGTTTTAGGAGGCTGGTTTAATGCGATCACCGCTCCAATTTTATTTCCTTCGGTACTCGAATATCCGGTCATTTTACTTTTGGCTTTATTAACGTTAAAAACCCCACTAGAACCAATTCAACCGAAAAATAATCCTCCATTACTGGAAGCTCCCCAAGGCGATTTAGACACATGGTTTAGTAAACTCCGCCAAGAGCAACAAACCCGTAAAACTCAAAAATCTGGCATCCAATTTAACTTAAAAACTACCCAAATTATTAGCTTTAGTTTATTATTTGGGGCCTTGTTAGTCGGATTTACCGTCAGAAATATTAGCCAAGGTTGGTTAGGCAATTTCTTCGCGATCGCCCTCTTAATTGCCCTCTCTATTACCTTTTCCCTACCCCGCCTCCACCTAGCCCTCGGCTTAACCTTAATCTTACTCTTAGGGCAATTTTCTATCGGTAATATGAGTGGAGTTTTGGAAACCGAACGTAACTTTTTTGGGGTCAATCGCATTGTGTATGATCGCCGGGGGCCCTATCATAGTTTAGTTCATGGAACGACCTTACATGGTAGACAAAGCCTTGACCCGCAACGCAGGCAGGAACCCTTAACCTATTTTCATCCCACAGGTCCGATCGGTCAAACATTTGAACAGTTAAATTCCAGCGATCGCCTTCAAAATGTAGCCGTCTTAGGACTAGGAATAGGAACCCTAGCTGCTTATGCTCAACCGGGCCAAACTTGGACGTTTTATGAAATTGATCCCATCGTTGAAAAACTCGCCCGAGATACGCGATATTTTACCTTTTTAGAACAAACTAAAGCATCTTTTTCGGTTATTTTAGGAGATGCCCGCTTGCAACTAGCAAAATCTCCAGATAACACTTATGATTTACTCGTCATGGATGCCTTTAGCTCTGACTCCATTCCAGTGCATTTAGTCACCCAAGAAGCCTTAAAACTATACTTGACAAAACTGAGCGATCGGGGTATTATAGCGATTAATATTTCTAATCGCTACATTAATTTAGAACCCGTCTTAGGAACCCTAGCAAAAACGTTAGAATTAGCTACCCTGCAACAGTTAGACCGAAACCTTTCCCCCGAAGAAAAAGCCCTGGGAAAAACTCCCTCTCAGTGGGTCTTACTAGCCCGAAAAACGGCGCATTTTGGCAACTTAAGAGATGATTCCCGTTGGCAACCGATTTCAGAGACCGAAAAAGCCCCCTTATGGACTGATGATTTTTCCGATTTAGTGGGAGTCTTACGCCTGTTTGATGTGCAACGATGAATTACAAAAAAACAGAGTTTTTGGATAAAACATATTTAGGTTATCCTCTCATTTTGTGCCAAAAACTCTGTTTTTTATTTCCCCATTTTATTGTAGGAATAGTTTAGAATTTAGCACCATACCCACCCCCTCCCGGTGTGTAAATGGCAAAGATATCTCCGGGGTTCATTTGAACTGCACTGGTGCTGCCTAATTCTTCAATTGTACCATCGGTGCGTTCCACTAAATTATGCCCGATCGCACCATCGCCGCCTTGATTTAATCCTGAAGGAGGAATACGGCGATGATTGGATAAAATTGCTGCTGTCATCGATTCCAGAAATCGTAGGCGGCGAATCACTCCATTTCCGCCGGTATATTGTCCTTTTCCGCCGCTATTTTTGCGGATGGAAAAGCTTTCTAAACGGACGGGAAATCGCCATTCTAACACTTCAGGATCCGTTAGGCGGGAATTGGTCATGTGGGTTTGAATGGCGTCGGTTCCGTGGAAGTTGGGACCGGCACCAGAACCGCCACAAATGGTTTCGTAATATTGATAGTGATCGCTGCCAAAGGTGAAGTTATTCATGGTGCCTTGGGATGCCGCCATCACTCCAAGGGCGAGGTATAAGGCATCGACGATCGCCTGAGAAGTTTCGACATTTCCCGCCACTACTGCTGCTGGATAACTAGGGTTGAGTAAGCTGCCTTTAGGGATAATAATATTGAGGGGTTTGAGACATCCAGCATTCAGGGGAATGTTATCATCCACTAAGGTACGAAATCCATATAAAACTGCCGCTTTACAAACGGCTGCTGGGGCATTAAAATTACTGTTGAGTTGCTCCGATGTGCCGGTAAAATCAATGGTAACACTGCGGCTATTTTTATCAATACTAATTTTAACATGGATTTCTCCGCCCTCATCCATTGAGTATGTAGATTCCCCATTTTTGAGTACAGCAATTGCCCGTCTGACCGATTCTTCAGCATTATTCTGAACATATCCCATATAGGATTCTACTGTTTTTAACCCATAATGTTCGACCATTTTGCGGAGTTCTTGCACTCCCCGCTCGTTGGCGGCAATTTGTGCTTGTAAATCGGCAATATTTTGGTCGGTATTTCGTGCTGGATATTCGGCGGTGGTGAGAATTTCTAATAAATGGGATTCTTGGAATTGTCCAGCTTTGACGATTGGGACATTATCTAATAATACTCCTTCTTCAACCACAGTTTTGCTATGGGGTGGCATGGAACCGGGGGTAATGCCGCCAATATCTGCATGATGTCCTCGGGAGGCGACGTAAAATAAAATCTCCTCTCCGGCATTATCAAATACGGGGGTAATTACGGTAATATCGGGGAGGTGAGTCCCGCCATTATAGGGATTATTAGACACATAAACATCCCCGAGTTTAACCGTTTTTCCTCTGTCGTTCATTAAGGCTTCTACGCTTTCGCTCATAGAGCCTAAATGCACGGGAATATGAGGGGCATTGGCAACAAGTTGACCGGCGCGATCAAAGATGGCGCAGGAGAAATCTAAGCGTTCTTTGATGTTGACGGAAGAGGAGGTATTTTGTAGGGTAATTCCCATTTGTTCGGCGATGGCGCGGAACAAATTATTGAAGATTTCTAAGAGAACGGGGTCCGGATTAGTAGTGGCGATCGCCTGGGTTTCTATCCGAGTTAGTTCGGCAGTGGCGACCCGGTTTAAGATTAAGTAATTCCGGTCCGTGATTTGCACTTGCCAACCAGAGGAAATAGCATTTGTGCCGGTTTGTTCTATGATTAATGCCGGTCCAGTGATGGTGTCTCCCGGTTGCAATTCTTGGCGCTCAAAAACAGGGGTTTCCTGCCAGCAACCGCCATCATACATGGGGACGGTGGCAATGGGGGAGGGAATAGCAGCCGATCGCCGGGGGAAGGTGGGTTCCTCGGGGGATTTCATCTGCTGGACTACTTCAACGGAAACGGTTTCTACGATTAAGGATTTGTCTTCTTTGATGAATCCATACCGTTGACGATGTTCCATTTCAAATGCTGCTTTGAGGGTGGCTGGATTGTCGGAAAAATCAACAATTAAGGTCGAGTCAGTGCCTTGGTATTTAAGATGCAGTTTAGAAACGGAAACCAATCCGCTTATTCCCTCACTGTTTTTGCTTAATTCCGCTTTTCCTTCTGCTTCTAATTGCGATAATTTAATTTTTAATTGAGTTAGCAATTCAATGGATAGTGGCGCTTCTACAGCCCGTTGACGGATGGTGCGAATGTCAGCTAATCCCATGCCATAAGCAGATAAAACGCCAGCAAAAGGATGAATAAATACCCGTTTCATGCCCAAGGTATCGGCAATTTGGCAGGCGTGTTGACCTCCGGCCCCACCAAAGCAACAGAGGGTATATTCGGAGACGTCATATCCCCGTTGTAGGGAGATTTTTTTAATGGCATTTGCCATATTTTCCACAGCGATCGCCAGGAAGCCGGTAGCGACTTGTTCCGGGAGTCTGTCATCTCCCGTTGCTTGTTTAATCTGGTGGGCTATTTGGTTAAACTTGTCTCGAACAATCTCAAAATCTAAGGGTAAATCTCCATTAATTCCAAATACTTTTGGGAAAAATTGCGGTTGAATTTTTCCTAACATGACGTTACAATCGGTGACGGTTAATGGTCCTCCTTTGCGATAGGAAGCAGGACCGGGATTTGCACCGGCAGACTCGGGACCGACGCGATAGCGTGACCCATCAAAAAATAGAATTGACCCACCACCGGCAGCAACGGTATGAATGGACATCATGGGAGTTCTTAAGCGCACTCCGGCAATTTCTGTTTCAAATTCTCGTTCGTATTCGCCGTTATAATGAGCCACATCGGTGGAAGTTCCGCCCATATCGAAGCTGATAATTTTATCAAATCCGGCTTTTTTACTGGTTTCTACCGCCCCAACAATTCCACCGGCAGGACCAGATAAGATGCTATCTTTGCCTTGAAATTGTCTTGCATCGGTTAACCCGCCATTGGATTGCATGAACATCAATCGCTGATTTAAAGCATCAGAATTGGCGGAGAGTTCTCCAGAAACGCGATCAACATAGCGATGCAAAATTGGGGAAAGATAGGCATCCACAACGGTGGTATCTCCCCGACTGACAAGCTTCATTAAGGGGCTGACTTCATGGGAAACGGAGACTTGAGTAAATCCAATCGTTTGGGCTAATTTAGCAATTATTTGTTCATGGTGATGATAGCGATATCCATGCATCAAAACGATTGCACAACTTCTAATTCCATTTTTATACGCCGCTTGTAATTCTTGGATTAAAGCAGCTTCATTAACGGGTTGTAGTTCTTCTCCTTGGGCACTGTAGCGTTCTTCTACTTCAATGGTTTGTTCATAGAGCATTTCCGGTAATAAAATTTCCCGGGCGAAGATATCGGGGCGATTTTGATAGCCGATTCTGAGGGCATCTTTAAATCCTTTGGTTATCACCAAAACGGTGCGATCGCCTTTGCGTTCTAAAAGGGCATTGGTGGCAACTGTTGTCCCCATTTTAATTGCCCCAATTTGGTCAATGGGTATAGGTTCATTTTGTGATATTCCCATCAATTCTCGTATCCCTTGGACCGGGGCATCTTTGTATCGTTCAGGATTTTCCGAGAGCACTTTATGGATGACCAATTGCCCCTCGGGACGCTTGGCGACTACATCGGTAAAAGTACCCCCGCGATCAATCCAAAATTCCCAGCGATTATCAGAATTAATTATAGTCATGCTCATTGTGTTGAAACTTGGAATGTTTTGTCTATTTTAAATCATCCCAAGTAAAATTCACAAGAGTCTAAAAAACCCTATTGCATTTTTAGTTCCAACATTTCTGGGATTAAACAGTTGGTCGCAATTCGCACAATTCCTAACTCCAGTAATCTTTCCAAGTCTTTTGGCTTATCCACAGTCCAAGCGACGAGATCAACTCCTTGTTCCCGACTACTCTTAATTAAATCGGGATGTTTGATGAATAGTTTATACTTACTCATCATGACGGTGTTTCCCACCTGGGCTGCCTTGGTTAATTGTCGGCGAAATGCAGCGCGATTGGCAACTAAATAGGCTAAGGAAAAATCATCACTTTGTTTCCGAACTCGGTCGATGAAAGAGCCATTAAAGGAGGCAATCACACATCGATTCTTAAACTGATATTTAACAAGAATTTTAATAAATTCATCTATCTTTTGGTCGGTCCAATAAGAATGAGTTTTAACTTCTATATACAGGAATTTTTTAATATTTTGTAATGCCATCAAGGCTTCTTCTAAAGTGGGAATGGGTTCGCCCTTAAATCGCCAATCAAACCAAGACCCGGCCTCCCGATGTTTGATTTGGTCTAAGGTTTTCTTTCTAACTTTGCCCCGAATTCCTGTGGTCCGAGTTAAGGTGGAATCATGAATGATTATCGGCACTCCATCGGCACTTAGCTGCACATCAAACTCGATGGAATCCGCCTGATGTTCGATCGCCGCCAAAAATGCCGCCAGGGTATTTTCTGGGGCGATACTTGAGTATCCTCGATGGGCGATAATTTCTAACTGCATGATCTGAATCCGGTAAAATAAATGACTGTCCTCTTTGTAACATACCCTTTTTTGCACATGGAATCCCATAATAGTGCATCGTGGAATCAGGTCCGGGATAAGTTTCGTGAAATTTGGGGATACAATGATTTTAGAAGTCCCCAGGGAGAAATTGTGCAGACTCTGTTGCAGGGAAAAGATGCGCTGATTGTCTTACCCACGGGTGGGGGGAAGTCGATTTGCTTTCAACTCCCCGCGTTACTGCAAACCGGATTAACCCTGGTGGTGTCGCCATTGGTAGCATTGATGGAAAATCAGGTGCAAGAACTGCGCGATCGCCACTTAAATGCTGCACTTCTACATAGCGAAGTCCCGACAAAACAGCGAAAAGCTACCTTAAAGGACTTAGAAAACAATCAATTACGGTTATTATATCTATCGCCGGAAACCTTGCTGAGTCCCCCCGTTTGGGAGCGTTTATTAGCCCCCAAATTACCGATTAATGGGATGATTTTAGATGAGGCACATTGTTTAGTTCAATGGGGAGATACATTTCGCCCCGCTTATCGTCGTTTGGGTGCGGTTCGTCCCGCCCTTTTGAAGTCAAAACCACCAGGTTCTAAACTGGCGATCGCCGCATTTACGGCAACTGCTGACCCGACGGCACAAAAAACCCTTCAATCAGTTTTAAAGTTACAGAAACCTAGTCAATTTTTACTCAGTCCTTATCGGTCTAATCTTTCGTTACAAATTCAAATTGCTTGGACTCCGCGAGGGCGTCGGCAACGAATGTTACGGTTTATTCAGTCTCAGGGTTTACAGTCGGGTTTAGTCTATGTTAGAACTCGTCGGGATGCGGAAGAATTGGCAGCTTGGTTACGGCAACAAGGATGCAAAACTAACGCTTATCATGGCGGTTTGAGTGGAGAGGAACGCCGTAGGATTGAAAGCAGTTGGATTGGCGATTCTCTGCAATTTGTAGTTTGTACTTGTGCCTTTGGGATGGGGGTGAATAAACCCAATGTGCGTTGGGTTCTACACTATCAAACTCCGGCTTTATTATCAGAATATATTCAAGAAGTGGGGCGCGCTGGTCGAGACGGTCAACCGGCGATGGCACTTTCTTTAATCAGTGAATGTACGGGATGGTTAGACCCTCAAGATGAGCATCAGCGGCAATTTGTGGCAACGCAACAACAAACCCTCTATCGCCGCGCTCAAAATTTGATGAAAAAGTTACCGAATCAGGGGAATATTAATCAAGTAATTAAAGATTATCCTGATGGGGCGATCGCTCTATCTTTGTTGCATAGTATGGGTCAGTTACAATGGCGGGACCCGTTTCATTACCGGATTACTCATTCGGGTTCTTCTCCTGGTTTATCTGTCCCTGATCCGAGTCAACCGATGAAACAGTTTCTGTTAACTCGGCGCTGTCGGTGGCAGTTTTTATTAGAAGCCTTTGGTTTTATAGAGGAAGCTAAAATGATGCAATGTGGTCAGTGTGATAACTGTTTAAATAAACGAATTTTGCCTTTTATTTAGTTAGAGTTAAACCCGGGTATTAAGCGTTCAAATTTTGTAACTTTTCGTGACCAATTATTAGACCTCTTGCAAAAAAAAGGATTGATCCCCCCAACCCCCCTTAACAAGGGGGGCTTTAAAGAATTTTGCAAGAGGTCTATTTTATATTTTAGCCCGTATAGGCGGGCTTTGTTCCTGTAGTTCTACCCTTGAAGGCGCGGGTTTTTTTCATAATTTATCGTGACATGGCTAAAGCTATGTCACGATATTTTGATTAGGGAATTCTAGGATTTGGGAAATAATTTGGACCTGTTAAAGAAGGGTGGATAGGTGGATGGACTGGCGGTACTACCGGCATGGCAGCGGGGTTAACAAGGGGTTCGCCAGGAAGACGATAAATTCCCCATTCTTGGATGCCTCTTCCTGTTAGAATTTCTTCTGCCCGTTCTATTTCATAAACTGAGCCTTCAACGATGAGTAAATAGTGGCCTTGGGAGAGGCGATCATTATAGATTACGGCCCGTTCTTCAGGGATACCTAAACCTGCTAATGCTCCCACTAAACCGCCTGTAGCAGCCCCGATCGCACCACCGGCGAGGGTATTCAATAGGATGGTTGCTACGGTCCCTCCGGCGAGTACAGGGCCAATTCCGGGAATAGATAAGGCCACTAAGGCTTGCAGCAAGCCGATAAAACCCCCGACGGTTCCCCCGGCTACAGCACCCGTGGCGGCCCCTTCCCCGGCCAGAGTTCCGGTGGTGTCAGTGGTGTAGCGAAGGGGTGGGGGGCTGGCAGCAGCATCTCCCATTGTGAGGTGAGAGTTCATGTTAGCTTCTCGTAAATCCCGGGTTCGGGGGAGGTCCGGAGCAATAATTGAGAGGTGATTGAGGGAAAAGCCTGCTTGTCGGAGTTGGTTGAATGCGGCTTCGGCATCTTCATAATGGGCGAAGACGCCTATGGCACGTCTCAGTTCATCTACAGTCATGTTTGACCTCCATTTGGTGTTAAATACGGGTCAATTGGCCGATCGCAGGGCCGGATTTCCGACGGATTTTGATCGCACAACTAACCCCGTTGAAAGGACAATTAGTCCGAGAGGAGAGTGCTTCTCAGGGGCGATCGCTCGTGGATTTCCCACTCTTGGATACCGCGAGCGTTTAAAATGCGACTGGCGAGGGCAATTTCGCGATCGCTGCCTGTGAGAATCAGCAGATAATCCCCTTGTATCACTCGTTCCCAATAGCGATGAGCGCGATCGTTGGACATTCCATAAGCCATCAAACGACCCACAATACCCCCAGTCGCTGCACCGATCGCCCCACCTGCTACCATAACCGTCCCGACCGTTGCCACTTCGACCCCAGCCAGGAGAATCGGTCCAATCCCAGAAAGTGCTAGGATGCTAAGGGTAACCAGCAACCCTAGAACCATCCCTAAACTTCCCCCGGTTAGAACCCCAGCAAGTTGGGTTGCTTGCACTGGATTATCAAGGGTTGTTGTTTCCATTGGATTTGGGGTAATCGTCCGAAACCGATTCCGGTTTCGGGCGATCGCTGAAATATTTTTCATCGGAAAGCCTGCGGATTTTAGGTCGCACAGAGCGATTGCGGCCTTTTCCATACTGGGGAATAATCCCACCGCTCGTTTCTGTGGATTGAATACCATGCTTCCTCTCTTTACAATTCATTAAAATTAACGTGATTATTCGGGGAATTGCGGTAAAAAAATGGGTAAAAGCGGGTTTCTATCCTTCCTAGGATAGCCAAAATCTCAAAGAGAATCCCTCACTCTTTAGAATGACTTTTTGCTCTATCGGTAGAAAGATAAAAACTGCATCGTCTTTTTGACTAATGCAGCTTGAACAGATATAAGTCTCCTAATTTATGGGGATTTTTTGAGTTTAGCTGTTGGTTTCTTCTACTGGGGGTGGGGGTTGAGTTAGGCCCCAACGATTCAACAAATTAACCACGCCGATCGCCGCTACAACCCCAATACTCAGACCAATCACCAGTAAAATTATATACAGTCGTTTAAAGGCTTCTTGTGTTGCCGAAGTACCAGAAGGGGGAAGATTTTCCGGGGTGTTGGAACTCTGAATTTCTGGATTTACAATGTCAACTCCATCGGCTGTAGGCGGTGGCAGTTCATGAGAGTTAAAAGGTGCCGGAGATGGCTCGCTGGGTCGATTCATGATGTAAGATTTATCAGCGTTTTTCTTAATATAGCAGAATGCTTGGATTCGTGGCTGGCGAGGAAATGTTAGACTCGGTTCACTCGTGTCCCTGGCTTGGGGAAGGGCGTCAACCCATCAAATCTTGAGAAATAAAACTTTAAACCCAGTCTGATAAACTACACCCCACCTGGTTTAAAATGAGAGGGATTTTCCTGCATTGATTGACCCCCGGTAACCATGAGTAGAGATTTATTTGCCCAAACGGCGATCGCTCAAATTCCTAAAATCCTGACCCTGTGCGATCGCAACCCCCACAGTCCCACTTATGGCTGTTTTGACCGCAACTTCTGGCATTATAAAATTATTGATTTTCCCAGTGGAATGGCCCAAGAATTTGTTTTACCCCTGGCTTTAGCCTACCACACCAACTTACCGGATAACCCCTTTTATCAGCAAACCGCACTCCGGGATTGGGTAGAAGCAGGAATCCTTTATGCTGCGCATTCGGCTCATTCTGATGGGTCTTGCGATGATTATTTTCCCTATGAAAGGGCTAGTGGCGCAGCCGCTTTTTCCCTGTTGGCTTGTTTAGAAAGTTACACCCTCCTCAACCTCAATAATTTTGAAATTTTAAAGTTTTTTGAACATCGGGCTACTTGGTTATCAAACCATCATGAAAGTGGACAACTCAGCAACCATCAAGCCTTAATCGCTTTATGTTTAGAACTCATTTCTCGTTTATTAGAAACAGACCGTTGGCAGGGGGCTAAAACCGAACGGTTAGAACGGGTTTTATCCTGGCAAAGTGCCGAAGGATGGTTTCAGGAATATGAAGGGTGTGACCCCGGTTATCATACCTTAACGATATCTTGTTTAGCCCGACTTTATGAACTTTCTCCTGACCCACGTCTGAAAGAATCATTGATGAAAGCAGTAGAACTCGCAACTCAATTTATCCATCCCGATGGGTCTTATGGGGGAGAATATGCGAGTCGAAACACTTATAATTTTTTCCCGCATGGGTTTGAATGGGTAGGAAAATGGATGCCGGAAGCGTTAGGGATTAATGATTTATTTTTAAAGGGGATAGCAGCCGGTTTAGTTCCTTGTTATGCCGATGACCATATTATTGGACATCATACTTGGAGTTATTTATTAGCATGGCGAGACTTTGTGGAAAATCGCCCTGCCATGCCCCCTCGACCTGTGGGACAAATTTGGTTGAAAGAGGCAGAGTTATTGATAGACCGACGAAACGATATAGAGCTTTATTTAGCTTTAAATAAAGGAGGAGTTTTTAAGCTATTTAGAGATGGAAAACTGGTCGCTTCCGATACTCAGTTTTCTTTACAAATTTCCCAAGGCAGGCTGATAAAAAATGCTGTGGGACATTTAATTGACCGCTATGATTATCAAGTTCAATCAAATGAAATCCTGATTCAAGGTCAATTGGGTTGGGCTAAACAAAAACAAATGAACCCTTTAAATTTGTTAATTTTGCGGGTAGTCATGCTAACTGTAGGGCGCTTTTTTCCTAATTTAATTCGGAAATTATTGCAGAAAATGTTGATTACTGGGAAGAAAAAAGCCCCGTTTAAATTTATCCGACGCTTGCAATGGAAAGATGAAAAATGGCAGATTAGTGATGAATTAATAGCCGAGTCTTGGCAAAACGTTCAATCCGTCGGAATGGGGGGAGACCAAACCTCAATTTATGTGGTCATGAGTCGAACTTTTCAGGCGGGTCAATTGCAACCCTGGTTGGATTTAAGCGATCGCCTCCCGACCCTAACTCATCAAGAACCCCTCAAAGTTGAACGCCAGTTCTAATTTCTGTTTGGGTTTTTCGGGTCTTATGCCAATTTGTAGACTGTCACAGTCTCCTAGAAAATTGGGAGAAAATGGTAGCCATACTAGAGGGAATTGATACAAAAAAACCAGAGTTTTATGAGAGTTAACTTTTTCGGTGGATTTTCCCTCGGGTTGGTGGTCATCTTACTATTGGCATTTGGAATTTTAAATTGGTTAAATGTGCCTGCGGGCAATTTTTTAGACTGGGTAATTGGTGGGGCCAGTTTTCTATGGTTAGTGGTGATTGTGACAGTGCCTTGGAATATCTATTTCCAAGCCAAAGAAGTCGTCGCGGATGCTGAACAATCTGAAGAAAAAAATATTCCCATTGAACCCAAACAGTTAAGATATGTTCAGCGGATTGCCAAACGATCGCTGTGGATTGCCATCGCCCTACATATCATTTCTGCCCTCGTTTTATATGGGTTAGCCGCTACGGGAATTAGTGCGGTGGGATATATCAGTTCCGTGGCGGCTTTGTTGTTAACTGGGTTACGTCCGGTGATTCGGGCTTATGAATATATTGCCACCCGATTAAGCATGATTCGCCGCGAGTTTAAATATCCCCGGGAAGATGTTTTAGAGTTGCGCGATCGCGTCTTGACTTTAGAAGAGCAAATTAAAAACCTCTGCGATAGTTTAGATGAAAATAAACCGGATTCTTGGATGAGTCAGAAAAACCGGCAAAGTGCAGCATTGCGCCAAGATTTAAGCCAATTAGCCGCCTCGGTGGAAAGCTTGCGATCAATCAATCAAGCGGAACATGATGCGCTGAAGAAAGAGGCACAGAATGCGATCGCTCAATTAACCACCGATGGACAATTCCTGGATCATGTTCGAGAAATCATTCGCTTTTTTAAAACCGCCTAACTCCATTACTACCTTTCTCTCAACCCCTAGAGGTAAACTCAGGGGTTTTTTGGTGAATTAAATCTATCTAAAGATGCGGTCTAATCTAACCAAAGCTCACCTCCAGATAGAGTGATAATGTAAAATAGATCGGTTATTTTCCAAATTAGCGAGTTTGGAAAAAGCGGTGTCACGACAACTATTTCGGCTATTGATTGGATTTATTGTTGGGCTAGTCGGGGTCTTGAGTTATTATACAACCCAAGTGGAAAATCCGATTACGGGAGAACAGCAGCGTATCCGATTATCTCCCACAGAAGAGGTGCAACTCGGGTTACAAACCCGAGGACAACTGGCGGAACAATTTGGGGGTTTATACCCAGATGCCTCAGTTCAGGAGGCTGTCCAGCAGGTGGGTCAGCGAATTGTTCAACAATCTGTGGTTTCGCAATCGGAATATCCTTTTGAATTTTATGTGCTTCAAGATTCACAAACTGTGAATGCCTTTGCTCTCCCCGGTGGGCAAGTTTTTATTACCAATGGGTTACTGCAACGCTTGAATTCTCCAGGGCAACTCGCGGGAATTTTAGGCCATGAAATTGGTCATGTGGTGGCGCGACATGGTGCAGAACATTTAGCCAAACGAGAACTCGGTTCTACCCTAGTTACAGCGGTGGGAATTGCCACTACCGATGAACAAGGAGGGGGGAGACAAGCTGCTGCGATCGCCCGAGTTGCTAATGAAATGATTGCTTTGAGATATGGACGAGAGGCGGAATTGGAAAGCGATCGCCTGGGGGTGCAGTTCATGGCACAAGCGGGTTATGACCCCAGGGCAATGATTGAAGTGATGGAAATCCTCAGTTCAGCTCAATCCGGTTCCCCCTCCCCAGAATTTGTGAGTACCCATCCCAACCCCGATAACCGAATTCAACGTTTAGAAGAGGCGATCGCAGAAGACTTTCCCAATGGGATTCCGCCTCAATTAGAGAGTAAACATCCAAACTTGACTCCCGTGGCATTGTTGCGATCGCCTTATCCTAAATAAATATTAAGATTTGGTCGGATTGTTCGGAAGAAGATTACCCTAGTGGGGAGGGAAAATTTTTTCTTTAATCAGTCTGCAATCGAAGAGTGCGCGATCGGTGTGCCGGTTGCGACTGACTTTAAAGCATCACTCGGGGATGGATCATCAAAATGCTACAAACCGAGCAAATTTTACAGGATCGTTACCAACTTCAGCAACAGTTAGGTAATAATGCCGGTCGTCAAACCTGGTTAGCCCAGGATATTAGCACCTCAACTGGGGAATTGGCGATCGTCAAATTATTGGCATTTAGTCCCCATTTACAGTGGGATGATTTTAAGTTATTTGAACGGGAAGCACAGGTTCTCCAAAAACTAACCCATCCCCGCATTCCCCGTTATCGGGATTATTTTTCCCTGGATAAACAGATGGGGGAGGGACTCTGTTGGTTTGGATTAGTCCAAGAATATATCCCGGGAAAATCCCTACAACAAGCATTAGATTCGGGTCAGCGATTTAGTGAATCTCAAGTCAAGGCGATCGCCACTCAAATTTTAGAAATTTTGATTTATTTGCATGAGGGGGAATCTCCCGTAATTCATCGGGATATTAAACCCAGCAATATCATTTTAGGAGAAGATGACAAAGTTTATCTGGTGGATTTTGGTGCCGTTCAAGATACCGCCGCAGCCGCAGGCGCAACTTTTACCATTGTCGGAACCACGGGATACGCACCCTTAGAACAATTTTGGGGAAAAGCGGTTCCCGCCTCGGATTTATATGCATTAGGTGCAACTCTGGTTCACTTATTAACGGGGATTTGTCCAGCGGATCTACCCCAACATAATTTACGCATCCAATTTAAGGATAAAGTCAGTATCCGGGAGATTTTTTTAAATTGGATTGAGGCCCTAATTGAACCGAGTCTTGAACAACGGGTATCCAGGGCGAAAGTAGCTTTAGAAAATCTCAAAACTGGGCGGGTAATCGTCCCGCTGATGGAAAGCATCCCCTTATCAGCTTACTATCCCTTTACGCTCAAAAAATCTCCCACAGTCTTTCTGATTATCTTATCCCCAAATCCTCTATCTCAATTGATTATTTTTGCGGCGAAAATAATTCTCATGTTGATTATTGGGTTGATATTATTTGTCAGCTTTTTTATCTTACCCGCATTGGTTACAGCACTGATCTCGGGAATTGGATTTTTTATGGAAGTGATTAAAATTACTATTTCTCTACTTCTTATTGTATTTTGGGTACTAACGTTAAGAGAATGGGTATATCTTTGTAAAGATATATATTTCCCGAGTCTTTCGGTTTTTCATATAAGATTGGATAAAATGAGTCAGTTTTTGACCCTAACCATTGCTAAAAATAATCAAATAATCCAGGAAGAACACAAAATAAGTCCTACCGATTTTTCGGTGAACTTCAAAAATCGCAATCTGTTGTTCAACATTAAGTCGCGTCAAAATTTTGGCATCAAAACAAACTTAAGCCGCCCCCATTATCAATTAATCGCTCGTCAGGTTAATAGCTGGCTTGAAAATATCTAGTAGTTTAAAGTAACCCATCTGGGTTGCTATCGTCTTGAACTGGATTCCTTCAATCATTATGATAAATTCTAAAACGCTTTTAAACGATCGCTACCAACTCGAAGAAAAACTTTCGGAGTTTTCCAATCGCCAAACCTGGCGAGCAACTGACCTCAAGGCTGAACAAGAAATTTATCGTCAGGTGATTATTAAAATTCTCATTTTTTCTCCTCAAATGAATTGGGAACAATTGAAACTCTTTGAACGAGAAGCATTAGTTTTAAAAAATATCAATCACCCCAAAATACCTAAATATTTAGATTCGTTTTATAGAGAATCCAGCTTAGACCTCGAATTTCCGAGTCTAATCTTGGTTCAGGAATTAATCTGTGGATTATCCCTTAAGGCTATTTTGGACAAAAACAAGGGTTTTTCCACAAAAGAAGTCAAACAATATGCTAAACAACTACTCAACATTCTAATTTACTTGCATGAATTATCTCCCCCCATTTTACACCGAGATATAAAACCCAGTAACGTGATATTAGGAGACGATCAAACTATCTATCTCGTTGATTTTGGCGCGGTACAAGATAAAGCTAAAGCAGAAGGAGCAACTTTTACCGTAGTCGGAAGTAGTGGCTATACCCCACCCGAACAACTATGGGGAAAAGCGATTCCCGCCTCCGATTTATATGCATTAGGTGCAACTCTAATCCATTTACTTACAGGTAAATCTCCCGCTGAATTGCCACAACGGAAAATGCAGATTGATTTTCACTCTAAAGTTCATGGCAGAGATCCCGAATTTATCCGTTGGCTGGAACGTCTGGTTAATCCAGCAACAGAACGCCGATTTTCCACGGCACAGGAAGCCTTAACAGCACTCCAGGAGTCTCAGAATATCCTCACTCCCAAACTTAAATTAACCGAAAAAGTCTCCCCAAACTATATATTTTTATGTTTAGTATTTTTGGTGGGCTTTGTCCTTCCGATTTATCTAGTTATCAATTTGCTTGACTCCTTACAAAACCCTTCTAAAAATCGCAATACTCCGCCAAATATTGAGAGGAATTGGTAGTTTAACTCATATGAATCTCCCAATTTTATTGATATCCAGCCGCTTGGAGAGTAAACAACTTGGCATAGCGTCCTTCTGCTTGCATTAACTCTTCATGAGTGCCTCTTTCTATCAGTTTACCTGCTTCTAATACGATAATGGTATCCGCCATGCGAACGGTGGAAAACCGATGAGAAATCAATAAAACCATGCGGTCTGTTGCCAAGCGGCGAAACCGTTCAAAGATTTCAAATTCGGCTTCGGCATCCATTGCGGAAGTGGGTTCATCTAGGACTAAAATATCGGCTTTGATTCGCATAAAAGCCCGGGAGAGGCCAATTTTTTGCCATTGTCCTCCGGAGAGTTCGGTTCCGGATTTAAACCAGCGTCCGAGTTGGGTATAAAATCCCTGGGGTAAGCTGGCGATGAAGGGTTCTGCCATGCCTTTTTCGGCGGCAGTTTTCCAGCGGGTTTCGTCTTCTAAGCTATCCACATCGCCGACGCCAATATTCTCGCCGACGAGGAACTGATAGCGCACAAAATCTTGAAAAATGACGCCGATGCGTTGTCGTAAGTGGTTGATATCCCATTCGCGCAAGTCTAATCCATCGAGCAGAATTTGACCGGATGAGGGTTCGTAGAGACGGGTCAGGAGTTTGATTAGGGTGGTTTTTCCGGACCCATTTTGGCCGACTAAAGCGAGTTTTTCTCCGGGTTTTAACTGAAAAGTGATGTCGCTTAAGGCGGGTTGGGTAGCGTCGGGATAGGTAAAGGAAACATTCTGGAATCGGACGCCATCTTGGGGAATGGGTCCTCGGTTAGCGCTACCTTCTGCCTGGGGTATTTCTTGTTCTAAAAATTCATACAAGTTCGACAAATAGAGATTATCTTCATACATTCCCCCGATCGCACTCAATGTCGCGGAAAAGCTGGATTGTCCCTGGCGAAAGACCATTAAATACATGGTCATATCGCCGAGGGTGATGCTTCCGGAGATGGCAGCGATCGCAATCCAGGCGTAGGTTCCATAAAATGCCAAGCTACTGAGTAAACCTAGCACATATCCCCAAAATCCTCGCCGCAGGGTCAAATTTCGATCTTCCTGATACAAGCGATGGAAGATATTTCGATACCGATTCAAAAAAATGGGTCCGAGTTGATAGAGTTGCACCTCTTTGGCGTAATCTTCCCGCGCAATCAGGGTTTCAAGATAAATTTGTTCCCGGGTTTCGGGCGATCGCCGTTTAAAAACCCGAAAAGCGGCACCGGCAAACTTGGTTTCCGCTAAAAACGGCGGTATCGCGGCGATCGCCAAGACTCCGACAACCCATCCCGAAAACTGCAACAACAATCCACTATACGCCACCAATCCTAGAGTTTCCTGCACTAAACCAAAAGTGCGATTTACAAAACTCAGGGGACGACTCGATGCCTCTCGTCGGGCCCGAGTCATTTTGTCATACACTTCCGAATCTTCAAAATGGGACAAAGAAAGGGTGAGTGCTTTTTCTAAAATCAGTTCGTTAACCGTCTGTCCCAGGAGGACGCGCAACAGGGATTGACAAACACTCAACCCGCGCTGACAAAGGGTCAACATCATCACAGCGATCGCCTCGAATCCCACATACAGGAGTGCGGTTTGGGGTCCCGTTCCGGAATTTGCGGCGGTGACTACGCTATCGATAATTAACTTACCCAGATAAGCAATTCCTGCTGGTAACAACCCCGCAACTCCGGTGAGAATGGCTACAATTGCGGTTAAAGTTGGGCTAGTTTTCCACACTAATTGTACCGCTCTTTTGCTATACTTAAAAGCAGATAAACTAAAGCGGAAACTTTGCCTGATTTGACTGAACACATTCTGGCGATCGCGCCTTCTCATCGTTGATCTCAATGCCTCTTGCTCATGGGTTACACGGGGGTGGTACAATCCCCAAGGGTTGCCGTAGTTCTCGGATTGGTACTTCTGCCACTAGCTTAATTTTACCTTGATTATCCCGAGACCACCCCTGCGCTTCTACCAATTCTCGGGAAATTTCCACCGGATTGATTCCCATTGCGCTAATCCGGGGAGGAAATCCCTCCCTGGAGTTTGACCTAGTTGCCGGGGAAGGGTCACCTAAATCAATTAAGGTGGACTCCGGGGCGATCGCATCATTGGGACTCGGTGGTAAACCCCCTCTACCTGTCACCACAAAGCTACTTTGAGAGGTATTCTCAGCCGAACAATTCTGTACCACAACATTGCTCAAATCTCCCAAATTTACGGGTAAATCCACTAACCCTGATGTCGGGTCAACTTCCGGTGTATTCACTTCGACAATTCCATCAAATTGCGGACCCTGAGCAGAAGTTGCAGTAATATCACTGGTGTTAGGACTGCCTATTCGGCGCGCCTGTGCACCAAAAATTCCTTGGGTATTAATAATAACTTCACCCCCGGCTGCTTGTTCAGAATTGGCGGTGATGTTACTATTATTAATCGCCACAATATTATCGGTGGTGAGGATAATATTTCCGCCAGTTCCTGTACCCGTGGCATTGGTAGTAATTTGACTATTATTGCGTAAAATCAAGTCTGGCGATCGCAAGATAATATTGCCGCGATCGCCACTGGAAGTTTCCGAGGATAACACCGCGCGATCGCTCAACGTCACCCGTTCCCCTGCTTCTAAGGTGATACTCCCTGCTGCACCCGCTCCCGTCGCACTGGTGAGAATTTGACTATCGTTGCTGAGGTCAATTTGATTCGCCCTCACCGCAATCTCACCACTGGGAAACGCCGTGGTTGAACGGGCACTCAGAACAGCGCCATCGGATACCTGTAATCGGTCCGTCGCGATCGTTAACCCACCCCCAGAACCCTGCGCCGTTTCCTCTGTACTACTAAACACCCCAGAGGTAAAACTCCCATTAGGACTTCTCCCACTTACCGTCATTCCCTGGGTGATATTCAGGCGAATCTCACCGGAGTTTCCCGTTCCTCGGGTGAGGGCTTGAATCCCCGCACCCCCTGTCACGGCGAGGTTATCCGCATTAATTTGAATATCTCCGGCATTGCCGACTCCATCCTTCTCCACCGTACTTGCCAATCCACTAAAATCTCCCAAAGTATTCACCCCGGTGAAAACCGCATTGGAGACTTGAATTTGGATGTCCCCCGAATTCCCTCCCCCTCTCGTTAGAGTTTGGATTTGAGCACCTTGGCTCACTTCTAGGGTCTGGGATTGGAGAGTAATACTTCCTGCATTTCCCTGAGCATTGGTTTCTACCGTGGTAAAAATTCCCGTCGTCGCACCTTTTCCCGCCTCACCTATAACCGAGGGGGGCGGAGGGGTTGGGGGCGAGATTGGCGGAGGAGTCGGGGGGGTTGAGGTTGGGGGTATCGTGGGTACCCCTGGATCAATGACTTCGATTGCCAGATCTTCAACCAGACTCAGTGGCATTGCCGGGGTAACGGAGACAATGAGTTCCGAAGCGGTGGGATTGCGCTGGGTGTTATTTCCTTGAATGGAAATTCTGTCTGCCATTTCAATTTGAATATTGCCTGCATTGCCCTGTTGAGCATCAAAGGTACTACCGATAATTTGTGCGCCGTCACTCATCAACAGCGATCGCCCAGTCATCTGAATTCCCCCGCTATTTCCTCGGGCAATCGTAGGAATGAAGCTATTAAGGGAAAAGGGATTACTTGGTATTGGTCCAACGCTGCTAAAAATGACGGTATTTGCGCCGGTTAGGGTAATATCTTCTCGCACTTGGATCGCAACGGGACCAGCATTTCCCAGTCCCAAGGTAGCCGCCACCAATTGCGCCCCCTCACTCAGGGAGAGCGATCGCGCCTGAAGGTCAATTCCCCCACTATTTCCCTCTCTCACTCCAGAGGCAACCGTACTCAAAATCCCCGTTCTCACCCCATCCAGAGTTACGGCATCATTGGCGTTAATCTTGACCGGACCAGCATTCCCCAAACCCAAGGCAACAGCTTGAATTTGTGCACCCCCGCTCATAGA
Organism: Laspinema sp. D2d; assembly: GCF_025370755.1. Lineage (GTDB taxonomy): Bacteria > Cyanobacteriota > Cyanobacteriia > Cyanobacteriales > Laspinemataceae > Laspinema. The sequence continues at coordinate 24,735 of NZ_JAMXFC010000017.1, read as the reverse complement.
CAGAGTTCCGGTAGTCATCTCAATCCCATCGGTGTTCCCGTTCCCTGCACTATTATTAAAAATACTGCTCCTTTGTCCCATCAGGGAAACTCCCTCTCTCACTTGCAGGACAATTTTACCGGCATTGCCAATCCCTTGGGTTTGGGAAATCACTTGAGCACCCTCACTCAGAACGAGCGATCGCCCTTCAATCTCAATCCCCTCACTATTGCCAATTCCCATCTGATCCACCGCATTAAAAATCGCTGTCCCGGTACCGGACAGACTCACTCCCTCGGTTGTGCGAATCACCACTGGGCCTGCATTTCCCTGATTTTGGGTGATCGACTGGAGTTGTGCGCCATTGGTTAAAGCCACCGTTCCCGCTTGGATCTCGATTCCTCCACTATTCCCCAATCCTCTGCGTTCCGCGCCGCCTTTCCCGAATTCTACTAGACTAAAAATGCCCGTTTCTGTCCCTGTCAGGGTTAATCCCTCCGCCACCTGAATCAACACCTGACCCGCATTTCCTCCCCCATTTTTGACAATCGCACTCAGTTGCGATCGTTCACTCAGGGAGAGAGATTGCCCTCTCACGTTGACATTTCCGCCATTCCCGGTGGCATTAAACCCGACTTGGTTGCCGATCGCACTTTGTTGAGTCAGGGTGATCGCGCCGGTAGCATCTAGGGTAATCTCTCCCCCTTGGGCATTAGGTCCCCCTTCCTGAGTCTGAATCCCGGCGATGATTCGACTTCCCCCAGATAGCTGGATGTTGCGTCCCTGGAGGGAAATATCGCCCCCATTACTGCTAATCACCGAGAGCACCGTGTTATCGGTTAAAGAAATATCACCCCTTGGATTCGGGGTTTCCCCGATGGCACTTTGGTTCAACGTCACAGCGGCATTCTCCCAATTCAAGGCGATCGCCCCTTCTGACCCCACCGCATTTAATGCCACGCGACCCCCAGGTACTCGCAATTGTCCCGAGGCGATCGTCACCTCTGACCCTGCCAATGCCAAAGTTTGACCCGATTGCAGGATCAAGTTTGCCCCCTGCACCTCTATTCCCTGGGAGTTGCTCCCATATTGCAAACCTACCGGCACTGTCACTGACAATAGGGGGGTCTGAACTTTCCCACCGACAGCGGCAAACTCACTCCCATCCGCAAACGTAAACCCGTTTGCCGTACTCGCCACAAAGGAACCGGCGAGATTTAAGGCGGCATTGGGTCCAAAAATGATACCATTAGGATTAAGTAAAAACAGATTGGCAATGCCATTGGCTTGAATTAATCCATCAATCGTTGAACTGCCACCCCCAGTAATTCGGGTGAAGATATTTTGAATTTCTAGGGAATTATTAAATAAAGCAGTCTCACCCGTGAGGAGATTAAACTGCTCAAAACTATGAAATAAATTAGCTCCAGATGCGGTACCTCCATCAATAGTCAAGATTGTTCCACTGGGGGTAACGATCGAATTGAGGGGCAGGGTCGTATCAGGAATGATTTGGGCGTAACTAGGGCCAATGGTAACAATCCCAGTGAGACAACACAGGGCGACAGTGAATCGGCGGATTCCCGGAGTACAGGAGCTGGAGTTAAATGTTGGCATAAACCCGCGTCAAATGATTTTAGGAAAACCGAGCCTTGTTTAATTGATTATTCCTTAGAATCGTTAATTCTGCAATTCCGGGGATTCGCCTTTCTCTCCCACTAGAGTAAAGCTCAGAAACCCGGTTTCTTCATCCCATTGGGAGGAATGACTAACCCACCTGAGTCAGAAACCCGGTTTCTTCTGCGGTTGTTGTAGTCTGTTCACTCTATCCACAGCCTCGGGAATATTAAGATAGAGGGTGCAAAATATTCAAATTAAAGGAACTCTCCCCTTGTCTTTAGAAGCGATCGCCATTCCACCGACTAGCGGCAAACCTCCGACAGGTATTATTGTCATGCTTCACGGATGGGGTGCTAATAGCCAGGATTTAGCCTCCTTAGCCTCTCTGCTCCATTTCCCCGACTTTCTGTTTCTGTTTCCCAATGCGCCTTTCCCCCATCCCCAGGTTCTCGAAGGCAGAATGTGGTATGACCTGAACAGCCCCAATTATCAGAAGTTACCCGAAAGTCAGGAAATATTGACGATGTGGCTGCGATCGCTCGAAGGGAGTACCGGCGTGCCCCTGGAACAAACCCTATTAAGCGGGTTTTCCCAAGGCGGGGCGATGACTTTAGATGTGGGACTGCGGTTACCCTTAGCCGGTTTAGTGTCCATGAGTGGGTACTTACATTGTGAACCCCAACCAATGGGCGATCGCCTCCCCCCCACCTTAATCATGCATGGCACCGAGGACCCCGTAGTTCCCCTAAGCGCGGCTCATCAGGCGTGGGAAGTGTTCCAAGCTCTGGGGGTAGCGGTGCAATATCGAGAATGGAGAATGGGTCATTCTATTTTGCCGGAACAAATGGAGGTGATGCAAGGCTTTATTGAGGAAATTTTTCCGGCATCAGAACCGACGAATATTAATAAGCCTTAAGATTTAGGTTGCAACTCGGTCAATTAGAGTACAATCTACTCTTGTAGCGGACTTGCTTTGCTAGATCCAAGTGCTCATACATAATGGAGGGGCGAACGATGGGAGCGACGACCATTTTCACTCAGGATATTACTTCGATGACGGAGGCTGATATCGAGAAACTCGCTATCCGTCTTGAACTAGATGATTATGCCGATCCGTTTGAGGGCTTGAATGATTGGCATCTGCTACGCGCGATCGCCTTTCGTCGTCCAGAACTCGTTGAACCTTACATCTATTTGTTGGACTTGCAACCTTACGATGAAGGGTAACCTCTGGAGTTAGCCTCAACTATGAGTGAGGACGTTAACCGGACAGGCATTCAGGGGGGAAACCTCCTCGTGCCTTCTTCATTTGAGAATAGACGGATTCTGCTAGGCATCACCGGCGGAATTGCCGCCTATAAAGTTTGTGATGCCATCTCAACCCTGGCGAAAGCGGGGGCGCAGGTTCGGGCGATTCTAACCGGCGGTGCACAGGAATTTATTACCCCTTTGACGGTGACTACCCTTTGTCGTCATCCCGCCTATACCGATGCCAACTTCTGGCAACCCGTCCATTCCAGACCCTTACATATTGAATTGGGGGAATGGGCGGAGGTTTTGGTGATTGCGCCTCTGACGGCGAATACCTTGGCGAAGTTGGCAACGGGAATGGCGGATAATCTGCTCACCAATACGGTTCTGGCTTCCACTTGTCCGATTTTACTGGCCCCGGCGATGAATACGGAAATGTGGAATCAGTCGGTGACTCAACGCAATTGGGAACAGGTGATCCAGGAGTTGCGATTTCACGGCATTGCACCCGGTTCAGGACTGCTGGCTTGCGATCGCGTCGGAACAGGGCGTATGGCGGAACCGGAGCGAATTTTAGCCCATTTGGAATCGGTCTTGCATACCCAGGGAAAGCAGGATTTAGTCGGTCAACGGGTGTTAATCGGTGCCGGAAGTACCCGGGAGCATTTTGATCCAGTCCGGTTTATCGGCAATCCCGCTACGGGCAAAATGGGTATTGCTTTAGCACGCTGTGCGCTCCATCGTGGGGCTGATGTGACGTTTGTAGGAGGGGCGATGTCCCCAGGGTTTCAAGAGTTGATACCGGGTGCTCGGATCGTGGCGGTGACTCGCGCTGAAGAGATGCAGCAGGCGATGTTAGAATTTTTTCCAGAGTCAGATATTACAGTGATGGCGGCAGCTGTGGCGGATGTTAGGCCGGTACAGTTTCATTCGCACAAGTTACCGAAACAGGCGCTGCCGGAGAGTTTACCCTTAGAATCAGTGCCTGATATTATCGCACAATTGGGGGAATGTAAGCAATCCCATCAGTGGTTAATTGGGTTTGCAGCGCAAACGGGGGATATTGTCACCCCCGCCCTTGAGAAGTTGCGCCGCAAGAAATTAGATGCGATCGTTGCTAATCCGATTGATCGTCCAAATGCGGGGTTTGGGAGTGATAGTAATCAGGCGGTGATGATTGATGCCAGGGGACGACAACAGGCGATCGCCCCCTGTAGTAAGTTGAAATTGGCCCATCACGTCTTTGATTTTATCCAGTCTCTTTCCCGGTAAGTCTTTGGGTAGATGGCGAGGGGACGCAACTTGGTAGAATGCTGGGGTAATCTTTCACCTCAAGAGTGTTTATGACGAGCGAAAACAAGCCAGTTGCGGAGAGTACCACCGGCGCAGATGCGATCGATGTGGCGATCGCCAAAGGAATTGATTTTGATGGTTCTCCCATTCCCGAGGCCAAACTGGATCTGTACAATCAGGTAATGGGACTAGAGGCGGGACGGCAGCGCAGTGGTGTTTCCAATACCATGCGATCGCGCATTGTGCGGATTGGGGCGAAACATATCGCTCAAGATGAACTCGACCAGATGCTGATCAAGGCTGACTTTGCTCCTTTAAAAGAGAAAGAAATCGCCTTCTACTACGGTGGCAAATAAACCGAAAATTTAGGATTGAGAATCCGGGCGATCGGGATGTTTTTTAGGGGGCGCAGTTAGCGCTCCTTAATTTTTTTTTAAGTTTATTTCCAATTTAGCATTTTTGCAATCATACCAAATCCGGTGGCTAAAAGTCGATTTTCTCTCTGACGCCGCGCAGGGGGGCTAAGTCCGTATAGCCCCACTATGGATAGGTGTGGGTTTTATAGACCTTTCAAAACCGGATTCCGTATGAAAAAAAAATTACCGGATTTTTTCTAAAAATATAAAAAAGAATCTATAAATGTAGGTAATTTAATTATTTTTATTGACTATTTAAACTGATAAAAATTCGAGATTTCGTAAGGAGTAAGAGAAGCTCTGAAACGGATCTTGGATATGCGTAGCTACTTTTCGATTATTTTCTGTAGCCTGTTCTTACTGGGTTTAGCGGCAAACTTCTCTGGGCGTGAATCTCACAGTTTAGAGCTGTCGCGTTCCGAGTTCAACACACAGGTATTATCAGCAAGACTAGAATCGGGGGAAGAAATAGCCCCCCATCGTGGGAGTGGACGGTAAGGTGAAGCGGCGATCGCACGGAGTAGATGACCTGATGAAAAACTGTAGCTGTCGGAATTGAACGGACCGATAGTCATTCAGATGACGAAGGAAATCCATTGCGAACATGAGGGCAGGCGATCGCTCAAGAAGAGGGAAATCTCCAGCCACCTCTTCCCAGAACCAGCCCTGTGATAACAGTCTAGCCCAGTAGCCATACTGGGCTAGACTGCTGCCTAACTTCATTAAGACGGCAACCCCGGACGAGGGAGGCCGAGATGATTGGATGACGAGTGCAGGGAATTGGTTTGGAGAACGCTGACGTAAGACATATTGGGATGATTGTGGGATGCAGGAGGGCGATCGGGCGGGCGCATTCCTACCAAATTGTCCTGGTACAGACCGATCGCACCATCGAGCTTCGCCTGAGCTAGATTTGCGCCGGTCAAATCAGCACCTGTGAGATTAGCACCATTGAGGTTGGCATTTAATAAATTAGCGTTTCTCAAATTCACCCCGGAGAGATTGGCATCACTCAAGTCCGCTTCCACTAACCGGGCATTACTCAAGTCCGCATTGGATAAATTGGCGTTCCGAATTTGAGCATGGCCGAGATTGGCACCCGAGAGGTTAATCCCATTCATCTGAGTGTTATTGAGATTGGCCCCAATTAAATTCGCCCCTTCGAGAGAAGCCCCACTGAGGTTAGCTTCTTCTAGGTTCGTATTGACTAAATTGGCAAAGACCAAATCAGCACCGCCGAGTTGGGCGTGATTCAGCTTGGCATCAAGGAAGTTGACGCCTTTAGCGTCAACCCCGCTTAGGTCGCTACTCATGAGGTCAGCGGCCACAAAATTTGCAAAACTGAGCTCGGCTCCGCTTAAGTTGGCATTACTCAGATTAGTGCCGTTGAGGTTGGCAAACATCAACTTAGCACCGCTCAAGTCAGCGCCACTAAGATTGAGCCGAGTTAAGTGGGCATCTCGGAGGTCCCCACCTTGACATTGTTTCGTTGCCAACAAGCGTTTGATGTGGGCGTTATTTGCAGACATATTTCTTCCTGTTGATGGTAATCCCTAAAACTCTTGAATACTGACGTTAGGGCCTATAATGTTTCGTTAGAATGAAAAGGGAATAAATCCCGAGGCTAAGACCCCAAAAACCACTGTTACTTACACCAAAATTTCCTAGGTTTCAGGAAAATCGAGTTGATGAACTTCAGACTAACTTAGGACCTAAAATCATTGATTTCAGGCAATTTTTCGCCGCAAAAAATTGGGAGCCTCTCTGGAGAAACCGCCAATTTTTTGGGGCAACAATTTTTGTGTAATTCTCATTAATTTTTCCTTTTTAAAGGAAAAAAGTATCGGATTCAGTGTTGTCTTTTGATTGGACTCAGGTAAAGCCGTCGGTAATTTTATGCAAGGGAAATGGGCAAAAATAGACCCAAGAAACCTCCACTCACTGCGGCCGCTGCCAAAGGGTCGAGATTTCATTGGGATATTTTTTGGTAAATAAAGACTAATGGAAAAAGAGGGGGTGGACCCCAATTGTTTGGGTTGAAGGGGGGAGAAACGCAGAAAAAACCCCCTAGCCCAAAGACTAGGAGGAAACCAGGGTGCAACTAATAGATCTATTCGGTACAATTGCACCTGGATCCGGAATGGAGAGACGTTAGAACCTCTGAGGTTTCCGAGATCCACAGCTAGATTGAGGCCGGGAACGGTCCCGATACAACTGAGATCGGGTCTCTCCCCATCCCCTAGCTCAATAGAAGGTATCCCCAGGCTGACTTCTAACAGCCCGTTTCCCTTGAGCCTGTGCCCCCTGGCTTGGACCCGATCGCCCCACTGGGTAGGGTATGGGGTTTTGAACGGGCGATCGGCGATCGCCCGTAACAATGCCCACCGCATCGAGATCACTGAGGGAGCAATCCCTCCCTCATCGGTCTGGCCGATCGCATTCAGATTTTGCACAATAAACGGAATCATCAGCATTGGCTTGATAATTTCTGCCCCAACTCTCAACCTATTTGTGCAAATGCAACCCCGAGGCAATCGCGCCCACATCTGAATTGATGTGTTCGGGAACTCGCCTTAATATTTTTCTATCTCAGTCTTAGGTAATCAAACTCAAGACTTTTCATGGTGCTTAAGCTATTCGCTATTTAAATTGTCTCCTCTGAGGAAAGCTCGATGCTCGCACTCCAAGGGTTTCGTAATTTTCTACTTTCCAATTTAAATCGGCGAGAGCTTACAATGATTCTTCAAAAATTTCTCTCTCCAGAGAAGAAGAAGATCAAAACCAAGAAATTGTTGCCCTCTGACGTGAGCTAAATCTCCTCGGTGGTTTGTAGATGCGTTAATGACTTCCCTGTGCCATCCGCGCAGGACAGTTACCCAATCCGTAACCTGCGGGTGTAGATGTAGGCACTCATCGCGACAGTTTGATAATTTTACTGATGAGAATGCACGCTAGAGATACAAGATACCCCAATCACGAGGTGCTGTCAAGGGGGGTATATTTGGGAACTCTCTAGCCTGAGTGCGATCGCGTCTCGGAAAAACCCGCCTCAGAAACATCCTGGGAAGGGGGGATTCTGGACGAAGGGTGGGATAGGGTATTTTTATTTTCAAGTCTTTCCCGGATGCCTACAGTCCAGGGGGGAAATAACGAATTGGATGCACCCTGATTGAGAGTCCCCCTGGCGAGAAGCTAGGGGATTTTTTTTTCTCGCAGTCGGGAAATCCTCGGTGAAATTTTTCGCTGTAAAAGTCTTAGAAAAAAGGAGTTATCAAGGCCGATCGCTGGTTTTTGGGGAGACTCGTAAATCCAGTTTACAGGCGATCGCCATTGCTTCATCGGACTACTTACCTCCCTTAAAAAAAACTTGCAGTATTTTCCGGATAAACCCCCCATAACTAGAATTTAATAATATAGATGCACCCTGATTGACGAGCCCTCTAGCTTCGGCTAGAGGGATTTTTTTTTCTCTCCTCAATCCGCCATTCAGAGGCGCTCACTCCGGCGGCTTTCCGGGCCAAGACCAATGATGCGATCGCCCTCAATTGCCCCCGGGTTAAGCCTTTCTTCCTTCCAAGAACAACCCTTTCCTAAAAGACTCGACCCAACCGGCTTCTCTATTGCCAGCAGAAAATCTCTCTTCGAGTTAAAAGGGACTATTTTTTTTACCTCAAAAACTTATTACTATCTTGTGATAAGATAAAGAATTGGCTGTTATGACATAGCTCAGACGAATTCGTTCTGAAAAAACCTCTTTTTTAGGTAAAAAAGGAGGAGTTTTGTCTTGCTGCTACAAAAATCACTGAATCCCAAATCTGTAACATTACTTACCGAATATAGCGCAAATTATGAATTCTGAGACTCGTATCCTGATGTGTCCCCCCAACCACTATGACGTGGATTATGTGATTAATCCCTGGATGGAGGGCAACATCCACAAATCTTCTCGCGATCGCGCCACGGAGCAGTGGCATAAACTCTTCCACATCATCAAAGAACACGCCCTCGTTGAACTCGTCGATCCCCAACCCGGTTGGCCTGATATGGTGTTTACCGCCAACGCCGGATTAGTTCTGGGGAAAAAAGTCGTCCTCAGTCGCTTTTTCCACAAAGAACGCCAAGGGGAAGAACCCTATTTCAAAGAGTGGTTTGAAGCCCAAGGGTACACCGTCTACGAACTTCCGAAAGATTTACCCTTTGAAGGGGCGGGAGATGCACTGCTCGATCGCGAAGGACGGTGGCTGTGGGCAGGATATGGGTTCCGTTCTGAACTGGATTCGCACTCCTATATTGCCAAATGGTTAGATATCCAAGTCATCTCCCTTCAATTAGCTGATGAACGGTTCTATCACCTAGATACCTGCTTCTGTCCCCTCAATCGCGGCTATTTACTGTATTATCCTCCAGCTTTTGACTTCTACTCTAACCGCATCATTGAAATGCGCGTTCCCCCAGAAAAACGGATTGCCATTGGAGAAGCAGACGCCGTAAACTTTGCCTGCAATGCGGTCAATGTTGAGGACAAAGTAATCATGAACAAGGTCAGCGATGACCTGAAACAACGCCTCAAAAATGTCGGGTTTGAAGTATTTGAAACTACCCTCAGCGAATTCCTGAAAGCAGGCGGTGCAGCGAAGTGTCTGACCCTGCGAACCACCGAACCTGTCATGGAAAATATCCATGCCAATGAACCCGTCGAAAGTCGGACCATTCGCTTAGAAGGACATCTCCTAGATACGGGATTAATCAACCGGGCGCTAGATACGATCGTGGAGGGGGGCGGCAGTTTCCAAGTGCTGAATTTCAACTTGGGAGAGCAACGGCAGAGTACCTCCACCGCAGAGGTGAAAGTATCAGCGCCTTCCCATACGGTGATGGAAGAGATTTTAGCCCAGTTGATTGACTTGGGTGCGGTAGATTTACCTCAAGATGAGCGGGATGCCAAACTCGAACCCGTTCAACAAAATGGGGTAGCTCCGGATGATTTCTATGTTACCACGATTTATCCCACGGAAGTGCGGATTAAGGGCGAGTGGGTCCGGGTGCAGAATCATCGTATGGATGGCGCGATCGCCGTGGTGCAAACCCCCCAAGGGCCGGTAGCTCGATGCAAGCTCCTGCGCGATTTGGCACTGGGTGAGTCGGTGGTGGTGGATGTGGCTGGAATCCGCACGGTTCGGAAGACGGGAGCGCGGGAACAACGTAACAACCAGGAATTCAGCTTTATGTCTTCCGGGGTCTCTAGTGAGCGCCGGGTGGAATTGGTGGTGGAACAAGTCGCCTGGGAATTGCGGCAAATTCGCGATCGCGGCGGTAAGGTGGTGGTGACGGCTGGACCTGTGGTAATTCATACCGGCGGCGGCGAACATCTGACCCGGTTAATTCGCGAAGGGTATATCCAGGGGTTGCTCGGTGGTAATGCGATCGCCGTTCACGATATGGAACAAGCGTTTATGGGAACCTCCCTCGGGGTGGACATGAAGCGGGGTGTCGCCGTCCGGGGTGGACATCGGCACCATCTGAAAACGATTAACACTATTCGCCGTTATGGCAGTATTGCGAAAGCGGTGGAACAAGGTGCGCTCCAGAGCGGTATATTTTACGAATGTGTGAAGCACAATGTACCCTTTGCTCTGGCGGGTTCCATCCGAGATGATGGACCGTTGCCTGATACTCAAATGGATTTAATTAAGGCCCAGGAAGAGTATGCAAAGTTACTGGAAGGGGCAGAGATGATTTTGATGTTATCAACCATGTTGCACTCGATTGGGGTCGGTAACATGACGCCTTCTGGGGTGAAGATGGTCTGTGTCGATATTAATCCGGCAGTCGTCACTAAACTCAGCGATCGCGGTTCCGTTGAATCCACAGGAGTGGTCACCGACGTGGGGCTATTCTTGAGCTTGTTAACCAAGCATTTAGACTTGTTGACCTCTCCTTATCATGTCGCCTAACTGCTGAAACCCGGGAGTAAAAAGGCGGTTAAACGTTCCAGTTTCTAATTTTTGATTTCCCCAGCCTCCCCTTAGTTTAGGGGGAGGTTCATTTTTGGCGGGAACATTCTGAGGTCCCAGAACTTTCCGGACTCTCCTCCGTTCCTTGTCCCAGGTTTGGGGCGAATGGGATGCCCCCGCAAGAGGGCGATCGCCCAGTTCGGGAAACGGCATAATCTGAGGCGATCGCCTTCTTTTCCTTGACCCCACAAGGCTTTGTTGTCACAACTGGGGGTTTGAATCCCCGGGTTGCAACCTCTTAATATCCCCTTTCGTCTATGACGATTAATAAACCGTCCCTAGCAACAGAGGGAGTCACGGCAGGGTTGCTTATGATCAAAAGCATAACCGACAAGGGAAATCGCTCAGGGTCTGGTTGCTCTTGAGAGCACTTTGTTAATTTAAAGACAGTTACCCTCTCCGGTTTGATCGTAAATAAAGGTCAGGTTTTTTAAGAATTGCAACGAATTCTGACTCAATTACGATTGGGTTAGAACTCAAGGGCATTCTTGAGATACGGATGATTCTAGGAAAAAGTTGCTGGTGAACCTTTCCTAAATCCAAAAATGGGCATCTACCCCCTAGCGATCGCCGCTTGTTTCACCAGAATTTTGGGAACGGGTTAAGGTCTCCTTGACCTGATCACGGGTTAAAAATGACCCGAATCCAAATCCAGTTTTCCCTCAATTGTTCTGATTGAACCGGGGAACTCCCGTTCAATCCTCGTTACACTCATTTTTTTATGTGCATGAAACTGAATTTATTGTTCGATAGGTCTCAAGTAAATTATTCCCAGGAGTGGTACCAATGGATGCGAACAGAAAGCTCACCGCTATGATTGAAGGCGATTCCAATATCGAAGCGATCGGTTTATTGGGTGCGGTTCATCGCCGCAAAGACCTCAATCATTTAGAACGCAGACAGCAGCAACGTGCGATCAGTAATGCCATGATAACCGTGGCGTTAACCTACGGCAAAAAGACATTCAGCCGAGGCGCGTTGGTTTATACCCTGAACGATCGCAGCTTGGAAAGAACCCCTTATGCGAAGTTCATTGATGTTCTCCGGGGTCTGCGAGTTGTCTGTCTGATCGGCCCTCCCGATCCTAAAATTCTCACCGCCTACTGGCACGAAGAAACCAAACGTAGAGCAAGTAAATCTCGTTGTTACAATTGAACAATACTGGTAAAAATAAAGCGTGACTTTTGTGCTAATTCCTCACATGAGTCACGCTTTATGATTGATAAGCCCTTCAGATGCCACTTAGACCGAATTCCAACGGCGATCGAGAGAGTCTCGCAGGTCAAAAAAATCATGCCACTCCACATAAGGTTTTTGGCGATCGGCGAGATAAGTAGCAAGGCGATCGCGTGCAAACACCACCTCCGCTTGCATCCCCAAATTCAAATCCGTTATTGAATCCCCGATCGCTACGGTTTCCCCTGCGGAATACCGCTTCATTACCTCAACCTTATTCACCAATTCCGTCCCCCCTTCAAACTCGGAATGCACCCGGAGATATTCTGCACCGAGATCTAACTCAATTGCATGAATGGCTAAAACCCGGTGTTTCAACGGCCCTAACACCGTCTCCACCATTCCCCGCAACCCCCCTGAAACAATGGCGATCGGTACTTCCTGTTGTTCCAAAAAATCCAGAAACTCCACAAATCCAGGTCGAATTGGTTCCCCCTCCATAAACGCCAAAATATCTGGGTATTGCGCCGTAGGAATCGATTCTAGGGTCTGTCGCACGCCATCGCGCAGGGTTAAGCGTAAAGCATAGATTTCCGGCAGGAGTTCTCGCGCCAGTTTCGGCGTGAACTCCTGCATCATCTTCACGAACGTATCTTCCGTAGTAATGGTCCCATCAAAATCACACAAAACAATCCGTTCAAAGGAATCGGGTTTCACAATTTTTTTGCTCAGGGTTGAGTAGAGGCTATCGAAAACAACAGAGTTCACAGGCCAAGCCGTGAGAAGTTTAGGGCTAAGAATATTCAACAGGGGAACCCCTTGTCAAGAGGATCTGTCCCTTCTGAGTTCTGAGTCTTCGGCTTGTGGGTATAATTTGAACAGCCATCCGCTTTGAGTCGTGAGATTGTCAACGGTTGGCCTTGATCATCGTTTACAATTTTGTTTAATGCCATGATCTTACCCCGTCAAATTGAGTTTCACCAGCCCCCGCCGTGCGATCGCCAGACCGTAGATTCGGATTCTGTTCAACCCTTTTTCCTTCAAGACAATCAACCCTTCCAAGCGCTCTTTGCTGCCGCGTTAGATGCCATGATCATCATGGATGACCAAGGCTACTATCTCCATGTCAACCCAGCCGCTTGTGCCTTATTCGGGCTATTGCCACAAGACCTGAGCGGATGTACCCTGAGAGATTTTACTCCATCGGGGTTTGACTTCGACCTATCTTGGCATAGCTGGTTAGCACAAGGTCAAATTAGTGATCAAGTTCGCCTCATCCGCCCCGATCACGAAGTGCGAGACCTGGAATATGTTGCCCAGGCCAATTTTTGGGCGTATTATCACCTGTTGATTTTCCGAGATGTTACGGAACGCAAGGTTACACCGGAGGCAGTTCAACACCACATTTCCAATCAAGATATCTCCCTTTCTCCCTTTCAATCTCACTTCACACCAACTCAACCCAGTGAAGCAGAAGGTCGCTTTCAACAACTGACCCGCCATTTGCCTGGGGTGATTTATCAGTTTCGTCTCCTTCCCAATGGTCAGTCTTATTTTCCTTACGCCAGTGATGGGTTAAGAGACATTTATGGCGTTGCGCCGGACGCTGTGCGCGAGGATTCTGCCGCAGTGTTTGAATCCGTCCATCCCGAGGACCTGCCGCGAGTGACCCAGACGATTCTGGAGTCTGGTAAGCAGCTTACCCCGTGGCATTGTGAGTATCGAATTTGTCATCCCAATGGCCGGGTTATATGGGTTCTAGGCCACTCCACCCCCCAGCCAGAACCCGATGGTAGCATCAGTTGGTATGGATATGTTCGGGATGTTACAGAGATTAAAGCACGGGAAAAAGCATTACAAATCAGCGAAAGTAAGTTTCGCAACCTGATTGACAATCTCAATGATATGGTATTTATCATTGATCCGGATGGAACTTTTAGTTATGTCAGTCCGACGTTTGAATCTATAATAGGATATCTATCTCCCGATCTATTACATCGTTCTTTTGCCGAATTTGTTCATCCTGAAGATCTGGGAATTTGTATAAATGCCTTTGAGCGATCGCTACAAAAGGAAAAAATCAGGGGACTTGAATATCGCGTATTACATAAAAATGGTCACTATTACTGGCATTCCACAAATGTATCGGCGTTGCTTGATGATCAGGGACAAGTGATTGCTGCTTTAGGAATTGCCCGCTATATTCACGATCAGAAACAAGCCGACATTGCCGTGAGGGAAAGTCATATTCGGTTACAATTGGCTCTGGATACGACCGGAACAGGGACATGGGACTGGAATATGCAGACCAATGAGATGGTCTTTTCTAACAATCAGTGGAAGAAATTTTTGGGCTATGATGCCGAGGAAATTCTCGATCCGGACGAGCTAACCTGGGGAAATCGGGTCCACTCAGAGGATCAAACTCAGATGTATCATGAGTTAGAAAAACATATCCAAAGGGAAACAGAAATTTATGAAAATGAACATCGGATTCGCTGTAAAGATGGTTCGTATAAATGGAATTTAGTAATTGGTAAAATCGTAGAGTGGGATGATAAAAATAACCCAGTGCGGTTTATTGGGCTTCATAGTGATGTGAGCGATCGCAAAGCTAATGAACTAGCGCTATTTGAACTCACCGAACAACTGCAAAAAGCCCAAAAAGTCGCCCATCTGGGCAACTGGTCGATTGATGTTTCCACTCAGAAACTCACTTGGTCTGATGAGGTTTTTCGCACTTTTGGCATGAATCCAGACCAGCCAGAACCTAGCTGGACTGAACATTTGGAACAAATTTATCCCGATGATCGCGCCTTCCTACAAGCCCGGGTTAGGGAAGCCCAGGCAGGGATTCCTCAAAACTTTGATATTCGCATCCTCCGTCCTGATGGGGAAGTGCGATATATTAATGTTCGCGCTGAACTGGAGTTTCAGGAGAATCAAGTGGTGCGAATGTTTGGGACGACAATGGATATTACCGAACGTGCCAGGACGGAAAATGAACTAGATCAGTCCCGAGAATTGTTAAGAACGATTCTGGATGCCTTGCCACAGTCGGTCGTTTGGAAAGATCGTCATAGTGTGGTGTTAGGCTGTAATCAAGCCTTTGTCAATGCGTTTAACGGAAGCAATCCCGAGGAGTTTGTCGGTAAAACCGATGATGATTTTTGTCTGAGTCCAGAAGAAGCAACCCATTACAAAAACTGCGATCGCGATGTGATGATGAGCGATCGCCCGCTACTCAAGTTAATCGAAACCGTGCAGAACCCGGATGGGAGTAAAATTTGGGTGGAAACCACAAAAATTCCCCTGCACGATCGCACGGGTCAGGTCATGGGGATTGTAGCTATCTTTGAGGATATCACCGATCGCATCCAAGCTGAAGCCGCCTTGCGAACCAGTGAGGAAAAGCTGCGATCGCTCTTTGAACTTTGTCCCTTGGGGATTATCCTCAATGATATCCAGGGTCAATTTCTCGAAGCGAATGCCGCTGCTTCTACTATCACCGGCTATACACTGGCAGAATTAAATCAGCTAAGTTACTGGGACTTAACCCCGGAAGAGTATAACGAAGCTGAGGAGTTTCAATTAGACTTGCTCCAAACGACCAAAAGATATGGTCCTTATCAAAAAGAATATATCCATAAACAAGGGCATCGGGTTCCGGTAGAACTGATTGGGTTAAAGATTGAGGGGTCGGATGGGAGACAATATATTTGGTCAATTCTAGCTGACATTACTGCCCGAAAAGCCGCAGAAAAAGCTTTGCAAGACAGTGAAGTACAGACTCGCGCCCTGCTAGAAGCCATACCTGATATGATGTTGCGCTACAGCCGGGATAAAGTCTTCCTCGATTATAAATGCTCACCACAAATGACCCCCTTAGTACCCCCGGAGCAATTTCTCAGCAAAACTATATATGAAATTTTGCCCGAGTTTCTTGCACAACCGACCGCACAGCTCATTGAAACCACGTTAAAGACTCAACAGATGCAGTTATTTGAATACGAGCTTGTGATGCCGGAGGGAGTGCGAAACTACGAAGCGCGTTTTTCATTGTGTGGGGAGGATGTGTTATCCATAATTCGGGATATAACCGATCGCAAACAAGCCGAAGTGCGACTTCAAGCGTTGCTCAAGCGCACTCAATTATTGAATCATATCAGTACGGAAATTCGCAATACTCTTGATCTGGATACCATTTTGCAGAACGCTGTCAATGCAATTTTTGCCGAACTAGAAGTAGATATTTGTACCTTTGTTTGGTATCACCCAGACACTGACCCTCACACTTTAGAAGTGGTTAAAGAACAAAAAAATCCCCAGTTAGAAAGTTGGCTGGGTTCCTATTCGATGGATAATTATCCTCAACTCATAGAACAGATTTTAGAAGGAAAAATATATCGCTTAGATCCGGTAGCTGATTCTAGCGATCAACCCTTAAAAACCTGGTGTCAACAAGCAGGATTAGGAACCTATTTAATTTTACCCATTCATACCGCAGGGGTGCAAATGGGGGGCTTAGAAATGGGCAGAATCGCCAGCGATCGCCCCTGGCGAGATGATGAACTGGAATTGTTGCACAGCATTGGAACTCAGGTGGCGATCGCCATTTATCAAGCCCAACTCTACCAAGATTCTCAAGCCAAAAGCCAAGAACTACAACAAGCCTATCGCGAACTGCAAGATACTCAAGTCCAGTTAATTCAAGCCGAAAAAATGTCCAGCCTCGGTCAGTTAGTCGCTGGGGTTGCCCATGAAATTAATAACCCCGTGAGTTTCATTTATGGCAATTTAACTTATGCCTCGGACTACACCGATAAGTTGTTAGAACTGATTCAGCTTTACCAACAGTCTTATCCCCGTCCCCTCAATGAGATTACGGAATTCATTGAAGAGATGGAATTAGATTTTCTCATCAGTGATTTCCCTAAAATTATTAACTCCATGAAAAATGGAGCCTCGCGGATTCGCGATATTGTCAAGTCTCTGCGGACCTTTTCCCGGTTAGATGAAGCCGATTTAAAAGCGGTAGACCTCCATGAAAATCTGGACAGTACCTTAATGATTTTACACAATCGCTTAAAAGGACATGGAAGAGTTCCAGAGATTCAGGTTATTAAACATTATGGCAACTTACCCCTCGTTGAATGTTATAGCAGTCTGCTGAATCAGGTATTTATGAATCTATTAATGAATGCGATAGAGGCCATTGAAGAACGGCGAAATCGCTTAACTCCTGAATCTCTATCTGATTATGTAGGCTGTATTACGGTGAGAACGGGACTTTTACTTCCAAATCGGGTTTTGATTGCCATTCAAGATAATGGCATTGGTATGAAACGATTGGTTCAAGAAAAGGTATTTAATCCCTTCTTTACAACCAAGGCGATCGGTAAAGGAACCGGCATGGGATTATCAACCAGCTATCAAATTGTCACCGAAAATCATCAAGGAACCCTGCGCTTTTCTTCGACTGAAGGTGTCGGGGCAGAATTTGCGATCGAGTTACCCTTAAAATAACCCCAGCATAACCCTTGAAATCCCCCCCTTTGATTGCGATCGGCCCGTCTCAATCATTCTGAACCTGACCCTACGGCAGCCCTTGTTTCTCTCACTTTAATTTTTAAAAGTTAGAGGAGATTGACAAAATGAATAGTTATGCGCTAGAATATATGGCTAAAATTAATTAAAACCCGTCATTGAGTCTCAACTCAAAGCCCCAAATAAAACATGAGAAGAATCAACCATTTCTGCCCTCGTTAATCCTAGGAGTCATCTTGATGAACTTATTCACCATCGGCCATTCAAATCACGACATAGACATATTTATCCATCTCCTGCAACAGCATCAAATCGATGCGTTAGCAGATGTTCGTTCTCATCCCTACAGTCGATACTTACCCCACTTTAACCGCACCCTCCTCAAAGAATCCCTAGAACGAGCAGGCATTAAATATGTTTTTCTAGGCCAAGAATTAGGTGCAAGACCCAGCAACCCTGACTGTTATATCGAGGGAAAAGCCCTTTATGAAAAAATTGCAGCCACCCCAGATTTTCAAGCCGGACTTAACCGGATACTCACCGGGTTAAACACCCATAAAATTTCCCTCATGTGTGCCGAACAAGACCCCCTTACTTGCCATCGCGCCATCTTAGTCTGTCAACATCTGCGACAGCACAATCTTGAGATTAACCACATCTTGAAAACCGGCCAATTGGAACCGCATCAGGATTTAGAAGAAAGAATGCTCGTTAAACAGGGATTAAGCGAATATCAAGATAATCCCAAGAATCAACCCATTCAACTTTCCTTGTTTGCAGAACCCAATAACGACTTGCCAACCCGAGAAGACTGTTTAAAGACAGCCTATCAATTGCAAGGAGACCAAATTGCCTACATCGATAAAAATACCGAAGATGATGACAGATAACGTAAATTTATTTACCATTGGTTTTACCCAAAAGAGTGCAGAAACCTTTTTTACCACCCTCAAACAAGCTGGAGTCAGACGCATTATCGATACTCGATTAAATAATGTCTCCCAACTAGCGGGATTTGCCAAGAAACACGACCTGCAATACTTTTTGAAAACCATCGCCGACATCGACTATCTTCATATTTTAGACTTAGCCCCCACCAAAGATATTTTGGATGAGTATAAAAAAAATAAAGGGGATTGGTCGATTTATGAGCAGAAATTCTTGCACCTGATTGAGACTCGGAAAATCGAGAAAAAAGTGACGCCACAACAGCTTGATGGAGCCTGTTTACTCTGTAGTGAAGCCAAACCGCATCACTGCCATCGCCGCCTCATCGCGGAATACCTCAACGGAAAATGGGGGGACGTGAAAATATGTCATCTGTGAGAAGAATTATCTGTTTGGCGAACTCCTGGAAACACCAGGAACGCTGTATCGCTGGAATTGACTATGATACTGGCCGATGGATTCGTCCCGTCTGCGATGATAGCCTAAACCCCAAAGATGGAAGAGTTCCTAGATTTGTTCGACTCGTCCAAGGCAGAGAACCGGAATTACTCGATATTTTAGAAATCCGCCTAGACGATACCGGACCGAATTTCGGCTTTGAATGTGAAAACCTATCTATTCTACCCGGCCAATGGAACTGTTTAGGAAAAGCCAACATCACTGATATCCCCAGGGAGTGTTTGAACTTTGAATATATCCTCCATAATTCCCGAAAATACGTTAATCCTTCCGACTTAAAAAAGCTCCCCTTGGATCAACGTCGCACCCTCCAACTGGTAAAAACAAACAAGTTTTCCATCCATAGGGATCCTAATGACAAAGGACAAACTAAATGGAAAGGAACAATAGAAACCGCCAATGGATGCAAACTAGAAAAAGCCCCGATTACCGATCCAGAATTCGTCCACAAATTAAATTCTAGGTATCCACCCTCCCCTAATTGCCTCATAACCGTCCCTAATTGCCTCGTAACCGTCAGTCTCGGTATGCCTTGGGCACCTCCAAACTGGGAAGGAGAACCACCCTGTTGGAAATTAATCGCCGGTGTTATTGAACTCTAAAGGAACTGCCGAAAAAACGCAGTTCCTTCCCCCTGCTTCAACGGCAATAGGGCTTACGCATTACCTCTAAATGTAGGGGCGATTCGCGAATCGCCCCTACATTTAGGGTGAATTTCCCCAATATGCGTAAGTCCTGGGCAAAATCTGTAGTAAAATAGATAAAACGATTTTTTAGGAGGTCTCCTAATTTTTTGAATAGGCAAGATTTGAAAACCATCGCACTCATGCGGCTGAAAGAAGTAGAAGTGTTGATCAACAATCGTCAATACTCTGGCGCGTATTATCTGAGTGGTTATGTTATTGAATGCGCGTTAAAGGCTTGCATTGCCCGAAAAACGCAAAAATTTGATTTTCCTGACAAAAAAACTGTTCTTGACAGTTACACCCACGACTTGGAAAAGCTAGTCAAAGTTGCTCAACTGGAGAATGAACTCAAGTTTCACCTTAAAAATCCAGATTTTAATTCTCGATGGCTAAGTGTGATACAGTGGAACGAAGAAAGTCGTTACCAAAAACATAGTAAACAAAAAACCATCGATATTTACCAGTCAATTAAAGACCCTACTCACGGAGTTTTACAATGGCTACAGCAACATTGGTAAATCAAGAAATAGAAGAAGGAAAAAGACTCATAGATGCACTGAATGCAGCCGGTCTATCGGTCGATTCAGCGCTATGGCTCTATTCTTCAGAAAGAGAATCCTGGCGGCTCATGCTGACTTCTCCTCTATGTGATCAAAAAGGAACGCTACACACCTATAAGGAAATAATGGTAGTATTTAGACAGGTGGAACCCGAATTAAAAATGGATTGGACTGGGCTTGTAGCAGTCAGCCCTAACGATGAATTAATTAAAGCCTTACGTCAGTTGCAACAAGAGGGTAATTTCAAATTATCTGGGAGAAGAATGACTAACAATTTGTTGTCTAATCGGATGTGGGTTGATGATGCTTATATTTATCAAATTGCTTGAGCAATCGGGAAGATTTCCTGGAAAATCTGCTAGGGCGTTCGGAAAGTCCGGGCAAGACAAAGCCGAGTTTTCTATCTGCAATATCACGCGACAGGTTTGTGCTATTTCCCCGGGGCGATTAAAATAGGCAGAGTGCGGATTTTCTCGGGAATCGTTTACCCAACTGGATCCGGTTGAGCGGGAAATAGCGGTGAAAAACACCGTCAAACTTAATCGGCCTCTATGGGCTGATTTTTACTTGAGTTCGGTAACCCGTAAATACTTATTAATCTCAGGAGTAACTCGGAGGAATTGTCATGGCGATCACGTTTCAGGGTGCTTACTTTCAAAATTTTGATTCTCTAGCAACAAATGGGACAAATAATGCCTGGAGTAATCATTCTACCTTGCCAGGATGGTCTCTATTTCGTCAACCGCAACCGGGAACCGCAATTTCCCTTTATGATGCGAATCATGGCTCAAGTAATAAAGGGAGTTTTTATAGTTATGGATTACCCAATGAGCTTGATCGCGCTTTGGGAGGACTGGGTTCAGGTGGTCCTTATTTTGACAATCCGGACCCCGAACAAGTTGCCGGATGGATTGCTTTTGCTGCAACGAATACCACAGGTTTACCCATCAATAGTATCACCTTGGATTTTGATGGGGAACAATGGCGAAGTGGGGCAAATTCAACGCCGCAAACGAGGAGATTAGAGTATGGATTGGGAGCAACATTTGAGACGGTTACTACTTGGACTAACCTCGGGGGAAATTTTGATTTTACTTCCCCAATCGCGACGGAAACGGCGGGTGAAGTCAATGGAAACACAGAGGGTTTGCTTCCCAATCTGGGGGGGACAATCCATGATTTAACGTGGGATAATAATCAAACGCTGTGGATTCGGTGGGTAACCCTTAATGATGTGGGAAATGACCACGGATTGGCGATCGATAATTTTAGTTTAGCTTGGTATAGTGCCATTATCACCGAGTCTGATGGCATTACGACGGTGACAGAAGGGGGTGCAACGGATACTTGTACGGTAGTTTTAACAAACCCACCCACGGCAGATGTAACAATTACGATTAATCCCGATATTCAAACGACAACCGGGGTTAATTCTGTGATATTCACTCCAGAGAATTGGAATGCACCTCAAACCGTGGAAATTGTTGCTATTGATGATAATCTTGTAGAAGGAAACCATGTGGCAACGATTACTCATGCCGCAACATCTACCGACCCGAATTATAATGGAATTAGCATTAATCCAATCACGGTAAATATCACCGATAACGATCGCCCCAATAATCCTCCCGTACTTGTGAATGCGATCGCCGATTTAACCGCAACCGTATCCACTCTATTTAACTTTACTATTCCGGCAGATACCTTCAACGACCCCGATGGTAATCCCCTCAGTTATTCCGCTACCTTAGAAGATGGCAGCGATTTACCCTCTTGGTTAATCTTTGATACCACAACTCGCACCTTTAGCGGAACCCCCATCGAAAATCATGTCGGCAGTGTGAATATTAAAGTCACCGCATCTGATGGTAATTTCGCCCTTAGTGATATTTTTAATCTAGCAGTCAGTATAGGAATACCCACTCCAGAAGTGGAAGGAGAAGACTCCACAGAATTGGAAGTTAATAATCCCGAATTGGAAGCTAATAATCCAGCATTGGAAGCTGACAATTCAGAAGTAAACGGGAATACTCCCGAATTGGAAGCTAATAATCCCGAATTGGAAGCTAATAATCCAGAATCGGAAGCTGACAATCCAGAAGTGAACGGGAATACTCCAGAAGTGGAAGCTAACAATCCCCAAGTAGAAGCTAATTCTCCTGTATTAAACGAAGATATTCCCCAAGTGGAAGCTAATCCTCCTGTATTGAACGAAGATATTCCCCAAGTGGAAGCTAATCCTCCTGT
>NZ_JAMXFC010000017.1:0-2439 GCF_025370755.1 Laspinema sp. D2d | reverse complement strand
ATTCCCCAAGTGGAAGCTAATCCTCCTGTATTAAACGAAGATATTCCCCAAGTGGAAGCTAATCCTCCTGTATTGAAAAATAATATTCCAGAATTGGAAGAAAATAGCTTAGAAATAACCAACATCGGGAACCTTCAATTTGGTCTATTGGGACCCATAGGACCTTCTTATTTCAAAGAAGTTCTTGCAAATCTGGGAGTAAACTCTTCTATTGAGGTGGATTTATCCAATATTTTTGAGTGGATTTCCACCTTGGAAGAATTATCGAATCCTCCCCTGTCCTCCTCAAATCTGAATCAGGTAGAATTCCAGGGGGAAGACAATTCTACCTATAATTTCTTGATGGGAACTTCTGATTCAGACTTCATTCAAGCCAATTTTGGAAATAATTTTATTGAAGGATTAGGCGAGAATGACTCTTTGTTTGGGGGAGAGGGTAATGATATCCTCCAGGGCAATAACGGCGATAATTTTATCAAGGTAGGGGCAGAAAATAACTGGATTTATGGAGGAGAAGGAGACGACACCTTGGTTGGAGGTAATGGCGTAGATATCCTCTATGGGAACGATGGGAATGATTTAATGTATGTGGGTGGCGGGAATAATTTTCTCTATGGGAATCAAGGGAATGATACCTTGATTGGTGAGGATGGAAATGATGTTCTTTATGGTGGTAAAGATGATGATTTATTGATAGGTGGTGCAGGGGATGACTGGTTATTGGGGGATTTGGGTAATGATATCCTCATGGGAGGCGCGGGACAAGATCGATTTATCATTCGTCAAGATACCGGAACCGATTTAATTATTGACTTTACCGATGGAGAGGATTTAATCGGGTTGTCAGAAGAATTAACCTTGGATGATTTAACCTTCATTCAAAGAAACGATGGCACATTTATTTATGCTGGGGATGAATTACTTGCCATTCTCAATGAAGTGGATATTTCTCTAATCAATCAAGAGGATTTCTTTGGGGTAGGGTAATTGATAAAGGGGTGAGGGAATGTTTCCTTACCCTTTAGTTTAAGGGCTGTAAAGGGTTGTTAATTTGTAATCCGTCCTTCTCTGAAGCGGTTCAAATCTAGCCTTTTTTCCATGAAAATGCTCCGAAAATGCGATCGCCCTGAAACCTTCAACCCACATTCCGCAGGTTTGATCAAGTGAGTAAATAATATTTCTGGCAGGAGGCCCCTAAAAACTGAAGGATCCATCGCCGCTCATCAGTTAAATAGGTGATTTTCTTGACTCCATCAACCGTAAGCAAATGAATGGATTGAAAGCATTGAAAAACCCATCGTAGAGTTGGGGTAGTGGTGGGTTTACCTAATTGATTCTTAATCGACTTTTTTGCTTGAGCCAGGGCCTCTCTTAATGCTCTTTGACCTAAACTATACACTAACAAACACAAGCCCATCACCATTGCTAGGGCTTCTATTCGTTCGGGATTTTTTAGAAATACACTATCGGTAAAAAACATCGGGTCTTTTAAAAACCGAAATCCTCTTTCCGTCGATTGTTGGTTTTTGTATTCCGCTAATATCTGTTCATCACTCAGTTCATTAACATCTAAGACATTTGTAGCTAAGATAAATCTTCCCGCTCGGATTTTCTCTTGTTCTATCGCTGCCTCGTTCTCTGATAAGGTCCCTTGGATTTGATAAAAATACCCAGTGGGCTTGGCTCCCTTGGGTGGTCTTCCGGGTTGAGAGTAATAAGGAACGGTTAATATTTCAACCCCCGTGATTGTATGATATCTTAGCTTCTTGCTAAATTGATCAACAGCTTTCTGGGCGTCAGGTTGACAAGCGAATTTCTGTTGACTTAAGGCTTTAAGTTCTGAGCGGGCTTTTCCTTCCAGATTTTTTATCTTTTTCTTTAATTGCTTTAAGTCAGACTCTTTCCTTTTTTCACTTTCGACGCTTCTGCCATCTTGGTTTAATTTCTTCATAAGTGATTTCACAACTTTTTATCCTATATCCCTCCCATTGACAATTTTGTAAGTCTTCATCGGAGGGTTCGCTCAACAATTCTTTAGCGGCTTTTAAAGAAGCCGGAACTCGCGAGACCCATTTCAAATGATTAATTTGTTTTAAATTTTCTTGATTATAAAGGGCGGCATCGGCTACAAATAATCCATCCATCTCCCAATTTTCCCTAAATTCTTTCATCAACTTAGCAAAAATGGCTGAGTCGGATTCATTGCCCGAGGCTACTCTTAAATAGAGCGGAATATCCCCGTCTGAACTACAAATCAAATCTACGATAAATTGCTTTAAGTCTGGACGATGGTCTCTTGAGTATCCATAAGTAATCTCAATCGGAACGGGTTCTCCTGTTAGGTTAGGTTCTCTTATATATTAGGCATCTCCAAAAATTACAGACTATGCTATAATAAGAGCGGCTTATATTTTTTTACTGCAATGAGTGTCATTCTAA
>NZ_JAMXFC010000016.1:122216-137875 GCF_025370755.1 Laspinema sp. D2d | reverse complement strand
CTGCCAAGGGGAGCCTAGATGCAAGTCGGGCTCCCCTCTTTATTGCTTTCGTGTCACTGGCTTAGTCTAAACTCCAGAATATAAAGACCCTAAACATAAAACCTTGAAGATAAAGAAAGCGCCGGTTGCTGCGATCGCAGTAACCGGCGCTTTCTGTTTGAGCCTACTGACCTAATTAAGGGGCCATCACCAGATAAGGTGAGGCGATCGCTTCGGCTTGACCCGCATTGACTAAAGCCTGGTAAACAAATGCTGCTACCTCGGCGCGAGTGGCCTCTTGGCTAGGATTGAGGCGATCGCGAATCGGATAATTCACCACCAATCCGCGTTCAGTTGCCCCGGCGATCGCCGTCTGTGCCCAGTCCGGAATCCCACTCCTATCGGAAAACACCGATAACACCTCTCTATTCTCCGAACGCAATCCCAACCCACTGGCTAGGGCCACCAGCACCTGAACCCGAGGAATCTGTTGGTCCGGGCGGAATTGATTTCCCGGATATCCCGTTAAAAACCCACCCCGACAAGCGGTTTGAATCGCCTCAAAGCCCCAAAAATTACTCCGAACATCGGCAAACGCCGAACAAGCCTGATTTGACCGGGCGGTAAACGCTTTATTCACGATCGCCGCAAACTGAGCACGGGTCACCCGTTCATTCGGACGAAAGGTCCCATCATTAAATCCAGCAATCACCCCTTTAGTTGCCAACGCTTCGATATAAGGTTGGGCCCAGTGACCCCCAATATCCCGAAATCCTGCGGCGATCGTTGCCGCCACAAACTCCACCAATCCCGAGATCCGACTGGCATCAATATCATTCCCCACTGCCAGAATGGTATTGTTGCGGGTGGCATTATAAAGGTCATAGCGGGTATTACTCCGGATGTAATTTTTGCCCTCAGATTCAGCAGTCCCTAAATCCGGCAAGGCATCCCCGATCACCACAATCCCATCCCGTTCATTATTCTCAATCACATTATTGCGAAAGATCGGTTTCGCGGAATTGGAAACCACCACCCCATCAATATTTTGGAGAATCCGGTTCTCCACAATCATCGGGGCGGATGAATCCCCGATCGCCAACCCAAAACCTGTGTCCTGAAATATATTTCCCCGAATTTCCCCTTGTGCCGATCGCGCAATAGAAATCCCATTCCCATCGTTTTCAGTAAACACACTATTTTCAATCAGAGGGGTGGAAGTCCCCGTCACGAAAATGCCCTCGCGCAGATTGCTAGTAAAGGTACTATTACGAATCGTTGCTGCCCCCGATTCGATCCAGATGCCAGTTCCCCGGCTGTTGGGGTTCGTTACTGCTACTCCGGCGATCGTGCTATCGGTAGCGGTGACGATCGCCACATTTTGAACCGCAAAGGTGGGACTGCTAAAGCTGCCACCGCCAATAATCCGTACATTCTGCCCTTTCTTGTCTTCATCCCCGCGCAGAATAATCCCCGGGCGGAGGGTCAGTGGAAACGTTTCGGTGTCCTTGGTATAACTCCCAGGGGCCAACTGAATCACGGTGCCAGAGGTGGCTTGGGAGAGGGCATAAGTAATACTCTGATAAGCGGCCCCTTCACTACTGCCTGCATCAGGGCGATCGCTTCCTAAAACCGGATTAACATAGACAACTCTAGCGTTTGCCGGAATTTGGGCAGTCTGCACCCCCGAGGAGAGTGGCATTGGGGGGACCGAATTGGCCCCGGATTCGGGAACCGCCACTACTCCTACTCCTAAAACCAAGGCAGTTACGAGGGGTAGACTCAATCTCCGGGTCATGGGGCCCTGACTCAACCACGCGGGTTGTAACCTAAAAGAAGACAGTTGCTTGATCATCTGCTGATGGGTCCTACTCTGGTAAAACATCAAAGTTGTTAGACTTAGGTTAACCCCATAGGCGCTTACATTAACGCAGTTGGGATAAAATTAAGTCCCGAGGAGGTTGGTATAGTAGAAGGAAGACAACCCCTGTTTTTTGACAAGATTTAGTCGGATTTTGGCACAAACAAAGGGCTAAAAACCCGGTTTCTTGTCCCCGTTTTCCTATTCTGTCCAGATGTTCTTCCTAAGACTTAATAATGATCCAATCAACTCGTTGATTCCTGTTGTTTTCCGGAAAATTTTACCGGGAGTTTTGGGGGATGAAAACTCAAGAGAAATCTTCTTTATCAAGCCAGAAACCTCTTCTGTAAATTCTTCGTCTTTAATCGGTAAACTCATCTATTAAATTGGTAAAAATGCCCCTATCCATATTCTTGGTTTTGCGTCGGATTATCCAGGTTGGAACTCTCGGGATTGCTTTGTTGGGAGTGGGAGAAGGAATGCTGTCCCCAAATAGCGCGACTGGAGCTGAAGAAATTATTCTTAAGTATGGACCCATGCGAGCCCCTGTCTCTGTAGATGACTTATCTAGGTTTGCTGAGACGGGAGATCTGTCTTTCTCGTTGCGATCGTATATGCGGTTAGGAAGTCAAAACCCTGATGAAGTTCGCAATCATTTAAACCGCTCCATTTCTGTGAGTCCCCAATTTTTAGATCGGGCGCTGAATAATCCTCTGGGTAAGCGTGCATTAGAGGAAATGGGGGACATGATTCAGACCCCTTCAGGTCAGTTGAGCGGTCAAGCGCTGCGCGCTTCTTTGGTCCTCTCAGCAGCAGAAGATGGTCAGATTAGTGTAGTAGAATTAATTGAAAATTACCCGGCACAGACTATAGAAGTAGATGTACAGAGTTTAGTTCGAGTTTATAACAAGCTAAGTTTTCTGGAAAAATTACCCTTTTAAACGGGACTAATAAAAATGATTAGGGCTGAAGAAACGTCACTCTAATCTCAAGGTTTTAAAACGGGGTAG
The DNA here is from genome assembly GCF_025370755.1 of Laspinema sp. D2d. Lineage (GTDB taxonomy): Bacteria > Cyanobacteriota > Cyanobacteriia > Cyanobacteriales > Laspinemataceae > Laspinema. The sequence goes on along the minus strand of NZ_JAMXFC010000016.1, from coordinate 135,025 downwards.
AGACGGGAAATTTTGCGTCTCTACCTTTTTTATTCTGAAATTTATATGAAAACCAGTTTTTATTCCCAGACGAGGATAATCCCTCATTTTAAATAATAGTGAGACAAGCGATTGGATAAAGTGCCGATAAGATTTACTTTTAAAACTGTTTTAAGCCTAGCAAACAAATTTATGGCGGGCATCAATTACAGCCTAATTAAACAAGCTGTGCTATAGAGGATAAACAAAGAATCAGTAGTCTTGTTATGAAAAAATTTCCCAAGTTTTGGTCGTTGAGTGCGCTTTTTCCTGCATTGTTAATCCAAAATATAACTCTAGCTCAAATCCTCCCGGATGCGACCCTGCCAGTCAATTCCCAAGTCACCATCCAAGATGCCACTGACTTAATCGAAGGGGGGACAAATAGCGGTCCTCACTTATTCCATAGCTTTAGTGAGTTTTCCATTCCCACCGGGCGCACTGCTTACTTTAATAATGCACCGAATATTCAAACTATTTTCACTCGAATCACCGGAAATTCTATCTCAGAAATTGACGGGTTGATTCGCGCTAATGGCACGGTAAACTTATTTCTGCTCAATCCGAATGGGATTGTTTTTGGCCCAAATGCTTCCCTTGATATTGGCGGTTCATTTTTAGGGACAACGGCAGGTAGCATTAAGTTTGCGGATGGGTTTGAGTTCAGTGCAATTGCTCCGCAGGTGAATCCGTTACTAACCATGAGTGTGCCGGTGGGGTTACAAATGGGGACGAACGAGCCACCCGGTACGATTCAAGTGCAAGGCGCTAATCTGTGGGTTAAAACGGGACAAACCCTCGGATTGTTGGGGGGAGATTTAACCATTGCTGGGAACGGTAATCCGTTGGCGACAAGCCTAACTGCAGGGGGATTCCCCTTCAGTTTAGTTGAGGGTAGCCCTGTGCCAACTACTCCAGGGGGACGAATTGAACTCGGAAGCGTCCGGGCCGGAAATGTAGCCATTAATCCAAGTGATCAAGGCTTTAGTTTAGGCTATGATGGCATCGAAAACTTTGGTGATATTCAAGTAATCAAGGGAGCTACTATAAATACCAGTGGGACCGGGGGTGGTGAAATTCAACTTCAAGGCCGCCATCTGCAAATCAATTCAGGTTCACGTATTATCTCTTTTACATTAAATGCTCTTGAAGGGGGAGACATTACCGTTAATACTTCTGAATCGGTTCACTTATCAGGCAACCGAGGATTTGTGGAAACTTTTTCGCGAATTGCCAGTTTTGCCGCTGGGCCTAATGAATTTTTAAATGGTTTCTTTACCTTGACATTTGGTGCGGGAAATGCAGGCAATATAATAATTAATACTTCTCAATTTATTGCAGAAAACGGCGCTTTTATTATTACTTCTACCGCTCAAGAAGGTCAAGGGGGTTCGCTGACCATTAACGCAAACGATTTTATCAAAGTGAGCCACTCTGGGTTATTTACGGCCAACCGACCTGGTAGTATTGGACCAGCGGGTGATTTAACGCTCAATACTCGGGCATTAATCCTAGAAGATTTGGGGATGGCTTTAGCTGGAACGGCTGGAATAGGAACAGGTGGCAATTTAACGGTAAATGCGGCGGAATCTATCGAGTTAATTGGAGGTCAAACGTTTATACTCCTCAACGTCCAATTTAATACGGGCTTGTTTACTTCGACTGTTAGTCCAGGGGATGCAGGAGATATCCAATTGACGACTCAGAAAATGATCTTGCGAGATGGAGCCTTTATTGCAGCATCAGTGGGAGGAGGGGAACAGGGGCAAGGACAAGGAGGAGCTATCGAAATTAATGCTTCTGAATTGATAGAGGTCAGCGGAGTGCCTGAATTTTTCTATTTGCCTATAGGAGCCATTACCCTTCCTGGCACAACCGGACCAGCAGGAAGTTTAACGCTTAATACGGGTATTTTAGTTTTAAACGCTAAAGTTCTTGTCAGTGTAAGTAGTCAAGGCTCTGGCAATGCAGGCAATCTTTTTGTTAATGCTGATTCTATTATTTTAAATGACCAATCTGCTCTAACTGCGGATACTTTAAATTCCGGATTGAATGAAAATCAAGAACAAGCCACAATTAATTTAACTGCTGGCAATTTAATATTACGCCAAGGCAGCCGCATCACGACCAACGCCCGAGGTGAAAATGTTATCGGTGGCAACATCAACATTGAGGCGCAGGTGCTAACGGCGTTGGAAAATAGCGACATTAGCGCTAATTCGCAAGATTTTCGCGGCGGGCAAGTGAACATTAGCGCTCAAGGCATTTTTGGTATCCAGTTTCGTCCTTTGCCGTCCGACCAAACTTCGGACATTACGGCAACATCGGAACGGGGGGCTGAGTTGAGCGGCATCGTCAGGGTCAATACTCCCGAGCTCGACCCCACTGCTGCCCTTGTCCCTCTTGAGACTAATTTCCTTGACCCATCGGGACAGATTAGCTCTGGCTGTCACGGGAATGAGAATAGTTTCACGGTGGTTGGTCGTGGAGGCATCCCAGCTAGTCCCACGGACCCACTCTCAGAGGTTAGGATTTTGACTGACTTGGGCAGCACCCAGCAGGATAATATCATGCCCAACCAGTCGCAGATTCCAGCACCGGCGAAGGAATACAGGGAAGCCACCCAATGGCAACTGAATGAGCAAGGTCAGGTGGTTTTAGTTGCAGCGACTCCGAATCCCTCTGAACGGGAGGTGTTATGTACGGAGTTGTCTGGTTCAACTTCAAGGGTTGAGGTTCGATAAGCGATTGTTTTGGGAGACTTGGATGCGATCGCCCAGCTCAGACTAGACCCCACCCAAAACCTGAATTTTGCGTTTGATTCAGACTTGATTCCCCATTCCGCAGGTCCATTTCTATTCTCAAATATATTTTTGAGCTTTTAAGGATTAAGGAGTGCTGTGGTGCAGTGCTATGTAGGCTTAGGGTTCCAAGTTTTCAGGGGGAACTGGAGGGTCCACCGGGGGCGGAATGGGGTCAGAAATGGGTTGAGGGGAAGCCAGTTCTACGGAGATGGGGGGTAGGGGTAAAATTTTCTGGACTTTCCAACCGGGGATAGTAAAAATGCGGGTAAGCTGGTCCACTGGAACCGGGGATGTGGCGGCAAAGGTCGGTTCTGGGGTGAGCAAGACGGCGAGGACACTTACGGGGACTTGGAGAAAAAGATTAGCACCAAAAAAGCCACCGGCTGCGATCGCCAGTCCTAAAAAATGCGATTGGGGTAAATAAGCCGCAATCCCCGCAGCAACAGGGGACCACAGATAAAGATTCCAGAGAATAGCAACTAATCCCACCGGAACCAGTAGGGCCAGCCAACGGTTCCGCGTTCTTAAAAATAAGCTGAGGATCCGTCGTTGTTCTTCACTCAGGTACTGAGGGGCGATCGCCACGAACAGCAAACTAAAAATATAGAACGGGCGGGTCCATTGCATCCATAACAGGGGCAAGAGGCCAACTGCCGCAACCAATAGCAATTCTAAACCACCGGAGAACAGAGGGTCACCCACGGACAAACCGACCCAAGTCAGTTCGAGAAACAGGGGGACAGCCGCCGCACCGGCTAGATGAATCCAAAAATAGGGATCAGAGCGAAAAGAAACCATGAAACAATCCAGGATTAGGGATGAAGAATCAGGGGTGAAGGATGAAGGGTGAAGGATGACAAATGACAAATGCGACAAATGACGGGCTAACCGTTAACTTTACATCGTTAACGGTTGCAATCTCCTTTACCCTTCACCCTTAAGCTGTGACACTTTACGCCCACCGTTAAGCTGGAGTAAGAGTGCGGCGCTTGGTGACCATCCGATAGGCTTCGATGGTATCTCCTTCGAGCCAGGTACTGAATTTATCAATACCGATACCGCATTCAAAGCCACTATTGACTTCCTTGGCATCATCCTTAACCCGTTTGAGAGAGTCGAGAGCACCTTCATAGATGACCTCTCCCTTGCGATGAACCCGAACCTTACAGTTGCGGATCATTTTACCGGAGAGTACATAACAGCCCGCGACGGCACCGCGACCGATTTGGAAGACAACCCGGACTTCTGCCTGACCGAGGGGTTCCTCAATCAATTCAGGATCCAGTAGACCTTCCATTGCCGCTTGGATATCATCTAACAGGTTATAGATGATGTTGTACTCGCGAACATCAACCCCAGCGCGGTCAGCTGCCTGACGTGCACCGCTGGCGAAGGTGGTGTTAAACCCAACAATGACCGCATCAGAAGCGGCAGCGAGGTCAACGTCTGTTTCCGAGACTTCCCCAGGTGCTGCCAACAGGACGCGGACTTGCACCTCATTTTGAGGAAGTTGTTTTAAAGAGCCAATGATGGCTTCGATGGAGCCTTGAACGTCGGCTTTTAGAATCAGGTTGAGTTCTTTCAACTGACCTTCTTGAGCACGAGCGCTGAGGCTGTTGAGGGTAACCCGACGAGAGTTGAGGGCTTGATTGAGACGAGTTTCGCGATTGACATCGGCGCGATCGTCAGCAACGGCCCGAGCATCTTTTTCATTCGGGAAGACATCGAATTCATCCCCGGCAGAGGGGACCTCGTTTAAGCCTAGGACTTCGACGGCAAAGGATGGGGTAGCGACTTCGACACGATCGCCGCGATCGCCTACCATTGCCCGGACTTTACCCATTGTGGATCCTGCGACCAAAATATCTCCTATATGCAGGGTCCCATTTTGCACCAGCAGGGTAGCTACTGGACCCCGAGCTTTATCCAAATGGGCCTCAATCACGGTCCCTTTCGCTGCGCGATTGGGGTTAGCCGAGATTTCTTCGATTTCTGCCACCAAGATAATCATCTCTAGCAGGGTATCCAAGTTCAGCCCTTGAATCGCGCTGACGGGAACCATAATCGTGTCGCCACCGAATTCTTCGGGGACCAGACCATAATTCATCAGTTCCTGCTTAACGCGGTTTAAGTCGGAATCCACCTTGTCAATTTTATTGATGGCGACCACAATGGGCACTTGAGCCGCTTTCGCATGGCTGATGGCCTCAATGGTTTGGGGTTGGACCCCATCATCGGCAGCGACCACCAGAACGGCGATATCCGTCACCCGGGTACCACGAGCACGCATGGCGGTAAAGGCTTCGTGACCCGGAGTATCCAGGAAGACGACTTGGTGCATCGCGCCTTTATGTTCGACATCGACATGATAGGCCCCGATATGTTGGGTAATCCCACCGGCTTCTCCTTGAGCCACCTTCGTTTTCCGAATGGAGTCGAGGAGGGTAGTTTTCCCGTGGTCCACGTGGCCCATAATCGTTACCACTGGGGGACGAATCTGGAGGCTTTCCAGGTCGCTGATGTCGATCATCTCGCTGACCTTTTTCGCTTCGGATTCGGCGACAGCGATCTCGACAGTGACCTCTAGTTCTTCCGCGACCATTTTGGCCGAAGGGATATCTAAAGTTTGAGTAATGTTAACGGCAATCCCTTTGGAGAAGAGGGCTCTGACGATATCTGTTTCAGAAACAGCTAAGGCATTAGCCAGTTCTCGCACGCTCATCGCTTGAGAGATGACAATATGCTCTGGACGTTCTTTTTTCTCAGTTTTGTCCTGACGACGGCCCCGAGATTTACTACTGCCCGAAGAGTCGCGATTGGTATTCGGTTTTTTGGTTTGACGGGCGGTAATGATGGCACCAGTCCGGGGAGCCGGGGCCGTTTTGGGTTTAGGCGGACGGGCGATCGACAGGCTCAGAGCGGTATCTGACGATTCATCCGTATCTAAATCGCTTTCATAATCATCATCGTCTTCATCGGCTAGAGGCTTGAGTCGCCGCTTAGATTTGGTAACGCCCTTACCGGCTTTTTCATCTAAGTCTTGCATCTCGTCTTCTTCTTCCTTGCGTTTTTTCAAACGCTTGGGAGGACGAGGGGGAGCTTTCAGTTGCGGACGTGGAGTTTCGTTATCGTCCTCAGAGAAGGGTTCTGACTCCGTGTTAGAGACGTCTTCATCCGACGAGGCGCGATCGCGTAACTCCTTGGCTTTGGCAATGGCACTATCTCCTTCCCCAGAGCGCCGGGGGCGGACCAGTTCTGCCGCAGGTTTAGGCTTAGGTGCAATCCCAGCCTGGGGACTTTCTCGACGGGAATCGCCTTCCTTACTAACCGAGGGGGTCGGCGCAGAGGGCGCGGAGGGAGAGGGGCGAGTCGGCGCAGCAGGCTTGGCGGCGCGAGGCATTCCTGGGCTACTGGGGCCAGGAGTTTTGGCAGCCACTGGGGAGGGACTGTCATCTTTCTTGGACACGGGTTTGAGGACAGGTCGGTCCAATTTACCGGAATCAATTTTCCGTTCAGAGGAGCGGACGGGGCGGACGGGGGGGGCTTGCAGTCCTTGCAAGTCTTCCTCAGAGAGCGGATTATTTTCGTCCCTTTGGTCCCCTTGGGGTTCCGAGACCCGCTCAGGGTTGCGCTCTGGGGTTAGGGCCGGGGTATTGGCCTCGTCCGGAGCGAAGAATTCCTCTTCGAGGTTTTGGGAGTCCGGTAGACTGGGATCGCTGTCGTTATTACGCACAGGTCGATTCAACATCATCTGCTTATTGTGATTGGCATCGGATGAGCTGTGGGCATTGGGGAAGGCACTGTCTTCTGATAAGGTTTGTCCCCCAACTTGATTGTTATTATTGCGGTAAGGTTGTTTTCGGATTTCCAAAATTTCCTGTTTTTTCTTAGCGTTTGAGGGGTTTCCCAGTTCGGAGGCCGCTTGTTTTTCTTTGGTTTTGGCGGCTCCATTCGCTTTTTCGGGATGATTCATGACGAATTTTTCGATGCGCTGGGCCTCATCTTCTGAGATGGTACTACTATGGCTTTTAACTGGAATGTTCAGTTGTTCGCAAACTGCCAAAATGTCTCTGTTTTCCAAATTCAATTCCCGTGATAACTCGTATATTCTCACTTTTCCGTTGTTCATAAAACCTCCGAACGGCGGATCCCGCCCTTCGATTGTGGATCTTGGGATTTTTAACGCTGAGTGTTCAGGTTTTTCCCAAGCTTAATAGTTGAATCGAAGAGGGTCGAGCCGGTCTTTTAGTGCGATCGCCGCCGGGAGACCGACAGAACCCGTTAATGGCATCGGCTTTTTGGGCGTTATTGTTGACCGGCTGGGATACCAACGGACAACCGCATATCGAGAGAGCCGCACGCTCATCTCCCACATCAGGTACGTTGCTTCGCCGGTTCAGGCGAAACCGCATCTTCTGTTCTAGTCTTGCACGAATTTCTATAGAACTGGGGATGTTAGGGTCTATAGGGTGGGGTTGTTTTTTGGGGTTCAAAGGAGAGGGATAACTCCGGGAGGTCTAATTGAGTTGGGGTTGTTATGGGGTTAGGGTTCCTACCGGCTGCTCGGATTGAGCGCTTAGGGGTAACCGTTGCCCTAGGGTTGAATACAGTTCTGGGGGAACCGCTGCTTTGAGCGATCGCCCCAGTCTATTTTTCTTTTGAGCCGTTTTCAGGCAAGAGGCTTCTGGACAAAGATAGGCCGAACGCCCCATACCCGTATCTAATTGTACCTGATCCGATGGGTAGAGTTTGACGATACGCCAGAAGGCTTCTTTCGGTGCAACTTTACGGCAACTAATACAACGTCGGTAGTTTGGTTTCATGAGATGACGGCGCTTCGGTTTGTCCTGCCAACGACTTGAATGGGATTTGCAAGAGACGCTTCAGGGGTCAATTCCCCCGAGGAGCGTCTTTCGCCAATGCTTTACTCCAACCTCCCTTGAGAGTTGTCCCTCCCACAGATCCCCTGGATGCCTTCTAGTTATCCCGAAGGCTTCCCCCAGACTTCCTGATCCGTGGGCGCTTTTCCCTCAACTTCAAGCCGTTCTTTGAACTGAACTGGCCGTTGAAGTTTCCTCTAACTCCTCTAACTCATCTCCTACCTCCTCCATGTCCTCTTCTTCCTCGTAGGAAGATTGAACCCTAGAAGACTCGTAAGAAGAATCGTAGTCGTACTTCGCACTATCCTTAATGTCGATTTTCCACCCGGTCAACCGGGCTGCCAAACGGACGTTCTGGCCTTCTTTCCCGATCGCCAAACTCAGCTGATCCTCGGGAACCAAAACATGAGCCTGTCTCGCTTCAGGATTCACCAACCGGACTTCATCCACTTTAGCCGGACTCAGGGCATTAGCAATATAAGTCGCGGGATCCGGTGACCACCGAATCACGTCGATTTTTTCCCCCCGTAATTCGTTCACCACGACTTGAATCCGTGATCCCCGCGCTCCAATACAGGCTCCCACCGGGTCTACATCCCGCTCTAGGGTATCCACTGCAATTTTAGTCCGGGGTCCAACATGACGAGAGGGGGGATTGGCTTCCCGCGCAACGGCGACAATCCGCACGACCTCATCCTCAATTTCCGGTACTTCGTTGGCAAATAGATAAACCACCAATCCAGCATCGGCCCGAGAGACCAATAACTGAGGACCTCGGCTGGGGCCTTCCCGCACTTTCTTCAAGTAAACCTTAATCGTGGTGTTGGCGCGGTAATTATCGTTCGGCAACTGTTCCCGTTTAGGTAACTCTGCCTCCACTTCCGGTTGTCCAAACCCACTATTCACGGCCAGAATCACCGACTGGCGATCGAATCGCAGGACTCGCCCTTGCAACACCGTACTTTCTAAGTCCTCAAACTCTTCCTGCACGATCTTACGCTGCTGGTCCCGGAGCTTTTGCTGGAGGACCTGCTTGGTCTGAATCGCCGCCATCCGACCAAATTCTCGTTGGTCTGGGGTCACATCCAAAACCACCGTATCCCCGAGTTGAGCTTCGTCGGCGACTTCCTGAACCTCTTTTAAAGAAATCTCATGGTCTCCACTACTGACCAATTCAACAATCGTCTTCGTAGAAAGGACCCGAAAGCCTTCTTCTGCAATATCCAGTTCGATTTCAAAATTATCAAAAAAATGTTCATCGAAATGGATCTTTTCCATACTAATCGTGCGCCTGTAGCGCTCGTATCCTTTCAAAAGCGCTTCCCTCAGTGCCGCTTGCACGGCTTGCTTCGGTAAATTCCGCTCTTGAGAGATACTGTCGATCATCTCCCGGAGTCCGGGGAGGCTGACCATTGCCATAATACTTGCCTCCGTTGTTCTATTTAGAGTTAGAGATAACAGGACGAGGATTCCAAACGCGCTTTGTTCAGAATCTCCTAGGCACTCAGGGATTAGATAAATGGGACAAGAAACCGGGTTTCTGGCCCTCATTTATGGCTAATGAGTTCATGAGTAGAGATACGGTCCAGAAATCGGGTTATCTTCCCTTTTTTAGACCAACCTCCTAGGGATCTGCCTGCCTTGACTGATGCGAACCCGTCCTTGGTTATTCTTCTCGATCTACGAGCTGCACTTTATTGATGAGGGGTCGCGGAATTGCTGTTACTCGACCTTTACGGTTGAGATAAACGGCAGTTTCGTCCCGCTTCACGAGTCTACCTTTCCACTCTGTATGCCCCTGATAGGGTTCCAGGGTTTCCACGACTGCGGGAAACCCTTTGAATGAGATAAATTCTCGGTCTGTGGTGAGCTGCCGCGAGATTCCAGGACTGGAAATTTCTAAAACGTAGGTATCCGGGATTAACTCCCGTTCGTCTAAGCTGCTTTCCAACGCCTTGCTCATGCGTTCGCAGTCATCCAAACTGGTGTCTGTGCTGTAGTTGCGGATGTCCACTCGCAGTACGGGCGGATTCAGGTTGGTATGAAAGACCGCTGCCACCACTTCTAATCCGAGAGAGTCGGCGATGGGGGTAGCGATTTCGATAATTTGTGGGATCAGGGGATGAGTCATGAGACAGATTTGAACAAAAAAAGTGGGGGTTGACCCACTTCAAAGCGAAATAACTCTTCACAGAAGTTTGGGAATGAACGGTGTTCTCTTCCCTTTGGCGGCAGGGATTTCTAGGGTCTATCGCTTGTTGTTGCTTAGACAGTACAAATCTACTGGCACGCGCTGACCGCAAGCCTTTGGGGAGGCTTTCCGGGGAAGGAGGGCAAGATCTAACCGCTGGTAGGCAAGGGACAAACCGAGGTCTGATCGGATCCTCTGTCAGTTTAGCCTCGGCGATCGCGGCTGATTGGGCTTCCCCTATTGCATATTCCAATGCCCTAGGGACTGCTTCAGTCGAGTTCAACCGTTTGGGGACCTTCCAGCTTGATTGGTGTCTTGCTGCCCGGGTGGAACCGTTTTCCCTCCTGTTCGCACTAAACCTGCCCGCTTTCCTAGATGCCCCACTCCAATTTTACGGTTACTCTTGTGGAGATGCCAGTCTTTTAGGAGCGAGTTTGCCGGTTAGACAGGGGCGATCGCCATCCTCCCGCCCAGGACTGCACTTAACGCACCCTGGGGGAAGTAGACGCTTTCCGATAGTCAGGCCATTCGGCCCCCTATTCTCAACTATCTAGTGGTTGAATGCCTTTGTCGTTCCATTTTACACGATCTCCCCGGGGATTGACCGCATCTCCTCTGAACTGGTCCTCTTGATCCATCTTGATCCGTTCGTTCTCCTTCTTCCTACATAGGATGCCGGTACAGTTTTAGAGCCAAAGTAACGAAAACCCAAGTTTTGGCCCAAATTGGGGGCTTTCTAGGCAGAAAGTTGGTAAACCAACTCGGTTCTAACCCCTACGGTATCTGGTTCCTACAACCTCTGGAGACCCTTGCTCTTCCCCTAACTTCTGTGTTCCGGTTCAGACCCCTTGATATTGCGAGTCGCCCGCTTGCGAAGGGCTTCGGTTTCGTCAAACAGGTCCTCGGGGTCTGATTCTTCCATCTGTTGAACGTAGTTAACCTTAATTTCTTCCAGTAAGGCAGAAATTAAATACTCAAACTCGCCGATGGTATCTTCTCTTCGCAATTCTTTTCGTAACGCACTGCCGAAATGTTCGACCAGTTGCTGAGTTAATTTTTCCCCCACTGGGTCCGGGGGTGCATGAACGATCGCCTCGTATGCATTTTCTGGCCCCTCAGTTACCAGTCTCGATACCCGTTTGACTAACTGTTCCGCCATTTGATGAGATAAATCCCCAAATCCCGGTAACTTCTGAATCCGCTGATATAACTCGGAGGATTTCATCGTATTTTCCATCTGATGAGAGAGCAGGGCCTGTAAATCCGGCTGCACTGCGGGCAACACCCGACAAACGGTAATTTCTAACAAGCGACTAGAAATCGCTTGAACTTCGTTAATATCATTAATATTGATATACTCTTTCTCCGCTGGTTCTAATAAACTCCGGGTCAGTTGTCCACTTTCTACACTCCCTTTCATCTGATTAATGGTTTGAACGACTACCACTTCGGTCAGTTCTTTGGCAAAGTTAGCCACGAACCCCAACCGAGCTTGTTTCTGCACCCAGTCCAGGTTCAAAATATTGGCTTCATTGAGTCGAATGACTACGGGAATCACCCGCAACCATCGCCAAAAAGGAATCAGTAAAATCAAATCATACCATCGCCATAACATCGCCCCTTCTAATGTCATGTGGGGATGACGCCGCACAATTAACCAGCTTCTAAATAACAAGTCTAGGAAGAAAATAGCCATAAAAAAGATATCAATCAGCCAAAACCGATCAATATATTCATTGGCTATCCCATAATGCCTAAAATAATTCGATTGCATGGGAAACCGAATCTCTTCATTAAAAAAGGCTAATTCATTTTCCCATCCGTTAGCCTGGAAGTTTTCTAAACTCCAAAATGTTCGGAAAGCGGTGCTGGATGATTTGTCCGCCCAGAGGACTTCCGGTGCTAACAGTTCGATGACATCCAGAATCAATCGAGGACCTCTAGGACGGGCTTCGGTCCGCGAATAGATATGCCGCCGCATATTATTTTTTATTTCTTCTAATGTGCCATTTTTATGAGCACGCTCAAAGAAATTTTGGGTAATCATCGTCGTGCTAAGTTCTTGCAATTGCCCCAGTAAAGGTTCTACTCGGTCCGATCGCAATCCATCACGCTGTAATTCAACCGTGAGACTGTCCACCAGTTGGAGATAGTTTTGGGTGTCGCGGTAGGGTTCAATTCCTTTAATGGGATCATAAAAGAGTTGGGGTTCATAAAAATTCATTAAAAATCGGATATCCCGATTAAAAAAATCCATTGCTTGCCGCCATCCAACCGTATTTAAGTATTCACGATTCCAAAAGGCTAGGAAGGCTTGTTCAGGATTTTCCGCCCCCATTGCGGTTTTCATGCGAGTTTTAATTTCTTCTAACGCTCCATAACGATCAGTCACTCGAAATCGTTTTTCATCCACGAGTTGAATGCTCTGTTCTCTTAACTGGTCTAATAAGGGTTCTACCTCGGGGTTATCTAATCCATTTTGCTGTAAGATGCCTTGCAAGCGATCGACTTTGGCTAAATATTTTTCTCGTTTGGTGGGTCTAAATTTTTCTACAAATAAATCGCCCCGGAGGTAGAAGTCTCGCCCGGGAACGTAGCTGAGGTCAAATAGGACCAGAATTAAGTTAACTAAAGCGATAATGGCGACTAATTTTTCTAATAAATTGAGCCAAGGGGGGAGATTTTCACGATCGCGTTTTTTTGAAGGCATAATTTCACGGGAAGATGGGAGAGGGTGGGTTTGAAAAATTTTTTGAAGGGGGTTTTAAAGCGGCCAAAATTTTGGTCGGGGGGTTAAAACTTCATCCTTATGCAGGAATAGGGTAGCTGAAATCTACAGGTTCTGGCAAGGACCACCGGGGGGATAGGGTTGAGCCGATCGCTAGGACACGAGGACCCCACCCTAACCCTCCCCAA
>NZ_JAMXFC010000016.1:0-122116 GCF_025370755.1 Laspinema sp. D2d | reverse complement strand
GACACAGGGGAGGGGACTGGAGGTGTAGCTGAAATCTGCGGGTTCTGGCAAGGACCACCGGGGGGAGAGGGTTGAGCCGATCGCTAGGACAGGAGGACCCCACCCTAACCCTCCCCAAGACACAGGGGAGGGGACTGGAGGTGTAGCTGAAATCTGCGGGTTCTGGCAAGGACCACCGGGGGGAGAGGGTTGAGCTGATCGCTAGGACAGGAGGACCCCACCCTAACCCTCCCCAAGACACAGGGGAGGGGACTGGAGGTGTCGTGGAGAAAGGGTGGGGCCGATCGCCCCAACCACAGAAACCGGCAGGGGTGACAAACCCTCGCCGGTTGTAGGTTTTTTAATAATTGGGGATTGTTAATTTCTAATCTGAGTAGTCTTCCGTGGGTTCGTCTCGATCTTCGGAAATCGAATAGGGTTGGGGGGTTGCTCGCTCGTTGAATTCTAAGGGTTTGCGTTGGGAGGGGGGTAGGCGATCAACGGAACGGCGATGGGAACTGCTGGGGCGTTCGGAGGTCCGGGTAAAGGTTTTCCAGGCAGTTTTCATGCCAGTAAACACGCTGCGGGTGGTAATTTGGACTTTTTTGGCTTGCTGTTTGGCGCTGCCAAGACTGCGATCGACTTCTTTAACCATGTTGCTGGCACTTTGAACCCCTTCGGTGACATCATCAGTGAGGTCACTGATTTCCATGCCAGTGAGTCGAATCGCTTCCAGGGTCGGGGGAAATTCCCGAGACAGGGTATCGGCTAATTTCTCCACGCTGCGCGCGGCGCGGGCGATCGCCTGCAATGCCGGAAGTGCCGCCAGCAGTACGAGGATCAGGCTGACAGCAACGAGTAAAAACGAAAGTCCAAGCCAAAACAAAGGGTCTGTCACAAGTCGGGTTTTACGGGGAAGGATTCAGGGATGGGTAGAATCGGGAATGGGGCTGGTTTGGGCCAACATTACGGCTGACGATCGCTCGCCTCGGAGGATACCTCGACTTCCGGTTTGGTGAGCATTTCCCGTTCTTGTTGGGTGGCTTCAATTCCAGCGGCGATCGCATCTCGGAGGCGATCGAGGGTTTCATCCCAATTTTTTAAGGCAGATGCAGAGAGGCGATCGGCTTGGATCTGCACGCTGCTGGAGACATCTTCTGCAATTTCTGGCAGCGCTTGGGCCGTTTTTTTCAAGATGCGCCTCGTCTGGCGTGAGGTTTGAGGGGCCACCAGCAATCCGCTGAGGGTCCCGATCGCTGCTCCGAGGAGCATTCCGCCCATAAAAATTACTGAACGATTCTTGCCCATTTTAGTGAGTTTCTAACCTTATTGACATTCTAGGTGGCTTTTGCAGGAATAGTCAGCGGCTGACTCAACTTGTCACGATGTTTACGGTTATTTCTATCTTTTGGGGTATGTTTATAATGTCCTGGGCAGCTTTGGGTTTCGGCGTCGGCGCTGGAGGATGGACTGACGGACCCAGGCTGTTTGTCCTAAACTCAGCAGTTGCACAATCTGTCGCAAGCGTAACAGTTGTAACTCGACTTGCTGATATCGGGTTCTGAGGTTACGAGTCCCGAGTTCTCCTTGGGCTAAGGCAGCGGGGGTGGCGTGGAGGACATCGTAGGTAACGCGATCGGCATTCAAGATCGATTGGGTAGCCTGGTTGATGGTGTGTTTGAGTTTCCACAGTCTCCAAGCAACGAAGAAGAAGACCAGAGATAAGATCACGTTCAGGATAATGACTGCGATTAGCATCGTTGTTTTGGGTCCCCAAGCCGAGTCCGAGTTGAGTTGAAGATCATCTGACTAACTTCTTGAGTTTATCAATATTTTTGCTATGATTGCTCCGGTCTAACCTCTCATCATTGCGATCGCAATTTAACCGTTTTAATGAGTCAATTTACACCAGGAATGATTGCCGCCGGTCACCCCTGTACCGCCGAAGCCGGAATTGAAATGTTGCGATTGGGTGGCAACGCTTTTGATGGGGCGGTTGCCGCTATGTTAGCATCTTTCGTGGCTGAACCTGGCCTGACTTCGGCAGCCGGTGGAGGGTTTCTGCTCGCCCATACGCGCGATCACAATCTCCTGTTTGATTTTTTTGTGCAAACTCCTCGTTCTAAACGTAAGGCTGAAGACTTAGATTTTTATCCCGTTCCTGTTGATTTTGGGGGCGCGGTGCAGGAGTTCCATATTGGCTTGGCTTCGATGGGCGTACCGGGTAATCTGGCGGGGGTCTTAGCGGTTCACAAAAAGTTAGGACAGTTACCTTTTAAGGTAGTAGTTGAACCGGCGATTCATTATGCGACTGAGGGTGTTGTTCTTAATTCTTTTCAAGCCTATTTATTACAAATTCTGACTCCAATTTTAACGGCATCTCCCGCAGGAAAACAGATTTATGCTCCCCAGGGACGATGCTTAAAAGCCGGGGATAAACTTTACTTGAAAGATTTAGCGGCGACTTTAGGGTATTTAGCTGAAGCAGGAATTGACGAGTTTTATCAGGGGGCGATCGCAGAACAACTCGTTAAAGATTGTCAAGGGCATGGCGGCTATTTAACTCGGGAAGATTTAAGCGAGTATCAGGTGATAGAACGAGAACCGTTAGTCACTCAATATCGGGATGAAACCTTTCTAACCAATCCTCCCCCCAGTTCGGGGGGGGTTCTCATTGCATTTGCTTTAAAGTTATTAGAATCCGTGGACTTTCAAGGGTTGCACTTTGGGAGCGATCGCCATTTGCAGCACTTAGCAGATGTCATGCGGTTAACCAATCTAGCTCGCAGCAAGGGCTATGATGAAAATCTCTACATCCCGGATTTTGCCCAGGAGTTTTTGTCCCCAGAACATTGCGCTGAGTATTTGAGTATTTTTCAGTCTGATTGTAATCGATTGGGGAGTACGACTCATATTAGTATTATGGATCGGGAAGGGAATGCCGCCAGCGTGACGACCTCTAATGGGGAAGGGTCTTCTTACATAATTCCGGGAACAGGAATTATGGTGAATAATATGCTGGGAGAAGCGGATTTGAACCCCACTGGATTTCATCAATGGCCGGAAAATAGACGTCTATCTTCAATGATGGCCCCTACGATGGTTTTGAAAGAAAATCGCCCGGAAATTGTTTTAGGGTCGGGGGGGTCTAATCGGATTAGAACGGCTATTTTACAAGTGATTTCTAATGTGATTGATTTTAAGATGGATCTGGAAAGGGCGATCGCATCTCCTCGGGTTCATTGGGAAAATGGGGTGTTTCATCTCGAACCGGGGTTTGAGAGAGCGGAACCCGAATCTTTATCTAATCTCATGTCACAGCAAACCCAAGAGGTCATAAAATGGACCGAAAAAAATATGTTTTTTGGAGGGGTGAATGGGGTTAGAATGAGAGCAGATGGGGAGATAGAAGCAGCCGGTGACCCCCGCCGAAATGGGGCGATCGCTCAAGGTAAACGCCTCTGAAGACTGACTACAGACCCCTGCGCCCTGTTGTCGTGGGCAAGTCCCGCAATCTCAAACTGTTCATACCCGTTTCTCAATCTATACTCCGTGGGGCAGAAGGAAGATAAACCGAGTTTCTTTACACAATCTTTGCAAAGACAGCACGTTTCTCTGTACTAGAATTCCGGTTTTTATCCCTATAATCTAAACCTGTACTGATGCTCTAGGGCAGAAGGATAATATGCTAGAAGCCAAGCCAGAAAACCCCTAACTCTCTGCCTTTATTTATCCCGGCCACCCATCTTTAACAATTAGGGTGTCCAAGATTAAACGGGCTGATTATAGAAATTTCAAAACTTGGAGATTCTGAGATTTAAGAAAGGCAAAGTAAGTTACCAATTTTCACAGAAAATCGAAGGTTTATCACTAATAATAAGTATTTTAAAGGCTGGATTTTATGTAGAAGTATTTCCTAGAATTTAACAGAAAAAACCATATTGAAATTCTTTTTTCCTGAATAAAAAGATAGGATAGGGAGTACAACAGTGGGACTCTGGTCAGGTTATTCTGTCTTAGAGAGGGAAAATGGGTCTCATTAACTTTGTCCAACATAACTCATACGGTTTACAGTAAATAGTAGACTTTTTGCAAAATTACAAAGAGATCCCTTTACCCCTGGAAGGAAGGGGGGATGGGAATTGAAGCGAGAGGTCTAGTCAAGCCTAAATGAGGAACACCATTTATAGTCATGGCAAGAGTAAGCAAAAGGAGCGCAACTGATGAAGACCATTTTGGTAATTGAAGATGAACAAGCCGTCTTGACCAATATCTTGGAAATCCTTGAAGGAGGGGGATTTAAGGCGATTGGTGCTGAAAATGGACTCACGGGCATCGCCCATGCTCAGAAATATCTTCCCGATTTGATCCTGTGCGATGTGATGATGCCTGGACTCGATGGACATGGGGTATTAAGTCAATTGAGAGAGTCACCCCCGACGGCAACGATCCCATTTATTTTTCTGACGGCTAAAGCTGATCATTCGGATTTACGCCAAGGCATGAATTTAGGAGCAGATGATTATATCACCAAACCGTTTCGCCGAAAAGATTTATTAGAAGCGATTAATACTAGGCTAAATAAACAAGCGGCGGTGATGCAGCAGTATGCAACGGAGCGTCAGCGCGCGGAAGGATTGCAGGCTAAAATGTATGAGCTAGAAGAGCTTAGTCAGACCAAAGATGGCCTGTTGAAGAAATTAGTCGAAGATTTACGAAATCCACTTTCTAAGATTAATTTGGCAATTCATATGCTGAAGAATACCCCCCAGGGAACTTCTACAGAACGGTATCTGGAGATTTTACAGGAAGAGTTTGAGCGGGAAATTCACTTGATTAATCAAGTATCCGAGTTGCAAGACTTGTTGACGGCAGATAATTTCACCCTGTTACGGAAGTTTAACCTCTTGGGAGGCAATTTGGAAAACCCCCCAAATAAACGATACTAACTCCGCTGTAGACGGAGCCATCAGGACTCAATTAGCCCGAAGGGAGAATTTTGCTCCAAAATCTGGGAAAATTTAATCACCCGAATCAGCGGTATTGTCTCAACTCTAACCACCGGATAGCAAACCAAGACTCTCCCAAAATACAGGATGTTAAAGCTCTACTGAAGGGGTTATGAAAAAAATTTTAGTGATTGAGGACGAAGAGTTAGTCCGTAACAACATTGTCGAAATTCTGGATACGGTGGATTTCAGGGTGATTGGAGCATCCAATGGAGGCATCGGTGTCCAATTGGCAGAAGAACACCTACCGGACCTGATTTTGTGCGATGTGATGATGCCGGAATTGGATGGGTATGGGGTACTGGCGGCCCTACGGAACAATCCGGTGACGGCGACGATTCCCTTTATTTTTTTAACGGCGAAAGGGGATAAAACGGATATCCGCCAAGGGATGAATTTGGGAGCGGATGATTATTTAACGAAACCGTTTCGGCGTAAAGAGTTGCTAGGGGCGATCGAGGCGAGGTTGATTAAACATGATACCTTATATCAGGGTTACACTCGGGAGCCAAGCCGTGCAGCCGCTCCAGTGGCGGACCTAGCGCCTGAACGCCCGGACTCAATCTATTCGGATCATTTAACAAATTTGCCCAATCAACTGTTAGTCCGAGAGCAGTTTGAACCCTTGCGCGATCGCATCCATCAAGAAGGCGGTTCGATCTGGATTTTATTAATTGGGTTAGACCGATTTAAGCGGATCAATAAGACCCTGGGTCATGATTTTGGCGATCGCTTGCTGATGGAAGTGGCTAAGAGATTGAGCCAATGTGTCCGCCCAGGGGATATTCTAGCGCGACTACATACGGACCAATTTGCGATCGTCCTAGCATCGGGTTCTGACAAGGGCGATCGCCCGACTCTCTCAGACTCTCGGTACGCTTCTTCGATTTCTACCCCCAAACTGATTCCCGAGGCGATCGCCCAACCGATTTTGGACCGCCTCATTCAACCGTTTTACTTAGAGAACCGGGAAATTTTTATTACCGCCAGCATTGGGATTAGCATTTATCCCCAAGATGGGGAAGATGTGGACCAATTGATGAAAAATGCCGGGGTTGCTATGTCTTATGCCAAGCAACTGGGGGGCAATCAATACCAATCTTATACCCCTACTTTACAAAGTGAATCCCTCGATGACCTCACCCTAGAAACGAGTCTGCGCTATGCCGTTGAACGGGAAGAATTGCAACTCTATTATCAGCCCATTGTCGGGTTAAAAAATGGGCGAATTGTCGGTGCAGAAGCTTTAGTCCGGTGGCACCATCCTCAACGCGGCATGATTTCTCCGGTTCAATTTATCCCCTTGGCAGAACAAACCGGCTTAATTGCCCCGATCGGGGAATGGGTTCTGCAAACTGCCTGTAATCAAACTAAATCTTGGCAAACGGAGGGTTTGCCCCCGGTGCGCGTTGCGGTTAATCTGTCCTTTCGGCAGTTTAATCAAGTGGATCTGAGCGATCGCTTAGTTCGGATCTTAGATGAAAGTGGACTGAACCCGAGTTATTTAGAATTAGAACTCACGGAAAGTATTTTAGTGCAAAATGTGGAGTTGACTATTGCTAAATTGAATGAATTAAAATCGATGGGGGTTAAAATCTCCTTGGATGACTTCGGCACGGGGTATTCCTCTTTAAGCTATTTGCAACAATTTCCGTTTGATTTATTGAAAATAGACCGCTGTTTTGTTCAGGATATTAATACCAATACGACCAATGCTGCTTTAACGAAAGCTATTATTCAAATGGCTCATTCTTTAAATTTAAAAGTAATTGCAGAAGGGGTGGAAACCTCCGAAGAATTGGCGGTTTTGTATGAAAATCAATGCGATAATATTCAAGGGTATTTCTTTAGTCGCCCGGTAAAAGCAGAGGACTTTAAACGAATGCTCCAAGAAGATAAGCATTTGGAGCGTCAATCTTACAGTACAAGCCATTTTAAGGATTAGGGCAACACCGAGCAAGGGATCAATCCCTCGTCTAAACTCTTGCGTTCATTAGATGCGCGATCAATCGCCCTAACCCCTGGAGTAAACGCCAATCGGCTTTTTATATTTTTGCAATCCGTTTACTGTAAGGTTGAGGTGTAATGACCTCCCTTGTCAAGTTCCTACAGGGGTCACTATTTCTCAACCTATGGATGGAGAGATTGAACATCAAGAATAAGATTAACTGGGATTGATGGAGACTATTAGAAAACCCCAAGGGTCGAGATAGCGGTTAAAATCCCATTTTTTCCCCCGATCTCTGCTTATTTTGCCACAGATTAGGGCCAGAAATCCAATGGGTTGTTTGAGCCTACATTTCACAGGTTATCCGGAATCCGGTTGTCGGAGGTCTTTTAAACCCTACACTCTCAAGGGTGGGGTGATATGGATGAAGCCTGAGAAGCCCAGACTGAAGCGTAAAATCAATCTTTTACAACCGGATTTGGGATTAGATAGGGTCCTAACGAATTTAGGAGATTTCAGCCTCTATCGAAGGTCCTAATCAACCCTTTAATAAAAATTATTCTTAATAGTCCATCAAAATATTTTATAAGAGTTTTAAGGTCATAACGCTTATGGAATCAAATTTTTAGCGGTAACTACCCAAAAATCTATTGAAAATAGAATATAGATCTATAGAATGTGGGTCTAATCTATTTCATTCTGTACCCAGGTCCTAAGTAATCCATCAGTAGAAGACTCTACAAAGCGCTGCTGGTCTAAAACAACCCAAGTTTGCACCATTTCCTGAAGATGAGCGATCGCCTGAATATCCGATTGAATCTAAGCCTCGAATGCCACCCGTTGAAAGTTCCACCCAATTTCCCCTTAAAAAGGGCGATCGCCCTAATGAACCGAGCGCGATCGAGCTATGTTTTAGTCTTAAACCCTCCCTTAACCCATCCGCCAGAAACCGGCTATGGTCTCTTTACGGAGGAGGATTTCGTCACTCTGTTTGCTGATGGACTTAAGGAAGAATCCCGGCCCATTTCCTCAGTGTTGACCCAATCAATTATTCCGCTCAAAGTGACGGATTCGGTAGATCCATTTTCCCTCTTCTGTTATATGGAAGCGCATCAAATTCCCTATTTGCCAATCCAGGACAGTCAGGGAAAACTACTCGGCGTTGTCACCTATGAGAGTCTTCAGCGAGGGTTACAACCGAGGGAGTTGCGGCAACAGGGACTGGCCGGTGAACGGATGAGTCTGGCGATCGCCACAGCTTCCCCGACGGCTTCCCTTTTACAAGTGATTCAACTGATGGCAATTCATCGCAGCAGTTGTGTGGTGATCTGTCACCGGGAAAAGGAAATATCCAGCCCGGAATTGAACCCAGAGACCCGATTAAATCCCTCCTTTCCTATTGGCATGATTACGCGACGAGATCTAGTCCAATATCATGCCTTGGGATTAGATTTGGCAAATACTCCGGCATCCCAGGTGATGAGCCAACCCTTATTATTTGGAAATCCGAAAGATTCCGTCGAACAGATTCATGCTCAAATGCAAGAGGCTTGGGTCCGACATTGGGTGATTGTTACAGCAACTCGGGAATTAGTCGGGATTGTGACTCCCATTGAAATTCTCCAAGGGTGGAAAGAATGTCTTGAAGCGGAGGGCAATCAAGGGGTGCAAAGTCAGGGGATGGGGAAAGGACCGGCGACGGAAACAGAAGTACCACCGGGGAATTCTGAAGTTGAAACCAGCCACCCCGGAAGATTCCCGGACCAACAGAGACAAAAGTCCCCATTTCGTGAGGCGATCGCCTTTTCTACTGTTGCTTTACAACAGGCATTGGAACAGCAGCAAGCGGAGATTTTTCATCGGCAACTGGCCCAAAAATTACTCCAATTTAGTGAGGAACGATTCCGTCAGCTTGCCGAGACGATTGAGCAAGTCTTTTGGCTGGTTTCCAGTGACTTGAAACAGTTGATTTATATGAGTCCGGCCTTTGAGACGGTGTGGGGAATTTCCCGATCGCAATTAGAGCGTAAGGAAGCCGGGGAATCGGGGAATTATCTGACAATTTTGCAACAGAGTTTTTATTGGGAAGAGGGGCAACCGACTTGGGAGAATTGGCCCCAGCAGGTTCTGGCTGCGGGGGAACTGGAAAATCGGATTGTGCAGCCTGATGGCACTCTGCGTTGGGTGCATTCGCGAGGGTTTCCAGTTTATAACGATCAGGGCGAGGTGTACCGGATTGCCGGGATTACCACGGATATTACCCGTCGCAAAGCGGCGGAAGCGGCAAGGCGGGAGAGTGAAGATCGGTATCGTCAGTTAGTGGAAACGACGACGGATTGGGTGTGGGAAATCGATGCGGCAGGGATATACACCTATAGCAGTCCCAGAATTGGTCAGATTTTAGGGTATGAACCGGCGGAGGCGATCGGGCAACGCCTGGATACCTGGATCGTGCCGGAATGGGCGGAGGAAGAACGGCGCTGGGTTGAGCAATTGGCGACTCAACCGGAACCGTTTAGCTGCAAGGAACGGGTGAATTTGCATAAACAGGGAACAGTGGTGGTGTTAGAAAGCAGTGGGATACCGATTTTTGATGAGATGGGGAAATTAGTCGGCTATCGGGGAATTGATCGGGATATTACGGCGAGAAAGGAAGCGGAAGCAGCGCTGCAGCAGATTAATCAAGAGTTGGAACAGCGGGTGCAAGTGCAAACGGCTGAATTGCGAGAGTTAATTGGACAATTGCAAGGGGAGATTGCCCGTCGGCAAGAGGTTGAGTCGGCCCTCAGAGAGAGTGAGGAGCGCTTGGAGAGCATTTTGGGGTCTTTGAATGATGTGGTTTGGTCCGCTTCAGCGCAGACGGGGGAATTGTTGTATTTGAATCCCGCTTTTGAGAGAATTTATGGGCGATCTCGCCAGGAGTTTTTTGAACATCCGGAGTTGTGGCGGGGGGTGGTCCATCCGGACGATAGCGATCGCGTTCGGGAGTTTTTCGAGGCGTTACTGGTGCAGGGGTCACAAGATGTAGAGTATCGGATTATCAGACCCGATGGCGAGGTCCGATGGTTGGAGGATCGGGCTCATTTAGTTTATGATGCCACTCGCCAAGGGTTCCGCATGGATGGGGTGGCGCGGGATATTACGGAACGCAAACAAGCAGAAGAGGCGATCGCCCTCTCGGAAAGACGGTTTCATGCCATTTTTAACCAAACGTTCCAATTTATGGCCTTGTTGAGTCCCGAGGGGGTGATTCTGGAGATGAACCAGCGGGCATTGGATGTCTGGGGGTTAGCCGGGACGAATCCGATCGGGCGGGCGTTTTGGGAATGTCCCTGTTGGCAGCCTACGGATCCCCAGGAAGGGGGAGAGGGTCTGGGGGAGTCGGGGGAGGAACCTCAGTGTTGTTCGATTCAAGGGGCCAATCGGTTTCGTGGGGCGATCGCCCAGGCAGCGGAGGGAGAGTTATGGCGGGATGAGGTGGAAATTTTTGGACCCCAAAACCAACGAGTGACCATTGATGTCTCGATTAAGCCGGTACGAGATGAAGGCGATCGGGTGATTCAGTTGATTGCGGAAGGTCGAGATATCAGCGATCGCAAGCGCCTAGAAACGGAAATTTTTGAGCGGGAACAACTGCTGAATTCATTTTTTAAAGCCAGTTCCAGCGTTTCTCTCGGACTGGGAATTGTCAATGACCAAATGCAGTTTATCCAAGTCAACGAAGCCCTCGCTGAAGTTCACGGTTTATCTCCCCAAGAACATATCGGTAAAACCGTGAATGAAATTATGCCCGATGTCACCCACCAAGTTCAATCCTTAGTGGACGAATTATTGAAATCCGGGACGCCGATCCTCAACTTGGAACTCTCCAGTGAAAAACCCTGTGAACCCGGGGTTCTCCATCATTGGCTAACTTGCTACTTTCCTGTTCCCCTGAAAAATGGTCGGGCGCGAGGGGTGGGGTTTATCGTCCTCGACATCACTCAACGCAAAAAAGCGGAACAAGCGCTGCGTCAGATTCAAGAACGGTTAGAATATCTGCTGTGTACGAATCCGACAATTATCTATAGTTGTAAGCCTACCGGAGACTATGCCTTGACCTTTATCAGTCAAAATATCCTACGCCAGTTCGGTTATGAGGCGCAGCAATTATTAGATAATCCCAATTTGTGGTTTGAGTGCATTCATCCTGACGACGCAGAACGGCTTTTTGCCCATATCTTTCGTCTGCAAGAACGCACTCAGGAGATTTATGAATATCGAGTGAGACATCAAAACTCGACCTATCGTTGGGTTCGAGATGAACGGCGTCTGGTTTGTGATGCCCAGGGCAATCCTTTAGAGATTGTCGGTTCGATGTATGATATTACCGAGCAAAAAAAAGCCCTCGGACAACTTAAAGCATCCTTGCAAGAGAAAGAGGTCCTCCTCAAGGAAATTCACCATCGGGTGAAAAATAACTTGCAAGTCATTTCGAGCCTGCTTAACCTCCAATCCCGAAGCATTCAGGATTTAGAAACCCGGACTCTATTTCAAGATAGCCAAAACCGCATTCAATCCATCGCTTTTATCCATGAAAAACTGTATCAGTCTCGGGACCTCGCTCAGGTGGATTTTTCTCAATATATTCAAACCTTATGTATCCATTTATTTCGGTCTTATGGTATGAGTCCCCAGCGCATTAGCCTGGATCTTCAAATTGATGATATCTTTTTGAGTGTAGATACCGCAATCCCTTGCGGTTTGATTGTAAATGAACTGGTGTGTAATGCACTCAAACATGGATTTCCCCCGAATGGGACTGGGGCGATCGAGATTACCCTCCATCGCACCTTCCAAGAGGAGGATGATCACAGCAAACGAGATTTTATGATGAGGGTTCGGGACAATGGGGTTGGCTTTCCCAGTGAGATAGACTTTCGGAAAACCCGCTCTTTGGGGATGCAGTTGATTAATACTTTAGTGAAACAACTCAAAGGAACGATTGAGTTGGATCGCAGTAGCGGGACTGCTTTTCAGATTGTCTTTTCGGCCAAACATCATCCGTTGGGAGAGGAGAGACATGAGTAACGAGAAAATTTTGGTCGTAGAAGATGAAGGGATTGTTGCCTTAGATATCCAAACGATTTTAGAAGATTTAGGCTATCAGGTTCCAGTGGCGGTTGCTTCCGGTGAGGAGGCGATTCAAGCAGCGGCTGAAATCCAGCCGGATTTAGTCTTGATGGATATTCATTTGGAGGGCAGCATTGATGGGGTGACAGCGGCGGAACAAATCCGCGATCGCTTCAATATTCCCGTGGTATATCTGACAGCTTATAGTGATGAGGATACTCTCCAACGGGCCAAGCTCACCACCCCTTTTGGGTATTTAATTAAGCCTCTGGAAGCCCGTAGTTTAAAATCTACCATTGACATGGCGATTTATCGTCATCAAATTGAACAGGAACTTAAACAAAGTAAGGAATGGTTTGCTACCACCTTACGTTCCATTGGGGATGCAGTGATTGCAACCGATGAAATTGGACGAATTCGGTTTATTAATCCGGTAGCTGAAACCTTAACCGGGTGGAAACAAGCGGAAGCTTTGGGGAAGGATATTGGGCAAGTCTTTCGGATTACCCATGAAATGTCAGCCGCGATCGCCCAACGGTTAGGAACTGGAGAAGTCCCGACGGAAAATTTAGTAGAAGCTCCCAATGAACGAGTTTTAATTGCTAAGAATGGCAGCAAAATTCCTATTGATGATACCGTCGCCCCCATTGGCGGAGAAAATGATAAAATTATTGGCGCGGTCTATGTATTTCGAGATATTACGTCAAAAAAAGCCACAGAAGTTTTACAAAAAGAGAGAATTCGTTTAGAAACCGAAGTAAAAGAAAGAGCCTTAGCCGAAGCAGAAATCCGGCGTTTATTAGAAATAGAAACAGAATTAAGTGAATTTAAAAGCCGATTAATTACGACGATTTCTCATGAATTTAGAACCCCCATGAGCGTTATTTTATCCTCGGCTGAATTGCTGCAAGTTTATAGTGATACCTGGCCGGAAGACCGCAAAGAGACGCATTATCAACGGATTAAAACTGCCATTGAATATATGACAGGAATGATAGAAGATGTTACCTTAGTGGGGCAAGCCGAAAGCGGACATTTGGAGTTTCAACCGCATCCAGTCGAGTTAGTAGATTTTTGCACTCGGACAGTGGATCAAATGAAAGTAACAACAGGCGATCGGCATCACCTTCAATTAATCGCCCACACCGAAAAAATTTCCGCCCTCATGGACTCCCAACTCCTGCGACAAATCCTTAACAATTTATTCTCCAACGCCATCAAATACTCCCCCCAAGGCGGCGAAATCACCCTAGAACTTAGCACTGAATCCGAACCCGCCACAACCAATCTCCATCAGCCCTCCAGCCTCGTTGTCTTTCGGATTAAAGACCCAGGAATTGGTATTCCCCAACAAGACTTACAACAACTTTTTGAGTCTTTTCAGAGGGCTACAAATGTGGGTGCAATTAGGGGGACTGGATTAGGATTGGCGATCGTCAAAAAATGTGTAGAATTACATGGAGGGCATATCGAAATTGAAAGTGAAATCGACCGAGGCAGCACCTTTATCGTCAAAATTCCCCTCCAAACTCCATCCTACGATGTTATTTTAGCTGAAATATAAAACAGACTTTACTACAACCAGAGTTGGGATTAAACTCGTTCCTAGGCGGAATCTAGGAATCGAAAAAATGACGCTTCCCCTCCTGTTAACAACCCAACAATTATCCATTAAACCTCTCATTTCATTTCACCTTAAATGCTGAAAACCCCCCTATCTCAAATCCTAAAACCCAACTTTTCCTTGACGCCCTATTTATTTCTCTTCCCCGCCCTTTTTATCTTAGGATTAACCGTATTTTGGCCTGCCTTGCAAGCCTTTTATCTCAGCTTCACCCGCTATGGATATGATATAACCGAAGCCCCTAACTGGATTGGACTGGCCAACCTGCAACGCCTTTGGACCGACCCCATCTTTTGGGAAACCCTCCGCAACACCCTACTCTACCTCGCTTGCGTCGTTCCCATCCTCGTCATTGCACCCCTAGGACTTGCCATCCTAGTCAATGGAAAACTCCCCGGAATGAACTGGTTTAGAACTGCCTATTACACCCCAGTTGTTATTTCCATCGTCGTCGCTGGAATCGCCTGGAAATGGCTATATGCAGAAAACGGATTATTGAATCAAATCCTACAAACCCTGAAATTAGTTCAACCCGGTTCAGGCATTCCCTGGCTAACTATTCCCGAACTTGCACTCTTTAGCGTCATGGCCGTAACTATTTGGAAAGGGCTAGGATATTACATGATGATTTACCTAGCCGGACTGCAATCTATTTCTCCAGAATTATACGAAGCTGCTGCTTTAGACGGGTCCGATGGGGCAAGAAAACACTGGGATATCACCGTTCCCTTAATGACCCCCTATCTCCTCTTAGTTGCCGTCATTTCCTCGATTTCCGCCACCAAAGTTTTTGAAGAAGTCTTCATCATGACCCAAGGCGGACCGAGAAATAGTTCTAAAACTATTGTTTACTATTTATATGAAAACGCATTTGAAGAGTTGGAAATTGGTTACGCCTGTAGCATTGGGCTAGTCCTGTTTTTAATGATTTTCATTCTTTCAATTTTAAGATTCATCGTCCCCACTCATAACAGAAACCTGGACTAAATTTCCGTTTCGTAGTAACGATTTGAGTCGTTATCCCAAGCCTATGGGGTAAAACACCCATTACTGTGATCACATCCTCATATATATCTTTAACGGATAATTACTCAGCATTAGATTTGGGAACCAGGTTGAGTATTTACCTACCCAAATTTTCTACTGAGGAACCCGCCTCAATAGAATATTCCAGAGAACGGGGGTTGTCCAAACGCTTTGACGCATCTAAAATTTCCATACCCACCATATTTCCATCTGAGTCATAATCTATAATAACTCCAGGCTTTTCTTCGTCACTTTCTTCAATAACACTGGAAGTAAAAATAATTCGCAATGTATCAACTTCGGGATCATAGATAACTTTCATGACTACATCCAATATTTAGTAATTTTACTGGTGCGATAGGCGGTAATAACAACGGCTGGATCGATGTCATCTGCAACGATAACTCGAACCAAGTAGATTTTACTTCCGCCAAAATCTACTTGGGATTGATAGGCTTTTCTGCCCTCTTTTTCTTCAATGATTTGCTGAAGATTGTTTAAACCTGATTCTACCATATTTTGTTGAAGTCCTCGGCGCTGTAGTTCTTCTAAAGCATGGTTAGAGAATATGAAGTTCATAAGAGTCTAGCATAGGTTTGACGGTCACAGGCAGGTTTTAGGTGAAATGATTTTATTCTAGCTGAGATGTAGGGAAAATGGTTAGGTTAGTAGCTAAACAGTGAAGGCGTCCGCTTCTACCTTTTGAAAGCCTGCTATTCAACAAGAATCCATTCAGGTGAAGACTTATAGAGTTTCTTTCTTAAAACCGGCTTTCAAACTCGAATAGGGCGCGATTATTGTTATCAAAATCGGTAGAACCGCGTAATATTATTTGGTCGTTAATGCGGTAACGAATACTGAATTGATTGGGGCTGTCATCAATTAAAATACGTTCTAAAGAGGCGGATAGGTTGCGGGTGATATCGACTCCGGCTTCTACTTCTAAGGCAAAGCGATCGCCGCTGCGTTCATCGACGAGGGCGGGTCCGACGCGGAATTCACTCAGTCCTAATGCATCGCCGATCGCATCTTGGACGTCTCCGAGAAGGGTTGTGCCCGCAATATTAGCGAGGGCTAAGGTGGTATTTCCTTGTCCAAAGGTATTGATAAATCCACCCCCAATTAATCCTACAATTTCTTGTTCGGTTCTGGCGGGTTCGCTGGTGAGTTCTAAGTTGTCATTTAACTGGGATGCGAACCCATCAACGCGGGCTAAAACTCGCACGCTTCTGACTCGACCCACGTTGGTATCGATCGCCTCGTTGACTTCGGAGGAGGTGGCAACGCTGACTAAATTTCCCCGAACTTCTGGGACAGTTGCCATTAATCTAACATCCACATAAGGATCTAAGGTCCCCTCAAAAATAGCAACATTATCATAGCCGCGCATTAACCTAAATTGGGTCGTAAATAAGTTGATTTCTCCCCGTTCTAGGGTAATGGTTCCCCGTGGTATCAAGTCTTCTAAATAGCCATTAATGGTTAAATCCCCGACGGCTAAAAAACTTAATAGGGGAGGACTTTCAACTTGTAAATTTTTACCCAAAATAACTCGCAATTCATTAAATTCAAAGCCTGCTTCTGCCTCAGTTTCGGTTGTTGTCGTCGCTGTAGTAGCAGTGGCTTCGGGTTCGGTGGGTAAGAGAACTTGTCCATTAGACAGGATAATTTCACCGCCGATTTGGGGTTCTAAGGCAGTGCCTGTAATCAAAACTTGTCCCTGAACTCCGCCTTCATAGAGTCCTTTAAAATTCACGGCAAGTTCATTTAAGGAAACGGTTAAAGGATTATTGGCAACTTCGGTATCAATGGTACTTAGAGGAATCGATATGGGGAGGATTCCAGCAGCAGCAATGGTCCCGTTGCTGAAGACGCCTTGAATGCCTTCGACTAGGATGCGATCGCTCTCAAATCGGGCGGTTCCTGTAACATTAGTAATCGGTTCGGGTAAGGCAGCGGAGTTAATTGTGGCATTTTCAATCTTCGCCTCTCCTTGGGCGACTAACTCCTCTATTTCTCCACTGTCTGGGTTTAGGGTTCCTCTCGCTTGGAAGCTGACTCTACCCGTTCCATCCACCCATTCTACCTGTTGTTCTGAGAGGATATTTACCAGGGTTAAGCCTTCATTTTGGATGTCCACATCGAGACTAATCTCATCGTTTCCTGGGGCAGGAGGGAGAGGAACACTGGCGTTGACTTGGAAGGTTTCTGGGGCAATGCTGCTGAAATTGAGGCGGGAATTACTAAAGCTAAACCCCCCTCGGACTGAGGGAATATCTTCCCCATTAATTGTGCCATCGATTAAAGACACTTCACCGATCGCCTGGGGATTTACCACAGTTCCCGCTAGGTTGGCGCGGACATTAATTAATCCATCAACCTCAAAATTAGGAGGAAGTTCTACAAAATCCCGAATCAAATAAGCTGGTAACTGTTCAACCCGTAACTGTCCCGACTGGGTTTCTCCTCCGAGAGTCCCCGTAAAGGCGATCGTACTCCCTTCGGCCTCAATTCGCAAGGGCAGGAAAGTCACCGCCCCCTCAGCGACATTTCCGCGAATTCTGACGCGATTAATATCTAAAGTGCGGCCTTCTTGACGCACAACCTCGCCTCCAATAATTGCCGGATAGGGGGTTTGGGTAAACCAAGTTAAATTTTCTCCTTGGATATCAAACCCGCCCTCTACGCCCGTCTCGACAGAACCGGCAAAGGTAATCTCACCGCCGAGAATGCCTCGAATATCCACCCGTTCCGGGATGCCTGGGGCTTGTTGTGCCCGGGCGTTGAGTTGCACAAGCTGACTAATTTCAGAAAACCGTCGCAGTTGGGCAATCAGGGAGGTGTCCGGGAGTCCGACATCTACGGGTTGCACTGTTTCAGGAGTGGCATATTCCGGGCGTTGTAGCCCCCGTTGCAAGTCGGCGACGGTAAAAATTTGTAGGGTCTGAAGTATATCTTCAACTTGACCCCGGACCACTTCAATTCGCCCTTCAAAATTGGGGTCGTCATCCAAGACAGCCTTCGCTTGGATTAAATACTCACTTTGTCCAAACCGTAACGCCCCGCCATTTAAGGTCCCGACCCCATCGGCAAAGGAAATCTCACCGACGATTTCGTTAAACTGGACGACTCCAAGGCTAGGTTGGCGGATTTCGAGTTGGGCAGTTGCTGCCTGGGTATCTAGGTTAACTTGACCCTGGGTGAAGAGTAAACCCCCCACGGGTCCTTGTTCTGGGGGAATAACCACATTGAGAATGGCAAGGGGAAATTGTGAGATTTCAAAATTGAGGAGATTGCCGTTATCAATTGTCCCTTCAGCTACCGCTTCCCCTGCTTGTACTAAGAAGGATTCCGGGAAAAAGTTTTCATCCAGGGTAACGGAAATGGCATCCTGACTTCCCTCAATTGCAATTTGTACCTCATCGGAATTGACACGAATCGGTCCAGTTAAGACGGGTTCAAATTCTAAGGTAGACAGGGCAAATTGGTCGAGTCGCACATCCCCAATGACATTGATATCAAAGGGTGAAGGTTGGGGGGACTGAGGCGCAGTTCCGGTAATTTGTCCGGCAAAATTCACAGTTCCAGCAATGAAGGGTGGCAGGGGTTCCCCGGTTGCGGTTTCCGTGGGGAGGTTGGCAAGGGGTAGGGGTAATCCGGCTAGATTAAAGTCAGTGACATTCAGGTTAAAGTCAAATCCGGTGACTTGCGGGGCTTGAATTCCAGCGACATCTACGAACACTGTACCCTGGGCGGTTAATCCCGGGGCTGATATTTGGGAGACTTCTAAACGGTTCCCTGTCCATTGGAAAGCGCTGGTTAGGGGGGAAATGCTGGCGGCAAAGGGGGATAAAGGGGAGTTAGGACTCAGAGAGTCTAAGATGAGTTCTGCCTCTCCTGTGGCGCGAATATCGGCCAATTCAAAAGAATCAGCGGTTCCCGCGAGGCTGATGCTTCCGGTGGAGAGGGCGAGGGGTTCTTGCAAGTTTGGGGCAAAGGCATTTAGGGGAAGTTCTGATGCCTGTAAGACGGCATTCCAGGTTCCGCCATCTAACCCAAAGGTGCTGGTGACAGTTCCTCCAGCCACTCGTAATCGGGCATCTCCGGATACATCCAAATTCTGGGGTTGTAATTGGGCGATATTGCCATCGATGCGGAAGTCGGCATTGGCGAGTTCCACCCACACGGGTAAGTCTGGGGCGAGTTGATTGACTTGGATGCCGGTGGAGTTGACGAAGGCACTCACATTGCCGTTATTTAATGTAGCATCTGCTTGTATGCGACCGTTGGCAAGGGCGAGTTGTGCTTCGGCAGTGGCGGTGATTCCGGCAGGGGTGAAGGCGGTGATACTTCCGGCTAATCCCACTCGACTATCAGAGATTTGGAGGTTTGGGTTGAGATTGGGGGCGAATTGATTTAAGCCGAAGTCATCGGCGAGGAGGGTAGCCTGGAATTGTCCATTTCGCAGGAATCCTTCTCCGGTAACTGCGGCATTGGAGACGAGTAACTGGAATTGGGTTGTGGCATCCAGGTTAAGGGGGTTGAAGTTAGTGAGGTTGGCGCGAACGGTGGTTTTCGCCGAGGCGATCGCCACCGGAATCCCCAATTCCGGCGCAAACTGATTCCCATCAATGCCGGTGGCATTAATTACCGTTGTGAGTTGACCCTTCTGAACCGTACCCGTTCCGGTGAGATTGCCATTGGCAAGGGCGAGTTGTAATTCCGCCTGGGCATCAATGCCTTGAAGTTCCAACGCCTTAATCTGGCCCGATGCCGCCAATCGTCCGTCCCCAATCCGTAAGGTTTTGGGTAAATTTTGGGCCAATTGACTGCCCTGAATGTTTTTTGTAGTCACCAATGCGTTAAATTGTCCATTGCGGACTGTAGCAGTTGCCACGCCTCGGGCATCGGCTACATCCAGATTGGCATTCAAAGTGAGGTTTAAGGCCCGGGGTTCTAAGGTGGCAAGATTCCCGGAAACGGCCAAATTGCCCTGATTCACAACAACGGGGACAGGTAACGGGATTAAAGGATTAACAGCAATGCGATCGCCGGTTACCGTGGCGGAGAACAGTCCTTGATTTACACGCCCCTCCCCTTGCAGACTGCCTCCCGGGGTTTCTAATCTCACTTGCCCTGTAGCATTCACCGTCTCGGGACCGACATTGGCGAGATTCCCCCGCGCTATCACTTGACCCTGCTGGAGTTGGATTCCCGCCAGGTTTGGATTGAGTTGTGCTAAGGCTAATTCCGCCCCATTCACCGTCGCCTCAAATTGGCCGCGAGTCACCGTAGAACGGGCCGTGACTGTCCCTTCCAACAGTTGTACCTCACCTTCCAAATTGGCATTAATATCTTCCGGGGCAAAACTCCCAAACCGTCCCGTTGCCGTTATTCTTCCTCGTCCCAGCGTGATGGGAACCGCAGCATCCGTCGCCCCAGGAACACCGGATAAAGGACTACTCACAATTGACCCTCGAAAATTACCGTTTTGCAGTCTAGCGTCGGCCACTGCGGTTCCGTTAGCGAGATTCAATCGAAGTTCTGTGGTGGCATTGAGGGTATCGGGCGTGAGATTAGCTAAATTTCCGGCAATATTAACTCGACCTTGGGCAAGTTGGACCGGCAGGGGTAAGACACCGGGAAAGAGGCGATCGAGTTGCAGGTTATCCGCAGTGAGAGTGCCTTGGAGGTTGCCTCGGCGAACGGTAGCATTGGCATTCAGGGGAGCACCGGCAATATTGAGGTTAAATTGACCAGTCGCATTCACGCCGTTGAGTTCCAAAGTATCCAAGGTGCCCGTCACCGTTCCTTGACCATTGGCAACATTGACAGGACCCGGTAAGTTAGGACCGAGGAAGGGTTCTAAAGGAACATTGGACGCATTGAAACTGGCATCAAAAGCCCCATTCACCAATCGCCCATCCAGGGTAACCGGCGCATTTCCAACCCGTAACTGAATTTGCGTCGTGGCTAAAATATCCTCGGGATTTAAACTAGGTTCAACTCCTGATAAGTCTGCCGAGAGATTCACCCGCCCGGTTGTGAGAACCACCGGCAGGGTTTCCGGTTGGGGAAGGAAAGGCGCTAAGGGGATTTCCGAGGCATTGAGGGTGGCGATTAATTGACCGTTGTTGAGTTGACTGTTGGCGGTGAGGGGATTTCCGCCTACATTCAGTTGCACTTGACTGTTAGCCGCGATCGCACTTAAGGCCAAATTCTCCAAATTCCCCGACAGATTCACCCGTCCTTGGGCGATCGCCACCGGGACCGGCAGGAGT
This sequence comes from Laspinema sp. D2d, assembly GCF_025370755.1. Taxonomy (GTDB): domain Bacteria; phylum Cyanobacteriota; class Cyanobacteriia; order Cyanobacteriales; family Laspinemataceae; genus Laspinema. Next base: position 101,137 of record NZ_JAMXFC010000016.1, on the reverse strand, counting down.
CCGGGGGCCAGGGAATCTACGGTGAATCCTGCCGTAGTCGCAATGACCTCAAACTCCCCCTTATTTAATCCCGCATCCGCATTTACTGTTCCCCCGGGAGTCTGTAACTCACCCTGGACGGTTGCTTGGAGATTGTTCGGGTCTAAAGTTCCCGCCAAAGTGCCACCCAGGGTCAGATTCGCCGTGGGTAGGGTTGTGGGAACTGCCAAATTAGGGATAAATGTTCCTAAATTCACTTGGGAAGCTTTGACATTCGCCTGCCATTGGCCGTTATTCACTGTAGCATCGGCAGTGAGAGTTTCCACCCCGGGAGTCTCCACCGAGGACCGGGCGATCACGGCTAGTTCGTTGGCATTGAGGTCAAGGTTGCCTTCTGCTTGAACTCGGGCGGTTAAAATCGCTGGAATTGCAGGAGGGGCAGTCGGTCCCGGTGTCCCGAGTTTAGTGAGATCCACTCCTTGGGCGTTGACAAAGGCACGCCATCGGTCATCGGTGAGACTCCCATTGGCTGTCACAGTGCCTCCAGCGACTTGAAAGCGGGCATTGGGAACGACCACCGTATCGGAGAGAACAATAATTTCCCCTTGACCGGGATAGGTTGCTTGAGGTAACTCCCACTGAATTAACGTGGTCGGACTTTCTGGGGATCCGGTAATTTTAGCCGTGGCATTGGCCGAACCGAGGACAAGGGGGAGGGGGGATTCTAGGTAAGGTTGGGCGATCGCATCGGCGGGAATATTTCGCGCCTCAATTTCCAAAGCGAGGGCCTGCATGGGTTCTAGGGGAATAATCCCCTTCCCAGTAATTTGGCCTCCCGCTAACGGTTGGGCCAGAAATTGGTTAACCGTGAGGGTACTTTGTTCCACGGCAATGGTCACATTGGCTTGCAGTACCCCCAACAGCACTTGGTCCACGGCGATCGGTTGCGTATTCTCCACCGCAGCATTCACAATCGGCGCTTCCAAGCGTCCCGTGAGTTGGATTTCCCCGGCCAATTCCCCTACAATATCTAAGGGGACATCGAGTTCCAAGGTCTTAATAAACTCCTCGGTACTCACGGGCAAAATTTCAATTCCTAACTTGTATTCTCCTTCTCCGGCGGTATCAATGACCCCTTGAGCCTTAGCGGGAATTGTCCCATAAAAAGCACTGGCATTTTCAAACCCGACACTTAACTCGGAAAAGCGCAATAAACCCCGCCCTTGAGTCAGGTCTTGGGGTAACCCCACTAACTGTCCATGAATATCCCAAAAACTGGCAACCCCTTGCCATCCAAATAACTCTTCATTACTCAAATGAATTGTCAAATTAGCATTTAATCTACCTTGATAGGCCACCAAGGGTAAATTAGGAATTAACGGGATCACATCTGGGGCATTCAGATTATTTCCCTGAATTCGTAAGCGCGTTTCTGTGCTTTCTAGTTGGGTTTCTCCACTCACCACCAAGTTGGGATTAGGACCGCGTTTCCCTTGAATTTCTACCCGGGGATTGGCCCGGACTTGATAGGCTACCCGAGTTTGGTCATCCAAAAACTTAGCATCCCCTTCGACATTTTCGATCGCCAGGGACCGAGGCGGGGGTACCGTTTCTAAATTTTCAATTTCTGCCCGCAGTCCCGGAGAAGGCACCAACACCAAAAGTCCCGACTCGAAGCGAATCGCGTCTACCTGAATCTTGATTGGACCGGGTTCATCATCACTGGGATGCAGGGTGGTTTCTAACCATACTCCGTCCCGATTTTGTTCCAAATAAATATCCGGTGCAACCAAGTTAATATCTAAAGCAAGGGTGCGACTTTGTAAGAACTTCCAGAGATTAAAGGAGACCTCTACCTTTTCAATCGTGGCGCGATCGGGATCCGTGGAAGTCGCAGGAACACTGGATTTCCCCAGGTTAATAGTAGAGAGGGAGAAGCCGGTGACCGGACCCACCGCAACCGGGCGCTTAATGAGCTTCGTGAGTTCTTCGCTAACCAGGGGGGAGAGTTTATTCATCACGAAATACCACCCATAGACCGCACCGGCGGCCCCCCCAACAAGCAAGAGAGCACCGACAGTCAGGCTGGTCTTTTTGAGTAGCGGACCCCAGGGACGGGAGGGAGTCCGAGGATCGGGCTTAGGTTGGGGAGAGTTGGGGGAGTGGGTCATCTGGTGATATCAACAGCGCTTAATCTACATACACTGCGAGACTTGATGGTTTCGCCGGAATAAACTGCGTAAAATCCAAATCCCCCAATTTTAACGGAAGACTTTCGCAGGAAATGGGTGATTTCTATCCCAAGGAGTCAAACCCAGGAGACTTGAGACTCATCCGATGTAGCTTTAGACTGGGTAAAGACTCGGGTTGATTCGGGCAAAGAGTGGGAGGGTTGATTTTTTACTTTAATCTAAGGGGTTTCGTCTGCCGTCTACCTAGAGGATAGTCCCTAGACAGATCGCGCTCGCCCCGTCTTAAAGATAAACTACTCAAAGTTTAGAAATATCGTTTGAGCTTATGCGAGTATTCGTGTTACTCTTTAATCCCCGCACGGAGAATGAAGGGATCCACACCTTACGGATTGGCGATCGCAACACGATCCTGATGTTTGAGTCGGAAGATGACGCCACCCGTTATGCCCTGTTATTGGAGGCCCAGGATTTTGCTAGTCCCATTCCTGAACCCCTCGACTCAGAGGAGATTGAGGAATTTTGCCGGGATGCGGGGTATGACTCCAAACTGATCCATGAAGGAGAGTTAGCCATTCCCCCAGAAACGAATCTGGATGAACTGGACTGGCAACCGGAGACCCCGAAACCCGAGGATGATAATTTGCCCCAGTCAGAACTCGATCGCATTCGTCGGCAGTTGGAAGGATTGCTCTAAATCGGTACTTTTTTCGTTCAGGGTAGCGCCTTCTGCGCTCCCTGCTCTATCAGGGGAGGGCCGGTCAAAGGCTTTCCCCGGGCCGATCGCCATTGGGTGAGGGAGATTAGCGCTGTTTTGGTCCAAGCCGCCTCCCGAACCCCATCCTAAGTGCCCATCCAGAATTTCTAATTATTCACTACCTATGGCTTAATCATGACAAACTTGGAGGAACGGGGACATCTACTTACAGAGCAGGTGAATCCCAGTAGCGCAAATCTCGACCGACTCAGTTCCCTGGAATTGGTGGATCTATTTAACCAGGAGGATGCCAAAACCTTAGCGGCGATCGCCAGCGCCCGGACTCAACTCGCCCAAGCGATTGACCTCGCCGCAGACAAACTCCGGCAAGGCGGACGTCTCTTTTATATTGGGGCCGGGACCAGTGGACGTCTCGGAGTCCTGGATGCTGCCGAATGTCCCCCCACCTTCTGCACACCCCCGGAAATGGTCCAGGGGATCATTGCTGGGGGTGCGGGAGCTTTAATCCGCAGTTCTGAGGACCTAGAAGACCGGGCCGAAGATGGGGAAGATGCGGTAGTCCGCCGCCACCTCACGGACTTAGATGTACTCGTGGGCATTACCGCAGGGGGGACCACGCCCTTTGTCCAAGGGGCGTTACAAGCGGCCCGTCGTCGGGGGACCAGTACAGTTTTTATCGCCTGTGTTCCAGCCGAACAGGTGGAGGTGCCGGTGGATATCGACATTCGCCTGCTGGTAGGGCCGGAAATTTTAGCCGGTTCCACCCGGTTAAAAGCGGGAACGGTGACCAAAATGGCCTTAAATATCCTCTCAACTGGGGTAATGGTCAAGCTCGGAAAGGTCTATGGTAACCGCATGGTTGATGTTTCGGTCACCAATAAAAAGCTCCAAGACCGCGCCTTGAGAATACTGGAAGATTTGACCGGATTGAGTCGCCAGGAGGCGGGGTTTCTGTTAGAAAAAAGCGGGAGATCGGTCAAACTAGCCTTAATCATGCATTGGACTCATCTCAACAAAGAAGAGGCTCAACAGTTGCTAGAAACTCATAACGGACAACTACGACTGGCGGTAGATAGCCTAAAAAACCTGGCCCCGTAAACCCCTAAAATCTTTCCCCCTCACGACCTCTCCAACCTGCTCACTTTGACGCTGAATTATTAATTGAGAACCCATGACAGATAGCTCACCTGAAATGTCCAAGCCCAATACAGAAGCGGCTTTATCCCCCGAAGAAATCGAAGATTTAATCCGATTACTGCGCCGTAAAGAAGGAAACTGGGTGGGCTGGGGAATGGCCTGCCAACGCTTACAAAAAGCCGGTTATAATTCCCAACAAATTTTTGAAGACACCGGCTTTGAGCAGATTCAACAAAATCAAATTATGGTGGGTTATCAAGTTTATAACTCCATCATCGCCACTGGAGTTTCGGAAGATACTCAGGCGTATTTTAATCGCAAAGGTAGCGATATTCTTTATGAATTGCGCATCCTCAGTCAAGAAGAACGGGCTAAAGCTGCCGAGTTTATTGTAGGGAAAAACCTTGATGTTGACGAGACTCACGAACTTGTTAAAGCGATGAAAGATTTATCCCGACTCTCTAAAATTCCGGAAGCTTTTTCCACCCATCCTGGGGATGCTGTCGCCTATCAATGTTGGAAACTGGCGCGTCAAAAATCCGATTTCCAAGAGCGATCGCGCTTAATTGCCCGAGGATTATCTTTCGCCCATACAGTCACTGCCCGTAAACAAGTTGAACAACTGCTCACCGATTTTACCGTCACCTCGACTCGATCTGCACCCACCCTATCCGTTTACCGTTTAGAATCCGCTGAAGAACTGCCTAAAATCCTCCCCGTTGTCGGCAGAATGCCCCTTACCGTGGAAGATTTACAAGCAGTTCCCCTGATTGAACCTGAAGAACCCTTTGGCATCGTCAAATCCTCTGGAAATGCCGCCTGGGTTCCCGTTCCCAGTTGGCAAGTTCTCTTACGCGCCGAGGACCCAGTGACGATCCTTTGGCATAGCGATGATTTACCGATTGACCTACCGGGAAAAGCGGAAGAAGTTCTCGTTTTAGTCGATCGCGCTGCCCGCCAATGGGACCCGAATGGGTATTTTTTGTGGGAAGAAAATGGAAAACTCAAAATGCAGTGGTTTGAACAAGAACCGGAGATTAAATTTCTCGGTCAAGTGTTGTTAGTGCTGCGTCCTAAGAAATTTTTTGATGAAGATTTCACTAAGGAAATGTGGCAAATGGATGAATAAAACCCCACACCCTCAAGGGTGGGGCTATAGGGACCAAGCCCGCCTGCGCGGGCTAATTTTCCTCTCTTGCACACCGATAAAGTTGATAGGGAATTCCTAGCCGATAATACTGACTAGGGTCAAGATTACAGAGGCGATCGCCTAACATCAATTGAGGCGGATATTCTCGCTGACGCAAACCCGGGGCCACAATCCATAAATTAACCGCAGAAGGCGGTATTTTTGAGATTTTAGCCAGATTTTCCCAGACGGATTGATAACTGGGCGATCGCATCATAAATGCCCATCCCGTCTCGGGTGAATTCCGGGTTCGGATTTTATCTAATTCCAAAGCAAAACTTAACCCCAAAGCCACCTCTTGCATATTCTCATATCCCACCACCACCACCAAGGGAACCGACGGTTCTAAATTGAGCTGGTGCGCTACCCCTGCGGGATCATAAGACTTTTGAAATACCCAATTTGACACCACAAAAATACTACTGATCAGCCCCACAATTAGAAAACTGGGAATTAAATACGAACCTGCACCCTGAAGGGTGGGGCTATACGGAGGAAGCCAGCGGGCGCGGGCTAAGATAGGAAATCGACTGTTAGCAAGCGGATTTGAAAGAACCGGCGCAGACGGGTTTGTTTCTTCTCTCCCCACAGGTTTCATGCTCAAACTCGCGCCCAATAATGCACAAATTCCCGGATAATAGATAAAGTGGTAGCGCACAGCGGAAGTAATATCTTTCCCAAACCCATAAACAATTGTCAAATATTCTAATAAAACAACTGCTGTAAAAAATAGTAAGCTTAGACCCAAAAATCGGGTATTTGGGCTTTTAAAAAGGGCTTTAATTCCAGGAGTAATAGAAAGTAAAAAATACCCGGACCATAGCAGCATGAAAACCACCGAAGGAATAACTATCCACAGGGGTTGATTTTCTACCGGGAATGCCACAATCATCACTAACCAACCAGCTAAGGTTTGAAAAATCGGCGCTATACTATCTACCCATGATGGTTCAAAGGGTTTAAACCAATCGGTTTCGGGACGGTTGAAATGGTTGTGCAGGGTGGGTAACCAAGGGAGATAAAACAACAAGGGCAGCAAACTATACCCCCCCAAACTCAGCCAAGTTACCATCCCTTTAGCCAGTTCAGGGGAGCTTTGTTGCTGTAGTCCCAGTCTTCCAGGATGCAGATATTTCCCCAAACTTAACGCTAAAATCGTCAATAATTCAGCGACCCAAGCTAACAAGAAAAAATAGTGGGTGTAAAGTCCTAATGTATTAAAAATTGCCCAACTGATTCCCACCCAAGGGCGAATTGTTTCCCGATGATGTAAATCTTTTTGAATCTGAATCAATCCCATCAGGGATAAAATAACTAATAGCATCGGTAGGGTATAATGGCGTGCCTCCTGGGAGAGATAAACGGCAAAGGGAGAGACTGCCATTACTGCCGCACCCATGACCCCTGCTTGCCGAGAAAAGGCGATGCGATTTAATCCATACATCGCAGCGATCGCCCCCACGCCAAACCATGCCGAGAGCGATCTCGTTTGCCATATCCAAGACCCCCAATCGCCCCTCAACCATCCATGAGTTAAGCAAAAAAACAGCGGGGGATGAGTCGATTCCCTTGCCACTGTTTCGGCAATTTGTCCACAACTAGAACTTGAATTTAAACGGAAAATATCAACAAATTGTGCTAAAGGAAAAACTGCATCTAACGGAATCTTCTCATAACTTTGTCCCAAACTAAATAACCCGGTGAGAATTTCATCTAACCAGATGGGTTTAGCCTCTAATTGGGCAAACCGCAGGACAGTACCCAGAATGAGGATACCCGCTAAACTTAAATAAGGTCGATACCTGTGCATTTGTCAGCCAGTTTTAGATTCATCCAGTTCTGACCCCTATTTTAGTCCTACTTTGTGATTAATTTAGGTTTTCCGATAAACTCAGCGATTTCTGTTACTAACCAGTCTTGCTCCATTTTACTAAGCCGGGAACCAAAAAAATAAGTCTTCACTCCGCCCTCTTGTAAGGCACAGATGAAGGTACGGCACTTTTTCAGGTCGACAGAGATTTGATAGACTTCTACCTGGGAGATATTCTCAATATTTCCGTCAAATTTGTATTTAATTCCTAGAAAATTTGAAGTAATAGTAAACTTATTTTTAGTAAACTCTAAGTAGTTGAAAGCATAAATATCCCAAAATAAAGAGATTAATCCAAAAATAATAATTAAAAAAAACGGTAGGCCAATAATTCCTATTAAAGATGTTCTAAAACTAATTAAAATAAAATGCCCTAAAATTTTGAAGATTATTAATACAAAAACCCATAAAATTATATGCTCATATTTGAAACCATCCCCAGGAATAGAGATTTTAATCCTACTCTGATCTTTCTGCAACACAACGCGACTCCCAGCCGGTTGGAGATTACCGGGCGATCGCGGCGCAATTCGTTCCCGTTTTCCTTGCAATTCTGCTAAAGCTTCAGCAGCAGACTTGAATCTATCTTCGATGACGGGTTCTAATAAATTATCTAACCAATCGGCAAACTCTGGAGTGATTTTGACATAGGGACGAAAATCAAGTTTCATCCGTTTTTCGGGAAAATCTGCTGGGTCTTTATGGGTTAATAAAAACAACAATGTTGCACCCAATCCATATAAATCCGTCGGCGGTTTAGCTTGCCCTCGAAACTGTTCCGGGGCCATATAGCCATAAGTCCCAACGATGGTACTGCCACTGGTGAAGGTATGGCGATAGGTATCTTGAACGGCCCCAAAATCCACTAAAAATACTTTACCATCGGACTGACGAATAATATTTTGGGGTTTAATATCGCGATGGACAACAGGAGGGGTGAGTTGATGCAAATACACCAGGATTTCTAAGAGTTGTTTGGCAATCTCTCTCACCTCCAATTCTGTTGGACGCCATCCACTTTTTACCCAGTCTTGCAACGATTGACCCGGGGCAATTTCTTGGACAATGTAAAAGCGGCGATCGCCCTCTATATCCAGTTGGAAATAGTCCAGATACTTGGGAATTCCTAGATGATCCAGTTGGGCTAAAACCTTACCTTCCCGTTCAAAGAGTTCCAACGCTTTCCAGTCTTTCAACTGTCGCAGGGATAAGACTTTAATGGCGACTTGTTGGGCAAGATTCAAGTCATCGGCGGCATAAGTTGTGGCAATTCCGCCTTCTCCTAACAGGTCAAGAATCTGATAGCGGTCCTTGATGAGGTCTCCAGGTTGGTGCATGGGTTTTCGCCTCTCTTGCTTATCGGCTGTTTTCTAAAGCCAGAGCGAATCGAGTTCATGCATCTCCTAGACGGGGATTAGGAAGAGAGGCGGTCAGTGCAGCGATCGCGCCCACTTTTCGCCTCTCTTCCTCTAGCTATGATGATTGATGCTGGACTCGTCGGGTTTAGATGGCTTTATTCTGTTATACCCTAAAAAGGCGACTCCGGCAAATAATAGGATAAATGGACTAAATGCCAGCAAATACAGGGTGAATTTGAGCAGTCCAACGGTCACATTTCCTACGGTTTCGGTAGCATTGCCCCAGGTTTTTTGCAGTTCTTTTCCCAAAGATTTTGGAGGAATTTCAGCGGCGGAAACCGGGGATTCTAAGGTTAAATACAGGGTAGAATAGGCGACTTTGTTGCGGAGATTAGCTTGAACTGCATCGAGGCGTTCAATTTGTTCACGAATAGTACCGAGTTCTCGCGCCGCATTGAGGACATCTCCCACAGAACCGGACCGTTCCATGATTTTTAAGACCATTTCTTCTTGTTTACGAAGATTTTTTAAACGGGCATCATTATCAATCAATTGTGCGGAAACATCTTCAGCAGTAATCGAACGATTGATGACGGTACCAAGTTCAGCGATCGCATTAATGGTATTTTCTAACTGTTGTTGAGGAACGCGCAACTGCATCGAAACCACATGGCGGGTATTTTGTGATCGCGGTTTATTGTCTTCAAACTGTAACAAATCCCCTTGTTTTTGTTTGACAATCTGATTAATGGCTGAAATTTGGTCATCGATCGCCTCTACTTCCATCGTCATTGAAGCAGTTTTAATCAATTGCGGTGCCGCTTGGGGAATCTCTGCGGACCCTTGTGCTAGTGGGGCTTCATTGGCAACTGCATCCGATGGCGGCAGGGGTGCTGCTGCGGGGACCATGCCTTGCTGGGCGACAAGGGACTCGTTCCTCATCGCTTTTGAAGTGGGAACCGCACTACAACTGGCGATCGCACCCATCACAATCAACATCGGCAGTAAAATTGGGGTTTGAGCGAGTTTGCCAGGGGTCCGGGACGTGATCGAGTTTGCTTTCATCAGAGTTCTCCTGGGATAGCGAGGGGGTCAAATTACGGTCCGTTGCGGGTTAGTCCTAAGCTAACCTTACGAGTCGGGAAGTGGAGAATCTGCTACAAAAATTGAAACAGAGGCGATCGCCCGTCAGAAACGATACACTCAGAATGACCGCCTGTTATCATCCTTGTCCCCGGTTTAACCTCACGATGTCGAAAGATTTTGAGAACAACTTGCCTGTATCCGTTGCCAAACCTTTGACCCCCTTCGCTCAAAAACGTCAGGAGGCAGAACAACGCATCCGCAATGGATTACGACCGGGACAACAGCAAATGGCCGATTGGCGAGGCGGTCCTTTGGCGGTTTCTGCGGTCCCGGGGGCCGGAAAATCTAAGGGAATGGCGGATGCGGCAGCATTGGCGATCGCTCGTTTTAAATTGCATTATCAGCACAATTTGGTGGTAGTAACCTTTACTCGTTCTGCTGCGGCAAATTTGAAATTAAAAATTCGCGCCGCCTTGAGACAACTGGCGATGCCACAAATTGGATTTACTGTTAATACATTACATGGATTAGCATTGGCGATCGCCTCTCGCCATCCCGAGTTATCCGGTTTGGACCTCGAACACATGACCTTGGTCACCCCGAACCAAAGTAATCGCTTAATTATCCAAAGTGTAGAACGCTGGATTGCAGCTAATCCCCAGCGGTATCACAGTTTAATAGAAGGGTGTCAATTTGATGGCGAGGAAACGGAACGCTTGCGCCGTCAGTCTGTCTTACGAACCGATGTGCTGCCGCAACTCGCACAAACTGCCATTCATGAAGCCAAATCTTCGGGGTTATTACCCCAAGATTTATGGCAAATGTCGGCGGAATCTGAGGGACAAGTTCCTGATGATCCCTATGGGATTTTGGCGATCGCTGCTGGATTATATGAACAGTATGAAACTTTGATGCGATCGCGGCAGTTCATTGATTACGATGACATGATTCTTTCCGCCTTACGCGTCCTAGAAAATCAAAGTGCGTGTTATCTCTGGCAAAAACAAGTCTTTGCCGTATTTGAAGACGAAGCGCAAGATTCCTCCCCGTTACAAACCCAATTGTTAGAGATTTTGGCCCGAAAGTGCGATGACCCCGATGGTCCTCCCAATTTAATTCGCGTTGGTGACCCTAATCAAGCTATTAACTCTACCTTTACCCCCGCTGACCCGATCTATTTTCGCCGCTTTTGTGAAGCTTGCGATCGAGAGAATCTCCTAGCAACAATGGATCGCGCCGGACGCAGTACCCGAATTATCATCAATGCGGCCAATTTTGTCTTAAGTTGGGTCAATCGTCATTATGCCCAGCAGCATCACCTCACCCCGGAGATAGCATCCAGTCAACATCAGGCTAAATTGCCCTTTCGCCTCCAAAATATTCGGACCGTCGAAAGCGGCGACCCCCAACCCGATGCGAATCCGCCTCACACCGGCGGAGGATTGGAGATGTATCAACCTCGGGATATTTATCACACCATCGAACTGATTGCGCGGAGGGCAGTCCAGTTATTTAGTGAGACAACTGAGGAGCGATCGGCAGCCATTTTAGTGAGAGAAAACCGCCAAGGGCGATTTATCCAAGACGTGATGAGCAATCCTCATTTATATGGCATTCAATGTGAGCTAAATAAATATGGAATAGAAGTATTCGATGTATCCGCCAGCGATCGCCGGTCTCAAGTTCCCGCAGAAATGCTCGCCTTATTGCAATTCCTCGATCGCCCCCATTCCCCAGACTATTTAAAAACCGTTTTGCGCGTCTTAGTCGATCGCAACCTAATCCCCTCCCAAGACTTAAACGCCCTCACTAGCTTACCGGAACAATTTCTCTATCCCGGTCCCTTAGAACCCCCTCAACCCCCAGCCGTACTCCAAGCGAGACGCTTCTGTGCCAGCTTACTCACAGCGCGGATAGAACTCCCTTTGTATCAACTGATTTCCTTCCTCGCCTTAGCCCTACATTACGACGCCTCCGAACTCGCCACCGCTGACAAATTGGGCGATCGCTTGGCCCAACAAACCGCCGGAAATCCCTCCATGAGCGGCATTCTCACCGTCCTCAACGAAATCGTTACCTCAGAACGCTTTGAACCCGTCGATACAGAAGATAACGCCGAGAAACTTTATACTCGCCCGCGCCAACTCACCATCGTTACCATGCACAAAGCCAAAGGACTGGACTGGGATTATGTCTTCATCCCCTTCCTGCATGACAACATGATTCCTGGCAAATTCTGGGTTCCCCCACCGGCCCAATTCCTCGGACCCTACACCCTATCGGAAGTCGCCCGCGCCCAAATTCGCGCCCATCTCCACCACCAAAGCGCACCCCAATCCTGGGACAGCGCCCCCTTCCAGTTCCCCTCCATCGCCGACTCCTGGAAACAAGCCGAAGACCTCAAAATAGCCGAAGAATACCGCTTACTCTATGTTGCCATGACCCGCGCTAAACGATTGTTATGGATTTCTGCCGCCAAACAAGCCCCCTTTACCTGGAGTAAACCCGCCAACTTACAAGACATCCCCCCCTGTCCCGTCTTACCCGCCTTAATGGAAGCCTACCCCGATGAAGTCGTGGAGTTATCCGATAGTGATTCTTAAAGGAAAATTTAGTTTAAAGTAGGATTTGGATTTTACTTCGATAAAAAATTATCCGAATTACCCAGAACTCTAATTAATCGGTGCGTGAAGCAAAGCTATTCCACAGGAAATCGTTGCTTAATTTTGTACGGAGTATTGTACAGGAAAAGGGAGAGAAACCACGCCAGCACAGTGGATTCGGGTAGCGATGTTTTTGTGGCGATTTATCTACAGGGGGTTTAATCCCATGTCATGCTTTCCCTGGTTCTCAGGGGTCGATCCATCTTATCCGTGAAAATTGGTGAAATCTGTGGTTCCCACATCCCCCTAAAGAAAAAAGTCGTCTCTGTAAAAATACTGAATTTTTTGCCTTTTGAGTGAAGTATTTACATTTTTTCCATATATTTATCATTGACAAAATTGTAGTCGGTTCAATCAAACCCGTTAAGGCCCCATTGCTTCGTTAAACCTCCCTCAATACCGATTGGGAAAAAGATTTGTATTTACCCAAACTTTACACTAATTCTATTGACACCTTGGAGTATTGAAAGTTATGTTAAAGGTGCCTCAATAAAATTAATTCTTTTGGGAGTTGACAAAAAACTCGTTTTACTGTAAAGGCATTTAATCCTCTACAGAACGCGGCAAAACCCGGGCAGATGAAGGAAACATTTTTCACCCTTTTTGAGGGAAGAACGCCTGGGTTTATGCGATCGCAAAAATCTTATTTTGACTCAAGACTTTCCCCCAATTCAGTTCAAACCGAGCGATCGGCCTCAGTTGATTTCATAGCAGAAGCGATTCCTACTCGCCTCGATATTGTCTGGGGTTGCATCTACCGACATCCCCTATTAACCCAGCCACAGAACAGAAGGACAGACCTCAATGAATGTACTTGAAACCACTCAGCTTGTAGCAAACACCGCCCCCAGCACTAATTCGCATCATCGCCGCATTGTTGTTATTGACGCAGCGTTAGAAAACTGGGAAAGTTTAGCAGCAGGAGTGCTTCCTGGCACTGAGGTCGCAATCCTCCACCGCGATCGAGACGGAGTAACCCAAATCGCCGAACTCCTGGCAAATCGTAGCCACATTCAGGCATTGCATGTTGTGTCTCACGGCCAACCGGGGGGCTTGTATCTGGGATCAGTTCTCCTCAATGCTGATAACCTGGATAGCTACAGCCAGACCCTAGGACAGTGGCGCAACGCCCTGAGTGGAACAGCAGAGATTTTGCTATATGGGTGTGAAGTCGCCGCCGGAGAAATTGGCGAAAGCTTTGTACAGCGTTTCAGTGAAATAACTGGGGCCAATATAGCTGCATCTATCAACAAGACAGGTCATGCAGCCCTGGACGGTGACTGGGAACTAGCAAAAACCACCGGGCAAATTGCTGCGTCCCTGGCTTTTTCCGCACCAGCAATGGCAACTTATGGCAGTGTTTTCAGCCTGCAACCCGAATACGCCTGGGCTAAAAGACTGGGGGGTACGGGTATCGACATTCTCTTCGGCATCACCGTTGACAGCAGTGGCAACGTTTACAGCACGGGCGAATTCAGTGGCACTGCTGATTTCGACCCCGGTGCAGGCACGTTCAACCTGACTACTCCAGGCGATTATGAGAGCTTCATTAGCAAACTGAACCCAGATGGCACTTTCGCCTGGGCAAAGCAACTGGGGGGTACGCTTGGCGAGAGGAGCACGAGTATCGCGGTTGATAGCAGTGGCAACGTTTACACCACGGGTATCTTTAACACTACTGCGGACTTCGACCCGGGTGCGGGCACGTTCAACCTAACTGTCGCAGGATCTAACGACAGTTACATTAGCAAACTGAACCCAGATGGCACTTTCGCCTGGGCAACGAGACTGGGGGGTACCGGTGCCGAGAGTGGTCACAGTATCGCGGTTGACAGTAGTGGCAACGTTTACACCACGGGTATCTTTCAAGGCACTGCGGACTTCGACCCGGGTGCAGGCACGTTCAACCTGACTTCCGCAGGAGGTACCGACAATTACATTAGCAAACTGAACCCAGATGGCACTTTCGCCTGGGCAAAGAGACTGGGGGGTACGGGTAACGACCGTGGTAACAGTATTGCGGTTGACAGCAGTGGCAACGTTTACACCACGGGTTCCTTTAGCGGTAGCGGTACTGCGGACTTCGACCCGGGTGCGGGAACGTTCAACCTGACTGCCGCAGGTGACGGCTCTCAGGCCGACAGTTACATTAGCAAACTGAACCCAGATGGCACTTTCGCTTGGGCAAAGCAACTCGGGAGTACGGGTAGCGACAGTGGGAGCAGTATCGCAGTTGATAGCAGTGGCAACGTTTACACCACGGGTTACTTTACAGGCACTGTCGATTTCGACCCCGGTGCGGGCACCTTCAACCTGACTTCCGCAGGAGGTAACGACAGTTACATTAGTAAACTGAACCCAGATGGCACTTTTGCCTGGGCAAAGCGACTGGGGGGTGGGGCTGGCCACGACGAGGGCAACAGTATCAAAGTTGATAGTAGTGGTAACGTTTACACCACGGGTTTCTTTGTAGGCACTGCTGATTTCGACCCCGGTGCAGGCACATTCTACCTGACTTCTAAAGGCGGCAATGACAGCTTCATCAGTATGCTGGACCCTAGTGGTAATTTCCTTTGGGCCAAGCAACTGGGGGGTCCGGTTGCCGATCTCGGCAAGGGTATCGCGGTTGATAATAGTGGTAACGTTTACACCGGTGGCTTTTTTCAGGGGACTGCTGATTTCGACCCGGGTACGGGTACGGCTAACCTGAGTGAGGCAGGAGGTAACGACAGTTTTATTAGCAAGCTGACCCCCGGAGTTGCGCCCACTGTCACCGCCATCTCTTCTGCGATCGCCGACGGCAGCTACTCAGCCAGTCAACTGATTCCCATTACCGTTACCTTTTCCGAACCCGTCACCGTTACGGGCAGTCCCACCCTCGCCTTAAACACGGGGGCCACCGCTACATACACCTCGGGTAGCGGCACGAATACCCTCACCTTCAACTACACCATCGCTGCGGGTCAAACGACCAACGACCTCGACTATACCAATACCACTGCCCTCAGCCTCAGTGGCGGCACTATCCAAGATGGTGCCACGAACGATGCTATCCTCACGCTCCCCAGTCCTGGAGCCGCAAACTCCCTCGGTGCCACCAAAAACCTAATCGTAGACACCACCGCGCCTACCTCGACTAGCTTCACCCCTGCTGATAACGCGCTTGCTGTCGCAGTAGCGAGTAACTTGGTGTTGCAATTGAATGAAACTGTGCAAAAAGGCACCGGCAACATCGTTATCAAGAAAGTCTCGGATAACTCCATTGCTGAAACCATTGATGTAACCTCCGGTAACGTCACCGTCAGCGGCAGTGCCGTCACCATCAATCCCACTAATAACCTCGTTGATGGCACCGAATACTATGTAGAAATCGTATCGGGAGCAATCAAAGACCTAGCGGGCAATAACTACACCGGCATTACAGGGGCAACCACCTGGAATTTCACCACCGCCGACACCACCGCCCCCACCGTCAGCAGTTTCACTCCGGCTGATAATGCCACTAATATTGCAGTCGGTGCCAACTTGGTAGCCAATTTCAGCGAAACTGTGCAAAAAGGCACCGGCAACCTCGTTATCAAGAAAGTCTCGGATAACTCCGTGGTGGAAACCATTGGCGTCACCTCCGGTAACGTCACCGTCAGCGGCAGTGCCGTCACCATCAATCCTACTAATAATCTGGTTGATGGCACCGAATACTACGTAGAAATTGCTGCAGGAGCCATTCGTGATGCAGCCGGTAATAACTTTGCCGGAATTACGGGTGCAACCATTTGGAATTTCACGACGGTTGATACCACAGCCCCCACCACCACCAGTTTTACCCCTGCCGATAATGCAGTGAATGTGGCAGTCGGGGCCAATTTAGTCATCGGATTCAGCGAAACTGTCCAAAAAGGCACCGGCAACCTCGTTATCAAGAAAGTCTCAGATAACTCCATTGCTGAAACCATTGATGTAACCTCCGGTAACGTCACCGTCACCGGAAATACCGTCACCATCAATCCTACTAATAACCTCGTTGATGGCACCGAATACTATGTAGAAATTGCTGCGGGAGCCATTCGCGATTTAGCCGGTAATAACTTTGCAGGGATTACTGGAGCAACCACTTGGAATTTAACCACCGCTGACACCACCGCCCCTGTTGCCCCGGTCATTGCCAGCATTAGTGATGATAACGGCACTGCCAACGACGGCATTACCAACGACGCCACCCTGATTTTTGCAGGTACTGCCGAAGCCGATAGCACGGTGACCCTCTTCAAAGACGGCACCTCGATGGGTACTGCTACGGCTGACGCCTCGGGGAACTGGACATTTGACTACAGTGGTACGACTTTAACCAACGGCACTTATAACTTCACCGCCACTGCCACCGACGCTGCCAGCAACATCAGCACCCCTTCTGCACCCTTTACCGTTACCATTGACACCACTGCCCCCACGGTCACTATCAACCAAGATGCGGGACAGCCTGACCCCACTGCCGGGACAACCGTCAATTTTGAGGTAGTTTTCTCGGAATCCGTAACGGGTTTTGATGATACCGATATCACAGTGGGCGGCACCGCAGGCGCAACCACTGCTAACATCACCGGCAGCGGCACCACCTATAACGTTGCCGTCACCGGAATGACCGGCCCTGGCACTATTACCGCTTCTGTGAATGCCGGTGCTGTCACCGATGTAGCGGGAAATACTTCTACCGCCAGCACCAGTACCGACAATGAAGTAAGTTATGACGACAGTATCCCCACTGTCACCAGCATTACCCGTGCTGATGCCGACCCTAGTAATGCAGCTACGGTGAACTATACTGTCACCTTCAGCGAAACTGTGACGGGTGTCAATGCTAGTGACTTTAGTTTAGCGGCGGGTAGCATTGCCGATGCCTCCATTACCAGCGTGACCGGATCGGGGACCAGCTACACTGTTGCCGTGGATACAGGTACGGGAGATGGCACGGTACAGCTAAACCTCACCGATGACGACAGTATTATCAACAGCCTCAGTGTCCCCTTGGGCGGTGCAGGCACTGGCAACGGTGATAGTACCGGCCAAATTTATACCCTCGATAAAACTGGCACTAGCATTACCAGCATCACTTCTAGCCTTGCCAATGGAAGCTATCGGGTGGGCCAAGTTATCCCGATCGCCGTCACCTTTGACGAAGTAGTGACAGTCACCGGCACTCCGGAATTAACCTTAAATTCTGGCGGTTCGGCCACCTACACGAACGGCACCGGCACGAATACGCTCATTTTTAACTATACGGTGGCAACAGGTGACAGTGCCACCGACCTGGAGACAACAGCGCTCACCTTAGCGGGCGGGACGATTACAGACGCGGCGGGGAATAATGCCGCCCTGACTTTACCCACGACGGGTTCGGCTTCATCTCTGGGGGGAGGGAAAAATCTGGTTATTGATACCACAGTTCCCACCGTCACCCTCGCATCGACAGCAGCATCCATTGTTAACGCTCCGTTTGAAGTGAGTGCCACGTTTAGTGAAACCGTCACTGGGTTTGCTGCGACTGATATCAGCGTCACGAATGGCACAGTGAGCAGCTTGACTGGCAGTGGCACGAACTACAGCTTTATGGTGACACCGACCGGAAGCGGTATTGTCACGGTCAATGTTCCTACAGGTAGCGCGACTGATACGGCGGGAAATGCCAACACAGCAGCTACAGCGTTAACGCGGACTGCGGATGCCACCGCACCCACCGTCACCCTAGCATCTACGGCGGCATCTACGGTTAACGCCCCCTTTGAAGTGAGCGCAACATTCAGCGAAACCGTGACGGGGTTTGCAGCTACCGATGTGAGCGTCACCAACGGAACGGTGAGCAATTTGACTGGCAGTGGCAGCAACTATAGCTTTACCATAACGCCCACAGGGGAAGGCACGGTTACTGTGAATGTGCCTGCTGGTGGTGCGAGTGATGTCAGCGGCAATACTAACACGGCGGCTGCACCGTTAACCCGCACTGCCAATACTGCCGCACCAATGGCAACCAGCTTCACTCCGGCAGATAATGCCACCACTGTTGCCGTTGGCGCAAACCTAGTCGTCAACTTCAATGAAGCGGTCCAAAAAGGTACAGGCAACATTGTTATCAAGAAAGTCTCTGATAACTCAGTCTTTGAAACCATTGCCGCTACTGATGCCAAAATTACTGTCAGTGGCAGTACCGTTACGATTAATCCCACGGCTGACCTAGCACCGGGAACCGATTACTATGTCGAGATTGCCAATGGCGCAATTAAAGATAGTGCCGGTAACAATTATGCGGGGATTGCGGGTGCAACTCCTTGGAACTTCAAAACAGCGATCGCACCGGATACCACTGCACCCACCGCTAGCAGCTTCACTCCGGCAGATAATGCCACCACTGTTGCCGTTGGCGCAAACCTAGTCGTCAACTTCAATGAAGCGGTTCAAAAAGGTACAGGCAACATTGTTATCAAGAAAGTCTCTGATAACTCAGTCTTTGAAACCATTGCCGCTACTGATGCCAAAATTACCGTCAGTGGCAGTACCGTTACGATTAATCCCGCTGGTAATTTAGCACCGGGAACCGATTACTATGTCGAGATTGCCAATGGCGCAATTAAAGATAGTGCCGGTAACAATTATGCGGGGATTGCGGGTGCGACTTCTTGGAACTTCAAGACAGCGATCGCACCGGATACCACTGCACCCACCGCTACCAGCTTCACTCCGGCAGATAATGCCACCACTGTTGCCGTTGGCGCAAACCTAGTCGTCAACTTCAATGAAGCGGTTCAAAAAGGTACAGGCAACATTGTTATCAAGAAAGTCTCTGATAACTCAGTCTTTGAAACCATTGCCGCTACTGATGCCAAAATTACCGTCAGTGGCAGTACCGTTACGATTAATCCCACGGCTGACCTAGCAGCGGGAACGGATTACTATGTCGAGATTGCCAATGACGCAATTAAAGATAGTGCCGGTAACAATTATGCGGGGATTGCGGGTGCGACTCCTTGGAACTTCAAGACAGCAACAGCGATCGCACCGGATACCACTGCACCCACCGTCACCTTATTAGCATCGACGGCAGCATCCACCGTTAACGCCCCGTTTGAAGTGAGCGCCACTTTTAGCGAAACGGTGACGGGGTTTGCCTCTAGCGATGTGAGTGTCACAAATGGGACGGTGAGCAACTTGACTGGCAGTGGCAGCAGCTACAACTTTACGGTGACGCCCACAGGGAGTGGGACTGTCACGGTGAATCTGCCTGCTGGTGCTGTAACGGATGCCAGTGGGAACAGCAATACTGCCGCTGCACCTTTAACTCCGAGTTTCTCCACTACCTTTTCGGTGTGGAGCGCACTAGATGCTTACCTCCAAAATCAGGGGATTAATGTATCCGCTTCAGTGGAGCAAGTCTTACAAAAGGCGTTGAATGCGATCTCGCCCTTAACGGTTGAGATTCAGGATTCGCAGCTTACGGCGACCTACAATGCCACTGGCTCACTCAACGATGTGCTAAAAGCCTTGGGAGTTCCTGTTGCGAACGGAAGTTCGATTTTCAGTGCTTCCATTGCCAATCCTAGCTTAACCCTCGATACAAGCGAGCCTTCTCCAGCCTATAATTTATCGGGAACCATCAACGGAGTACCTGTTAGCTTTGGCTATCAAAGCGGTCAGGCGGTTACTGCAAGCTATGAGGGAGATGTTTCCCTGTCCGATTTGCTCAGCAGTATAGGGGTGAGTGGGACTCAGGGCAGTTCCATCTTAACCGGGGCGATCGGCAATCCCAGCCTAACGATTGATACCAGCGAGTCTCCTGCGGCTTATACATTTTCGGGTAACGTTAGCGGTAAACCCGTCACCTTTGAGTATCAAAGCGGTCAAGGTGTCACCGTGAGTTACGAGGGAGAGTTTTCCCTGTCCGATTTACTCAGTAGTATGGGGGTGAGTGGGACTCAGAGTAGTTCCATCTTAACCGGGGCGATCGGCAATCCCAGCTTAACCATTGATACCAGCGAGTCCCCTGCGGCTTATACCCTATCGGGGAGCATCAAGGGTCAAACCGTCAGCTTTGGCTATCAAAGCGGTCAAGGTGTCACCGTGAGTTACGAGGGAGATGTTTCTCTGTCCGATTTGCTGAAGCAGGTTGGGTTTGACAGTCGTGGAATAGGAGGCGAGATATTAAATACGCCAGTCAAAAATCCCAGCCTCAAAATTGATACCAGCAAGCCGACTACAGTTTATACGTTTGCTGGAGAGATGAGCGGACAGAACGTCAGTTTTAGTGTTGATAAAACCAGCATTAAGTTTGCCTATCCGAATAATGCATCTTTAAGGGATCTGGTGGATAAAATCCCTGTTGATGCCATTAAAGAAATCGCTCAAGAAGTTACGCCGGATCTGAGGAGTCCTTATTTTACCATTGACAAGTCCAGTGGCACTCCCAAATACATCGCCTCTGGTAAGTTGGACTTGGCTACTGATGATGGACAAGATAATTTTTTCGATTTCATTAAGCAACTAGGCATTAAGGATGTCACCCTAAACGCTGAAGTCAGCCCCCCGAATGCGACTATTGGTGCAAACTTAGGGACAGATATTACCCTCTTTAAGAAAGATTCTTTCAGCGCAATTCTTAAGAATTTGAACTTGAAGGGGGGTTTAAAAAATGCGGAACCCAGCTTTGGAATTGGCGGGAGTCTAATTCTGAAAGGCTACGATCCTTTCCAATCCCGTGAACCTGATTTAACCCTGTCGGGAAGTTTGAATCTTGAACCAGAATCTCTAACTGGCTCATTTGCACTCAAGGCAGGCGCTTCGGGTTGGGTAAATCCCTTTGGCATACCGAATACTAAAATTAATAATTTAGGATTCCAGGTGGGCGGCACTTACCTATTTCCCTATGTTGACAATATTGGATTTGTCGGAGATTTAGAGTTTGGCAAATTGGCTCTCAAGTCCGCTTTTTTGATCGATACCAACGATCCAGATAACTTTGCTCTAGAATTAACAGCCACTAAACCCGTTGGTTTCTTAGATGTTTTAGCTGGCCCAATTTTCTCCTACGGGTTAAACCAAGCTGCTGGTAAAAGCTCTGTGATTAAGCAGGCAGCCGATTTGTTTAACGTAATCAACAATCAAATTACAGTTGTCTCTATCGACAGCCCTAATGATGACGATACAGAACTGGATCCTCTCATCAAATTTGTACCCGTTGAAACCACGATCGCTAATACTACCTTGAGTCAGGGTGTTGGCATCAATGGGCGGTTAAAGATCGGTAATGTATTTGCAGATTTAAATCTTGATGCTAATCCATTTTCATCAGATCCGACCCTCAATGCATCTTTAACAATCCCTGACCTTAATTTATTAAATGGATTAATTAAGATTAAGGGAAAGAGTCAGAAGGCTTTGACATTAGATGTAAAGGTCGATTCTGATGAGCAATATATCCAAGGGAATGGCAGCTTAGAAATATTTGGTCTTAAAGCTGAAGCAGATTTTAAAATTACCCCAACTAGCGTTGACATCAAGAAATCTTCCTTAAACTTAGGAATTGCGAAATTAGCTGTTGATTATTTGTCGGTCAGCCTCAAAGATAAGTCAGCGAAGGGTAAAGGAAATTTAACGCTCTTTGGTCAATCCGTTGCAGGAGTTCAATTTGAGGCTAATTCTAACGGCTTAAAAGTTGAAAATCTTAACTTAGGTTGGGGTTCAGTTCTCTCCCTAAACCTAGATTACTTGAACGTAAATTCAAATGGAACTGGATCAGCAAAAGGCAAGGTTAAGCTGTTCGGACAAGATATTTTCACGGGAGATATCACCCTCACCAATAACTCCCTGACTGTAAATACTAACTTAGGATACAACATCTTGGGTGAAGAGGTTGGTGTTGGTGTTGGTATTACGTTGGGAGGCTCTAATCAAATTACCCTAACAGCTACAGTTCCTTTCTTGAATTATAAGCCATCGATAGCTATTAATCTTAACCAGAATCTTAACCAAATATCTAGCATTACAGATTGGCTTGAAGACTTGGTTGTGGGTGAGATAGGCAGACTTGCTGATAAAGCTATTCAGTACCTTGAAATGGGATTTGATGAAGTATCAAAAGCTACGGTAGCAGCGTGGGGTGAAGTTGAGCAGTTTTTCAAAAATGTGGGTACATCTCTTGAAAACTTCGCTAGTGATGTGGACAACTTCTTTACAACGAGTGGAGGAGAGCTAAATGGTAATAACAACAACAACAAAATTAACGGAACAGAATGGGGTGAAAAAATATTTGGTCACCGAGGTCATGACATACTTTTAGGTCGTGGAGGTAATGACATTATTTATGGTGGATTGGATAATGATCGAATCCATGGTGGATCCGGTAATGATGATCTCCGTGGCGAGGAAGGGGATGACCGAATCTCGGGTGAACAAGGTGGCGACGTTATTTATGGTGGATCCGGTAAAGATTTAATTTATGGTGACGACGGGAACGATTTCCTTAAGGGAGACGAGGGCGACGACCGTATTTATGGGGGACAGGGTAACGACTTGATTGTTGGTGGATCTGTATATAGTTTCAATTTCCCAATTGAGAGAACAGTTACAATTGGATTATGGCCACTGGAAGTGACTAAAACAATAATAGAATACCATTTAGTGTCCATAACCAGTAATGACTCTCTTTACGGCAATGAAGGCAACGATTTTCTTTCTGGGGAAGGAGGTGAAGACCTGTTGGATGGGGGGTCTGGCGATGACACGCTATCTGGTGGTGGAGGAAATGACCGCCTTTTGGGTGAGACTGATAACGATAGTTTGACTGGTGAGAGTGGCAATGACGAATTACATGGCTCTCATGGTCAAGATAGCCTTTACGGTGGCAGTGGTAACGATGTGCTCTACGGCCAGTACGGTCACGATTTGCTTCGAGGGGAAGATGGCAATGATAGTCTCTATGGCGATGATAATGGAAACCAGGGACAATATAGTGAAATGTTATGGAATAATGACACCCTATACGGTGATGGGGGCAATGACTATCTCTTTGGGGGCATAGGGCAAGATTATCTCTACGGCGGTTGGGGCCATGATTTTCTGGATGGCGGGTCTGGCAACGATTTGCTGAGTGGTGAATCGGGGAATGATACTCTCCGGGGTGATGACGGCAACGATACTCTCAGTGGTGGGAATGGTAACAACATTCTCAGTGGTGGGAATGGCAACGATATGCTCGTCAGCCTCCTCCACAGCAACGATACGATTGATGGAGGTGCTGGTGACGATACGTTAGTTTTGGTGGGAACAAAAGCAGAGTATGCAATTACTACGATTCCTACTGGGTTACAAATTCTTCATAAACCCACCGGCATCGTAAAAATAGTCTCTGGCATTGAGACATTTGTATATGAAAGTACAAACTATAAGGCCATGAGTCGAATTGGGCTGTACCCACAAACAGATTACCTAGGTCAGGTCATTGATGGTTATATAGCCGATGGCCAAATCTTCTTTGATGCCAATTTAAACGGTATATTGGATGAGAACGAACCCTTTGCCACCACGAAAGCCGATGGCACGTTTGACCTGGCTATAGATATTGAACAGTTTGATACCAATCAAGATACTGAACTGGATCACACTGAAGGCCAGTTAGTCTTAATGGGCGGGGTAGATATCGCCACAGGTTTACCCTTGGTCACTCCCCTGACTTCTACGCTGCGCTCTACAGTCGTCACCCCATTAACCACGATTATCGCTAATCTGGTGCAACAAGGCACTGACCCAGCCGCTGCCGAAACTCAAGTCAAATCGGCTTTAGGACTCTCTGCCGACGTTGAGTTAGGAGGCTATGACCCCTTAGAGGCAATTACGAATGGGGAGACTGAGGGGGCCTCGGTATTTGGCTCCATGATTCAGGTGCAAAATACGATTGTCCAGATGGCGAAGTTTATGGAAGGGGTTGCGGAAACACCCCTCGCCCAACTGGCTTATAGTGGGATTGGGGCGATCGCCAATCAATTCAAAGCTGCTACTTCAGTCGATTTGGGCAACCTCCAAACGGTCCAATCGATTCTCCAAGATGCCATGACTCAGGCTGCAAAGTCTGACCCCAACATTAACCCCACCCAACTGGCTGCTACTGCGGCTGCTGCGGCTCAAATCATGGCCCTGGGCAATCAAATGATTGGGGAACTGATTTCTAGCGGTGCTTCACCTACAGATATCGTCACTGATATTACCAAATTGCAAGCGGTCTCAGTGGGTGAAATTGCAGTAGGACTGCCGGAACTGGCAGCAGGAAAAGTCTCTATAGAAGAGTTTCTCGCTCAAAATACCAAAGAAGCGATTCTGGCTCGGATGGAGCTTGTCAAGGTGAACGACCCCACGAGTCGTACCCTTGAGGAGAATAACCCTCTGGATGAGGAAGATACCCCTGAGTCATCACAGCCTCAGCCTTCTCCCCAGGGGTTACCTTCTAACGGCAACAGCGAATCGAGCGACAGTGGAGAGAACTCCGACAGCGAGACCAACAGCCGCAATCCCTGGATGTTATTCTTCGATGCAGACTACTATCTCGCACAAAACTCCGATGTAGCTGCGGCGGTGGAAACTGGCGCGTTCCGTAGTGCTGCCGAACACTTCGGTTTCTTCGGCTTCACTGAAGGTCGTGATCCAAGTGAGATGTTTGCAAAGGACTATCTCGCACAAAACAGCGACGTGGCAGATGCGGTTACGAATGGCTCGTTCCGCAGCGGTTTTGAGCATTTTCTCAAGTTCGGTTTTGCCGAAGGTCGCTTCCCCAGCGAGGTGTTGCAAGACTTTGAGATGTTCTATGTCTCGCAACAGGCGGATGCAGCAGAAGCGGTGCGTCAAGCCACTGCTACGAACGGTCTGGAACATTTGGTCACTGTCGGGTTTGCTGAAGGTCGCAATCCGTTCCCGCAGTTTGAGGTAGTAACCCGAACCTTTGACGCTGAATACTATCTGGCACAAAATGCCGAGGTTGCTGAAGCGGTGCAAGCGGGTACGTTCCGCAGTGCGATGGAACACTTTGTCCACTTTGGGATGTACGAAAATCGCGATCCGAGTCAGGCATTCAGCACTAGCTACTATCTGGCGAATAACTTGGATGTGGCTGAAGCTGTGACAGGTGGCGGTTTCCGCAGTGGCTATCAACACTTTATGATGCATGGGATGACGGAAGGTCGTCTGGGTAGCAAGTTGACTGTCAATCTGGGGGGCATGACTCTGGCTAATCTCGGCGATCGCACAGTTGTTGCGGATGAAGATATCGATATGCTCACGGGCATGGATGTCAATGCTGAAAATCCTGAAGTTGACATGATGGTTGGTGGTACGGGTGTGGATACCTTTATTCTGGGGGATGCGAATGAAGTGTATTATCTCAATCTCACTGAGGGTGGGAAAGAATATGCGGCGATCGCGAATTTCAATGCCAATGAAGATATCATCCAGTTGCAGGGTTCGTCGGCGGAGTATCAGCTTGCTGTTTCTGCACAAGGAACGGAGATTTACCGCAAACTGGGCGATCGCGACGATTTAATTGGGATGGTTCAAGATGTTTCTGACCTGACTTTGCAGGAAGGTTACTTTAGTTTCGTTTAATTGAATTAAGGGTGCGTTATGGCTTTCGCTGTAACGCACTCACCAAAAAGGCAACCCAGAGAAGGTCCTCGGGTTGGGGGACTGCGTTAAGCGAGGGACTACCCCACCCCTACCGGAAAACTTTTGACTCGCCTCGTAGCCCTTGCAGTCCATTCCGTCCCGCTTTGACGTATGATTAAAATTTGAAATCCTTCGTTATCATGACTGGCAAAATAAGACTATGGATATTCTGACTGTGGGTTGGGCTGCTTTTTTAGGTGTTTTTACTTTTTCTATCTCGATGGTGATTTGGGGCCGTAACGGTTTCTAGGCGCGTTGTCTTTCCCCTAGTCTCCAGGAGGTAATCACTACCCTCCCCTGATTAAAATGAAGCAAAGTTGACTTGTTACACAGGAAGTCAGCTTTGCTTCATTTTTTGTCTCTTAAATTTTGCCAAGGAGTCCAAACATGACTGGAAAGCGGATTTTAATGTTGGTGGGCGATTATGTGGAAGATTATGAAGTGATGGTCCCCTTTCAAGCGCTGCAAATGGTGGGCCATATTGTTCATGCTGTCTGTCCCGATAAGAGTGCCGGGGAAACGGTTCGGACTGCGATTCACGATTTTGAAGGGGACCAAACCTATAGCGAAAAACCGGGTCATAATTTTACCCTGAATGCGACGTTTGCGGATGTGGATCCGGCGACTTATGATGCCTTGGTGATTCCCGGGGGACGTGCGCCGGAATACATTCGCCTGAATCAGCGGGTTTTGGAAATTACCCGTCATTTTGCGCAGGAAAATAAGCCGATCGCCTCGATTTGTCACGGATTGCAACTGTTGGCAGCAGCAGATGTTCTGCAAGGGAAACGCTGCACTGCTTACCCGGCCTGTGGTCCAGATGTGACTCGCGCTGGGGGGACTTATGTGGCGATCGCAGTAGATGAGGCGATCGTGGATGGTAATCTAGTCACGGCCCCCGCTTGGCCCGCCCATTCCGCTTGGTTGGCTGAATTTCTCAAGGTTTTAGGCACTAAAATCGAACATCGCGACCTAGCGGCAGTTTAACCCTCAATCTGGGTTAAAACCATCCCCACCAGCGCCCCAGAAATTGCCAAAAGCGATCGCCCCATTGGGCCGCACAGAACCCGAAGAGGGTCCCTAATCCCAAACTCCAGGCGATCGCACCTCCGGCATTCATCCCATCCCAAAGGAAGAAAATGGCGATAAATATTCCGGCGATCGCCCCACAGACAAATCGGACAATCCATCCGAAGAGATCCGGGCGACGCTTGGGATGGGGATGTTGCTGAGTCATGATGGATTCCTCTTAATTTGGGTCTTTTGCAGCCTTCTATACCATACTTTTAACAAGTTGGTGACAATGTTTACAAAAATTTATTAACTCCCGCGTCATAATCAGAAGCATAAGAAACCCGGTGAAGGAAAATCTATGAGTTTAACTAAGTCTATTCAAATTCGGCGTTTAGAAACCATGCAGTCTGGAATGACTGAATTTTATACCCCTCAGTCCAGTCATGAAACGATGTTAGTCCAGGTGAAAGCGCGGACCTGGGATGATTTATTCGTCCATCATTTTCAGACAGATCAATAGCGGGTGGTCCGGGACAGTTTTGTGTTAATAGTGTTACAGGACCGTTAATATCTCTATATTCCTTTGAGCGATCGCTATCCGGCAGTAGTCACCATTCCCCCTGGGGTTCCCCATAGTGCGATTAATTTCAGCGATGAACCCTGTCTGGTGGTGAATGCGGTGTTGCGAAATGGGTCCCCCCATCCCCGGGATTATCACCCGATGAAACCTCGGATTCCCTATGATTTACTTGCGGCGCGATCGGCGTTGGAGCAGATGATTAGTCCTATTGTTGCTTAAATTGTGCCACTCTACCGAATTAAAGTTAAACCCAATTCTAAACAGCAGCAGATTACGGAAGAACCTGACGGCAGTTTGACCATTCGTTTAAAATCTCCCCCAGTTGATGGCAAGGCGAATGCAGAGTTAATTAAACTGTTGTCGGATAAGTTTGAGGTTCCTAAATCGGCGGTTGTAATTAAATCAGGTGTTTCTTCTCGAAATAAAGTCGTAGAAGTGTTGTAAAACTGAAGAAGGAAAACAAGACAACAAGCGGGTATTGTGGCATCTGAACTCAAACTAAAATCGGAAGTAACTTTTGGGCGATCGCGATCGCCCCTCTCCACCTTGTGGGACGATAGTATCACAATTTTATGGGGAGACTGGCTAGATTTACGAGTGCGAGTGGTACAAGTGGCGGCCTCGGGACTGGTCTCTCCGTTGATCTATATCCTAGCATTTGGCTTAGGATTAGGAAATACCATGCGATCGGGACTAGATGGGGCGAATAGTTACCTAGAATTCATGTTACCCGGGATGGTTGCCCTTTCTTCCATGACGATCTGTTTTGCGGGAACAGTGTTTTCCATTTGTGGGGAACGCTTATTTACCAAAAACTTTGAAGAAATGCTGCTGATGCCGATTCATCCCCTTTCCTTATATCTGGGTAAAATGATGGCCGGAATTTTGCGAGGGTTGATGACATCAGGTTCCGTCCTTTTGGTTGCCATTCTGTTTACCGGAAAAATTTGGAGTTTCCTTAACCCCCTATTTTTACTGCTGTTGCTGCTCAATTGTGCAGTCTTTTCGGGCTTAGGCGTTTTAGTGGGATTAACTGTGAAATCCTTAGAAAGTGTGGGAGTTTACAACAATTTTATCATTGTTCCCATGTCATTTTTAGGGGCAACTTTTTTTGACCCCGCGCAATTACCGGCAGCCTTAAAAGTGGTGGTTTATCTGTTGCCTTTGACCTATACGAGTATCGGTTTAAGGGCCGCAGCTTACAATATGAACCAGTTTCCCTGGTATAGTATTGTGGTTCTGGCGATCGCGGCTTTAGGATTATCCTTCCTCGGGGCGCGTCAATTTGCCAATCAGCAGGATTAAAAATTCCTGACTCTATCAGCATGGAATTACATCAAAGTAGCCCGCTTAGGCGGGCTCAAACTTTGGTCTTTAATTTAAGCGGGTAAAATTTAAAATAAATATAAGACTATTGGGATAAGAGTTTCAGGGACAACCGGAGGTAATTGTTAGTAAAATGAACGCAAAAATAAAGTTTAATCAACCTCAATGCGTGGATATTTTTATAGCCTGCCATCGTGCCATCATTCGAGGGGCTTTAATCCAGAGAACCAGTCTTCAAGATAAAGAATTTCATTTTCAAAAATGGTTTGAAAATCGATTGGAAGAAGCCGAAATTAACTATAAAAAACCCGGACGAAATCTTTACCCAGATTTTATATTGACTGACCAGCCAGAAGGGTATGAAATTAAAGGTCTAGCTTTCCCAGGAAGAAGCGCCGATTATGACTGTAACAGCCAAGTTCCCATCGGAGATCACAAAGAAAGAACGATTTACTATGTTTTTGGGCGATATCCTGCCCATGTTAAGGAGAATGAGTATCCCGTTCTTGACCTCGTTATCTGTCATGGGGACTTTTTAAATGCCGATCGCCAGTATGTTCATAAAAATAAAAGCTTGACAGGATTTGGAAGTTATGGGGACCTTAAAATTCGGGATAGAAAGATGTATATTGCCCCAACACCTTACGGAATTATAACGGGCACTGAGCAACAAATTACCCTAATTATACCCGATAAACATGAGCCAGATCCACGCCTTAATGTGGTGGGGGAACTCGTGCGTGTAGAAGCCGATCAACAAGTCATAGGCTATTCTTTTGATTTAAGAAGCAATACCTTAACTCCAAATTATCAAAAAAATCCCTCATCGGGGAGAGTTCATCGCTTTTTAGCCTACCGAGTTAAGGGAGTAGAGGGACCCCACGTTACTTTTAAAAAATTCAATTATTAGCTAAAATATTGAAGAAGTTATCTCCGCCATCCTTAACTATGATTTCCCAAAAATCTCCCTATTCAGTTTTGAGTCTATTTGCGGGTGCAGGTGGATTAGATTTAGGGTTTGAAATGGAGGGATTTAGGGTCTTAGAAGCCATTGATATCAATCCTTGGTGTATTCAAACGCTAGAACAAAATAGAAGTCACTGGAATGTCAAATTAGCTGATGTCCGTTCTTACTCTCCCCAGTTATCGGAACAACCGGATGTTTTGCTGGCTGGGGTTCCCTGTCAAGGATTTTCCTTGGGGGGAAACCGTGAAGAAAGTGATCCCAGAAATTTACTCTATCAAGAGGTGATTCGGATTGCGAAAATTTGTCAGCCTCGGATTGTTTTGATTGAAAATGTACTCAATTTGCGAACCATGCGATCGCCTCAGACGGGTTTGCCCTTTAGTGAAACTATTATTCAAGAACTTAATCAAATTGGCTATCAGGTGGTTTCTGATATTTTCAAGGTCTGCTATTATGGGGTTCCTCAAACGAGACGTCGGTTTATTTTTATGGGATTTAAAGATAATTTAGTCTCGGAATATGAGTTACCAAGACCCGGAAACCTCACAACTATTCGAGACTTTATTTACGATTTAGCTCAAGGAGAAGAAAGGGAACTGCCGAACCACAACCCGCAATGGGGATTTAAGAGTAAAGTGCATCGAGAAACCGGGAATTCTTTTAATTTAGATGAGGAAGTCCTGCCGGTTCGGTTATCCAGAACAGCATCTGATGGTCATCCCATTCGGTCTTTTGATGCACCTTTTCCCGCGATAGATTCAGCAACAATTTGGGGATGGGCACAGGGAAATGTGGTGGCGGGACGGTATGAAAAAGATCGAGTTAAGGGTGAGTTTGTCCGGAATTCTCAATCGACAGTTCCTTTGTGGCGAATTGAGGCGTCGCGAATTCGGAGTTTTACCCATCGGGAATATGCGCGATTACAAACCTTTCCGGACGATTGGGTATTTATTGGGGGGAATAAACGGGATATTCATTTGCAGATTGGGAATGCAGTTCCGGTCAAGTTTGCTCAACAGTTAGCCCGGAATATTAAACAAGCGTTGGACTGTCTGGATGAGGGGATTCCGTTTAGGGGTAACTCTACAGAAAAGCGATCGCCGAGTTGTGATGTACAAGAAATGCCTGAGTATCGACAATTGTCTTTATTTTAAGTAGCAAGAGGGGCGATCGCTTTTGGGTTTACCCACTTTAGAAGGAAGTTAGGCGGGGTAATTTTGCCTAGTTTAGGATTAAAGCTTTGCCAACAGGTTAAACAGGATGGAGTTGATAAAGCTGAGGGCTAAGGTCCCGATGAGGGCACTCCAAAATCCCCAACGCAGGCGAAATCCGGTCACTAACCAAGCGGCTAATCCAAAGATAATCGCATTGATAATCAGGCTGAATAATCCCAGGGTAAGGAAGGTAATCGGCAAGGCTAAAACTCGTAAAACGGGACCAATCAGCGCATTTAATATGCCAAAGACAGCAGCAGAAATTAAGGCTTTGTTAAATCCATCTATTTCTACGCCGGTGGGCAGTTTAGAGATAATAAACAAGCTGATTGCGGTTACGATCCAGGTAATGAGCAAGCTAACGATATCCATGAGAATCTCTCCTATTGATCGGCTAAAGGATTATGATACAGGGAAAGCTTGATTTGTGCTTAGACAATTGGATATTCTGTCTTGGCCGGGGAAATCCGCACTTCCCAGATAGGTTATACAGACGGCAGGATGTCTGGTGCAGGTTGCGTAGGGTTGATACAGAACATTTATATAACTGAGGCGATCGCCCCTTTTTCTTGGGGGTCACCACCGGATTAAATGACAAAAAACCGGGTTTCTGGCCCTAATTTCTGGCAAATTACCAGAAAATTGGACAAGAAACCCGGGTTCTAAGTGGGAGTAGCCCTCTGGCGGAGAATTGCGGAAGAATTCTAAGGGTAGAGTCCCCGATTAGGGGTGATGAAGCGGGCGATGGAGGAGGAGGGAGTGGGGTTTTTCCAAACCATGTGCTTCCATCAGGGGTGCATCTGCCATGACAACATCGGGACTGCCGGTGGTGATGATGCGTCCTTCGTCCATGAGAATGACCCGATCGCACACTTCTAGTATCAGTTCTAAGTCGTGAGAGGAAATGAGTAATGTTTCCTCAGAGGTTTGTAAAAAGTGGATTAAACGCCGACGGGCTCGTAAATCTAGGTTGGCGCTGGGTTCGTCATAGAGGATAATTTGAGGTTGCATGGCAAGAACGGTGGCGATCGCTACCATGCGCTTTTGTCCGCCGGAAAGATGGTGAGGGGGACGAGTTTCTAGGTCCCGAACCCCGGTTAAATCGAGGGCGGTTCTAACGCGATCGCTCAATTCTGACCCAGACAGTCCCATGTTTTGCGGTCCAAAAGCAACATCATCCCAGACAGACGCCGAGAATAGCTGATCGTTGGGGTTTTGAAAAACTAAGCCAATTTCTGGATAGAATTCCCCTGGAACTACGGGGCGATTAAAGAGGGTAATTTGACCGGAAGTAGGCTTAAGAATGCCACAAATTGATAAAAATAAACTGGTTTTGCCTGCACCATTGGACCCAATCAGTCCAACGCGATCGCCGGGTTGGATGCGCAAATTAATGTTTTGTAAAACATCAGCTTTATCCGGGTAAGAAAAGCAGAGTTCATGAATGGCGATCGCCATCGTCTCCGGTTCTCTGGCCGCAGGATTCGATGAGACTTCTAAAAGATTTCCCGGTAGATGGTCTGTCCGGTTATGAGCGGTCAAGGGTTCTATCTGTTCTTTCATCGGATATGATAAGATGAGCAATAAGTGCGGTTACTTTTTAAAAGCGTCATGAGCTAAATCACACATCATGAGCCAATCCCTAAAAGCTAGAGTTTATCAAATTCTCGAATCTTCGGACCCGACGGATTTATTAAGCCGAGTTGATGACTGGGCGGTGAGTCTGTTAGTGGTTGTAGACGTGACAGCTTTTATTTTGGAAACTTCAGCATTTATTTCCTCTAATTTTAAGTTGTTCGTAGATGAAATCGAACTGGTGGCCGTAGCCTGCTTTAGTTTATTATATATGATCCAACTTTGGTGCTGTACTATCGATCCACGATATGCTCATCCGGTTTGGGGAAGATTGCGCTATGCGATGACGCCCTTAGTGGTGATTGATTTAATGGCAATCTTACCGTTTTATTTAATGTTATTATTTCCTTTTATTAAGGCAATAAAATTTGCTAATGTTTTCCGCTTATTGCGACTGCTGAAATTAATTCGATACTCGGAAGCCCTCCAAACCATTCTCCGGGTGATTGATTCTAAAAAAAATGAATTAGTCATGACCTTGTTTACCGTATTTATTTTACTAATTTTCGCCTCAAGTTTGATGTTTTTTGCTGAAAGTCAGGAACAACCGGAGGCGTTTCCGAGTATTCCGGCAGCAATGTGGTGGGGAGTGGTAACTTTAACTACCGTGGGATATGGGGATGTGTATCCGGTAACGCCTTTGGGTAAATTATTTGGGGCAACCCTAGCCTTTATTGGGATTGGATTGTTTGCCTTGCCTGCGGGGATTGTTGCGGCTGGATTTTCGGAGGAACTGCAACGAAGAAAGGTCGCCGAGATGAAAACTCCTAATCTATCTCCCTGGGAAGATGCGGAATGGTTGGCGATCGCCCATCATCTTGATCGCTCATCAGATGTGATGAAAACCTGTATTGAAATGGCGAAAACTAAATTTGGGGATAGTTTTGCTAATGAAGAACTAATCCGCGATTTAGCCTTGTCTTTATATGAAGAAGCCTCTCGGAACTTTAAATTATAAACGGCCCGAAGATAGCCAAAATTCCGCTGCCATAAACATACTAGCAAGGCCCAGAACTAATCCTAGACCTAGGGCATCTTTCAATTGCCAAGGCTGACTCTGGGATAAAACGGTTTTTTGACCATAGCCCCGCAATCGCATCGCCTGATAAATTCGTTCCGATTGTTCATAACTTTGGACTAAAAGTGTTCCTGCAACCGAGGCAAAAGTGTGTAAAGCGCGAGGGGTGAGGCGGGTACGTTTAAACCCTCGCAAGCCCATCGCGGATTGCATGGTATGCAGGCGATCGCCGAGTTCAAACAAATACCGATAAAACAGCACCATCATATCGGTTAAAATGGGAGAAATCCCCAGCGATCGCAGGGTTCTAATGGTGGTTAAAAAAGAAGCCGTTCCAAACAAAACCAACGACAGGGTAATAATCGCTAAAAACCGACTGGCAATGCCTACCATTGCCAGCGTTCCTTCTTGATACAGGGCCAGAGGTCCAAATTGAAATAGCACCGTCTGTCCGGAAATAAAGGGGAGAAATCCCACAACTCCCAGTAAAAATAATCCTGGATAGCGCAACCGCGTTCGCCAGTAAGAAATCGGGAGGTGAGACAGGGCATAAATACCCGCACTCACTCCTAACATGGGAAAAATTAAGCGCTGATCCCGCACCATTGCAAAAGCAAAAATTAATCCCATCAACCCCATTAACTTACATCGGGGTTCCCATTGATGTAAGGGGGATTGTAAATGAGCATAATCGTCTAATCCAAATTTCATTGTTGTTCCTTTATAATTCGCTTTAATCCTAAATTCTGGGTTTCAAAGGGTCACCCAACCGCACCCTAAAGGGTGGGGGGATTTTTCCTTAATTTCTAATGAGTTCCGGTTTAACCCGATTGAGAAAGAGGACTAACATAGAGGTAAAGACTCCTTCAATTAGCATCAAGGGCAGGTGAGCTAACATCAGTCCATAAATGGCATTTCTTTCCGTAGTAATATCTAATTCCCCGGGAATAGTGGTGATGATAAGAACAAAAAAGATGGTCGCCGCGAGTCCTAATCCGATGCCACCAGCTAGAAAGGCAAATAAACCGAGGGTAACGTTTCCCCAGCGGGTTTTAAACCAATGGCGCATCTGAAAGATTTGGTAAGCAATTAAGGCGGGAATTCCCATCAGAATGGCATTAACTCCCAGGGTCGTTAGCCCTCCATGACCAAACATAATGGCTTGAAAAAATAACCCAATGAGGATGGCAGGAAAAGCATAATACCCGAGGACAGTGCCTAAGAGTCCATTGAGAACTAAGTGAACACTGACGGGAGGGACGGGGATATGAATCCAAGAGGCGACGAAAAATGCTGCAGTGAGTAAGGAAGCTTTGGGAATTTGGGCTTGGGGATTGCGATCGCGATTAATTTGGCGCAGGGAATACCAAGTAGCGGCCCCGGTTGCGCCATAACCGGCGATACAAAGACTAGCAGGCAGAATACCATCGGGAATATGCATTGAATTAAATCGAAAAGAGAGAATGCCAGAACGGTGAATTTATATTAAGGGAGAGATTTAATTAGGCAACGGAATCTTCTTCTTTGCCAGGACCGCCTCGGGAGTTGCTATTAAACCGGGAAAAAAATAGGGCAGTTCCCACAAATCCCCAGACCCCGGAGGCGATCGCCAAGCCAGTGGGAAGGGGGTTGACTGAGGGACTCTGAGAACTTAGGGTCCCGGAACTAGGCACAACCTCGGGATCGCTGGTGGCATCGGGAGTCGCAACGGCTGCCTCGGGGGGAGGTTCTGGGGCGATCGCCACCGTAATGATGGCTCCGTGCCCCGCTTGCCGGACCCGAACGGCCCAATTTCCCGGGAGGGAGGCATCAGGGGCAAACAAAAACCGCCCGTTTTTGTCCGCAGTCCCTTGCAGCCAGGGCGTTTCTGGGTCTGTGGGGGCATAAACGGTGATTTGGGCATTGGAAATGGGGTCGCCATTATCGAAGAGGGCCTGAACCTCTACGGCTTCTAGGGTCTGATGAGTCAGTTGAACCCCGTGGGCGATCGCTGCCAGAGGATTCCCAAGGGTCCAGGCAAATAATCCACTGGCAAACGCCCAGAGGACTGCCTGTGCAGCAGTTGGGGTAATTGGTCGATTAATCATGGTAAATTTTCGATCCCTGAGTAGATAGTTCCCCTGCAACGAGGGCAGGGTCGGGCTGTCTATCATAATGACGTAGATTCCTGACAATGACCTTCTCCAACGTGACCCAAGGAGGGGAGGAGGGTTTGCAGGGTTTGATAATCTGCCGGGGTGAGGGCTTCTTGGAGTTCTGTAGTGGTCAGATTGACTTGATCCCCGGAGGCTAAAGCAGCGATCGGCTCAAATCCCAAGGCATTGACGTTGATTTCATCCTCTGCCGGTGCATCGGCATCTCCAAAAAGGTGATCAAAATGGAAGGTGGCTTCTAATTGGCCCTGACTGCCGGGGGAAACCCTGCCTTTGCGTTCCTCCCCGACGAACTCGCCGCAAGTGAAAGCCATTTCGCGATCGAGTTTGAGGACGAATGCGATCGTTTGTCCATCTTTTTCTGCCGTTCCATCTAGGATTAAGCTGTAGCCTGCGGTAGGGCCTTGGGTTCCTTTGACCAGTTTCCAGGAGAGGGCATTGTACTGACCCGGAGGCGCAGGGACCTCCGCCAGGACTGGGGTGGAGTTTTCTGGAGTGGCTTTTAAGTCTACGGTTTTCACCCCCTCCAGTTGGACTTGTTGTTTGGATTTAAAGGGACTATTGCTTTCCGGATTGTAGGGGGGATCAGTTTGGTAGGCGGTGACTTCGGCGAGGTTGACATAAACATGATTAAAGTTGATTTCCCAACCCTCTTTGGAGGTAAAGCCTTCTCGCACGAAGTCCTCCCCATTGGCTACAATTTGTAGGGTTCCGGTTTCTCCCGAGGCAGTTTCACTTCCAGGAGTGGCGGGTGGAGAGGATTCTAAGGGGACGGGTTCGGGAGTTGAGGAGATGGGGATGCTATCTCGCTCACACCCCATAAGTAGGGTAGGAACGACTCCGGCTAAGAGGGTGAGAATAATTAAATTTTTCTTCATTTTTTAAGGGTTTAAGGGATGATTGCTTGAGGCGATCGCCACAGCCTGATTCGGAATATTGGCGAAGTTGTTTCGGATTGAGGACAGGTTGCGATCGCTCTAATATCAATAGGAAAGCGCGTTTTTGAAAACTTGACAATGCCCTCCTAGGGGATGAGAATCCCCCTCTAAGGAGAGCATCTAAAGGCTGAAAAGGCTATTGAGTAAGGGGTTTACCCTCAGAACTTTCTCCCTTTGAGGTAGCTAAAAATTGGGCAAAATTTCCCTCAGTTTCTGGATAAGTTAGGAAACCTTAATTTTTCTTTAAACTTGGGTCAACCCGATCGGAATTGTGGAATCAGATTTGGGGTAAAATGGGCAATAGGCTTAAATAATCCCTCCCTAGGAGGATTAAGTTTTTTAGGTATTTTGGTAACTCTATCGACCCTCAAAAAA
This sequence comes from Laspinema sp. D2d, assembly GCF_025370755.1. Lineage (GTDB taxonomy): Bacteria > Cyanobacteriota > Cyanobacteriia > Cyanobacteriales > Laspinemataceae > Laspinema. The sequence continues at coordinate 64,036 of NZ_JAMXFC010000016.1, read as the reverse complement.
TCTCTCCTTGGTCCAGTTGCGATCGCCCGCTATTTCGGGCTACAACTGTGAATTATTGCAGGTTGGTAATTGTGGGAAGTGTCAAGAACAAATAACCCGTCATAGCCGGGGAATCCCTACTTGATAATTGCTTCCAAAAAATGCTCAAATAATTGAACCCATCTGAAACCCTAGAAAACGACATGAAAGACCTTGACCTCCCAAAAACCATTAACCTGCTCAATACCATTATGGAATTTGAGCTGGCCGGTGTGGTACGCTATACTCATTATTCCCTGATGGTAACCGGCCCGAATCGGATTCCCATCGTCAGCTTTTTTCAAGCACAAGCGGCGGAATCCCTCACCCATGCTCAACAGGTGGGAGAAATTATCACCGGGTTAGAAGGACATCCTAGCCTCAGAATTGCACCCATTGAGGAAAGCGATCGCCATTCTGTCCGTGACATTTTAGAGGAAAGTCTCAACCACGAGAAAAAAGCCCTGGATATGTACAAAGAATTGCTCCATACTGTTGAAAATGCCAGCGTGTATTTGGAAGAATTTGCCCGGACTCAAATTGGACAAGAAGAAATGCACAACATAGAAATCAAAAAAATGTTGCGGGATTTTATCTAAATCCAGTTTAACGGGCGATCGGCTTTCTCAATCGACTCAAGATTAACCCGCACCACCTTGAGGAGTCTTCCCACCCTCCATCCGGTGGTGCAACAGGTCTAAATTATTGCCTTTCATCCTTGCTTCGATTCACAAACCCCAGGCTTTAATAGTCAGGTTATCCGTCTACTGAGTCAACCCCCTAAAAATATGAAAGAACTTAACCTTAACAAAACCCTTGAATTATTGAATAGTAGTATGGAGTTTGAACTAGCTGGGGTAGTGCGCTATACCCATTATTCACTCATGGTAACTGGACCGAATCGGATTCCCATCGTCAATTTTTTTCAAGTCCAAGCTATCGAATCCTTGAATTTTGCTCAACAAGTTGGAGAAATTATCACCGGATTAGAAGGACATCCCAGCCTGCGAATCTCTAACATGGAGGAAAGCCATACCCATTCAGTGAGAACGATTATCCAAGAAAGTATTAATCATGAAAAAAAGGGATTGCAAGGGTATAGAAATTTATTGGATATCGTCAGTAATAGCAGTATTTATTTGGAAAAGTTTACTCGAAAAATGGTAGCTTCCTCTGAAATTAATATCATTGAATTAAAAAAGATGTTGCGAGATATGACGTGAATCAGTCCATTGGGACTGGATGTAGCTTAGTATTCCAGTAGCAAAGCATAGGCAAACAATCCGACTGAGCCTCTCCTAGGGGAGCCAATTTACAAATAAAAGTCTAGGAGAATATCGCTAATTTAACAAGACTTTACAGGGGTAAGCGTTGGAGTTTAAAACACTATTTTATCTAACTTATAACTATGGAATTCAGTGCAGCATTACCCACATTTTTAATTACATTACGGGAGGGAGTAGAAGCCGCCTTAGTGGTGGGGATTGTGTTAGCTTGTTTGAAAAAAGCCCAACAAAGTCAGCTTAATTCTTGGGTATATGCAGGAGTAGGAACTGGAATTGTTGCCAGTGCATTAGTAGGGATTGTCTTCGGGGGAATTCTGCAAGCCGTGGGACAGTCCGATTGGCAGTATGCACCGGCGATCGCACCGAGTTTAAAAGCGGGATTTTGTCTGATTGCGATCGCCATGCTGAGTTGGATGTTAATTTGGATGACAAAACAAGCCAAATCCCTCAAAGGCGAGGTAGAAGGGGCCGTAAATGCCGCTTTATTTGAAAAAAATACTCCCCCCCAACTCCTAGAAGAACCGGGCGAAAACTCCGGAAATTCCCTAGAATATCAAGCTGGTTGGGGCGTATTTACCCTAATTTTTATAGCAGTTCTCCGAGAAGGATTTGAAACCGTCGTGTTTATTTTAGCTCAATTTGAGCGCGGTTGGACTCCAGTATTGGGTGCTTTGTCCGGGTTAATTGGGGCTTTTGCAATTGGCACTTTGCTATTTAAATGGGGGGTAAAAATTAACCTCCGCCTTTTCTTCCAAATTATGGGAGTATTATTACTATTAATCGTTTCCGGATTAGTCATTTCTGCCCTAAAAAATGCTAATCTAGCGGTGATAGAATTCAGCGCGATCGCCCCTCAGTTTAGCAGTTGGTGTCATGCCGGAACCGATTCCTGTATTTTGGGACCGCAAGTGTGGGATGCAACTCAAATTCTCCCAGATAACCGCTTTCCTGGCGTAGTTTTAAAAGCCTTATTTGGATACCGATCGCAACTGTATCTCCTTCAAGCTATCGCCTATCTAATCTTTTTAATCACCGCAGGAAGCTTATATTTTCAAAGCATTACCGGAAAGCAAACGGGAATACAGGGTTCTGAAAGTAAGAGAGGATTAAGTCATTGAAACAAGCTAAAGTTAAACAGTTATTTTCCTATCCCATTAAGGGATTAACACCCCATCCAATCCAAGCTGTCACCCTAGAAGAGAATTGGGGTATCCGAGGCGATCGCGCTTTTGCATTGATGTTTTTAGATGACAGGGAAACTCCACCTGACCCCCTGGTTCCTTGGATGAGTAAAGGAAATTTTGCCGTACAAAATGACTGGCCGAAATTGGCAAAATTGCAGTGTTTATATGACCCCCAGAGTGACTGCTTAACCGTTCGTTATCAGGGAGTAACCCTCCTGGAATCGGCAACAGAAACTCCAGCCGAACGCGATCGCATTAGTGCTTTTTTTACCGGATTTCTCACCGATGCCGAACCCACCCCAGAAGCCCGACATCCTCAGTATTCCCCCTTACAATTAGTCGGGAGTCGCAGTGGAGAAACCCGCTATCCTGATCGGGCACCTGTCCATATTTCTCTGATGAGTCAAGCCACTTTAGATGAGTTAAGTGAAGCTTGTGCAACCTTAGTGGATGTAGGACGATTTCGACCGAATATTTTACTAGAAGAAACGCTACCTTGGGAAGAATTTAATGGAATTGGAGAAGAATTTTATTTAGGAGAAGCAAAGATTGTGATTACGGCTAGAATTGGACGCTGTGCAAATATTGAAGTTGATCCAGACAATGGCGATCGCAATTTAAACTTATTATCGGTTCTAAAAAACCGCTATGGTCATTTACAAACCGGCGTACTGGCTAAAATTATTACACCAGGTTCCGTGAAAATCGGCGATCGGCTTACCGCAGTAGGCAGCTAGGAAATTGGATATTTATACAACTTTCCCAAGGGAGAACCCTGGGTTTCCCCCTTGCCTCCGTAAATGAGATACTTTGTTCTGGACTGGCGATCGCACAGAGGCATAATGTTACCCACCCTGATTAGATGCCAACCTCTTTACTCCAGTGATCAGAAAACATCATCCGAGAGGGCGATCGGCAGCTTGTGAGGGATTCGAGTTTTTAAAATTACACCTCGACCCCCACACACCCCGATATTGCCAATACGGAATTCAAAGTGAGAGGGTTAATCAAGCCCAAGAGTGCAAATTCCGGGTAATTCTAACCCTCCTTACTTCGCTTCCATCCAATTATCTCCCGCATGAATATCCACCATTAACGGAACCGAAAGCGGGACAGCCATTTCCATTGTAGACTTAATTTGGGGTTGCAACTCCTTCCATTCATCCCGAGGAATTTCAAACACTAATTCATCATGAACTTGCAGCAATAACCGGGCTTGATACGCCTTTAAAACCTCGTGCATTTTCACCATTGCTACCTTGATGATATCAGCACTTGATCCTTGAATGGGTGCATTAGCAGCCGCCCGCAAATTCTGAGAATCTTGCATCCCCATCTTCTTATTCAACTTGTCTAAATCGATCGCATCTGGATCGGTTCCTTTAAGCTGATTAAGACTATCTCCTTGGAATTCAAAATATCGCCGCCGCCCTAAAATCGTTTCGACATACCCTTGGGCGATCGCCTGCTTTTGCAACCCATTCAAACATTCAAAAACCTTGCCATAACGTTCATAAAACCGCTTGATGAACAGCTTCCCTTCTTGAGAAGTTTTGCCGATCGCCCGTGCAAATCGGACCGAACCCATCCCATAAATCACCCCAAAATTAATCGTCTTTCCCATCCGTCTTTCTTCTGCCGTTACTGTCTCTTTCTCAAACAGCAATTGCGCCGTCACCGTATGCACATCTCGGTTATTCTGATAGGCTTCAATCAATACTGGTTCTTGACTCAAATGCGCCAAAATCCGTAACTCAATTTGGGAATAATCTGCTGATACCAATAACCACCCCGGTTCTGGCAAAAACGCCGACCGAATTTGACGTGAAAACTCCGTTTTAATCGGAATAGTCTGCAAATTTGGGTTAGAAGAAGACAATCGTCCTGTTGCCGTTGCCGCTTGGTTAAAATTTGTATGCACCCGCTGAGTATCTTTCCGTACCATCTTGGGGAGTGCATCAACATAGGTTGATTTTAATTTGGCTAAGGTGCGATTCTCAATAATTATATCTATCAAGGGATGTTCCCCTTGTAAACGTTCCAACACTGCTATATCTGTCGAGTAACCTGTCTTCGTTTTCCGAGATTTACTAATTGGCAAATCTAATTTTTCAAACAAAATATAACTCAGTTGTTTAGGAGAGCCTAAATTAAATTCTTCCCCTGCCTCTTGATAGGCTCTTGTTTCTATTTCCTGCAATTGGTCCTCTAACTGCTCGGAAAAAGTCTCTAAATAGTCGCTATTAATTCTAATTCCCGTATATTCCATCTCTGCTAATACGGGTTCTAAGGGTTGTTCCACCTCTATTAACAGTTGATGCAGTGGTGATTTATCCGCCAGTTCTACTTGCAGTTTCCCCACTAGCTGATAGGTTGTAAACACATCTAATCCACAATATTGGGCTACTTTGTAAATAGCTAAATCAGCAATGGTTTGGCCTTTTGTCAAGTCTAAATTTTTATAACTTTCTGCGGTAACTTCTAAATATCGCCTTGACACATCGGTGAGATTATGTGTTGTTTCCGGATTAATCAAATAACTCGCCAGCAGCGTATCAAAGACTACTCCGGCGAGTTTAATTCCCTGACAGCGCAACACAAGACGGTCAAATTTGGCATTATGAAAGGCTTTCGGATAATTGCTATTTTCTAATACAGGACGCAATGCCTCTAGTACCTGAGTTAATGGCAAATTTTGTCCGGTTTTATGTCCCACGGGAATATAGGCTAAATCATCCTCACCGCTTCCCCAACAACAGCCAATTCCCACTAATTCTGAGTCTCGGGGTTCTAAATCCGTCGTCTCTGTATCCCATGCCACAGGATGCGCCGAATCGGTGTAAGTTTTCAGCCGCTTGACTAATTCTTCCAGCTTCTCAGGCGTATCGATAATTGCGGGATTAATCGGCGATGGGGCTACTTCTTTTACCGCTTCTGTTTCTTCTGCTGTCCAAAAAGAGGTATCATCATCGTGGGATGAAAAAGTAGAGGTGATAGGCTGACTTTCAGGAGTTTCTCTCTCTTCCGTTTGGACTAAAGATACTCCCCCAAATCGTTGCTGAAGTTGCTTGATTTTAGGGAGAAATGACTTAAATTCCAGTTGTTCTAAATGAGAGATAACGGCAACTTCATCAAAGCCGCGTAATTGGCATTGGTCTAATTCTAGTTCTAAGGGGACATCAACGACAATTTGGGCCAAATGTTGAGAATGATAGGCTTCGTCTTTTCCTTCTTCTAGTTTTTTCCGATTCGCGCCTTTAATGTCTGCGATCGCCTCATAAATTTTATCCAAACTACCATAAGTCGTCAGCAACTTAATCGCCGTCTTATCCCCAATCCCTTTTACCCCCGGAATATTATCTGAAGCATCGCCGCAAAGAGCTTTATAATCTACCACCAATTCCGGCGGAATTCCCATCTTTTCTTGCACCTGTTCTGGCCCAAATTCCTGGGATTTTGCCCTCCCAGAACGCCCGAAGGCATCGCGACCTAAATAGAGGACACTGATTTGTTTTTCAGCATTCACAAGCTGAAATAAATCGCGATCGCCCGTTAAAATCTTTACCTGAAAACCCGCCTCACTTGCCTGGGTTGCCAGCGTTCCTAACACATCATCCGCTTCATAACCCGGGGCTGTAACAATTTGCAAATTCAGCGCCGTGAGCAATTCTTGTAAATATTTAAGGTCCGTAATAAAATCTTCTGGAGTTTCCGCGCGATCGCTCTTATAAGTATCATCCGCTTCATGGCGAAACGTCGGCAACCCCAAATCAAAAGCCACTGCCAAATATTGCGGGTCCTGAACCGCCATCACCTCAATCAGCGACTTGAGAAATCCAAACGAGACACTTGTGGGAATCCCTGTTGAGGTACTCAAACCCCCATCCCGACTTTTTGCCAACGCATAATAGGAGCGAAACGCCAAAGAATGACCATCAACCAGGATAAAAGTAGGAGAAGTTGCAGACACGATCAATCCGTCCCCGTCAGAAATATACTAAACCATTGTATCGAACTTCAAGCCGGGGAGACCCCCAGATAGCACCCCTCGTAAGACAAAAGCGATCGCACCCCACTCCCAAGACTTCCCTAAACTCCTCACCCCTTAGTGAATAATCGTACTGACATCCACATCCGTGAGATTGGCTCCATCCAGATTCGCCCAATGTAAATTCGCCTTTGTCAAATCCGCCTCTCTTAAATCCGCCCCGCTCAAATTGGCCCCGCGCAAATCAGCCCGGGTTAAATCCACCCCCCGCAAATCCGCCTCAACCAAATTGACCTGATTCAAACTGGCCCCCGTTAAATCCGCCTCGCGCAAATCCGCCCATTTTAAATTAGCCCCGCGCAAATCAGCCCGAGTTAAATCCGCCTCGCGCAAATCCGCTTGAGTCAAATTCACCTTATTTAAACTCGCGCCAATCATATCCGCACCCCGCAGATCTGACCCTTTCATATTCGCATCCGCTAAATAGGCTTTTCTGAGGTTCGCCCGGGACAAATCCGTTCCCGTCATATCCGCTTCGCTTAAATTGGCACTACTTAACGTTGCCCCTCGTAAATCCGCCCCACTGAGGTCCACCCCTACGAGATTCACTTCCGACAAGGAGACATTCGGAGCAATCCAGTAGGCTCCTGCCAAACTCAAATCAATCCCTTCGCTAAGGATGGTTTTTAAATCGTAAACCGCCTTTTGCAGGTTCGTGCTTTTAAAATTGACCCCAGTGAGATTGGCACCACTCAAGTTTGCCCTAAAGAGATTCGCCCCTTCTAAATTTGCCCCGATTAACTTGGCATAGCGCAAATTCGCCCCCCTGAGATCGGCGCGTTTCAGGTTAAATCCGGTCAAATCTACCCCACTCAGATTGGCTCCAGGGAGGGAAACATCAGAACCAATTAAATAAGCGCCGGTGGTTTCCGGGTCGAGACCCTCACAGAAGCGGGTTCTCAAGTCATAAACCGCCTTTTGCAGAATCGTCCCCCGCAGATCAGCTTCACTGAGATCCGTTCCGCTGAGGTTGGCACCACTGAGATTCGCTTCCGCAAGTTTGGCCCCAATTAAATTAGCACCCTTGAGATTGGCACCGCGTAGATCCGCCTCACTCAGATCAGTGCCGACTAAGAGTGTTCCTTTGAAGTTAGCCCCAGTTAAGTTGCTCTCACTGAGATTTGCTAAGTTTAAGTTGGCATCGCTCAGATCCGCACCACTCAGGTTTGCTCCTTTTAAATCGGCCCCAATCAAGTCGGCATAACAGAGAATCGCTTCGCTTAAGTTAGCGCCACTGAGTTTGGCATCTCGCAGATAGGCTCCGCGTAGGGATGCACCAATCAGGTCTTTATTGCGTAAATCGTGGGCCAGAAAGTTCGGGTTTTGGCTTTCCGAGCTTGGGTTAGCTGGATTGGGTAATTCTGGTGGGACGCGAAAGAAATTTTGGCTATTGTCTTGCATAACTCCCGAAGCTTGGCAACCGATCGCAGTTATCTACCACTGTAAATCAATGGGGTTTGGGTTTTGAACCGTCCCCGACTGCTGGGGAACCCCGGGCGATCGCCCTTTTATGTCATCTATCAAGGTGACGTTCTCTGGACGCCTTAAAATTTTGAGAATAACCTATCGCAACAGATGGAGTCATCACAGTGGCGTTAAAACTTTATGGCGGTGCGCGTTCTCGCGCATCAATCGTCCAGTGGTATTTGGAAGAATTGGGGATTCCCTATGAATTTGTGCTGCTAGATATGCAGTCCGGGGAACACTTACAGCCGGAATATCTAAAGATTAACCCCGTGGGAAAAGTCCCGGCCATTGTAGATGGTGAGTTTCAACTCTGGGAATCCGGGGCAATTTTAGTGTACTTGGCCCAAAAATACGGCAATGCGGGGAAATCCCCAGAAGAACAAGCGACCCTGAGTCAGTGGGTGATCTTTGCTAATGCCACATTCGGTCCCGGAATTTTTATTGAATCCAACCGCGATCGCGAATTGGGTCGATTAATGAAGCCCCTGAATCAAATTTTTAGCACTCATCCCTTTTTGTTGGGTGAAGTGTTTACCGTTGCCGATGTCGCCGTCGGTTCCATGTTGGCCTACAGCCAAATGATGCTCAAGTTGGATCTGAGCGAATATCCAGCCGTGGTTGAGTATATCAAACGCATCGGCGATCGGCCCGCTTTTCAGAAAACCATCGGTTCCCGTGCTCAGTAGACTTCTTGCAAAATTCTAAAAAACCGATTGGCGTTAATAAGGGGGAGTTGGGCGGATCAAATCCATAGCTTGGAAGACATCTAGTAAACTTATTGCTTTCATCCCGAATTGATCCCCCTCCCGTCCCCCTTCAAAACAGGGAAGCCAAAAGGCATTTAGAGGGAGGAACGGCTAGACTGAACGCTGTTGTTTAGATCGGGAAAGGGGCGCTCAACTGAGCGCCCCTTTCCTTGTTGATAACCTTGAAATTGGATGGAAGTCGGTAATTTATCTGAAACCGACCGCTGCTTGCCACACGAAAGCCAGCAACAAGAAAAACACGGGGATAATTGGCAAAACATCTACCAGGGGATCGAAAATCGAGTAGGCTTCGGGTAGTTTTGCCAGTAATAGTGCTGCTTCCATGTTGATATCTCCCTCTCAAACAGAAATTTCATAATCGACACAGATTTTAACATAAGGGAGGATGGGGATATCATTTTTCTGCCAGAGCATCGGCACAAAACCCGGGTTTCTTGTCCTTGGGGTCTCAAACGATCGCGAACTCCTCCCCGAACCCTAGGCCCTAGGGCGTCGGTTCCAACCAGTGAGCAAAGTCTGTCGTAAAGCGATCGCTCAGAATTGACTCCCGAATCCGCTTGGTAAATCGAATCAGTTCCGTGAGATTGTGAATCGAGAGTAAGGTATAGACCAGAATTTCCCCAGATTTCCACAAATGATTTAAGTACGCCCGTGAAAAATTTTGACAGGTGTAACAAGAGCAAGTCTCATCTAGGGGGGTAAAATCTTCCCGAAATTGAGCATTTTTAATGTTCCACCGTTCCCCTTGGACCATAACGGCCCCATGTCGCGCCCATCGGGTGGGGATAACGCAGTCAAATAAATCGACCCCGGAGGCGATCGCCTGGGCCATTTCTCGATAAGTCCCGACTCCCATCAAATAGCGCGGTTTCTCTACCGGCAGTTTTGGCGCAGTGGCCCTGACGATTTCTGAGATGGTTTCCCCCGGTTCACCCACGCTGACCCCGCCGATGGCATAGCCCGGTAAGTCTAACTTAGTCAGGGCCTCCACCGCTTGCAAGCGTAAATCGAGGTAAACGCCCCCTTGCACAATCCCAAATAAGGCTTGATCGGACCGACTATGAGCCTCGATACAGCGTTCTAACCAACGGTAAGTTCGGGCAGTTGCCAACTCTACCGCTTCTCGGGATGCGGGATAGGGGGGACATTCATCAAAGGCCATAATTACATCAGCCCCCAGTTTGTTCTGAATTTGAATCGAACGTTCTGGGGTGATTTCTATCTTGCGTCCATCCCGGGGCGATCGAAAGGTCACCCCTTTTTCAGTAATGGTCCGCAGTTCACTTAAACTAAAAACTTGGAATCCACCGGAATCGGTCAGAATCGGGCCATCCCACACCATAAAGCGGTGTAACCCTCCCGCTGCAGCGACAATATCTTCTCCGGGTTGGAGGTGCAGGTGGTAGGTATTCGCCAAAATCATCTGAGCGCCCGTTGCCTCTAACTGGGCCGGTGTAACGGTCTTCACGGTAGCTAAGGTTCCCACAGGCATAAAGATGGGCGTTTCTACCGGGCCATGAGGCGTCATCCAGACCCCCGCCCTAGCGTGAGTGTGGCTGCATTTACCCTGACACTGAAACGTAAAATCGCGACCCAAAATTAATGATTACTCTGTAAATTTCGACTCATTATACCAGCATATTGGCAATATGTTATTTTTCAATCATAGTCAGTAGAATGTGGGTTTAAGAACGAGGAGAAGGGCGGAAAAATTAAGGTTAAACGGGGATGCGCGATCGCCACTCAAAAAGGTAGCATTCCCTCATCATCAATTTCCGCATCTAATTTAGCAATGAGCACCTCTCGCAAGACAGCCTCTAACGCAGCTGCACTATCGAGGGTTCGCGTAGATTGCTCCTGAAGTGGGTTAGAGACGGGAAGTAACCGTAATTGTCGGTCATCTTGAACGAGATCGAAGTAAGATTCAGATTCAGAAGATTGTTTGAGTTCTAAACAATCAAAACTCTGCACATTGATATAGAGACGATGATTGGCGATCAGGGTTGAACGTTGAGGATCAGCAAAAACTTCCATGACATAGCCTTCCCCTTGGGTTTGGAGATGACCCTCTTGGAAATGTGCATAACGGACTCGGCCTAAATCAGCCAGGAGTCTATACATATCTTGTTTATTGACCACAGTACCCGTATCGACAATGCAGGGAGCAGGCAGGCTAGTAGGAGATTGATCTGGCATCATAGAGAAACCGCCCTTAATTTACAATCGAAACCCTCTGTTTGGAATTGAGACCCTCTGTTGGGTGCCCTATAGAGGGAATATTAAGAAAGCTTTGCGCGTCATGCCGAAGGGAGTTCGGCCAAGGATAACGCTCGTCAATTCAATTTTGGCACAGGTTATAAAGTGGATGTATCAGTAGAATGGCGGAAAAAAAATACAAATTTTGACTATGAGGGATAATCGCCGGGTGAGACGGGTTGTTGAGTTTGTAGAGACGAAAGTAGCCCGATTGAGAACTCTCGGTTCGGGATTGGCAGCAGCGATCGCCTTCTATACCTGTTTGCCCGTTCCCCTAAGTTGGACCTTGGAGTTCCGTGGCATTGCTCGGTATGCGCCTTTTGTCGGAGTGGCGATCGGGGCGATCCTGAGCCTCTTGGATCTCCTATTGCAGGGGTTAGCCATGCCGGGACTGACGCGCAGCACCCTAGTGATTGTGGCCTGGATTGGAATTACCGGCGGATTACATCTGGATGGGGCGATCGATACTGGGGATGGATTGGCCGTCCAAGAACCCCATCGCCGCTTAGAAGTGATGGCCGATAGTGTCACCGGCGCATTTGGGGTCATGGCAGCGGTTGCCCTGATTGCCTTAAAAGTCGCAGCCTTGAGTGATTTAAGTACCAATCGGGCGGTGGTTTTAATGGCTGCTGCGGGTTGGGGACGGTGGGGACAATTAGTGGCGATCGCCCGTTATCCCTATTTAAAAGTTTCAGGCAAAGGAGCCATTCACCAGGATTCTCTAGGGTCGCCCTGGGACTTACTTCCCGGTTTTCTATGTTTGGTTGCCTTGAGTGGGGTGCAATTCTTCCTCGATGGCAATTCCTGGATTTTAGCCGCCGGAATGGTCACCGGCGGCAGCGCGATCGCCATCCTCACCGGGGCCTGGTTTAATTACAAACTCGGGGGTCATACCGGCGATACCTATGGTGCCGTCGTCGAATGGACTGAAGCCCTCTTACTCTGTCTCTTAGCCGGACTATAAACCGGCAATTAGAAACCGGGTTTCTGGACAACTTCTGTGGCAAGAAAGCAACAAAAATTATCCAGAAACCCGGTTTCTTCTCTTTGAGTTGGTGCAGAACCCGAGTTTATTGGCAATTTCTGTGACAAGAAAGCAACAAAAGCTATCCAGAAACCCGGTTTCTTGTCCTCTCAATCTAAATCCTGTCCCATTGCCCTACTTGCGATCAATGTGGATTTCAATCCCTTCTACTCGTAGTCCCATGCCACGCCGTCCGCAGAATTCACCATTAGAAAACTCCTGAGTATCTCCCACTCGCTCAATATGCGCCTTGTAATAAACCGCATAATTCGGCGCTTCCGGACCCGTTAATTCGATCGCCAAACCCTCAATCCGCAAACCCGAACCGCGAGCACCAACCCACTCACCCTCAGTCACCCAAGGCGTATCTCCACTCCCTTGGATATGGGCCATATAGCGAATCCCCAATCCAGGAATCGGCGGTTTGATTTCCAGAGCAAAGGCTTCGAGGCGAAGGGCTTTCCCCCGGGTTCCCGCAAATTCATGTTCATGAAACTGGTGATCGCCGATTCGTTCAATATGAACCAAAACATTTAATCCCACCTCGATTCCCACACCGGAAAGCCCTGACATCTTCGGCGGAGTTGGGGCAAAATTCGGGTTCGGGGGAGCAACCTGACTCCGGGAGGGGGAGTCATCGGAACTGGGGAGAATAATCACATCGGGCAAATTAGACGGAGGGGAAACGGGTTGTTGCGAAAGTAAGCGTTCTACTTCCGCTTCCGTATCCGTGGGTTCCACTGCTTCAGTAGACCCGGCAATTACGACCATTTCCGGCGATCGCCGAGGCGGTGATGCTGCTGGGGCCGTCACCTTCGGGGCTGGGGCCGTTACCGTCGGCGCTGGGGCTGTTACGGTCCCCGAAAATTGTAGTTTGCCTCGACTCGCGGCCAGGGTCAAGGGTTTGCCAAAGGCTCGCCCGCAAACCTCCTGCATTCTTTCCCACTCTTCATCGGCGATATTGGCATCCGGTTCAATCAGACTCAGGAAGGTACAACAGGGATGTTGACCGGAAAGTAACGCGGGGACATCCGGGGGAAAATTAGTCGGGGAGGAGTTGAGGATAATGTGGCGTAATTCCCGCGCTTTGCCTTTCGCTTCCTCTAACGGCGCAAAATGCGGTTGATCGCGATGGGTTAGGGATAAAAAGCGATCGATGTAGTACAGGGCTTTTTGGGACTCGTTGACTTCTCCTCCAGACCGGGCGATCGCGTGTAAGACGCCCTGAATATCGTGCAACGAAGAAATCTGCGTCGGTGCTACCACTCCGGGCACGGAGTAAGTTTTTGCCAGCTCGATCGCCCGTGATTTTAGCCCCGCAAACTCCTGCCGATACGCTATCAGTTGCTCGCTGAGTCGTTCATCTACGGGTACTCCTGCTTCTTTCAGTTCCACCGCCGCTTGTGAAAGGCGGCTGCTCAATCCCGGTAAGCGTTCTTTCAGATGGTTGAGTTGTTGTTGCAACTGTTGATAATCTGCATTCATGGTCAAAATAGCGTCTAATCAATTCCCATCTTATTTTGCCTGATCCTTAGCCTTTCACCCGTTTAATCCCCTGGGTAGATCCCCAATGGCTCAATAGATGGATAAGTCCGGTTTATTAGTTCTGGGATAAATCTCTACAAATCAAGAAGACGGACTCTAATTTGCTCAAATTTCCTAGATTCCTTTCTAAAATCAAGGCAACATTGCCACAAAAGAGATCTTTGGGTCTTAAACCGCAAAATTCCCACCCGATAAGCCTGTGGGACTGATTGAGGTCTCAGCCAGATGGCTCTGGACCCGGAATTTCAGCGATCGCAATACCTCTGAAGGTTGGCAAACTGCTCCGGTCACAAGCTACGATCCAGTTATTGTTCGTCAAGGAAAACTATTTTATGAATCCTAAAACTGAAACCGAAGCAATCGCCAGCGCAAAATCTGCCCAGTTAGCTGAGGAAGCGGAACAACTTAGAATCGAGATTAACGCCGCAGAAGGCGGGGCGTTGGCTCCTTTCTCTCCGGCTACTCAAGAACCGAGTCAATTTGAGGAAATCGTCGATAGCGTCACGGGGATCTTAGGGGATCTGCCGCTCTATGTCACCAGTTTTGTCAGTGAATACCAACGACCCCTGGTTACCGTCGGACTGTTTTTGTCGGCATTAGTGACAGTCAGAGTGATCCTCGCCGTGGTGGATGCCGTGAATGATGTTCCCCTGCTTGCGCCATTTTTTGAATTTGTGGGAATTGGATACTCGGCTTGGTTTGTCTATCGCTATTTACTCCGGGCCTCTAACCGTCAGGAGTTAGTCCAGGATATTTCAGCCATCAAAGACCAAGTTATTGGTCACCATTCTTCGTAGTTATTTTCCCGGTCTTGCGGTTTGATGCAAGTCTTGGAAATTCTGGGGTTGGCGATCGCCACGGCGCGTTAACTTCGATGAATTGGGGCGGTCAATTTGTCCGCCCTATGGCCTGAACACTTCCGACTATAGGTGGGATTGAGTTATTTTTGAACCCCTGGACTGCTCACGAAGGCGGACGACTCAGACGATGGAGGCACAGGACCAGATCTTCGATGGTTCCCATCGTTTGGAGGTCAAAGCGATCGCCAATATCTATACCAAACACATCAAAAAAATCGTCACAGAGATAAAGATTCCAGTCAAACCAGGAGACAAGTGTTAACTGTAAATCTTGCTCTAAGCGATCCCCGGGTAACACTCTCCCCATTTGTAAGCCTGAATATTTTTCCAATTGAATATAAACAAAACTCACCACTGAAAAAGAAATTTCACGCGATCGCCAAAAACAGTTAAACCACTCATCTAGGGATAAGTTAGTCCGTTCACATAAAGTCTGATTTACCTGCTTCCTAATGTACAAATCGGGACTGAGATCAGAATATGTCCGCACAGTCGAGAAGATATGTTTGATCTGGCGCAGCATAATTCCGTGCGCTCCATTACCTTACCTTTTTCCCAGTATTCCCATATTTTTTAAGGGTTTCTCATGCAGGAGTTCAATTTGTATATTTTTCTAAAATTAAGTTCTCATTGACCAACCCCATCCAGACTCTAGGGCCGGTTATTAGACCCTTTCCTCCCCATCCCCCTACAGAATTCAAGGTTCTTCGTGGCGGGTCCCCTCCAAGCACCTATAAAAGAGTTAGGGTCGGGTCTGAGCAATTTTTAGGCGAGGGATTTAGACTAGACCTCTTGCAAAATTCTAAAAAGCCCCCCTTAATGAGGGGGGTTGGGGGGATCAATCCGCTATTTTGCAAGAAGTCTATTAAAGGGATTTAGATTAAAAAGAGCAAAAACACAGTTTTTGCTCCTCATTTTCTACGGATGGGCAGAGATTTTATCAAAAAACCCGGTTGTCTTCCAAGGGAATCAACCTTTTAAGGACTAAGGTTTGGGGGTTGAGTCTGTTTTCCCTTCAGTTGTAGGAGTTGTTGAGGGAGATGAGGTGGGCTTTGGGGTCTTTCCAGATTCTGTGGGGAGAGTTTCCTCGGTAGTTGGACTGGAAAGCGTCGGTGTCTCGTCTGTAGGAGTTGCCGAGGGAGACGAGGTGGGCTTTGGGGTCTCTCCTGATTCTGTGGGGAGAGTTTCCTCGGTAGTTGGACTGGAAAGCGTCGGTGTCTCGTCTGAGGGCGAAGTTACTTCGGTTGATCCTTCCCCAGTGGGTGCTTCTGTGGGGTTCCCATTGGGGTTGGGGGAGAAAAAGGGGAGTGCCAACCCACCCCAAGCGGTTGAATTTCCTTGGGGGGAGGTTGCCGGATTGGTGGACTGAGGGCCAACTGCGGGAACTTGTCCGGGATTGACCGTTGAATTGACCGGGGTTTGAGGGGTTTGCTCCCCGGGGGCCAGCTTTTCCGAGGTGGGAGCACTGGTTCCCGTTTCAAAAATATTTAAGCCCCTCTCGGTGCTAGGGAAGGATAATATAAAAATTGTACCTAGGGTCGAAAAAGCCACAAAAATGGCAATGATTTCATCAAACCCCAGGGGGCTTTTTGGGTTAGAACTCGGTTCAGACATTGGATTTCTCCTGATTTGCTCGAATGGATTTTAGAAAAGTTTTTAAATTCCGATCGCCTTAAGTTCATGTTTACCCTTAAAACCGACTTAAACGATCACGTTTGAATCAGCATTCTTCGCAAACTTGTCGCAAAGTCGCTGTAAAATCCGGGTAAGAAATAGCGGCAGCTTCGGCGTGGTGAATCGTGGTTGTTCCATTGGCATTCAAGGCAGCGATCGCCAAACTCATGGCAATTCGATGATCGTCATAACTCTCGACATCCGTCCCACTTAAGGGCGTCCCGCCAGTAATTTCCAACCCATCAGGCAACTCAGTGATTTTCGCCCCCATTTGATTGAGTACCGTTGCCGTCACCGCAAGGCGATCGCTCTCTTTCACCCGCAATTCTGCCGCATCAGAAATCACCGTCTGACCCTCAGCAAAAATTGCCGCCACTGCCAAAATTGGAATCTCATCAATCAGTCTGGGAATGATATCCCCACCAATAGAGCAACCCTTCAGTTGCGAATGACGCACCCGGATATCCGCTACAGGTTCCCCCGCCACTATCCGCTCATTTTCTAATTGAATATCCGCATTCATCATCTCCAGGGCCTCTAAAATCCCGGTCCGGGTGGGATTGATCCCGACATTTTCAATGGTTAAGTCTGAATCTGGGACGATCGCTGCTGCTACAATCCAGAATGCCGCCGAACTGATATCCCCAGGCACGATTACCGATTGCCCTTGAAGTTGAGCCGGTCCCGTAATCATCACGCTTTTCGTGTCGGGATCCGTTGTAATTTCTGCCCCAAATGCCTTAAGCATCCGTTCGCTGTGGTCCCGCGAGACTGCCGGTTCCGTGATCGTGGTTGTTCCCTCTGCCATCAAAGCTGCAAGTAAGATACAAGACTTAACCTGAGCCGAGGCGATCAGTGAGTGATAATGAATGGGCCGTAAGGATTGACCTTGAACGGCTAGAGGAGCCAGGGAACCGCCATTGCGACCCCAGATTTGAGCACCCATTTGTTGTAAAGGCTTAACCACCCGAGACATGGGGCGCGATCGCAGGGATTTATCCCCCGTTACGGTAAAAAATCGGTCAGGATGACTCGCCAGGATGCCCAGCATCAATCGCATCGTCGTCCCAGAATTTCCCGCATCTAATATATCCGTCGGTTCAATTAATTGACCGACCCCAACACCACGCACCCGCACCCGTTGTTCATTCAAGGGAGAAATTTCTGCCCCCAATGCCTGAAAACATCGGGCGGTACTCCGAGGGTCTTCTCCCAATAGCAGCCCCTCAATCGTGGTTTCACCCTTGGCGATCGCCCCCAACATCAAAGCTCGGTGGGAAATTGACTTATCACCCGGCACTCGGATCCGTCCTTGCACGGATAAACCCTGCGCCGGTCTATCGATGGTTAATTGTTGCTGAGATTCCGTAATTCTTACATTTACTATCGAACTGGGCATTGGGCTAAACTGTGATGGGATGGCTTAGGGCAATCCTACACTGTTCTTGACTCTGCTGACATACTAAAATTGAAGCGGTACGACCCTAGTCTTGTCGATTGTTGGAAAACTCTTCACACGCTGTTCGTTACAACCCTCATGCTGACCCATCGCCGCAAACCTGTAAGCCTTTGCTTGATCTCGACTGACCTCCCCCTCTGGTCTGTCGTGGAAACCGCTGCTACGCTTTATCAAAAAGACCAAGAGCGATTTCATTTACTCCTCACTGAACCGGCACTGAGCGATTTTCAGGAGTCAGCTTCGACTTCGGAAGTCAGTCCCGAACCCACTGCGATTACTTCGAGACTCTTGTGGTTAGAAATTTCTCCCTACCGAGTGATTATGACGATGCAGGGGAATGGTCAATTTAGCTATCGTCACCAGTGGGAACGCGGAATGTATGGAACGAGCCGCTATTGGTTACAAAATGAAACCGACGGCAGCAACGGCCAGTTACGAATGAGAAATTATACTCGCAGCTTAACCCTGTCCGGTCGCCCGATTCCTGAACATTTGCGCCTCGAATACGAACTTTGGTCCCAAAATGTTCAGTTAGGGCACTATATTTTAAACCTAGAAATTCATCTTTAAATATTAATCAATTAAGCCAAAAATAGGGAATTTTTTAACCCAAATTCCGGTAAGTTTGGCTTAATTTTGCTTTGGTTTTATTGGATTCAACCTATTGTTTACAGTAGCTATGAATTTGTCCGGCAACTCCATCGGCTGTTTTGGCGGCGAGGGCGGCGGCTCGACCGGCTTCTTCGGCTTTTTTACGGGCAGCTTTTACCTGGTCTAAACCGGCTTTAGATAAAGGGGCGGCATCCACAATGGCGATCGCATCTCCAATTTGCCGAAAGGATAAACTCAATTGTTGGTAACTTTTCCCCAACTGTAGCGGATAGGTTTGAACTTCAGTATTGGATATTTTCATCCCTAACAATTCTTCCGCAAGGCGATCGAGATGTTGGGCCATTTTGTTAGCGGCAGTCGCATCAGTTCCCTCAATTTGAGTCACTTGTTGTCCCCCTTCATCAATCACCGCTAACAATCTTTGGCACTGATAGGCGCTACTGGTTCGCGTGAGTAAAAACCACGAACCCATTCCCCCAACTAATCCAATGATGGCCCAAATCCCTAACACTCCAGCCAATCGCCACCCTTTGCGATCGCCTTTCCAACGCGGTGTCGCCTCAATAGTTTCCACCCCAGTCCCCGGGAGGAGTTGAGGAAAGCTAGGCAGTTGCAACCCGGGCAAAACTAGAGTCCCAGATCTAACTACTTCTCGACTCAGGGAGGGCGCAACTGCCTCCCGTGACTCCGATCCCCATTCCATCTGCGTCACTTGGGGTTGCAATTCCCTTAATTGCTGTAAAATTTCTTCCGTCGTTTGGATGCGCTGACTCAGGGCCGGATTCATCAGGCGATCAATCAAATCCGCCACCCGTTCGGAAATTTGCGGTGCGCGATCGCGCCAAGAAAAGTCGGAAGTCTCTGGATTATAAAAGCTTAACGGGTCCGTAGCGGTGAGCAAATACACCATCGTTCGTCCCAAAGCAAAAAAATCCGACTGCGCTACCGCTTCATGTTTGAGTTGTTCCGGTGGCGTATAGCCTCCCGAGTCAATACTCTTCAGACGAGGAGAGAGTTCCACTGTGCGTAAATAACTCGCACTCACCTGTCTAGCAGTACCAAAATCAATCAAGACCAATTGTCCTGAATCCGTCAGGATAATATTACTGGGCTTAATATTCAGGTGTAAATAAGGGGTTGCATGAATCGGCTGTAAAATTTCGGCAATTTGTTGGAGCCACTTGAGCGCTAAGTCTTGAGAAATCCGTTGATAGCCGCGATTTTTCATCCACTGCTCTAAATTGAGACCCTCAATTTTTTCCATCAACATCCCATGCACCGCCGTGGCACTATTCGTCGCGGCAAAGCTGAAGTATCCGCCTTGTTGGAGTTGGGGAATTCCTGGATGTTGAATTTTTCCTAACAGTAAAGCTTGTTGTTGAAACAGAGTTACGGCTACGGGATCATCAATTTGGAGAACCTTCAAAATTTTGGCGGTTCCCGCTTCAGTTACTTCAAAGGTTTTTTCATAACTGTTGCTACCCAGGAGTTGCAGCGCTCGACAGCGTTCTGCTACTAATAAATCAGAGCCACACTCGGAGCAATAGCGGGTATTTTCATTGACGGGATCGCTGGGATTGGGGCATCTTGGATTCAGACAGTAACTCATGATGGGGGAGATGGGGGAGATGGGGGAGATGGGGGAGATGTTAGTTAGGGTTGGGATTGGGGGAGGCAGTATTGCTCGATTTCAGCGAGTAGGACGGTGGCATCTTGGGTGGATTGTTCGATGGAGGCGATCGCTGAGGCGACTTGCGCTTTAGCCGTGTTTCGGGTTTGTAACCCTTTCGGCGTGGGTTCGAGATTGCTCACCATTGTGGCAATGCCGCTCGTTTCTCGCAAAGTGGTCGCGATTTGTTGGTAAAGGGCGACTGCCCGGGTTTGAAAGCTAATAATGGTTTCGTCTGTTAATTGGACGGTTTTGATCCCTTCAATGGAGCGTTCCACTGCATCAGCAGCCGGACTTCCAGTCATCGGCGTGAGTTCTAAGCGGTTCAAGGTGGTCGTACCTTGGTCTAGGGCTTGAATTAGGCGGCGGCACTCACTGGTTTTCCTCGGGGTGCAACTGGCTAATAACAGGAGGAGCAGCACGTAAAGGGAAAGACGGAATGGGTGGGGAGATGAGTGGTTCATGGGAGCGGGTGCGATCGCAAGAATCGCCCTTGATTTTAACGAAGCCGGTCTGATTTGTCAGCCTTAACGGTAGCGATGCTAAACCCCCTAAAAAAAAGCGGATAACTTCTACAGAAGTTACCCGAATTGGAGTAGGACACAGGAGCTTTGAGTGGGTTTCCGGAAGTTGACGCCCTAAGGATCTGGAAGGATACAGGGCGATCGCACACCCACTCAAACCCTGGGACATTACCGAACCGATGCAGTAGGCACCGATGCTCTAGGCAATCGAGCAGATAATCCCGATTCGGGAAGATAAGCCAGGGGATTGACAGATCCTTGTTCAGGAAGATGGACTTCAAAGTGCAAGTGGGGTCCAGTGCTAAAGCCGGTACTGCCCATTTCCGCGATTAATTGGCCCCCCTGGACTTGATCCCCTTTGTTGACCAGGATGCGATCGTTGTGGGCGTAGAGGGTAATACTGCCGTCAGAATGTTCGATTTCCACGAGGTTACCATAGCCTCCCGTGTGCCATTCTGCCGTAATCACCACCCCACTGGCGGCAGCCATGATGGGAGTGCCGATGGGTCCAGCGATATCAATCCCGTGGTGCATCCGTCCCCAACGCCAGCCATAGCCAGAAGAGAGGAGCCCTTGGGCGGGCCAAAGATAGCCACTCATCGTCGGGGCTAATTCGGGTAAGTAAATGCTGGCAGCCGCTAGGGGCGGTAATTCCGGGGAGATAGCCGGTGCATCGAGGGTCTGAAGCGGGAGGAGCTCGCTGCTAGGGCTAGGGGGGTCCTGGTTATTCAAAAATTGGCTGATAGCAGCGATCGCCTGTTTGTTGATCTCGATGCCTGCCGCAACTCTGGCATTGTGCTGGCGTAGAGAAGGGGTCTGGGTTGAGGGCGTTTTTCTAACCGAATCCGGGTCACGTTTTGAGCTCGCTTGGGTGCGCGTGTCGTAGTTGACACCGGGTTGAGCAGTTACTGAACCTGTAAAGCCAAGTGCAATCACGAGTGCTGTGGTAGACAAAATTCCTGGTTTCATTTTCCTTCACCTGAGAGGGGGTCACCCGCAAGTGAACTGCCCCAGTTAACCTGAAAGCGAGGCGCGATCGCTGGAGATTTTTCACCGCTCAACCCTTGAGTAAAAATGAAGGGGTGAGCTGGTTTAAATTTACGATTGCCATCCAATTTACGTCTCTTGCTTTTCAGCGAGTGGGTCAGTTCATCCGGTTACTTCCTGCAAATTTTTTGTAATGAATGATAAATCAGTGGGTAGTCTGGGATAGACCGACTTTCCCCCTTTAAGATTGGGCATCCAGTTCACTGCTGCCCGTTCTAGTCCGGCGCACCCTGAATTTTAAAGAATGCTTGCTTGTTTCCTCTGAGCAGTAGATTCCCGGGAATTGTGCTCCGTAAAAACCGCAATATTCATGAGCGTTGACCAATGGTAGTTTACTCTAGCACCCTCTAAACGGTTCAATGAAGTTTAGCATTGAATCCCATTCATTTTATTGTCCCTGGAGATTATTATATACGCTAGAGGGAATTGTCAAGGTTGTGCTCCGATCTTGTAAAGTTTCCGTGAAATTTGCTTACGGGATAAGCCTTTAAGCCTAGGAAAAATTTTTCTTCCCTAAAGGCCACACTATTATTCCCAATTTATACCCGTTAATTGCTTTAAATTTAGGGCGATCGCTGTCCAATTTTCTCTCTAAGAACTGGCATCTCTCTTCTTTTGGTATTCTGCACTCCTCATGCTGCGCCCCCAGATCCCCTCTTAAAACATATCCCGATGAAAGTGATCCCAGTCCGATGGGATTAAACTATGATTTTGTATCCCTGCACCCTCCCCCGGTTTCAATTTAATAAAAATTCCCTAAAAAACTGCTGAGTTCATGTTCTGGTCTATTTAATCCTATTTTTTAAATTTCTCCCGCCTGGGCTGAATCCCTGTAGGAGTTCAATTCCCTAAACTGTTTTAACTGGGTGGCCTAAATTACTGAATCAGGCGATGGAATGCTCTACAGCACTCGTTCTAGGCGCGATCGCCTCGTCCGGCATTTTCCCTCATCACCCAGCCAGCCCCTCATTTTCTGATAGATTTATGACAAATTCCTCCGAATTATCCCTGACCCAGAAAAATTTTAATATTTTTTAATCTTCTTTCTTAAAAACTAACCCCTGTTGAGTATAAACTATTACATCAATAGGGGAAAGATTTGTCTAGAATCAGTCACAGTCTAACCGAATCTTAAAGGACACGCTTGCTAAAGTCATACCCCTAAGACCATGCAGGCAAAACTCTATCTATAAACTTTACCTTATAGCAATGCGTACACTGTCCTTATTCTTTCAATGGTTTATCGGTGTGCCTCTCCTTCCCGCTGCCTTGATGCTTGGGGGGTGCGACAGCCGAGAGTCCGGCCTCAACTCCCACAGTTCCTTTAACATTGAACAAGCCACGGCTGAGTACATGGCAAACTCCCACTTTATTAAAGATATTGTCGGAGTAGATGCTTTGGTGAATCGTACCTTTTGCGCGTACCAGGTCTATGGAATAGAAGCCAAAAAACGAGAAATTCATCAATATTTGTGGGTGGTCTGTCATGAATATGATGTGGAAAATAATCAACTCTTCCAGAAGCGAGGGGGTAGTTTTCCCATAGCATTGATTTTAAATAAAAATTCTCAGGGATATCGAATTGTTAATCATAAAATTCCTCGCCAGGGCAAAGAAGGAACTTCTGATTTAACCGCGATATTTCCTGAGTTTATTCTGGAAAATTCCAGTTTTCCGTTAAATAATACCGCTTATAGCGAGTATCTGATTACTCGATTGGGAAATGATACTCAGCAAGCGGCTAAAGATTATTTTGAAATGGAGTAAATCCCCGGGGTACAGCGATGCCGTACCCCTTCTTTTAAAGGAGAAAAACTATCAACTTGGGACCCGCACTAAAAGGGCGATCGCCTCTATAATTTAGCCTCTGGCAACCTGATTCCTTTAAGAGATATAGCCCGTCTAAATCAATTAGACCCTCAATCCAAGACTTTCACTCTTGTACGGCCTCAAGCCTGCGACATCGCTTCGCTTAAGACAAAGCCTGTGAGGAGTGCACTGACATTGAGCTTCGCTATTTCTAGGTCAAAATGATTTAGACGCGCTATATTTCTACCCCTACCGCTTAAACATTAAACCGGAACAGCATTACATCGCCTTCTTGAACCACATACTCTTTTCCTTCACTGCGAATCAACCCTTTTTCCTTCGCCGCATTCATCGAACCTGTACTCACCAAATCCTCATAGGCAACCGTTTCAGCACGAATGAAACCCCGTTCAAAATCCGTATGAATCACCCCGGCTGCTTGAGGTGCTAACATTCCTTCTCGAATGGTCCAAGCCCGGGTTTCTTTCGGTCCAGTCGTGAGAAATGTGCGTAATCCCAATAATTGATACGTCGCGGCAATCAACGACTTTAATCCGCCTTCTTCCACCCCGAGAGAGGCGAGAAAATCTCCCCGTTCCTCTTCCGGAAGGTCCACCAGTTCCGATTCAACTTGTGCCGAAATAATTACTACCTTGGCATTTTCGGCTGAGGCAACTTCTCGAACTTTTTCTACCCATTCATTGCCAGTCGCCAAGTCATCTTCCGAGACATTAGCTGCATAAATAATCGGTTTGCTGGTAAGTAAATCAAGGGTCAGAATAGCTTCCGTTTCTTCCGCCGTTAAAGACACTTGCCGCGCTTGTTTCCCTTCATTCAAGGCTGCCGCTAATTTTTCTAAAGCGGCCATTTCAAGTTGACCCTCTTTACTGCTGCGCGCTAATTTCCGAGTCCGATCCATGCGCCGCTCAATTTGTGCTAAATCCGCTAATCCCAGTTCTAAGTTAATGATTTCGATATCCCGAACGGGATCGACAGAACCCGCTACGTGAATGATATTTTCATCGTCAAAACAACGGACCACCTGCACGATCGCATCGACTTGCCGAATATGAGATAAAAACTGGTTACCCAGACCCTCGCCTTTGCTGGCACCTTTGACTAATCCGGCAATGTCCACAAACTCGATGCGCGTGGGGACGATTTGCTCGGATTTTGAGAGTTTTGCCAACAGGGTTAACCGCTCATCTGGCACCGCCACGACTCCCACATTGGGTTCGATGGTGCAGAAAGGGAAGTTAGCCGCTTGCGCTTTAGCATTCGCAACTAAGGCATTAAATAAAGTAGATTTTCCCACATTTGGGAGTCCGACAATTCCGGCTCTTAGCATTTTAGACGTTACAAGTAGAAGTTTCGGTATGGGCATTCAACCGGAGACTGACTCCGAATGAAATACTCTAGCAAACATTGGTCTGTGAAGGCTATCTAGGGGGTGAACAGGATAGCGGTTAAAAACCGGGTTTCTCAATAAAATTTATACCTATTAGCAACCAATCGAGAACAGAAACCCGGTTTCTTGTCCTAGGGATTCACGACTGTTCCAAAGCTCTAGGCAGGCTGTAGGGGTTCAATCCCGCGCCGGTTGTGGGGATCACTTTACCGATCGCCTAGGGATGCCTAGGGATGAATTGACCCATCTGGCATTGTAGCGCCCGCGAGGTTGGCATGGCTCAGATTGCTGCCGGTGAGGTTCGCGCCATAAAGGTTAGCACCTTTGAGGTTAGCCCGATAGAAATTCGCCCCGGTTAGGTTGGCATTCCGCAAGTCCGCTTGACTTAAATCAGCCTCACTCAGGGAAGTGGGTTGCCGGTTTTGCTCATCCTGCAATTC
Organism: Laspinema sp. D2d; assembly: GCF_025370755.1. Lineage (GTDB taxonomy): Bacteria > Cyanobacteriota > Cyanobacteriia > Cyanobacteriales > Laspinemataceae > Laspinema. The sequence goes on along the minus strand of NZ_JAMXFC010000016.1, from coordinate 38,939 downwards.
CAGTTCATCCCCGTTGAGAATTAACAGAAAAGGTCCGATGCGAATTCGGGCTCCATCGGGTAACACCATTGATTCCTCGATTTGCTGGTCATTGACAAAGACCCCATTCGTGCTGTTATGGTCACGAATAATATATTGTCCATTCTCTTCGATATCGATGGAAGCATGACGACGGGAGACAAACGGGGAATAAATCTGTAAGGAAACGCTGGGATCGCGACCCAGCATGACAGATTTTTTATTTTTGAGGGACAAGGACCGCTCGGCGATCGGCTCTCTCTTGGGACTCGACAGATCCGCTCCTAGTAAATTCGCTTCGCTGAGGTTGGCGCGACTGAGATTAGCATCACACAATTTGGCCCCGCTGAGGTTTGCTTTCCGTAAAGTCGCTTCACTGAGGTTCGCTTCGGTCAAATTGGCTTCACTCAAACTGGCTTCACTGAGGTTGGTGCGACTCAGATTACTTCCAGACAGATTCGTTCCATCGAGCTTGGCTTTGCTCAAATTGGCTTCACTAAATTTGGCGTTGCGTAAGTCGGCTTCTACTAAATTAGCTTCAATTAATTTAGCGGCGAATAGTTCAGCATTTCTCAAGTCTGCTTTTTCTAATTTAGCTCCAGTGAGGTCACTATCAAAGAGTCGCGCTTCACTTAAATTGGCCCCGTTCAATTTGGCCCCATGTAACTTGGCATTATTCAGACTGGCAAAAGAAAGATTACTATCGCTTAAATTAGCTTGATTTAAGGTGGCTTCATTCAAATTAGCCCGAGTCAGGTTGGCTCCACTGAGGTCGGCGCGGGTGAGATTAGCGCGATGAAGGTCCGCATCGCTGAGTTCAGCTCGAAATAAATCCGCCCGAAACAAATCGGCCCGACTGAGGTCGGCATAGCTTAATTTAGCGCCAAAGAGCTTGCCATTACTCAAGTCCGCACGGCTCAGGTGAGCATTTTCTAAATTGGCTCCACTGAGTTTGATGCCACTGAGTTTGGCCTCAAACAGGTCAGCACAACTTAGGTCGGCATCGTATAAATCCGCCAGACTGAGTTCAGCAAACATCAAGTCAGCACGGACTAAGTAGGCACCCCGAAAATCCCTTTCTCCTGCTGCATACCGCTTCAGCAGTTCGTTAGCATCCATATTGGTTTAGTGGTAGAGAGTTAGCAAGGAAAGCTGTATCTAAAAATCTTCCCAAAACAGAACCCTTTTGACTGCCTGAATTGAAAATCCCCTAGGGTCGTTGAATGGAGTCCCGGGGAAAATATTGGCCTAGATACGCCTCGGCATCAGAGCGGCTTTGAATTTGCCCGTCTAGGGTGGCCGCAAGCAGGCTGTCTAAAATGGTCTTAAAGTGGGGTCCGGGTTTGTAACCGAGGGCTTTGAGATCATTGCCGTTGAGTAAGGGTTTAGCATTCATCCAGTGATGGATATATTGCCAGATTCGCCGCCTGACCACTTTGGGACTCATAACGGCGATCGCCATCAACAACGTCCGGTCATAACGGCTTAACAATCGGACTACCTCGCTGGGTCGGGAAATCTCCTGCACCGGAGTAACGGCGATCGCCGCCGTTGCCAACTGTTCTAAGCGCTCAATGCTATCGGTACTCATTTGCAAATTTTGGGCCACTTCTCCCCGCCATTGCGGCTCTAAATGAGCAATTAGCAGTTCTAGGCGAATCTGCCACGATTCGGGAAGGGTTTTAAGCGGCGATTCGGCTCCATTCACCGTACCCTGAATTTGACGAATCCAGCGATCGACCGATCGCAGTTGCTGCCATAAATCCCGGTCTAATTTTAAGCTGGGATGGATACAGCGTAATGCATCAAAGGAGTCTAATAATTGCAAAGCCCGTTGCCAGTAAGGGGCTTGTAAAATATATTTCAGTTCATTCTTCAGTCTGGTTTCCAATGCAGGCACGCGCCGAGTTAACTCCGGCGATCGCAAATACACCCCACTCTCCATCGCCAGCCGAATATACCCTTGAGTCTGAGGTTCAATCTCGAATCCCAACCGCACCGCAAACCGCACCGCCCGATAAATCCGCGTCGGGTCCTCAATAAAACTATTGGCGTGTAACACCCGAATCTGTCCCGCCTGTAAATCTAACCAACCCCCAAAGAAATCTAAGATTTCCCCGCGACGATTCGGCCCCGTGAGCCTCACAGCGAGGGCATTCAAGGTAAAATCTCTGCGGTAGAGGTCTTGCCGAATGGAGGAGGCTTCAACTTCGGGATTTGCCGCTGGATAGGGATAAAATTCCGTCCGTGCTGTGGCAATATCGACCCATAGAGAATCTAACTCCGGGTCTTTATGCCACAACAAGGCAGCAGTTTGAAATTGGCCGTGAATATCTAAACGAGCCGTAGGATAAAGTTTTTGAAGTTGTTCAGCCAGTTCGACCCCGGCAGCATCATCGGCACGAGAATCGAACCCATCCACAACGAGATCAATATCTGTTAGCAGCAGGGGTGCGCGATCGCCTTCGGGTTCTTTCCGGCTCTCCTCTTTCTCTAATAATTTAAACCCCGCGCTCCCCTCTTGGTGATAAATTGCCCAGAGGATGTCCCGCACCGCTCCACCGACGAGATAAAGATGCCACCCCCGTTCTTCCGCCAATTGGGCCGCCCGATTGAGGAGGGTCCCCAGTTGCGGCGCGAGGCGATTAGCCAACAGGGAGGCAACTTCCCGAGGTAAGGGACAATAGGGCGGACTTCCAGTGGTTAAATTGCTCTTAGAGCCGATCGCACTATCTTGGTGCAGTTGTCGCAAGACATCAGTGCGGGTCACAATTCCTTGCAATGCCCCTTCAGACAACACCGGCAATCGACCGATATCAAAGGTTACCATCAGGTCCTCAATCTCCGGTAAAGGCGTATCCGGGGCGATCGTTCTAACATTGCTACTCATATAGCCTTTAACTGGGGCATGACCCAATCCATGATGCAGGGCAATATCCAGGTCCCGGCGACAAATCACCCCCACGAGGGTTCCTGCTTCATTCACCACAGATAACCCCGAATGTCCGTAGCGCAACAGAATCCGTTGAGCTTCATGAATGGTAGTCTCGGGTCGAATGGTCCGGACTGGAGAAGACATCAATTCTCGGGCGACAGGTTGATGTGGAATTTGTGTTTTAAAGTCTTCGAGGATTTCCTGGAAGGTAGCTACCGGGTCCGTGAGGCGCAAACTAACCGAACTGGCACGGGGATGTCCCCCACCCCCCCAAGGGGTGAATAGAGTTTGGAGATTGGTCCTGGCAATGCGCGATCGGCCAATCACCATGAGCCGATGTTCATCAGAGCCTTTAATGGGATAGCGATTTCCCAACAGCAGCGCTTCCGTGTCGGTAATCTCCATGATTTGCGCTGCAACACTAGATAATCCAGCAATGTATTCCGGGGTTTCCAACAGCACCGTAGAAACGGGATGACCCTGGATGGTTTCGGTGTGTAGGGTGTCTAAGGCAGTGGTGAGTAGGTCCTGGAGTCGGGGGGATAATCCCGGTTCGATATATTCGGCAATCACCGATAAGGAAGCGCCTTGTTCCATTAACCAAGCTAAGGCGATCGCATCCCTAGGGGTTGTATGGTCAAAGGTTAAAGACCCCGTATCCACATGAATACCCAGGGCCATGACTGTTGCTTCAGCCACATTCAAAATTGGTCCGTTGGGATGAGGGTCTAATCCTAGGCGAAGCTGTTCCACGATCGCCGTCGTCGTGGCTCCTAGGGCTTCAATATGAGTCTCTGTCGCTGGAATATCGCTGTGAACATGAGGGTGATGATCCCAGACTGAAATCGGGACGGGCAAATCTAACCATTCTGCGGTTTTACCCAGGCGATCGCGCTGTTGGGTATCCACTACCGTCACGGACCGAATGCGATCGGGATTGACCGATCGCCGTTCAATCAAGGGGTACTCATCCCGATGTAACGCCAAAAATTGCCGCACTCCCGGATGGCAACCCCCCGCTAGTACAATTCGACTTCCCGGGGATAACCGAGTCACTCCCACCGCAGCCCCCAAGGTATCGAAATCTGCCGTGGTATGACACAAAATAATGTCCATTTTTCTTGTCATGTGTTTGTTAGGGAGATGGGGAGGATGGGGGAGATGGGGAGGATGGGGGAGATAGGGAGGATGGGGGAGATGGGGAGATTTCCTCCTGTCATGACTGTGCCATGATACGCACAATCAGCAGCTTAAGCGCCTGTATAGGGACTGGAGGCAGAACCTTCTAAAAGCGTGACTTGCTTAAGCTAAGTCACGAGGAAACGACTGAAGTCGTTACTACAAAAATCCCCATCCTCCCCATCTCCCCCATCCTCCCCATCTCCCCCATCCTCCCCATCCTCCCCATCCCCCCCACCTCCCTAACAATAAAGCCTGTACCCCCTCTATGAGAGTGGGTCATTTTTTGGTAGGTTAGGAATCAGAGCGATTAATTAACCTTAGTTTGCTCTAGTTTCAACCCTGATTACTAGACCACTGCTGTCAAAGGAAGAAAAAAAAATGACAATTATTTTTCAACTGGCTCTTGCCGCTCTGGTTTTCTTGTCTTTTGTGATGGTCGTGGGCGTTCCTGTCGCTTATGCCTCTCCCCAAAACTGGGATCAATCTAAACCCCTGCTGTTCATTGGTTCGGGTGTTTGGTTTGCTCTGGTGATTCTGGTGGGAGTTTTAAACTTTTTGGTGGTATAAGCGCCAGGATATTTCGGGCAGTGATCGGAAGGTTCAATGGGCGATCGGTGTGATTCCGATGGTCTTTTGTCCTTTCGATTCCCGATCGCCCATTCCACAGGGGGAGCATGAAGGCTTACCCCTACAACTTTATCGATAATCAATTAGACCTAAAACTAATATGGCCGTTTTTGAGGGAACGTTTACCCAGACTGAGGGCTTGCGGTTTGCGATCGTGATCAGTCGCTTCAATGATTTGATTGTGGGCAAACTGTTACAGGGCTGTGAAGATGCTCTGAAGCGTCACGGTGTGGATGTGGATCCCCAGGGGACTCAGGTAGATTATGTATGGATTCCCGGGAGTTTTGAAGTGCCCATTGTGGCGCGTCAACTCGCTGTTTCTGGGCGCTATGATGCGGTGATTTGCTTAGGTGCAGTGATCCGAGGTCAAACCCCTCATTTTGATTATGTGGCAGCAGAGGTCTCGAAAGGGATTGCAGCGGCGGGATATCAGACGGGAGTACCGGTGATTTTTGGCATTATTACGGCGGATACGATGCAACAAGCCCTAGAACGGGCAGGGGTGAAAAGTAATAAGGGCTGGGATTATGGCATGAATGCCCTGGAAATGGCGAGTTTGATGCGGTGCTTAAATCAGGTAGGTTCTGGGGAGGGGAATGCCCCTCAGAAAGCGGCCCTAGGCGGTGGCGATCGCTCGTTACCAGCTTCTGCATTAAAACAACCTCGATCCGCCCAGGTTTCTTCGGATGCCGAACTGGAATAAGGCTTGTCTGCCCATCGTTTCAGGGCTTTGAGCGACGCTCAAAAATTTTTTGAGCGATCGCCTTGACAAACCCTGGTGAATCTGCCATACTAATAAAGTCAAAGATTTGCGGGTATAGCTCAGTGGTAGAGCGTCACCTTGCCAAGGTGAATGTCGCGCGTTCGAATCGCGTTACCCGCTTTTTAAACTATCCATGAATTATCTGATCAAAAATAGCTTTTGCGATCGGGAATTCCCTTGAGAATCCCGATTACAGTTGTTATGATCCAGTTGCAAGCCTGAGTGTAAGTTGCCAGCAGGGCGAACGCTCAAGTCAAAAAACGATGTTAAGATCCGGGCAGATAACCTCAAGGTGATGAAAACTCCCGAATGCTACAATCAGTCCTGTAATATAAACGGGAAAAATGGAGCATTAAGCTCCTATCGTAAGCTGTCAAAATTTCCAGGCGATCGCCGAGGATCATCGATCGCAGAGATTGGCAAGTCTATGTTGTAAAGTCGTGGAATTTTTATGGATTAGCGCCTGTGCCATCTCAAAAATCCCAAAAGATCGACCTCAATGCAGAGTACCCCTGTCCCTGTAGGCGGCGGGGACGTTTGGTCCCGATCACCCTAACCGAAGCCTTGGGGTGCGATCGGTGTCAAAATATTTTTGTGGTTACTGAAGATGGACAGGGAATCGAGCAACTCCCGACTAACTCACCCTATAAACGGTGTTGGAACTGGAACGGCAATCAGTGGTGCGTCACCAATACCCGACTGAGGGAGAGTTACTTACCCATGTCCCTCGTGATTGTCATCGGCCTAGTGGTATTCTGGTTACCCTACGCTTTGGGGTTACCCCTAGGCCCCAGTGTGATCCCTTGGGTCATTTTAGCGGTGTTGCTGGCAACCTTGCCAGCCTTAATGGTTTGGTTGGCTTACAGGCGATAGATGAGCTCGATGACAACAGATTCTACTTTTCCCCCAAATCCTGATGCGATGGCAGTCGTGGAGAGCGTCTATCAAGCTTCTTTGATCATGGCGCAGACTTCCAGCCAACAACGAACCCGTGCTTTGGAGGAGATGGCGAAATCCCTCAAGCAAGCCTCGGATGATATTTTAGAAGCCAATACCCTCGATTTGGAAGCGTCGCGGGAAATGGCAGTGCCTGATTTAATTCTGGAATGGCTCAAGTTGACCCCAGAACGAATCCAAACAACGGTGCAAATTCTGCAACGGTTGGCGGAATTATCCGATCCGATGCGCCGGGTTATGAATGCCTCCTACCAGGTGGAGGGGTCACAATCTTACTGCCAGTTGATGCCTTTAGGGGTAATCAGTTTAGTCTATGAAGCGTTACCAGATTTAGGGGCGATCGCCGCCGGGTTATGCATCAAAACCGGCAACTGTCTGATTCTCAAAGGCGGAATGTATGCAGCCCACTCCAACACTGCGATCGCCGATGCCTTGCAACGCGCCCTATTCAAAGCAGATATGCCCGAAGGCTGTCTGGAAATGATTCCGGCAGAAATGGGGGTTTCCACCCGCGATTTAGTCCGCCAAGATAAATATATCAATTTAGTCATCCCTTACGGTCGCCCTAGTCTCGTCCAGCAGGTGATTCGTCAAGCAACGGTCCCGGTACTCAAATCCGGCATGGGTAACTGTTACCTGTATTGGTCCCCCAGCGGGAGTATGGATTTGGCACGCTGGATGATTCAAGACTCCCACCAAAGTGAACCCGATCCCGTCAATGCCATTGAAAAAGTCCTGATTCATCCCAATCAAAAACCCTCCTCCTTAGCAATGTTGTTTAATAGCTTGCAAGATAAAGGGTTTGAAGTTCGGGTAGATGACCTTCTCAGTGAAGAGTTTCCAGACTTAAAAAAAGTAGAAGAATCAGAATGGTCTTCGGCCTATTTAACCAAAACTGTCGCCTTTAAAGTGGTGGATAATCTGGAAGCGGCGATCGCCTGGATTAATCAATACAGCAGTGGTCATGCGGATTGTATCGTCACTGAATCCTATCTGGAAAGTTCTCAATTTGGGGGAGGAGTCAACAGCGCCTCAACCTATATCAACGCTTCGCCTCGCTTTTACCGCTATCCCAAACAGGGAGATGCTATTTTTCTAGGAATGTCCAACCAAAAAGGCCATCGCCGAGGCTTAATTAGCATGGAAAGTTTGACTACTGTCAAACATATTATTCAAGGCAAAGGTCAAGTTTAAACCCTTCCATCTCGGATTCATGAGACCTCTTGCACAATAACGGATGAACCCCCCTTCTCCCCAGGAAATCCCCCTCCCGTCCTCCTTCTTAAGGGGAACGCCAGAGGAATAAATATTGATTTAATGGGGGAAAGCCATAGAAATAAATCCTTAAGCCCCCCTTGTTAAGGGGGGTTTGGGGGGATCAATCCGGTATTCACCAAAAAGTCTATTAAAAATGGGGAGGATAAATTTGATTTATCCTCCCCACTCTTTTTTTCTCAATCCAATCCGAGTTTTGCCGGTTTAAACCTCAGTGGTTATTTCCCAACTAACTTGACATTTTTCGCAAGGCCCAGGGCTTGTAAAATTTGAATCGTCATCCAAGTAAAATCAATTTCCCACCACTGCATTCCATGTCGGGCAGAATATTGATAGGCATGGTGATTATTGTGCCAACCTTCGCCATAGGTGACTAACGCAACCCACCAGCAGTTCGTAGAGCGATCTTCACTGTCATAGGTGCGATAGCCAAACTTATGAGTGGCGCTGTTCACAAACCAGGTGCAGTGAAACACCACGACAAGGCGAACAAAAATTCCCCAAACCACGAAGGACCAGCCAAGTCCGGGAGAAATGGCTTCGCCTAAAAAGTAGAAACTAATACCTAAAGCAATTTGAAGCGGCAGTAAAAACTTGTCGCAAAACTGATAAAACGGATCGTCTGCAATATCTTTTGTTAAGCGAGGGATTTCCGCCTCAGCGGGAGAATGATAGAATAGCCAGCCCATGTGGCTCCACCAGAACCCCTGATTGGAGTCATGGGGATCAGCGGTATTATCCGAGTGGAGATGATGTGCACGATGCAGTCCAACCCAATCGATCGGACTCCCTTGACAGCTGAGGGTGCCGCACAGGATCAGAAAATACTCTAACCACTTGGGTGCAGTAAAGCTGCGATGAGTCACTAATCGATGAAATCCCAGGGTAATTCCCAGACCCCCGGTTACCCAGTGGAAAAAGACCGCTAACCCCACTGCCGCCCAACTAAAGTTGCTTGGCAGGAATGCGAATAGGGCAAAAGCATGAATTGCAATCATGAAAATGATAACCGGCCAGTCAGGCGGCATCCGGGATAGATCTTGCCCTATTGTTGCTTGTGTTTCTTGTGTTGAACTGACAATCGTCATCTGTGACCTTATTGTGACCTTATTACAAATTTTTCTGCCAAAATCTGCTGTGGGATGTTGCAATGGCACCATCACCTATTAAGCGTGAGGTCTAGTCTTTTTGCCCTACAGCGCGATCGCCTCGACTCCCGGTAAGAGTCTGTCAAAACGCCCAAGTTGGCAAAACCCTCGATTGGCTGAGATTATTTTACATCAGGGCAATTTTTTCCCTTAACTTACTGTAACATTTCCCATGAGGTTTTAATGGATCGCTCTCAATGGCTGCAAGAAGCAGAAACCGCGCTGTTTCCTCTATTTTGTCAAATTGATGCTCAGGTCAAGAAAAACCTAGAGCGGGTCCTCGGGGCTTATCGCCGTCACCGTGTAGGGGTTCACCATTTTGCTGGGGTGACCGGATATGGTCATGATGACTTGGGACGCCAGACCCTGGATCAAATCTTTGCTGAGGTGATGGGTGCTGAAGCAGCGACGGTGCGGGTACAGTTTGTTTCTGGAACTCATGCGATCGCTTGCGCCCTCTTTGGGGTCCTCCGTCCCGGAGATGAAATGTTGGCTGTGGCGGGCGCTCCCTACGATACCTTAGAGGAAGTGATTGGGTTACGCGGTACGGGTCAAGGCTCCCTCATGGAATTCGGAGTGAGTTATCGTCAATTGGAACTAACCCCCACCGGAGAAATCGATTGGGTGGCCCTCCAAAGTTCAGTTACGAAAAAGACCCGTTTGGTGTCGATCCAGCGCTCTTGTGGGTACTCTTGGCGTCCCAGTCTTTCCATTGCGGATATTGAAAAAATTATTCATCTCGTCAAGGAGCAAAATCCCGAGACGATTTGTTTTGTAGATAACTGCTATGGGGAATTTATTGAAGATCGCGAACCCCCGGCGGTGGGGGCGGATTTAATTGCCGGTTCTTTGATTAAAAATCCCGGGGGGACAATTGTTGAGGGTGGCGGCTATGTGGCAGGGCGCGCGGATTTGGTCGAAGCGGCCACCTGTCGCCTGACTGCGCCGGGAATTGGCAGTAGTGGGGGGGCGACGTTCGATCGCAATCGGTTACTGTTTCAGGGGTTGTTTCTCGCGCCACAAATGGTGGGAGAGGCGATGAAGGGAAATCATTTGACTGCTTATGTGTTCGATCGCCTGGGATATCCGGTCAACCCGGCCCCCACTGCACCAAGGCGGGATGTCATTCAAGGGATTCAGTTGGGGTCACCGGAAAAACTGATTGCGTTTTGCCGTGCGATTCAAAAGTATTCCCCTATCGGGTCCTATTTGGATCCAGTGCCTGCACCGATGCCTGGGTACGAGAGTCAGTTGGTGATGGCAGGGGGGAGTTTTATTGATGGCAGTACCTCGGAGTTATCTGCGGATGGTCCATTGCGGGAGCCTTATGTGGTGTTTTGCCAGGGAGGAACTCATTGGACTCATGTGGCGATCGCCCTAGAAGCGGCAGTCGCAGCGGTGGGTCCGGCTTAACGGGCTGTCCTCGTCGTTAATACTTCCGGCTGTTATTCAACGAGGGTTGCTTCTCGCTAACGGAACGAAAGAGGGCCTCTGCCCTCTCGGTTCAAGCTACTTGTTGTTGCACCTCGACGAAACTAAAGGAGGATTCCAAGTAACTCTGACGGCAAGTAAAGACGGTGTAGCCCTGAAGTGGCATCAAAGATATAAACTCGCCACAACAATCAATGACCCGATAGTAACGGCCATCCCTGGAAATTAAACAATCTCCCGTTTGGATTTTCATAGGTAGTATCCAAAAAGGCGTACTCAATATTCTATCCGGTTGTTAATTTAAGTTGATTTTCACAAACTTTACTTAATCTTACCGGATATTTTTTGAGGACTGTCAATTATTGTTATAAAAAAAATAAAGTTTTGTAAATAAATCGTTACAATTATCCTCAAGGGTATGGAACCATTAGGGGAGCAAATGCTTCCAGGCTTTAAACCGGATGGGGGAGATTGGAAATAATCAATGATGACTCAACCGGGAAGAGGAGAACAGTTTAGGGTTCAATGGCTGCAAGGTTCAAAATTGCATCGCCTTGATTAACCAAAGGGTTTTGAGTATGACCAATAATCACCCCATCAAAGGGGGCATAAACTTTCATCGTCTGGTCTCCGAAGGCATCACAGATAATCCCTAAGCGCTGTTTTTTGGAGATAGATTGGCCGAGTCCTACTTCTAAATGAAGAATTCCACTAGAGGGCGATCGCACCCATTGGGTTTTTTTCACTTCTAAAGAAGGAGGAAAGGGGGAGGGCGCACCAGCGGAGATCATCCCCAACATTGCCATTACTTGCATAATTCCCCGAGTTCCCACTGCGATCGCCTCCGCATCAAATCTGAGTGCTTCTCCACTTTCATAGAGCAGAACTGGAATTCCCAACTGAGTCGCCGCTTGTCGCAAGGAACCATCCCGAGTCGTCGCATGAATCATCAGAGGTGCGCCAAATGCCTGAGCACAGCGAAACGTTTCGCGATCGTAGAGATTAGCCCGAATTTGCGGTAGATTAATTCGATGATGGGAAGCCGTATGTAAATCAATCCCATGCGTACATCGCATCACCACTTCTTTCATGAACAGATACGCCAAACGAGAAGCTAATGAACCCCTTGCCGAACCCGGAAAAGAACGGTTTAAGTCTCGGCGATCGGGTAAATAGCGCGACTGTTCAATAAACCCGAACACATTCACAATTGGCACCGCGATGATGCTGCCACAGAGTTGACGGGGGGAAATCTGATGCAGCACTTGTCGAATAATTTCCACCCCATTAATTTCATCTCCGTGAATTGCGGCACTCAACCAGAGTCGAGGCCCCGGTCGAGTGCCATTGATGACAGTAACGGGCAGTCCAAGCAGGGTTTGCGTCGGCAGTCGGGCAACCGGCAATTCTAAGCGCCTTTGTTCTCCCGGTGGGATGGTGGCATTGCCGATTTGAATGACTCCAGACATACAGTTTAACGTTCGCTTTGCAAGTCGCTGAGGATTGAAGGGAAGCTGTGAATGCCTTCTAATTTACAATGCTTTGGCCCCCGGTTAAACCCAGATTGCTCCGGGAGTGGGTAGAAATGGCATGGAGTCTGCTCAGTTGTGATTAGGATTGAATGCGATCGCGGGTTTTTTTCGGCGCAGAATTTTTCTCAATAAACTCGATAATCTTGCTCGCTACATCCACATTGGATGCCGCCTCAATCCCTTCTAAACCCGGTGACGAATTCACCTCAATCACCACCGGACCATGATTGGATCGCAAGATATCCACTCCCGCCACCTTTAACCCCATCGTCTTAGCGGCTCTTACCGCTGTTGAGCGTTCCTCTGGAGTCAGCTTGATTTTTTCCGCCGTCCCTCCCCGATGCAGATTAGAGCGAAATTCTCCCGGTTCACCCTGACGTTTCATCGAGGCAACCACCTTATCTCCCACCACAAAACAGCGGATGTCAGCACCCTCGGCTTCTTTAATAAATTCTTGGACCAAAATATTAGCATCCAACCCGCGAAACGCTTCAATCACCGACTTGGCGGCTTGGGTCGTTTCTGCGAGGACCACCCCAATCCCTTGGGTACCTTCCAGGAGTTTAATCACTAGAGGCGCACCCCCGACAATTTCGATTAACCCTTCAATGTCTTTGGTGGAATTGGCAAAACCAGTGACTGGCAGTCCGATCCCCTCCCGTGCCAGCAGTTGCAAACAGCGCAGTTTATCCCGCGATCGCGAAATCGCCTGAGACTCATTTGCCGTGAAAACTCCCATCATCTCAAACTGACGCACCACTGCCGTTCCATAGAAAGTTTTCGAGGCCCCAATCCGGGGGATAATGGCATCAAAGTCTTCTAACGGTTTCTGCTGATAGACCACCGTTGGCCGATGAGAGGCGATATTCATATAACAGCGCAGGTAATCAATCACCTTCATCTGATGACCTCGTTGCTCACCCGCTTCTTTGAGTCGTCGGGTGGAGTAAAGTGAAGCCTTTTGCGACAAAATCGCGATTTTCATAATTTTCTATATTGGATGCTCTGATCTTAAACTGCTGCGATCTACCCTAGGGCGAAGAAGTCCAAGTTGAAAGTATCCCCGAATTCAAACAACCGGGGGGATAAGTTCTATAAACCTTGGGGTCGCGCCCCCACCCAACCTAGGCCAAGTCTGGGGCTGTGGCGGTAATCTACCCTAGGGCGGTTGGTTTTCAGGGGACGCATAGACTTATATTTTTGTTTTAACCCGTTAAAGGGCTTTTAAGCATAAGACTCTTCTCAAAATTTTATTGATTCTACCTAATTTTAAAGCCTTGTCAATCTTCAGCTAGATAAAATAAATTATTAAATTTTGTTTAAGGAAGGAAAGCATTAAACTTTTTTATACCCGTTCACCCAAAGAGCATTCCCCACCCATCTAAACGGGTTTTAACCTAGGGTTTCAAAACATTAACAAATAGGATTTAGAATAAAAAATAGCGCAATCCTTGTCAATTAGACGGTTATCATCTCAAATTTAAGGGGAGCAAGCTGAGGAGATTTTGTAGCAAGATATTCTATCCTGACGGAGGGCAGGAATTTTTCTCTGACTTATGACTGAGTAAAAAAGACTTTCCGGGATCGACTAAAAAGCGATGCCGTAATGCCTGACGTCCGAGCAGCATCCGAAATCCCATAACGTCGCGATTGGTGAGGGTGAGTTCGATGGGCCATTGATAACCTAAAATTTCGAGCTGGGTGACAATGACCAATCTTAACTCAGCCTGACCGCCCGAATTGCGGACTTGTCTGGCATCCACTAGGGGGGACACCGTAGTAATAGTTTGAATGCTATCCCGTTGATACGGATGCACTTTGAAACGAACTAAATGTTTTCCTTGTTGGTTAAAGCTTTCAATATCAAAGGCATGGATGGCACAAGAGCGCGCACCCGTATCAATTTTGGCTTTAATTTTCTCGATTCCTAGCTCAGGCAAGGAAACCCACTCCCGCCAGCCCATTACCGGGAGTTGTGGTTTTTGTTTCATCCAGTTTTATTCCTATTGAACATGGTTATGTTTGGCTATGAGCGCCTCTTTGAGATCACTTTCATAGAGGTTGGCATCAATTAGATTGGCTTGGCTTAGATTGGACAGTTTCCAACAAGTGCCAACACAATCAGTATTTTTTAGATTGGCATTGGTCAGATCCACCCACTTGACATCCGCATCCTGGAGGTTCGCTTGGCTGAGATCGGCTCCATCTAAAAGCGAGCCATTCATTTTGGCACCGTCTAACTGGGCCGAGGTTAAAATCGCCCCGGTCAAATTGGCTCCGTAAAGTATAGCTTCGGTCAGTTGGGTATGACTTAAATCTGCATAGCTCAGATTAGCACCACTGAGGTCCGTATGGCTGAGATCTAATCCGCTTAAATTGGCTCTGGACAGATTGGCATTATGAAAGACAACCCCTGCGATATTTGCTCCTTGTAAGTTCGCGCCCGCAAGGTTAATGCCGCTGAGGTTAAGTCCCTGGAGATTAGCGTGGCTCAAGTTGGCATCGGCGAGGATAACTTGACTAAATATTACTTCGGTGAGATTTGCTTGTTCGAGATTGGCACTGCGTAAGTTGGTTTCAATCAAATCTGCTCGACTTAAGTCGGCTCGTCTTAAATTGGCGTGACTCAAGTCGGTTCGACGCAGATCAGCGGCTCTGAGTGTGATTTCCTCTAAGTTGGCTTCAATGAGTGTCGCTCCCTGAAGAAGAGCAGAGCAGAATTGGCTATGACTCAAGTCTGCACCTGTCAAATTTGTGTAGCTCATGTTAACCCACCCAGCTTTTTGATGAGATAAATCCCAATGGGAAAAATCTCGCGTTCCTGAGCGGTAAAGGGTCTCAAATGTTTCGATCTTCATAAGGAGTCTTTCCTAATTATGTTGTTATCTTTTGATAAATCTTAGTCAAGGGTTCAGACTAACGCCCTCACCCTTTAGACCGATCCCCACTAGGTTTAGAAATATATTTTTTGGGCCGATCGCCTTTAAAACCCAAAATAACAAGACGAGAGGCGAAACTTTTTTTAATCCGGTTTTCAACTCCCGAAGTCCATGCCAGTCAACGGAAATCCCAGAAAGTTTCCGTCAATAATTAAGGTCCAAAAAGTAGTCTAATTCTGAGGGTAGAGCGAGAAAACCCCCTCTACTCAGAGATAGGTTTAGTAAAATCTTGACTCATTTCGGGTTTTTAAACCCAAATAATTCTATAGCTCAAGGGAATTGCATCGGGGTGAAATTGTAGGTCTAAATTGAAGCTTAAGATACCTACAGTTTGTAATAATTTTTGCAAAAAAAATGGTCAAGATTTTGCGAAAGGGGAATTCCTCCATCAAAATCTCCAGATTAGGGAATGGTTCAACTCCGGTGGGTTAGCGCCCTTGTGGCTAATCTCTAGCATCGCCTCTGGCTATCACGAAGGGCACTACACCGCAGAAAAATTTTGATTGCACTGCAACGGCGCAATCTATGGGTGATATTTGAATTTTTGGAGTTCCCTCAATCCACCTTAAAAATTCTGCTTTCGGGAAGTTGTTTTAAGCAGGGGAGCTCAGAGGGAAGAGGAGAGGATAGAGGAGGCAGGGGTGGTTAAGTTAAGGGAAAGCACCCGATCGCCTCCGCAACTAGGATACTCAAGATTCGGGCAATTGATATTGGCTCACAATCTGCTTGGCAAATTCGGGAACATGAGCGTCTAATTTTTCAGGATGATTCCGTTTGACATACAGATAGTTGCGGGTGAAGTGGGAATCAATGGAGAAGCGCGCATACTCTAACCCTTTCGGACCAATTCTTTCGATCGCCACCCCCATCAGTTTCGCGGCCCACATCGGCAGGGTCACGGCTTTGTCATAAGCGGGAATGCTTTGTTGGACAGCGGCGCGGCGATCGCCTCGGGACATCACTGGCTGAGTTTCTAACTGTTCCGTAACCAAATCGAGCATTTCTTGTCCCGTTTGATTGCGAACGACAATCCACTGCCAACCGTATGGTGCACCCATATACCCCACCACTAAATCAGCTAGGGAGTTGACATAATCAAAGCAACTCAAACAAGAGGGTGCAAAAATATCTTTGAGTTCTTTCGTATTCAATCCAAAAAATGGGACTTTCTCGATAGAACCGTCCTCATGTTTAAAATGAATGCGGAAATCTTGCATGAATTCGTAATGCACCACCGTTTCTGGGGATTTGCTGGTGGTTTCTAAAAATTTCTGTAATCCTTCCCGGGAAACATTATCAACACAGGGGGTCCCTAAAACATAGAGTTTTTCTAACCCCAGTTCCTTTTGGACTGCACGCAATGCCTGGATCTGACAACCGACCCCAATCACCAGTAAGCGCTTCATCCCGGACTTTTCGACTTGTTCGAGGACGGACAGATTGGGGGAGAGGGTGGGTTTATTGACTTTGGCGGCGAGGATTTCTTCTTTGGTGCGCGCCAGAATGGGCATGGGTCCGAATCGGTCTTCGGGGGTATTTTGAACGCATACGACCCCTTCAACCAGGCCGCGATCGAGCATTTCACAGGCGATCGTGCTCACGATTCCGGTCCATTGTGCACCGGGGATCGGTTCCTGCTTCCGTGCCGCCATCATTTGTTGATGGACGCCAAAATAGAGTTCATCGGGGTTATCTAAGTTCCGGCTGAGTCCGTGGGCGCTTTCTTCCAGGGCGGCGATTTGTTGGTTGAGAAAGGCGCAGGCTTCTTTAACGTAATGGATGTAATAAGTATCGCAAAGGCCACACTCGCTGCACAATTCTTTCGCGGGAGGACGGCTACCGGGTTTGAGCGCTTTGGATTTCTGGTGCTTGGGGGTTGGCTGTACTGCGGTCATGGAAGGCTCTATCTATCAGAGAGAGGACTTTTAAACACAATACCCTAAAGCTTGGAGGAATGGTAGCTGGAAGTGGGGCGCTGAGATTATTTTTCGGCGTGGGTGTCAGGGGATGTTCTGGGAGATTTTGGGACTGATCCTGATTCCTTGAGTTTTCTGCAATCTTTTAATTTCGGGTTTTGGGATAGGGGAATCGGTGGATTCAACAGGGGGTTTTTGAAAGGAAGAATTGTGAGTTTAGCTTTTCCGATGCGATCGCACTGAAGCGGTCTATTTCAGGTTGGTAAACCGCAACTCTTGGGATTTTAACTTGATTTTTGTAGCCTTTCTTACCGTATTTTTTCGGATTAATGGATTCAACCCTGACCATGCTGGGGTGAGGGTTACGGGAAGGGTGGGGCTAGGGAGAGGCTGCGTGTTTTTCAACTTTTAACCGGAGGAATTGGCAAGAATATAAAAGAATCATTAAATTTAAAGGATTTCAAGCAAAACTATTAGATTATTAGAGGGAATGTTCAAGAATCAGTTAACGGATGGGGATAAGAATCGGTTATGGAGTTTTTAAAGCAAATTCTTGCCTTTGAACCGGACATTTTCTACGGGTATGCATACCTAGGGAATTTAAACGGAATTAAACTCCATCTGATAGATGAGGCGTTGAGAAGCCCTGCTATACTAACGGCCTTCGCCTTTGCTGACTGCTTAATTGGTTTAATTTTTCTCTATTTAATTTACCGCGATCGCCCTCTTCCAAACCCGAAGTTCCCACAAAATGAAACCCCTCGGTTTCGGGAAATTTTTAACTCCAGCTTGCAGTTTATGGCGGTGTTAAATCCCCAAGGGATGATTCTCGATGTCAATCAAACCGCCCTAGATTGGGGGGATTTGCAATTAGACGAGGTGATCGGGGTCCCCTTTTGGCAAACGCCCTGGTGGAGTGAGAATCAGCCGAATGAAGAGGGACTGATTGAGGCGATCGCTGCGGCGGCATCGGGAAACTGCCTACGGTATGAAACGGAAATTGGCGGGTTGAAAAGTCCCCGGCGAACATTGGATTTTTCCATTCGACCTGTGTTGGGCGAAGGGGGGCGCGTCACCCAACTGATTGCGGAAGGTCGAGATATCACGGCGCGAAAAGGATATGAGTCGGAACTGCTGAGGATTCGCAAAGCCGTCGATAGTACCGGGGATGCGATCGCCATCTCAGATTTGATGGGACAGCCGATTTATCAAAATTCCGCCTGCACTCAGCTATTCGGCTATACCCAGGAAGAACTGAATAGTGCCGGAGGTCCCTGGAGGCTGTATCAAGACCCTGCCCTGAGTCGGCAAGTCTTCGAGACGGTTTCCTCGGGGGGTTCCTGGCAAGGGGAAGTCGAAATGAAGTCGAAAGGGGGCGACTGTTTACAGATTGCAGTCCGCGCCGATGCGATCGTGGACGAATACAATCAAATCGTGGGATTTATTGGTATTTATACGGATATCACGGCCCGACGACAGTTAGAAGCGGAACTTCATCACCAAGAAACGGATTATCGTCAGTTAATGGAACAAGCCTCGGAAGGCATTTTCATTATCGATGAACGGGGAAATTATCTGAATGTAAATCCCCGGGCCTGCGAAATGTTAGGGTATTCCCGAGAAGAACTTTTACACCTTAATTTCAAGGCGATCGCCTGTCAACCGGAAATCGAGATGTTCTCCAGTCCATTACAAGGGCTCATGTTGGGAGAAACCCGCAGAAGTGAACATTGGTTACGGCGAAAAAATAATACCTTATTGCCGGTGGAATTGAGTTCAAAAATGCTTCCCGATGGCCGAATGCAAGCGATCGTTCTCGACATTACCGATCGCAAGCGGTCCGAAGCGGCTTTACGAAAATATCAAGAACAGCTAGAGAATTTAGTTGCCCAGCGCACGGCTGAACTCACCCGCGCTAACCGACAATTGCAAAGCGAAATTGTGGCGCGGCAAAAAGCCCAAGCGGAATTAGAACAATTTTTTAAAGTGTCTGCTGATTTGATGGCGATCGCTTCTTTTGAGGGTTACTTTAAGAGAGTTAATCCGGCGATTACGGATATTTTGGGATATAGTCCAGAGGAGTTTTCCCGCCAGTTTTCCCTAGATTGGGTTCATCCCGATGATCGGGAACTCTCGGAGAAAAAAACCAAGCAAATGCTGGCTTCAAAAGAGGCGATCGCCTTTGAAAATCGCTACCTCGCCCAAGATGGGTCTTATAAATGGATTTCTTGGTCTGCTGTTCCAGTTCCCGAAGAACAATCGATCTATTGTGTGGGACGGGATATTAGCGATCGCAAGTCAGTAGAAGATGCACTCCATCAAGAAACCCTTCGAGTTACGGAACTTCAAAATCGTTTCCAACGATTAGCGGATAATTTACCTGGGGTAATTTATCAATATTTGATTACTACTGATGGCACGATTTCTTTTCCCTATGTGAGTTCGGGTTGCCGGGATATTTTAGAATTAGAGCCAGAAGAAATTGAACAAAATGCCCAGTTAATGTGTTCTTTGATTCATCCCGAAGACTCGCCCATTTTTAACGAATCCATTACGCGATCGGCCCAAACTCTCCAACCCTGGAAACGCAAATTTCGGGTAATTACCCCGGGGGGAAAAGTTAAATGGCTGCAAGGGGAATCCCGTCCCGAACCCCAGCCGAATGGAGATATTCTCTGGGATGGCGTTGCGATTGATATTACGGATCTCAAACAGCTTGAGCAAGAATTGTTACACAGTGAAGAACGGTTTAGAACCTCTGTTGAGAATATGCTGGACTGTTTTGGAATTTATTCTGCCTGCCGAAATGAAGCGGGTGAAATCATTGATTTTCGGCGGGAATATGTTAATGCTTCAGCACGGCAACAGTGTCATTGTAGCCGAGATAAAATAACTCACGACTGTTCTTTTTGCCAAGTGATGCCCGATCAGCGCCAAAGCGTTTTGTTTAGTAAATATGCTCAAGTTGTCCAAACGGGAGAACCGTTAAATGAAGAATTAATTTTATATGAAACCGAGGGAAATCCGGACTTAAATGGGATAAAAAATCGTCCCCCTGTCCGGGAAGCTTTTGATATCCGCGCGACGAAACTTGGGGATGGATTTGCCGTGGTGTGGCGTGACATTAGCGATCGCAAGCAGATGGAAACGGCGATCGAACGGGAACGACAACAGTTACAACAGATTGTGAATTGCGCACCCGTGGCGATCGCGATGTTTGATACCCAAATGTGCTACCTCGCCCATTCCAGTCAATGGTTAACTCATCATGGTTTAGACTCTTTTGGGCAACCTCAAACCCCGGGTAGTAACAATGGCACTCAACCCTCGTTAATTGGGCGGAATTACTATCAAGTTTTATCGGATATTCCCGAACGCTGGTGCAAAGCTCACCAACGGGCTTTACAAGGAGAAATTGTTTCCGTTACGGAAGACCTTTGGGAAAAATTAGACGGGTCTTCTACCTACATTCGCTGGACAATTTCTCCCTGGTATCTAGCAGAAGGTGAAATTGGGGGAATTGCCATTGCGATCGATTGCATTGATGAATTAGTAAAAGCCCGGGAAGCCGCCTTAGAATCGGCCCGGTTCAAATCTCAATTTCTCGCCAATATGAGCCATGAAATTCGGACTCCCATGAATGGCGTATTAGGCATGGCTGGCTTGCTATTAGAAACCCCCCTGAGTACCCAACAATACGATTATGCCAAAACTATTCGCGCCAGTGCTCAACATTTACTCAGCATTATTAATGATATTCTCGACTTCTCCAAGCTAGAAGCCGGAGAAATGCACTTAGAACAGTTTGACTTTAATCTCTATGAAAGTGTCGAACAAGTTCTGGATTTATTAGGTGCACAAGCTGAAGCGAAAGGTTTAGACTTAAGTTTCTTGTTTGACCCCAACTTAACCCGAAATTTACAGGGGGATCCCGTTAGACTGGGCCAAATTTTACTGAATTTAGTGGGGAATGCCATTAAATTTACGGAAGTCGGGGAAATTATTATCCAAGCCTCCGCGATCGCAGAAACAGAAGAAACGGCTTCCATTCGTCTGAGTGTCAAAGATACAGGAATTGGCATTTCTCCCGAAGGGCAAAATAAACTCTTTCAATCCTTTTCTCAAGTCGATGCTTCGACAAAGCGTCAGTATGGAGGGACGGGCTTAGGCTTGGCAATTTGCAAGCAGCTTGTAGAAATGATGGGAGGACAAATTGGGGTTGATAGTAAAATCGGTGAAGGTTCTACTTTTTGGTTTACGGCGGAGTTTAAAAAACAACTCCATTTCACTCCTATAGAGGTTAGTCCTCACTGTAAACTGCCCAGTTTACGGGTGTTGGTGGTTGATGATAATCCGCGAATTCGTCAGTCTGTTCGAGAGTTAACCCAAGCCTGGGGAATGCATACCGATGATGCTGCGAATGCCAAAGAAGCTTGGAATGCGTTGCAAGAAACCGTGAAGCTCAATCAACCCTATGATGTGCTGTTACTAGATTTACAATTACCCTCCCAAGAAGGATTACAGCTATTAGAAAGCCTGCATTACAATCGTGATCTATTTGAGTCTCATCTGTTTCCCGAAACTCAGGTCATTTTAATGACCAATCAAAGTCAAAGAGACATTGCCGAATCCCTGTTATCTAAAGGGGTATCCAGTTATTTCTTTAAACCCGTCCGGGCTTCAAGATTGTTTGATACCCTGATTAATGTGGTGAATGGTCCATCCTCCAACGCTTCTCCTCTCGGACCTTTACACACGCAAATTACCCCAGCTTATGCCATTAATATTTTAGTAGCGGAAGATAACCTGATTAACCAAACGGTAATTTTAAGTCAGTTAGAAATGTTAGGGTATCAACCTGATTGCGTTACCAATGGGATAGAAGCATTGGAATTTCTCACTAAAAAAACCTACGATTTGGTTTTGATGGATTGTCAAATGCCGGTGATGGATGGGTATGCGGCTACAAAAGAGTTGCGCCGCAGGGAGGAAGCACAACGACATACTATCGTAATTGCACTGACCGCGAATGCCATGCGAGGCGATCGCCAAAAATGTCTCGATGCTGGGATGGATGATTATCTGAGTAAACCCATCGAACGTGAAGATTTAGCTGCTGCCATCCGCCGTTGGATTCATAAAAAACCGGGACCGGATAACTGTCTACAAGTTCCCTCACCCCTCAAAATTCCTCGTATTCAACCCACGGCAATTCCCACTAGCCTCCTGACTCTGAACCCCGCCTCTCCCTTACCCCTTTCTCTTACTGAATGTCCGGTTAATATGGAACGTTTACTGAAAGTAACCCGAGGAAATTTATCTTTACAACAGCGACTTTTGGGGGTATTTATTGATAAAATTCCGGAAGATATTGAGGGGATTACTCACGCCTTAGTGCAGCAAGATTTACTAACCGTTGAGCATTGTGCACATCGAATTAAAAGTGCTGCTAGTAATGTAGGAATTTTCTCCATGTCTGCGATCGCGGCTCAATTAGAAAGTTTAGCGCGTCATCAAACCTTGGAAGGTACGGCTGAACTCGCTAGTCAGTTGCCGATTATTTTAGAACAAGTCCGATGTTTTTTTGAGGACCATTTTTGTCAGAAAACATCGGTTTAGAATCATCTCCTACCCAATTGAGTGGAAACTAAAAGAATATAGCCCGCGCAGACGGGCTAATTTATGCTTTTTGCAGAGAACAAGAAGCCATTTTAAAAGCTACAATAGAGGAAACTTTTCCCCCGTAACCTACAGCAGGAGATGAGACTATGGCATTAGGCGATCGCATTAATCGGCTGATTCGGTCAAATATCACCGATTGGAAACATCAACGGAAAGACTACCAACGTGAACTCGAACAAACTTTGAAAGAATTCAAGCAAAGCGTTCAAAATGTTGTCTTGAGTCAAGAAGTCCTCTGGCGTAACTATCAGACTGCACAGCAGCAAGTCGATGAATTAGTTGAATCTGCTAAACTTGCCTTAAAACAGCAAAATGAACCCCTCGCCCGGGAACTTTTAACCCGCAAACAAAGCTACACCAAACAGGCAGAAGAACTCAAACAACGACTTGATGAATTAATTCCTACTGTGACTCTTCTCGAACAACAACTCGCTGCCTTAGAATCAGAACGAGATATGTTTCAAGCCAGTCTCGCTTCGGCTAACCTAGAACAAGATTTAGACGCCCTCCCGGATCTGGATTTTGCAGAAATTGACGCCGAATTAGAACAGTTGCGATCGCGCCTGAATCAATTATAAAAAATTCCCATCCTAATTTTACCCGGGACAGTAGGCATTCCCCAAAAAATTTCCTTCCCTGAGTTCAAAACCGTTTATAATTTTAGGTCTGACTGATTCTGAGTACCCATTAAATTAGAACAGCAGAATCTTCGCTCAATTTTTATAAAAGGCGACTGCCTGCTTGACTCTCAACCCTCAATCATAAATGTCTAATCCGCGCCAAATTGCCTTTTTAGCCCTCCGAGATGTCCATCGTCGGGGTGTTTTTGCCGATATTGCCCTGGATAAATGGCTGCAACAAGCCAAACAGCAGGAAGAATCTGCTCTTATTCCCAGCGATCGCAGATTAGCCACCGAATTAGTCTATGGTTGTGTGCGCCGAATGCGAACCCTAGATGCCATTATCGACCAACTCGCTAAAAAGAAATCCGCCCATCAGCCCGATGACCTTCGCATCATTCTTCATCTAGGATTATATCAATTGCGGTATCTTTCCACCATTCCTGTTTCTGCTGCTGTCAACACGACAGTGGAATTAACCAAAGACAATAAATTTAAAGGACTGGCAGGGTTTGTTAATGGATTATTACGCCAATATATTCGATTAGCTGAAGCGGAAAATACAGATCCTTTAGTGCTTCCTGATGATGAAATCTCCCGATTAGGACTCTTGCATAGTTTCCCCGATTGGATAATTGCCCATTGGTGCGATCGCCTGGGAGTTGCAGAAACTGAAAAACTCTGTACCTGGTTCAACCAATCCCCAACCCTAGATTTACGCATTAATCCCTTAAAAACCACCCGCGAAGAAGTCGAAACTGCTTTCCAATCCGCCGGAGTTCAAGTTGCCAGATTGCCCTATTTACCCCAAGCCTTGCGCTTATGTAGTGGTGCCGGTGCCATTGAAAACTTACCGGGATATCAAGCAGGATGGTGGACAATTCAAGACAGTAGCGCCCAATTAGTTGGGTCCTTACTCGAAGTCAAACCCGGACAAGTGGCGATCGATGCCTGTGCCGCCCCCGGAGGAAAAACCACCCATCTTGCAGAGATGATGGGAGATACCGGCACCATTTGGGCTTGTGATAAAGCGCCTTCCCGACTCAAAAAAGTTAAAGAAAATGCCGATCGCCTTCAACTTCACTCCATTCAAACCCTGAGTGGAGACAGTCGCAAGTTCACCCAATTTCATCAAACTGCTGATTGGGTCCTCTTAGACGCCCCTTGTTCTGGACTCGGCACCCTTCATCGTCGCGCCGATGCCCGTTGGCGTCAAACCCCAGAAAATATCCAGGAACTGTCCCAACTCCAGGGGGAATTACTCGAAGAAACCGCCCATTGGGTGAAACCTGGGGGTCACCTCGTCTATGCCACCTGTACCATTCATCCGAAAGAAAATGAAGAGGTGATTCAAGGATTCCTCGCTCATCATCCCACCTGGGAGATAGACCCTCCCACCACCGATTCCCCTGCCGCACACTTTGCTAAACCCGAAGGCTGGATCACCGTTTGGCCCCACCATCATGATATGGACGGATTTTTCATGGTGAGACTGAGGAAACACCAGACAGAGTAATGTCAGGGCGATCAATCGGCGATCGCCCTGACTTAGATTTTATTATGGGGGTATTGACTTAAGTTTTACTTATCAACCTTGGGGACTACATCGGGACGATCTTTATCTTCCCAACCGGGGGGACGCTTGGAGTTATACCAGGCAATCGAACCCAGGGTCACTGCCGCAATAAAGCCTACGACATAAACCAAGGTAAAACTTACAGGAAAATTGTTCGCACTCGCCCCCGCAGCCGCAGAGACTTCCATCAAGATATTCATAAGCGTTTTTCACAAACTACACTTTACAGCTTACGGCAAGAGGGAACCTCCTGTCTCCCTCTAAAGAGGAATATTAGGGGAGATTTAAAAATTAGAAAAACTTATAGTTTGTGGGTTGGCGATGAAGGGAGGTTGCTGGGGGGTGGAGGGGCGATCTCTCCACCAGGTTTGCTTGAGTGGGAGGATGCAGCCTGACTGCATACCAAAATGAATGTATCAGCCGATTCCTTAAAATCCCCGCATTTTACCAATTTACTTAATATCGCAGAGTTCTTTTGCTTTTTGAAATAGCAATTCAGCTCGGATCTGTAAAAAACGATTATAGTCATTCTCTAAAAATGGTTCGATTGGGCAAAAATGCGTTGACATTATTTTTTGAAATGTGATTGGATCGGAGGGCATAGATATACGATATTCATTGGGGGGTGAATCGTTGATTTTATTGTTATCATTCCTAGCAAGTATTGAAAGGTTCGCCAAGCAATTTATATCATTATCAGAGATGCCCAGACTGCTTAAAAAACTTCTTGGGAAAATATGATGAAACTCCTTTCGATTAGCTTGAGACAAAACTTCTCCTAATGAAATTTTTGTGCCTTGAATAAAGTTTAATGGTTCTTCTTGTGCTAACAGCAATACAAATGTATTAGTGATTACTGTAGACATTCTGAAGCGGGTTTTAAGAAATAAGCTATTATCTAAGGATACATCAAAATCTCCAAGTTGATGAGGTTTTCCATCCTTCATTTTTTGTACTTCTGCCAAATCTACGGACGTGCTTTTAGCCCCTCCCCTTGCATACCTTTGAGAAAAACAAGCACGCCAAAACCATCTTTTAATAGCTTCATATTGCTCATGTGATTTGGACGGGAGTTGTTTTTCAGAGAAAGCGAAAAATAACGCTAAAACAGGTAATATGTTGTCCATAGGCAACATTTTTAAAGAAAAAATATTAAGTTCCTTTTTTAAAAAATCAATCGCTGTAAGTATGGCATTTTTAATTGTATCAAAATTCATACTGACTTCATTTCCAGGTAGTTTAATAAAATCCTCTGGATTGACACTTTGCTTTACTACTGCCGAGCAGCATTTTAGGAGTAAATCTGACCCTAATTCTTTGAATCCAAATGGTTCTAGTTCTTCAGAAACTTCTCTAAACTTATCTTGTAAATCAAAATTTTCACTCCAATTCCATACACATAAAAGCTGAAAAATATTTAATTCAACGCCTTGGCGGTTAATCCTTTCAAAAACCGTTGCTACATATTTCGGTTCTTCGCTTTCAAAACGTGCTACAGGAATTTTAGCTCTGTTAAAGCGATGGACTAAATCATCTATCTGGCTTGCTAAACTTTCATCTAAATTTCTTGTAGCCTGTCTATATTTGGGTTGGGGGAGTCAAAAACATACTTAAGTGGAAAATATTTTTGTGGATCGTAATTTTGAAAATCTTCTAAATATTTAAAGGGTACAGATTCAGAACTATTTATTTCAAAAAATAGATTGGTCCAGTAAGTATTTCCGTTTTGTTCGGGAAAAAGAGAATTTTGAAATACCCCAAAAATAGAGGTTATTCTCTGTTGCCCATCAAGAACATAATCTAGGGGATATTCTGGATTATTATCAGGCAGTCTATAAGGACCAAGATTCTTTTCGGTTTTTAAAGGATTTCTAGTTGTCCAAATTAATACAGAGCCAAAAGGAAAACCTTTATAGATACTATCTATAAAATAAAGAACTCGATCGGGATCCCAAACAAAACCTCGTTGGAATGATGGAATTCTAATTCTCCCTCTTTTTACATCATTGATCAAGTCGTCAATGTCAATAGAATCACCCATATTAATCAATTTCCTTTTAATTTAGAAAATCAGGCATTAATTTTTGTTGAAAAGAGCAAGCATGGTAACTCAGTTTCATATCCTACCCCAAGGATTACTCTAGCACATCCTTGGGGTGTTCCTCCATTCTCATCTGCCTAATTAGTAATATCCTTCAGAGTAGTCCCCGGCATTGGCAGAACCCGTTTGAGCATTATCTGGAGTGGTATCTCCATAGAAAATACTATTAGGAATTACCGGCTTAGTTTTGATAAACTCTTTGCGTCCATCTAAGCGTTCGGGGATTTCCGGAAACTCTTTAACGGGCATTCCTTCCACTGCTTTTTCCATGAATTGACGCCAGGTAAAAGCAGCGGTACTGCTGCTTCCCCAGGTGGGATAACTATCATCATTTCCCAACCAAACCCCGGTGACTAATTGAGGAATATAGCCAATAAACCAAAGGTCTCTCGCTTCGTCAGAGGTGCCGGTTTTTCCCGCAACGGGACGGTTACCTAACTGCGCCGCTGATCCCGTACCATATTGGACAACGGGTTCTAACATCCAAGTAACAATGGCAGAGGTTTCTTTATCCAAGGCTTGTTTGGGTTGGGTTTTTCCTTGGTAAATGGTGTCCCCTCGGCGATCAATAATGCGGGTGATGCCGTGGGGTTCGTGATATTTTCCTTCAGCAGCGATCGTGCCGTAGGCGCTAGTTAATTCGAGTAAATTGACTTCAGAGCCACCCAGGGCTAACGAATAAATCGGGTCAAGTTTCGACTTGATGCCCATGTTTTTAGCGAGTTCAATGGTGGGTTCAAAGCCAACATCAATTAACACTTTGACTGCGACGACATTAATAGAATTGGTTAAAGCATCAGCAATAGAAACCCAGCCGCGATATTTTCCTCCAAAATTGCGGGGTTTGTAACCATCAACTTTAAAATTGGCATCTTCATAGCCATCGTAGGGAGACCAACCGGCGGCGATCGCAGCAGCATAAACAAACCCTTTAAAGGTCGAACCCGGTTGCCGTTGTGCCTGAGTGACGCGATTAAATTCGCTTTCCTCAAACGATCGCCCTCCCACCATCACTTTAATTTCCCCCGTATCTGGGGCGATCGCCACCAATGCCGCCTGATCAAATCCTTGGGCAGGTCCATCCAATTCTGCCGCCTCTTTCACCACCTGTTCAGCCATTTTCTGCCATTTCAGATCAATGGTGGTTTCTACTGTCAATCCACCCATTTCTAGGGCTTCTTTTGACACCAACTTCGGTAATTCTTTCTGAATGTAAGAGGTAAAATAAGGCGCTTCAACTTTGAGTCGTTTTGGCGCACTGGCTTGTACCTGTAAAGGTTGTTCTCTCGCTTGATCCGCTGCTTCTGCGGTAATGTATCCGAGTTCAGTCATACGCTGTAAAACAATATTGCGGCGTATGCGGGCATTTTCTTGATTGACTAAAGGCGAGTAAGCTGAAGGTGCCGGGGGTAATCCAGCAATCATTGCCATTTCGCTGAGAGTCAGTTCATTCACGGACTTACTAAAATAAACCCAAGCGGCATCCGCTATGCCATAAGCACCTGAACCGAGATAAACATAATTAAGGTAGCGTTCGAGGATTTGCTGCTTCCTCATGTTTTTCTCAATTTTTCGGGCTAAAAATGCTTCCCGAATTTTGCGTCCCGCTGTTTGTTCTTGAGTTAAAAAGACCATCCGGGCGAGTTGTTGGGTAATGGTGCTGCCCCCTTCAACCACCTCTCTAGCCAGGATATTAGCCACCGTTGCCCGCAGGACCCCTTGATAGTCCAATCCCCGATGTTGATAAAATCGGCTGTCTTCCGAAGCAATAAAGGCTTCAACAAGGGGTGGGGGGATGTCCTGCATTTTCAGCTTGTCCCGAGTGGCGGGCCCGATTTGCTGCAAAATAGTACCGTCTTTAGTGGTAATGGTTAACGTTCCATCCCGGACAAAGGTAAAGATTTCTGAGACATCCGGTAAGCTGCGATCGATTCGCCACCAAACCCAGCCGAGGGTTCCAGCGGTACTACTGACGACGACAACACCCAAACCCACCCAAAAGATGCGACGACGATAGAGGGGTTTTCCGCCCGGGTTAACCCAGAGGTGTTTGAGGGTGGATAGAATATTTTTATTAGGTTTACCGGCTTTGGAGGGTTTGCCCAGTTCCAACGGTCTACCCCCCTCTCCTGGGGCTAAACTGAGGGGAGACCCGGGAAGAGGGGTTGGGTTTGAAGGGTCAACCCCGGGGCGATCGCCTGGGTTTTGCTGACGCAAAGTCCCCGATTTTTTGGGTTTGCTCCCGGTTGCCCTCCCGAATCTCCTGGAGATATTTTTGAGCTTGGAAATAAAATTAGCCACGTCAACTCCTCTCACCGCCACTTACCGAGCCTATTGGGTTTTATTTTAGAGCTTGGGATCAGTATTTGCACTAAAAATACACCGAGGTTAATTTCTTAGCCGGAACCTGTCAGTTCCGGCAGCTTACCAGGGTTAGGATTTAATGATGCCGACCCCTAAATAATATTGGCATGACCGATCGCCAGGGCCGTTACCAACATTCCCAACACCAAAAACGGCTGGGCGGATGCCTGATATTTGACATCATTTTCCAAAGGATTCCGCAGAAAATACATATCCTGGAAGGTAATTTGCGGAATCACCAGCAAAATCAGGATTGCCGCATACAGGTTTTGGTGAATCGCAATCAGGTATCCCGCGATTCCCAATTGAAAGATATCAATCATCAGAACACAGATCCAAGCGGCAGTCCCGACCCCAAACATCACAGGTAAGGATTGCAAACCCAGTTGTTTATCCCCTTCCACGCTTTTAAAGTCATTGACAATGGCAATTCCCAATCCCGCCATACTGTAAATCAGGGTGATCACCATGATTTTGGGACCAATTTCCCCAAATAGGGCTTGTCCCGCCCACCAAGGCAGGGCAATATAACTGGCACCGAGGGCATAGTTTCCTAACCAGCCATTTTTCTTCAGTTTCAACGGGGGGGCCGAATAAATATAAGAAACGAAAGAACCCCCGATTGCCAAGGCAGTAATGGTGGGAAAATCATGACCCGCCCAGATATCCAGGGCGTAGGCAACCCCAATCCCGGCGAGTAACAACACCCAAATTTGGCTAATCACTTGCGGGACGGCGATCGCCCCGGAGGGAATCGGGCGATAGGGTTCATTAATCGCATCTAAATCGCGATCGTAGAAATCATTAATGGTTTGAGTGTAGCCTGCCAGCAAAGGGCCAGACATCAACATACAAGCGGCGGCAATTAAAATATGCTCTAACTTCCATTCGTAGTTACCGGAAGCTGCCGCCCCACACACCACACCCCAAATCAAGGGAATCCAGGTGATGGGTTTCATCAGTTGCAGGCGAATCTTCCAAATGGATGTTTCCTGGACATCCGCCCCTTTCATTCCCAACATCTGCCGAGTTCTAGCATTGCGGTTGGATGACTCAGGGGAAGCACTCGGGATGGGTGTTGCTGAAGTAGCAGCCTCTGGAGATGGCACGCGATCGGGAGAGTTGGACAGATTGGATTCAGATGTAGGAGGGTTAGACATATCAGACTTGGGAGAGTTTCGGTTCGTTAAGTAATTAGTCTAGTTTATTATGCAATCTGACGGGAACTGGAGCCTCTTCAAATATCACCATAGCCCCCCATCAGGATTTAAGCCGGATTCATACCAGTAACAGATCATCCCTTGTTAGGGATTATGAAGTCCCTAGGCTGGGCTTTTTCTTCCTCAGATTCCCTCGTAACCTTGACGTATTTCCACGAAACCCCCTTTCCTTGGATCCAGCCAAGTTTGGATATCCACTCCACCTAAAAATCTGATAAGATAACACTTGTTCTCAGAATTCGTCTTAGGTTTCGTTGTAACTTGTTCTGAATTCATCGCCAAAGGATTAAGCCAGATGCAACCCCATTAAGTTATTTCTGGGATTGTCAGCGGTCTACTTTCCCATCATACCGGAGAGCTTTCAGGAAACATTTGCACAAAACCGGCAGCTCAGTTTACTACAATCGATCTAAATTCTATGCTCTTTAATTCATTAGAATTTATTGGTGTTTTTTTACCTCTGGCGCTCTGGCTCTTTTACCAGCTTGGAAAACGCGGTTATTATCTCTGGGCGATCACTGCCTTAGTTGTAGCATCGTTATTTTTTTATGCTTGGTGGAACCCCCCTTATCTTCTTCTGTTAATATTTTCTATTGGCATAAATTATACAATTGGTCTAGCATTAGAGCGGGACGAAATTGGTGGTTTTATTGTTAATAAAAAAATAATTCTCATTATAGGGCTGGCCGCTAACTTAGCAATTATTAGTTATTACAAATATTTTGATTTTTTTATAAATAATTTAAAATTCATACTCCCCATTGAGTCGCATCAATCTCTCGATTTAATTTTACCGTTAGGGATTTCATTCTTTACCTTTCAGCAAATTGCTTATTTAGTAGATTGCTATCGAGGAGAAGTTGGAAAATATAGTTTATTAAAATATGTACTGTTTGTCAGCTTTTTTCCCCAACTCATTGCTGGACCCATTGTTCATCACAAAGATTTAATCCCTCAGTTTTATAATCGATTAATTTATAAATTTAATTATAAAAATTTTGCGATAGGTTGTACTATTTTTATAATAGGACTGTTTAAAAAAATGGTTTTTGCGGATAATGTGGCTCGATATGCAAATCCAATTTTTAATGCCGCAGCCCAGGGGACCCGCATCCAATTTTTTGAGGCTTGGGGAGGGGCGATCGCCTATTCGTTGCAACTTTACTATGATTTTTCTGGGTACTCGGATATGGCGATCGGTGCTGCACTGTTATTTGGAATAACTTTACCCCTTAACTTTTATTCACCCTATCAAGCAACAAGCATCATCGAGTTTTGGCGGCGATGGCACATTACCCTCTCTAGCTTTCTGCGAGACTATCTTTACATTCCCCTGGGGGGAAATCGTCACGGAGAATTTCGCCGTCAAATCAATTTAATGATTACCATGTTGTTAGGAGGTTTATGGCATGGTGCCGGTTGGACATTTGTGTTATGGGGCGGGTTACATGGAATTTATTTAGTCATCAATAATCAATGGAGAGCGATTTGTAAAAAGTGGAGAGGCGATCGCCAATCTAATCCAGGCTGGACTCGGTTTATCAGTGGCGGAATTACTCTAATCGCTGTGATCGTAGCTTGGGTCTTTTTTAGAGCTAATAACTTAGATACAGCCTTGTTATTAGTGCAGGGAATGATGGGAGAAAATGGTATATCGATTCCCTTAGCGATCGCCAATAAACTCGGATTTATCAAAGCCGGTTTAGCCAGTTTGGGGATTACATTTAAATCTTTTGGGGGGGAACAGTTTATTTGGACTTATATTTGGGGCTTAATCCTGCTAATCATTGCCTTATTATGTCCCAATACTTACCAGTTAATGAAAGGGGATAATCCCCTGCAAACCCAGGAACTAATTTTTTCCAAAATTCCCGAAATTTCCCCCTTAAAATTCCTAGCATGGCAGCCAAATTTCATCTGGGCTATTATTATGGGAATTGCTACATTTATTCTTTTAAAAACATTTTTAGGGGTTCCTGAAAGTGAATTTTTATACTTTAATTTTTAAGATATGAAAAAATATTTAGGCTATTTACGTCTACTTGTTTCTACCTTCTTAATATGTTGGGTGATTTTCTTTGGCTCGGTTTTTTACCAACTGGGAGTTCCTACCACAAAACTATCCAGTTGGATTAACCATCTCTATGTTTATAAATCGCAAATTGCTCGTTCAATCCAAACTCCTAAATTAATCATTGTTTCTGGTTCTAATGGTTTATACGGCATTAGCTGCAAGGCTATCTCTGAAGAGACTGGCCTAGCTTGTGTCAATGGGGGGACTCAGGCCGCAATGGGAACAGATTACCTCTTTAGTAAAGTCCGAGAATGGGCTAAACCCCAAGACATTATTCTTCTTACTCTTGAATATAACTTTTATCGAGACCTCGGTATTCCTAATGATGTTTTGATTGACTATGTAATGAGTTACGATACTGAATATCTATTTTCTTTAAAACCCCTTCAACAACTTCGGCTTATCGGAGGAATTCCATTTGTTCGTTTATTTCAGGGTATTTTTAAAAAAATCAACAGTTCTTTACCCGAAAAACTTCCAGAAAATCCTAGTATTCACCTAAATGAATATGGAGACACCCTTAGAAATAAAGAAGCAGATATCAATGCTAAGTTGATTGAAATCATTGATGCGCTAGAACCGTTTTTACTTCAAGGATATATTGAGCCTAGTTACGGGATGAACAATATCCGTGAATTTGTAAAATGGGCCCGAGAAAATGGTATTCAAGTCCTGGCCACTTGGCCCAATACGGTTAAATTTGACGTTTACCAACAACCCCAGCAACAAGCCTATTTTCAAAGTATCAAAGATTTTTATCACGAAATTGGTGTACCGATTCTGGGTGAACCGAAAGACTTTATGTACGAAAAATCCATGTTTTACGATACAATTTACCATCTTCACGATCGCGGCGTCAGTCAGAGAACTCGCCAAACCCTTGATTTACTTTTACCCTATTTAACTGACCGTAAAGAATTTCCCTAAGATCTACTTACCCTTCTATAGTTTTCTCTCTAAATACGATCGCCCGTCGGATGCCTCCAGTCCAACCGGAACCTCTCCAACGGGCGATCGCACCGTTTAAAACAAATTAAAACGAAATAACTAAGAATTGCTGCTGAAACTTCGCCCCTTTAACGGCTTTCCCCTTTAACTCCGGAGGCAAGGAAATATTACGCCGTTGGTCCCCCGCTTCAATGGTCACTTCTGGACCATATTGCGTCAGCTTGACTTGTTTTTTGTCAAAACCGGGCAAAAATAGCTTCACTTGACTATTCACCCGGTCCACTTCAATCGGTTGGGGGACGCCTGCGGGTTTCTTGAAGTCTGGCAATGCATCCATCAGGGGTTCCCAATTGTTCCCCTCCATCTGAGGAAGGGAAGTTACCGGCAGGGGTGCAAATTGTTCTACCACTTCATCGGTGACTGGGGTTAAATTACAAATCAATCCGCCAATGGTGAGTCCTGCTTGTTGAGCACTCCCCCAGAGATAGCGACTGGTTTCCACCGCAAGGCGATCGCCCGTCGTCACCAAGTAAGCAATCACCCGATTGGGGTCACCCACGGATTGTTTCCCCTTTTCCAATAAATCCGTTGCTTGTTCTGCCGGTTTACCGCCGACATTATCCAAGGACCAGCCCGTATTAAACACGGTACTGGTAACAGGTTGCACAAAGGGTGACAGCGCTTTCCCTAGTTCCGATTCACCCAACACCCCTCGGAAACGACGAATATACCAGCTTAAAATCTCGGGGATTCCCAGCATCCGCAGGGTATCTTTATCCCCTCTGCCGTCGTAAACGATCACATCATATTGATTGCTGGCATCATACTCGCGCAGGGCATTCAGTGCCAGGGCACTATCCATCCCCGGCAACACCCCCAATTCTTCGCCATAAACTTCTTTAAAAAACGGAGTCCGCAGATATTCCGCTTCCAAATCTTTGACTTGCTGCCAACTCCGTTGCAGCAGTACCGCTGATTCCAACTGTACTGCTTTGAGGTTAGCGCCGATTTCTATGGGATCGCAGGTGACGGTCACACCGACGAGTAAACTAAAAGCGGGACTGCTATCCTGGCCGACGAGCAATACGCGCTTACCTTGGGATGCAAATCTCTTGGCAGCAGCGATCGCGACGGTCGTTCTTCCAGTCCCACCCTTTCCTAAAAAGGTCAAAATTAAGGCCATTTGTTTCTGTTTGTTTCCCCGGGACCTTTCTTATGTTAATGGTCGATCGCGGGAGTGACAGGTTGGTTTCCCCACTGTTACCACCGCGATCGCCCCCCTTACAGGGCTTCGACTTCATCCTCAAAGAACCAAGTGGTGATTCCGCTATCCAACTGAACCACCACGCCAACACCGCTGCCATCCGTCATTTTAAAATCTTTGATTGTGCCGACGGGATTGGTTTTAATTTTGGCGACCGTATCAGCCGACAATCTTTCTCTAAGGCGGGTAACTTTGACCTTTTGACCGATTTTCATTTGAAATCCTGTGGGTTTCCTCTGATTGAACCATTCCACAGTTTATCAGTGCTTGTCGCTGATTATGAAGCCTTTGGACAAAGGTTGAGGGAGGAATTTTCTGCCTTGTTCCGTTGTTCCTGCGGTCTTCTCTAGTCCCCTAACCGAACTCATCATGCTTGCCAAACGAATCTTACCCTGTTTAGATGTCAAAGCCGGTCGTGTTGTCAAGGGAATCAACTTTGTCAACCTCAAGGATGCCGGAGACCCCGTAGAACTCGCTCAGGTTTACAATGAAGCCGGTGCCGATGAGTTGGTATTCCTGGATATCACTGCCACTCATGAGGACCGGGATATAATTTTTGACGTGGTGTACCGCACTGCCGAACAGGTTTTTATCCCCCTCACCGTCGGGGGCGGGATCCAATCCTTAGAAACTATTAAAAAATTGTTAAGAGCCGGGGCCGATAAAATCAGCATCAACTCGGCAGCGGTACGAAACCCGGATTTTATTAATGAAGCCAGCGATCGCTTTGGGAATCAATGTATTGTCGTAGCGATCGATGCCCGTCGCCGCACGGATCCAGAAAAGCCCGGTTGGGATGTGTATGTGCGCGGGGGTCGTGAAAATACCGGCATCGATGCGATCGCCTGGGCGAAAGAAGTCGAACAACGCGGATGTGGAGAATTACTCGTCACCAGCATGGATGCCGACGGCACTCAGGCGGGTTATGACTTAGAACTGACTCGTACCATCGCCCAACAAGTCCAAATTCCCGTGATTGCTTCCGGAGGGGCCGGAAACTGCCAACATATTTATGAAGCCCTCACCACCGGCCAATCGGAAGCGGCCCTACTTGCCTCTTTGTTACATTACGGCCAACTCAGCGTTTCTGAGATTAAAACCTACCTCGCCGAACGGCAAGTGCCCATCCGTCAATTGTAAAGGGCAGTCCAAACTGCTTTCAACTTGGGTGGGTTCTGCCTACCTGAAAGCCCCCAACCTCAGCCCGCGCAGGCGGGCTTTGTCCGTATAGCCCCACTTTTAAGGGTGCGGGCTTTTATAGACTTCATCCCGAACGCGATCGCGACCCTGGTATTCATTCCCCCTTAATTCTTTGCCCTCTGTCTGAAGTATGAATATTGTCTTAAGGTTTACCATGTAACCGCCACTCTCTATCCCTGCAAATTGCATTCTAATCCTTACCCTACATAGATTTTTGTTCCCTCTCCTTTCAAATGGGTAGGAGGGGGATTTTTTCTGTAACTCTACCCACTTAATCTGAGAGGATGTTAAAATATGTAAAGTAATCGGGGAATATATGTAAAGTTATGATTCTGATCCTCATAATCGTCATAGCTTTGGTGGCCTGGTCCCTGCACCTGATGCAGCAAGCCGTCGATAAAAATGAATTTTCGCTCATGCTTGCAGGGACCCTAGTCGCAATGGCTGCGGCAGCAATGATGGCTGTCTATTTCCTGATGGGCGACTATATGTTGTATGTCCGAGAAATGGCGAATCGAGGAGTGCTAGAGTCTTATTACACTTCCACCAGCGCGGTGAGTGTGAATCCTTGGATAGAAACGGGGACTATAGAGTATTCTGAAATGAACGATCGCGCCCCACGGCTGCCATAGTTCCGAGATTCCACAAGGTGATCGACTCAGTTTATCCACCCTGAAATCCTCTCTGGGCAAGCATTAGCAGACTTTGACAGAACATTCAAAAAATTTTTTATAAACCTAGTTGACAAATTAATTGGGTTCGTGCCAATATAATAAAGCGCTGAACGGGGCTATAGCTCAGTTGGTAGAGCACCTCAATGGCATTGAGGGGGCCAGCGGTTCGAGTCCGCTTAGCTCCATCTGAAACAAAAAGAGGGACACAGTATTACTGTGTTCCTCTTTTTTTTGTTTTGCATCGGGGACAGGCAAGCTCTCTCTGTTCTCAAGTTGCGCGCTTCAAGACTCAAAACTTTCCCTGAATTTAGCAATAGTCACAGGGCGCTACAGTCTCTGATTATCACCCTTCATAAACCAGCCCTAGCGGCGATCGCACCCTTAGCTCAACAGCAGAAAACGAAGAAAAAAACGACGGAATTCATCACCAACACAGTTTGGAGAGAAACTCGTTCCTCGCGATCCCTATCAACCTTTGTTTATTTCAATCGTGATCCCCAACTCGTATGGGTCATCATTGTCCTGAATTAAATCAGACGATCGCTCGTTGCTCCCTGCGTTCTATCAGTCTTAATACTTAGGCGGAGAAACGTACCAAATTTTCACAATAAAACTGTTACAATTTATACGAAATTTACAATTTATATGGATTTTTCGGTTAGGCTACAAATAACAAGGAAATTAATCAGAGCGTGCTGACATCCCGCGCCACCTCAGCCGCGATCGCCTAACTTTAGTCCGGCACGGGATCATCGATTGCTCCGACCTTCATTCCCCAAATTATAAATCTATGGTTTTATCAACGCCCATAACACAACTTGCGCCCTCTCCGGCCTACATTTGCCCCCACGACCGGGCCTGTACCTACCTCGGACAAGCTGCGATCTCCTTAGAAATGGATCCGAACATTCTGCGGATTCTCGAACAACCCCGCAAAGTCGTCACCGTCTCCATTCCCGTGCTTTTAGATAATGGTGAGGTTCAAGTCCTCGCCGGACATCGAGTCCAACATTGTGACGTTCTGGGGCCCTATAAAGGGGGTACTCGCTATCATCCCGCCGTCACCTTACAGGAATTATCCGCCTTAGCCATGCTGATGACATGGAAATGTGCCTTAGTTGGGATTCCTTACGGAGGGGCCAAAGGCGGCATTGCCATCGACCCCCGACTTTATACCGTTCGGGAACTAGAACGAATTACTCGACGCTATACCAATGAACTGATTAAAGACATTGGACCGGCGATCGATATTCCAGCCCCAGATATTGGCACCTCTTCTCAAGAAATGGCTTGGATGATGGACACCTATTCCATGAACGTCGGTCATGCCGTCCCAGGAGTCGTCACCGGAAAACCGTTATCCATCGGTGGTTCCAAAGGTCGGGCGATGGCAACGGGACGGGGCGTAATGATTACCATCCGGGAAGCATTAGCAGAACGGGGACAAACCTTATCTCAAACCCGGATTGCAATTCAAGGTTTTGGTAAAGTTGGCGCAGCAGCAGCCGCGTTACTCCATGAAGCAGGGGCCAAAATTATTGCCGTGTCTGATATCTCTGGCGCATTTTTCGCCGAAAATGGTCTAGATATTCCGGCACTGGAAGGATATGCCCGAGAGAATAAGGGTAGTTTGGCAGGATTTCCCGACGCAGAACTGATTACTAACTCAGAATTATTAGCCCTACCCTGTGATGTCCT
Organism: Laspinema sp. D2d; assembly: GCF_025370755.1. Lineage (GTDB taxonomy): Bacteria > Cyanobacteriota > Cyanobacteriia > Cyanobacteriales > Laspinemataceae > Laspinema. Next base: position 795 of record NZ_JAMXFC010000016.1, on the reverse strand, counting down.
GATTCCAGCAGCCCTAGAAGACCAAATTACTGAAGAAAATGCTGATCAAGTCCAAGCGCAAATCGTGGCAGAGGCTGCAAATGCGCCGGTTACCTTAATGGGCGATCGCCTCCTAGAAGCGCGAGGGGTCACCGTCCTCCCGGATATTTTAGCCAATGCCGGAGGCGTGGTGGTCAGTTATCTGGAATGGGTCCAAGGTCAATCCTACGTCTTTTGGGATGAGGAACGGGTCAATCGCGAAATGGAAGGGTTGATGGTGCGCGCCTATCAGCGAGTCAGCGAACTAGCCCAAAACCGCCAGATTCCCCTGAGGCAAGCGGCCTATATGTTAGGAGTAGGGCGCGTGGCTGAGGCTTTACGCGATCGGGGTCTATATCCATAATCCAGGATTACCCTAAACCCCGGCCTCCCACTGGAGACCGGGGTTTTTTGCTACCTATATATAGATAAAGGCTATAGAAATGTCTGGCTATAGAAATGTCTGGCTGAGGATCCTGGGAGTGTCAATCTCATCTCCCTAGCCCTGGTTTCATCTGCAAGGCGATCACTATTCTCGAAAAACTACATGGGGTAAAGAAAGGCGATCGGACCCTCATCTGTCTGAGGATTGAGCAATTTTATTCAGGGCGATCGGTCTTAACTCAACCTTGCCAACCCATTTCCAAAAAAAGTTCTTTCTTCAAACTCTCCCCGTGAAAGGCTTTCAGACTTTTTTCCAAAAAAGTCAAAAAAAATCCTCAAAAACGCTTGACAAACCCCGGTGGGTTAGTTAAAGTAGTAAAGCGCGGTGAGGAA
>NZ_JAMXFC010000015.1 GCF_025370755.1 Laspinema sp. D2d | reverse complement strand
AGCCTAGTGCCGTGAAAGTGGCACGCTGGGTTCTGAATGGGAGGTGGGGAAAGTGATTTCCCCATCGACCCCTAATAAATGGACGAACTGCCGATTATTCAGAAAACCTATGATTTAATCTAATGGTATATTCCCCTTCTCAACCCATTACCCCAAGATCATAAAATGATGCTGGGAGAGCGGATTATTATTACCAATCTCTAGGAATTCATAGAGAAGATGAAGCGCTTAAACTAGAAAAATGTAAACATCCCCATATTGTGCCAGTGCGGGAGGTGTTTGAGGAGTCGATGCACGCTTGGTTCAGCCAAGTCCGCTATGCTTGCATTGTCATGGACTATATCGACGGCTTTGATGTAGACCATCGGCGATCGCCCCGTCTCCCGATCGCTGAGGTATTACGCTATGGACGACAAATTGGCTCGGCTTTGATTGCTGTTCATGCACAAAAGATACTTCATCGGGATGTGAAACCGGGGAATATTATCTTGCGATCGCATCGGGGCAAAAGTGAGGCAATACTGATTGATTTTGGTTTAGCTCGTGCCTTTGAGCATCCCCTCACCCAAAAAATTACCAGTAGTGGGTTTGCACCGATTGAGCTATACTCTAATCAATTGAAGCGCGGCCCTTGGACTGATGTCTATGGTTTAGCCGCCACACTCTACGAATTACTCACTGGAAAACCCCCAGAGGATGCCCTAGCCCGCCATGATGAAGATATAGAGGTGGACTTAACCCCCCCTCGATATCATGTTCCCCAGATTAGCAAGCGAGTGAATCAGGCGATCGTCCAAGGTTTAGCCCTGATGCCGGACGATCGGACCCCATCAGTTCCTCAGTTGTTACGACAATTGGGAGTGGGACAGTGGTATGTCCCCTTTCCAGATTGGGATGTCAATATTTGGGTACAGGTGGGCATTATGATAGGAACTCTTCTCGGGGCAACTGCGACGATCATAGCCCTCTTGAAATAATTGATAATTGATAATTGATAATTGATAATTGCTGGGGATTTTTGGTATGATGGGTTAATCCTAATTAAGAATTACCGGGACTATGGTTCAAACTCCTATTCCCTCTCATATTCTTTACCCGGACTCTGATGGTAAGCCGATCGCAGAAAATACCCTACAGTATCGCTGGATTGTGCGGTTAGTCACGAATCTCAAGCAACTTCTCAAGGACCAAGTTGCGTTTGTTGCGGGGGATTTACTCTGGTATCCGGTTCGGGTAGAACGTCCTCCCGCCCCTTGTCAAGCCCCTGATGCAATGGTAGCGTTCGGTCGTCCGGATGGGGACCGAGGGAGTTATAAACAGTGGGAAGAAGATAACATGGCCCCCCAGGTGGTGTTTGAAATTCTCTCTCCTAGTAATACCATGATTGAAATGGCTGCGAAACAAAATTTTTATGCACAGTATGGTGTGCTAGAAATGTTTTTTTATGACCCCCAATCTCATAATTTTTGGGGGTTGCATCGGGGTACGGTGCAAGATAGCTTAAACTTTATCGAATCCCAGGATTTACCTTGGATTTCTCCTTTGTTGAGTATTCGTTTTGAAATGTCTGCGGATGGTTTAGCGGTGTATCATCCTGATGGGGAATTATTCAAGGAACCGGGGGAGTTGTATGAGGAACGAAATAAGGCACAACAAGAACGCGATCGCGCCTTTGCTAAACTTCGGGAACTGGGGATTGACCCTGAAACTTTGTAAATGATGCCCGTTACGGTGCTGAAATCTATTGAATTTCAGCACCCAGACTTAATAAATTAACCGGGTTGCTGAGGGTAATAAACCCCAAAATTATGCTGAAATTATGGCTTGAATGGGAATGGTTAGATCAGGAAAGGCTAGAGGGGAAATTTCTCCGTCTTTTAATGTCATTTTAGACCCATAATCCTGCCCCCTGGGTTGACGGTAGACAATTAATTCCGCTGTTTGGAGATTGACTAGCCAATATTCAGGGATTCCTGCTTCGGCATAAATGTGATATTTTATTGTGGAATCTTTCTCTAAGCTGGTGTTAGCATATTCAATCACCCAAAAGATGTTCTCCGGATAGGGATGGTGGGAGAGATATTCACGCCCCAGGGGTTGCACAATCGCGAGATCCGGTTCTGGTTCTGATTGGTTGGGGAGGGTAATTGGTTTAGCTTGACTCACTAGGGCGCGATCGCCTAATAAATGAGTGAGATATTCACCCGCTTCGGAACTAAAATAGGCGTGAGGTGGATCTTCTCGGGGCATTTCGACAATTTCTCCAGCTAACAATTCCACCGCGCGATCATCGAGTAACCCAGTTTGAATGATTTGGTGGTAGTCTTCTATGCTCCATTTGATTGTTGACAGTACCATTTTGACACCTCTATCAACCTTTGCTCTAGTTTATCATGAAGGCTGGTAATTTGCTGGATTAACCGCTTTCGGGCGTTATTTCCGAGGGTTATAAACTAGGTTTCTGCGATAATTTTTGCTTCATTCTTGAGATTTACGAAAGAAATCGAGTTTCTGAATAAAGGTTAACTGGAACTGCTAGATATCAATTTGGATGGGGTCGTACGCCAGAGTAATTCTAGTTTGTTGGCGGGGATGGTTAGATATAAGACATCCCCTACATCCAGAGAGGTTTCTAATAACTCCCAGCCATGAATGGTTCTTTCTTGAGTTTGAATATATAGCGGGACAAAATCAGCTTTCATGGCTGATTCTTTGACGGTTTGATGATAGAATGGATGGGCGGGAGTGATTAAAGTGGCGATCGCCACCCAGAGACTCCCGGCAGTCATGCCATTGCCTAAAATTCGTCCCCCGATCGCAGCGGCAGCAAAGGCAGGTGCTGCCATTTCAGTGGGATTGAGCACGCGCTCAAAGTCGAACACTTGTTGTACCATCAAGGCAAAGCGCGGGTCCTCACTTCGCACCACTACGGGTAGTTGCGGGACGACGCCTTTTGCGGTTAAGGCAATTTCTAAGTTAGTCATGTCATTGCTGGTGACGGCTAATACCGCTTCTGCTTTTTCAATATTAGCGGCTTTTAAACTAGCGGGGAGGGTGGCATCGGCTTGAATGACGGGAATTTTAAACCCTTGTGCGGTGCTCAAAAAGCGGCAGTTGGGGTCGCGATCGATGACGACGACATCATATCCATTGGTGTGCAGTTGCTCGATCGCCTTGATTCCGATATCTCCGAGTCCGCACACGATATAATGATGGCGCTGGGGGATTTGCGGAGTATCCCACAGTTGTCTAAATCGGCTACCTAGGATAAAATCATTAAGCAGAGCATAGCAAATCCCCACGGCACCAGCCCCGACGAGCATCATCAGGGCAGTAAACAGTTTCAGGGGAATAGGAGACTGTTCCGCTACAGCTTCATTGCCGCCAGCGCCGGTAATCATGCCGACGGAAAAATACAGAGAATCAACAAAGGAGGTATCTGTATTAACAAACGTATAAGTAAAAGTTGCGGTTAAAATGGTTAGTAATAGAGCTAAGAGGGCGAGGGCGGTGGCTTGATTTTGCTGTTGAAATCGTCGCCAATTGCCGAGAGATTCTTGGATTTTTCGCCCCCAGGAACGCCGGTTGTGGCGCTTACTCAGTTGGGTGGCAACAATCAAGCGATCGCCCTCTTCCAATGTCTTTCCCGCTAGGACCGCTGAAACGAGGTCGATATGAGGATGTTGGGGTAAATAATAAATCAACATCCGTCGCTTATCTTCCCATAATTCAGCTAACTTGCGCCCGTTCCAGGGATGGCGCTCATCGATGTATTCTTCATGAATCGGCCAAGTTTCATTAAACAAAGTGAGTTGCCCGATCGCCCGACTTCCCATTGCTGCAAAGGCAAAAATCGGGGCAGCCAAGGTGGAGACACTCATACTGGTATGCTGGGGTAACGTGCGATCCAAGCGATCGCCTAAACTGCCATTAAACAGCCGGGTAATAATCCGAATCTGGGGATTGAGCAATCGAGCTTGCATCAGAATGGCTAAATTTACCGCATCATCATCAGAGGCGATGGCGATCGCATCCGCATCACGAATTCCAGCGGCGAGTAACGTTGCCGCCGATCGCGGATCTCCCACAATGATCCCCGCCTCTTCTCCCGGAATCGGGCGTTCTCCCACCCCGACAACCGATGCCCCTTGTTGTCTCAACAAGCCAAAAATTTGATACCCCGTACTCCCCAGACAGCAAACGATGATTCGCGGTTTCATGATAACCCCAGCCTACGATCAGGATCCAGAAAGAATACAGTCAAATTACCATCAATATCACGCACAGTAATATTTTCAGTCCCTCGGGATCTAAAAAATGTAGCGAAGAACACCGCCTCTGCTTTCTGCTGCAAAAAACTATCCCACGGATGGATATTGGCGGCGATCGCCCCTGGAAAAACCTGAGCAATTCCACTTAGGATATCTGGAGGCTGTGGGTTTAACCCCGACAGCAAACGGCTAAAATTAAATAGATTTTGTTTAAAATTTAGGGAAACTTATTATTAAATCTTGTTCCTGAAAGCGGTTAAAGGAACAATAATTTGGAGAATTTATCCGCCTGAAATTAGCGATAACCTGGGATATAAAGCCTATTATGGAATATAAGCGATCGCCTGCCGTTCATCCCAATGGGCGGCGATCGCCTTGGTGAGTGGCCTTGTTCCTAGGCAACTACTTCGCCACGGTTGCCGATAACCATTCCACCGCGCCGAGGGTTTTGTGCCATGCCAATATCGCCGTAGCTGCATAAGAAACAGCCTCACTTTCATCCCCCCACCCGATTAAATTTGGCAGTTGTTTCGGCATTTTTTTCTTTTCTAACAGATAATCGGGAACGAATTTATTACTCTTTAAAGCTTGTTGTAACTCCTGATTGGTCTGCTCCGTTGCGCCCTCCTTTTGAAACAACCATAAGGCGCGGGAATAGTTCCAGGAAGCCGAAGCTTCATCTTCATATTGTTGAAAGAGATGGGCGACTGCCTCTGATTCACCTGCCTCCAATAGGCAAGTGAGCAACATATAACGGATGCCTTGATTATCATTGGGGTTGAGGCGCAACATCTCTTGGTAATGGGCGATCGCCTCTTGGGTTTCCCCCAACTGCAAACAACATTCCGCCAGACCCTGGCGTGCCCGCATATAGGGACGAGTCTCGGTCATCCCCCAAAAATATCCAGCCTGTTCTTCAAAGAATTCTGGACCTAAAGCTCGTTCACCCGCCTGTACCCCTTGTTCATAAAACCCTTTGGCTTCCTTCAGGGTTTTAGCAGATTCTTGGGCTAATAGTACATAAGCATCGACACAATCTTCACTAATCTTTAATGCCCGCTTTGCTAATTGTACCCGCTTCTTGCCTGGAGCCGACCAAGCCTCATACATGATATCTTGTGCCTGATCCAGGGGGGTTTCCTCCTGGTTCAGTGTGAGGGGTTGTCCGGAAGTGAGGGCTTCCTGCAGAAAAGCGCTCGCTGCTTCGCTGGACTCAAACTCATTCTCCTGCAAGAATTTCTGAATCTGCCGCATCATTTTTTCCATCTCCTGGAGACTACCAGCTTTGAATCCTTTCAATCCCTGACTTGGGATATCTTCTTTGCTTTTAGTAGTTTTGGTACTTTTAGTGGTTTTGGTACTTTTAGTGGTTTTGGCATTACTCGGAGTGATTTTTTCCGTTGTTTTTTTGGGTTTTCTCGGTTTTTGCTCAGTCATGATAGGTCTCCTGGGGTTCATTCAATATAATTTATATTAGCAGGAATGGAAAACCGCGCGATCGCCACCACTCCCCCTACAGTTTCCTAGAGGTTAACTCCCGCCCACACAAGCTACACTTAAAAGAATCAGACCTGAGCAGTGGGACAGGATAGCGGGAATCAGCACATGAATTTGTTCCCCTTTGTTTGGGGCTTCCCTCCCTCATTTGAGTTCAGGACTGATGCACCGGATGGAGGATTTAAGCGCTTGTACCGGGCTTAAACCTGGGTATGAGTTGCACCTCCCCCCGAAGATTCCCTGGCCGTAACGATTGGATTTAAAACGGTTCTACAGAATCAAATCTCCCCTCTCAACTTTAGAATAAATTAGAGTAAAATCATGGCAAATCAACAATTACGACGGACTGAAAATGTTAGTGGTGATTTCTATGTAGATACCACCTGCATTGATTGCGATACTTGCCGCTGGATGGCTCCAGATATCTTTCACCGTGACCATGAGCAATCGGCAGTTTATCACCAACCGCAAACTGACGCTCAACGCTTGGCAGCTTTACAAGCCCTTTTAGCCTGTCCCACGGCTTCAATTGGGACCGTAGATAAGCCCAAAGATATCAAACAAGCCCAAGAGAGTTTTCCCTTGTTAGTTGACCGCAATATTTATCATTGTGGGTATCATGCGGAGAGTTCTTTTGGGGCGGCGAGTTATTTAATTTACAGACCCGAGGGAAATATTTTGGTGGATTCACCCCGGTTTTCTCCCCCTTTAGTTCAGAAGTTAGAATCACTGGGAGGGATTCGGTATTTGTATTTAACCCATCAGGATGATGTGGCCGATCATCAGAAATTTGCTGAACATTTTGGCTGCGATCGCATCCTACATCAAGATGAAATCAATCCCCGAACTCGGGATGTGGAAATTCAGCTTACCGGCTATGAACCCATTGAACTCGAATCCGATATGTTAATTATTCCCGTTCCCGGACATACCAAAGGCCATACAGTGTTGCTCTATCAAAACCAATTTCTATTTACCGGCGATTGTTTAGCTTGGTCCAATCGACTGAATCAATTGATTGCTTTTCGTGATGCTTGTTGGTATTCTTGGCCGGAATTAATTAAATCCCTACACAAGTTAAAAGACTACTCTTTTGAGTGGGTCCTGCCCGGGCATGGTCGGCGCTATCATGCAGACAATGCCAAGCAAATGCAGGAAGAACTTCAACACTGTCTAACTTGGATGGAAACCCAACGATAACCGGACGATTTTAGCCGTTAAGTGATGCCAACAACCCAAGTTTATACCACCCGGAAGGGCTTATTGCAGGAGTCTAAAAAGCCGCCATTTTTAGACTCCTGCAACAGATTTATTAGAGAGACTGTCTGAGTAACAGGGTGGCATTTTCAGCGGATAAGGGTTTAGAGAAAAAATAACCTTGCCCATCTTCAGAACCCAGAGATTTGAGTTCTGCCAGTTGTTCAGCAGTTTCCACCCCTTCTGCGGTGACATCCATTCCCAAACCGTGGGCTAAAGTAACGATCGCCTGGATGATTTCTAAATTTTTACCTTCCGTGCCAATTCGTTGCACAAAGGATTTATCAATCTTTAAGGTATCAATCGGAAATTCAGCTAAATGAGAAAGGGAAGAATAGCCAGTACCAAAGTCATCCAAAGATAAATGAATTTTTCGTTCTTTAAGTTTCCACAGGGTTTGATTCGCCGTTTGGGTATCTTCAATTAAGACACTTTCGGTAATTTCTAGCTTTAAGAAAGCCGGGTCGAGACCTGTTTCTTGGAGGACGCGATCAACGTGTTCCACTAAATCCGGTTGTAGGAATTGTTTGCCGGATAAATTGACGCTCATTTTTAAGCTGCCGCTTTGACGGAGGGGGGTAAATCGGGTTTGCCATTCCACGAGTTGTCGGCAAGCTTCCCGCAGGACTAAAAGACCTAATGGGACAATTGAGCCCGTTTCTTCTGCTAGGGGAATGAATTCGCTGGGGGGAATGAAGCCTCGTTGAGGGTGATGCCAACGCAACAAGGCTTCAAATCCGACTATTTTCCCATCGAATAAAGATACGATGGGTTGATAGGCAAGTCGGAGGGAGGTTTGATTGAGAGTTTCGGCTTCATGGAGTTCTCGCCGCAAATCATTTTCTAACTGTAATAGCTGCACGGCATGGTCATGCATCGCCTTATCAAAGATAGCAGTTCGAGCTTTGCCACTGCGTTTGGCACGATACATGGCGATATCGGCGTTCCGGAGTAAATCGGCACTCACTTCATGTTCAATAGAACTGAGGGCGATGCCAATAGTAACCGTAATAAAGACAGCGTGTCCTTCAAAGGTAAAGGGTGCTTTAAGCTGTTGGTGAATTTTTTCGGCGACTTCGCTAACCTGCTCAATGTCTTGGACATCTTCTAATAGAATGACATAATGATCGCCCCCAAGACGAGCAATGGTATTTTGAGAATGTAGACAGCGTTCTAAGCGGAAGGCGATCGCAATTAACAGCATATCGCCCACTGCATGACCTAAGCTATCATTGACTCGTTTAAATCGGTCAATATCGATAAATAAAACCCCTAATTGCCGATCGCTTTGCTGATTTTTGCGGGCGCTGGCTTCTCGGAGTCGTTCCATTAAAAAGGCCCGGTTCGGCAGTCCGGTTAACGGGTCATAATAGGCTTGATGAATGAGTTCTTCTTCCGCCCGCTTGCGATCGCTGATGTCGGTTTGAACGCCAATATAATGGGTAATTGCCCCCCGTTCATTTTCTACGGGAGATAAACTCAGTTCATTCCAAAATAAGGTTCCATCTTTGCGATAATTGCGTAAAGTAACTTTGCAATCTTGTCCGGTGTTAATGGCATTTCGCAATTCTTGTAATGCCGGTTGATGGCGATCGCGTCCTTGCAGGAATCGGCAGTTGCGTCCCGTGGCTTCGGCGTAGGAATACCCCGTCATTTTTTCAAAACTGGGATTGACATACACCACGGCATTATCTTTATTATACTCAGAGATAACGATACCATTGCTACTAGCGGCGATCGCGCGTTCAAAGAGTCGCAGGCGTTCTTCTTGTTCTTTGCGTTCAGTGACATCCCGGGAATTGATCACAAATCCGGCGATTCCCGGTTCTTCAAGGAGGTTGCTACCTACTGACTCTAGGGTGACCCATTTGCCGCTGGCATGAAGAAAGCGAAACTCACTCTCAACTACCCCCCCTCGTTCTTCCAAGACTTCATTAAAAAGAGTATAAATCCCGGCTTTATCTTCTGGGTGAATGTAATTAAACCCATTGTCCCCAATTAAATCTTGGGGTTTATAGCCCAGAATTCTTTCCACCGATGGACTTTGGTATCGAATCGTTCCATCCGCTTCTAAAATGGTAATAATATCCGATGAATTCTGGACTAAAGACCGAAAGCGTTTTTCACTTTTAGCCAGAGCCTCTACGGCATTTTTTTGTTCTGTAATATTAAAGGCACTCAGACAAAGACCAATAATCTGATTGGTTTCATCAAAGATAGGTTGCCCATTAATTTCAAACCAGTATTCAGTTCCTGTATTTCCAAAAATTTTCTGTTGAAGTTGAATAGGCATTCCTTGAAGGCATTGATGAAAACTTTGATTAAAGAGTTTTAACCCATTATTAGACACATATTCATAGGCAAAATCTCCGGGTTGAATGGTTTTATTCCATAATATTTTAACCGTTTCTCGGGCGGTTTTATTAACATCTCTAATTCTATAATGACGGTCAATTAAAACGATGGATTGAGCCGATGAATTGAAAATGGCTCTTAAATTGGCTTCCGATTCAATTAAAGCCGTCTGAGTTTGCTTACGTTCCGTGACATCGGTCAGGGTTTCAATCAACCGCACAACTTTTCCGGTACTGTCGCAGAGGACTTCTCCTTTACTGACAATCCAGCGGATAGAGGTGGTGTGACCATGCAGGATGCGGTATTCACTTTCGTAGTTGGTTTTAGCCGCGATCGCCTGGACAATTCTGCTTTGGACAAGGGAACGGTCTTCCGGTTGAATTGCCTTAATATAAGTAGCCAGGGTGGGGTTATAGCTGCCCTTTTCAACTCCTAAAATGGCGTGAACTTCATCCGACCAGGTAACATTTCCTGATTGTAAATCCCACTCCCAAACCCCCATTTTGGCCGCTTTAAAAGCAGCCAGCAATCTCCCTTCACTCTGTTGCAATGCCCGTTGTGTGCGCTGGCGATCGAGTTCTGCCGCTGCCTGTCCCGCAAAGATACTCAAGACCAATTGTGCGCGATGAACGTCGATTAAGGGATGATCATCGAATCCACACATTAACCCGATCGGCTTGCCATTCATATCCACCAATCGGACTCCCAAATAGCTACAAGCTTCCAGCTTGCCCAAGGGGTTGCCCGGAGACAGATGCGACTTAAAATTATCAGCAATCCAGTTGCTTCCACATTGCAGGACTTTGGCCCAAGGGGTCCCGGCGAGGGGATATTCGAGTTCGCACAATTGCTCATTCCATCCGGGACCCGTCAGTTCGCCTCCCTCCCAGAATGCCCGAACTTTCACCACAGAAGCTTTGGTCCCCACCACCTCTCCAATAAAGACGTAGCGCATCCCCAACAATGACCCCAGATAAGAAGCCAAAGCGGGAAAAAACTGCTCCCCCGTCACCGGGGCTTTTCCATTGTCGAGAGATTCTAGGATATTCTCGACTTCCTTAAACTCGCTAATGTCTTTGAAAGTTGTAAAGTAGAGGAGTTCTTTTCCCACGGTCAATGCCTCAATGGAGACACTCACCCATAAGGGCCGCCCATCCGCTTTCTTCGCCACCAGTTCATAGTTCTTGATGACCCCTTGAAGCTGGAGGGTATCGAGTAATTTTTTTCTTTCGGTTAAGTTATAATAAAAACACTCTTGGTTGCGATTAATCGGCTCAGTGCCTTTAAAGCCGAAAAGTTCGCGAAAGCAATCATTAACATAGACGATCTTGCCTTCAGTAGAATTGACCAAGGCGATCGGCACAGAAATCCGTTCGGCGATCGCCTCAAACAGACAGTTCGTCCCGCAAATCTCTAGTGAGACAGGTAAATCACTCGACATAGACCCATCCGGGTTGATATAACTCAGGGTAGCTTCCTCCTTGACCCGTGGGCGTTCTAATTTCTGCTTTTTCTGCGCTTCATTTATCCATTCTATCTCTTCGTTCTGTTCCACTAAGCTCATCCTCACTCCTTCCCGCTCGTTGGGAAACTCTGTGCCCATCTCATCTTATAAATTGTATGAACATTTTTTAATTAATCTTAATATTCTGTGGACCTTTTGTAAAACGTTTTAATTAAAATTCATTCAAGCCCATCGGCTTGAATGAGAGAACTTGTGGCAATTTTCAACCAAAAAGCCCGTTCCTCGGGCCAAAAGATAGTTCACCGGGTTTTTAGTTCATGAAAACCCTTGTTACCTTTTAAGCCGCTGTACCTAGCTCACCCTGATAGAACTGAACACCCCTTTGCCTCTTTCTTGCCAATTAAACATCGCGCTCAGTCACCCTGAAATCATCAGAGTGTGCAAGAAATCCGGTCCTAACGGGATGAAATGTCAACCGCCTAAGCGGGCTAACCCTCCTCACCCTCCCGTTGAGGTCAGTAGATGGGGGTGGAGGTTTAACTTGTTCCAATTATTGTAAGAGTTATCGAACAAAGTTAAGGATTCTACATAAATCTTTACAGCCAGAACCACTTACCCATAAGCTTTTGAGCGGTAACCCGATCGCTAGGGACCGGACATAAAATGTCGTTACGCTCTCCAGTTAAGGGGAGGGGTCACTCCTGAACCGGCTGAATGCGATCGCCCCTCCCTCCGAAACCTGACTCAGCCGGGGAAAGCTGACAGAAGGGGCAAGAAACCCTCACCTCCCCCGCAACAATCACCCATCCTGTCAAAGTGCCTACTAAATCCAACCCATTCCTACATTAAAATTAGCGATACCGTTAGAGGAGACACCTGCAATGCTAGAATCCTACCGTCAACAGGCCGCATCTAGGGCCAGTCAAGGCATTCCGCCCCTGCCCTTAGATGCCCAGCAAACCTCAGAACTCTGTGAACTGCTGAAAAATCCCCCCACAGGAGAAGAAGAAACCCTGCTGCACCTGCTGCGCGATCGCATTCCCCCGGGAGTGGATCAGGCTGCCTACGTCAAAGCTGGCTTCCTCACTGCCATTGCCAAAGGTGAAGTCACCTCTCCCCTGGTTTCTCCCTTAGAGGCGATCGAACTCCTCGGCACCATGTTAGGCGGCTACAATGTCCAATCCTTAATCGATTTGCTGCAATCCAGCGAACCCGATATTGCCCAAGCTGCTGCGGATGCCCTCAAGAAAACCCTGCTGGTGTTTGACGCCATGCATGATGTTCTGGAGTTGTCCGAAACCAACCCTTATGCGCGTCAGGCGATCGACTCTTGGGCGAATGCCGAATGGTTTACTTCTCGCCCTCCAGTCCCGGAAACCATCACCGTCACCGTTTTTAAAGTCCCCGGGGAAACCAACACCGACGACTTGTCCCCCGCCTCTCATGCCACCACTCGCCCAGATATTCCCCTGCACGCCCTAGCGATGTTAGAATCCCGCATGACCGGGGCCCTAGAAACCCTAGCGGAAATCAAGGGCAAAAGGCATCCCGTCGCCTATGTGGGGGATGTGGTGGGAACCGGGTCCTCTCGGAAATCTGCCATTAACTCTGTGCTGTGGCATATCGGCAATGATATCCCTTGCGTTCCCAATAAACGGGCTGGCGGCTATATCCTTGGCAGTGCGATCGCCCCGATTTTCTTCAATACTGCCGAAGACTCCGGTGCTCTCCCCATCGAGTGCGACGTCACCAACCTGGAAACCGGCATGGTGATTACCATCCATCCCTACAAAGGACAAATCACCAACGAAGCCGGAGAGGTGATTTCCAACTTCACCCTGAAACCGAACACCATCCTAGATGAAGTGCGCGCCGGGGGACGGATTCCCCTAATTGTCGGGCGATCGCTGACGGACAAAACCCGCAAGGCGATCGGACTCGACATCAGCCCCATCTTCACCCGTCCCGAAATCCCCACCGACACCGGCAAAGGCTTCACCCTCGCCCAAAAAATGGTCGGAGAAGCCTGCGGCATCCCTGGCGTCCGTCCGGGAACCGCCTGCGAGCCCCTCATGACCACCGTCGGTTCCCAGGATACCACCGGACCCATGACTCGCGACGAACTCAAAGAACTTGCCTGTCTCGGCTTCTCCGCCGATTTAGTCATGCAGAGTTTTTGTCATACCGCCGCCTATCCCAAACCCGTGGATATCACCACCCAAAAAGAACTCCCGGACTTCTTTTCCACCCGAGGCGGCGTGGCATTACGTCCCGGAGATGGCATCATCCACTCCTGGCTAAACCGGATGCTACTCCCCGATACCGTCGGCACTGGAGGCGACTCTCACACCCGTTTCCCCCTAGGAATCTCCTTCCCCGCTGGTTCCGGCTTAGTCGCCTTTGCTGCGGCTTTAGGTGTCATGCCTTTAGATATGCCGGAATCGGTATTAGTGCGGTTTAAAGGGGAATTGCAACCCGGTGTTACCCTGCGGGATATCGTCAATGCCATTCCTTATGTTGCCATCCAAAAAGGATTGCTCACCGTCGAGAAACAGAACAAAAAGAATGTGTTCTCTGGGCGGATTATGGAAATGGAAGGCTTACCAAATTTGAAAGTAGAACAAGCCTTTGAACTCACCGACGCCACCGCAGAACGGTCCTGTGCCGGTTCTACCATTAAACTGAGTGAGGAAACCGTCGCCGAATACCTGCGATCGAACGTGACGCTGTTAAAAAATATGGCCGCCCGAGGCTATCAAGATCCGCGCACCATCCTACGCCGGGTCGCTAAAATGGAGCAATGGTTAGAGAATCCAAAACTCATGTCTGCGGATGCCGATGCCGAGTATGTGGAAACCCTAGAAATCGACTTGAACGAGATTAAAGAACCCATTGTCGCCGCACCCAATGACCCCGACAACATTAAATTAATGTCCGAATGTGCCGGAGATAAAATTGATGAAGTCTTCATCGGTTCCTGCATGACCAATATCGGTCATTATCGCGCTGCTGCCAAAGTCTTAGAAGGGGCAGGATTAGTCAAAGTTCGCTTATGGATTTGTCCTCCCACCCGCATGGACGAAGAACAGTTAAAAGCCGAGGGCATTTACGACATTTTTGAAGCCGCCAATGCCCGGACGGAAATGCCCGGTTGTAGCCTTTGCATGGGTAACCAAGCCCGAGTTGAGGATGGAGCAACCGTGTTTTCCACCTCAACGCGCAACTTCAATAATCGCATGGGTAAAGATGCGCGAGTGTATCTCGGTTCAGCAGAATTAGCCGCAGTTTGTGCCTTACTCGGACGGATTCCCACAGTGGAAGAATACCAAGCAATTGTCACCGAGAAAATTAATCCTTTTGCAGATGATTTGTATCGGTATTTGAACTTTGACCAAATCCAAGGATTTGAGGATGAAGGTCGAGTTATCCCGTTGGAAGAGTTGCCCAGAATTGAGGATATTTTGGGAATGCCTGTCGCCGCAGGGAAATAACTCGTAAATCTATACTTGACTGACTTAAAGTGCTATATAGCGCTTTAAGTCAGTCTCACATAAAGGATATCGAACCCGATCTGAAGCCTACGGCACGTTACGCGTTAAGCGAAGCTATACCGTAGGCTTTATGCACTCCAATATACCTTCATCTCGATAATTTCATTAAATTCCCTCAAATCATGAAGCGCATATTTCATTTTAAGACAATCATTATTGTTTCGTTGGGTTGTCTATTTTTTTCCTTATTACCACCCATCAAACTTGCATCAAGCCGTTCCAATTCCGGGGGTGAGACTCCAGTCTCTGAAGAGATTGCCCAGAACTTGAACTGTGGGCAACATTTCCAAGAGTTAGGGGTTGAAGGTTCAATAATCATTGCGGAATTAAATGGCGATCGCCTCTGGCAACATAACCCCCAACGCAATCAAACCGCCTTCCCAACCGCCTCTACCTTTAAAATCCTCAATTCTCTCATTGCCCTAGAAACCGGCGTTATTTCTAATGAACTAGCAGTGTTAACCTGGGATGGAATTCCTAGAGCAATTCCCACCTGGAATCGAGACTTGAATCTGAGAGAAGCATTTAAACTCTCTGCCGTCTGGTTTTATCAAGTGTTAGCGCGCCGCATCGGATATGACCGAATGCAGCAATGGATAACCCAAGTCGGTTACGGCAATCAAAACATTGGCACACCGGAGGAAATAGACCAATTTTGGCTACAGGGAAACCTCCAAATCACCCCCCAACAGCAAGTGCAATTTCTGCGCCGTCTCTACGAAAATGATTTACCCTTTTCTGAGCAGACCCTTACCGTTGTCAAAGAGATTATGATTTATGAACAAACTCCCGACTACACCATTCGAGCTAAAACGGGTTGGTTTGGATTTGGCAATGAATCACTCCAAAATATTGGCTGGTTTGTGGGCTATGTAGAAACCCAAGATAATGTTTATTTTTTTGCAACTAATATTGATATTAACCAGCCCGAAGATGGACCGGCTAGACTTGAGATAACTCGGCGCTGTTTGCAAGATATCGGAGTGCTGTAGTGCCAGTCCAGCCCCTGCCAACTTTCCTATTTTTAGCTAAATTTAGTCTAAAATATGCTATAATATTTTCAGGGGATTTCCCCAATAATTTAACTAAACTGAAGGTAGTCAATCATGAAAGTAATTCATTTGCTTGAGCGAGAACACGTCAACAACTTAACCCCTGTTTGCCCAGAGCGAGATGAGTGGGAAACCGGATATTGGTCGGTTAGACGTCAAAAAGCATTTGAACTCATAGACTGTGAGTTTTATCTCCACCGGGGTCAAAAAGAACCGGCATTTTTTGGGGGGATTATTATCGGCTTTTACTGTTTTGATACTGAAGGAGTCGGGAGGATGAAAGAGCGGATTGTTTTTCGAGTAAAACGAGTTCCTGAGCTTGAGGGAACGGTCACCCCTCAAGAGGGATGGGGAAACGAACAGAAAACAGTTTATTGATTTTAGATGGAAGACTTTCTAATCGGGGGTAGGAGTTTGCGTAAATCAGGTATAATTAGAGATTAATCATAAATCAGAGGGATTCATGCTGAATATAGAACTCGATCAAGAAACGGAAGCCTGTTTAGTGGAAATTTTGGCAACGGAAAAAATTACCAGCGATGAATTGATTAAACGCTTGGTTAAAGAACGCTGGTTGAGTTTACAACCCCGCCAAACTATTGTCCAAAGACGGGGGGGACATCCTGAACATCTGTTAGAGAATGCGCCGCCTGGTTTATCAGAACGGGCTAATCGAAAAAAAGCAATTGCTAATTATTTGGAGAACCAGCATTCCCAACATCATTCATAATGACTTATCATCCCCTAATTATTGTAGATAGTGGAATTTTAGTGGCTTACTACAGTTCCACAGATTTCTATCATCAGCAGGTCAGAGTCTTCTTTGAAAGATGTACAAGTCATCTAGTCACTACAGTGAGTTGTGCTACTGAGGTTATGTGGCTACTTAGTCAAGATTGGCGTACCCAAAATGAGTTTCTTCAGGATCTGGCTACAGAACTTTATGAATGCATCCAATTGATTCCTGAAGATTTTTCGCGGATTGCTCAACTGAATCAGCAGTATGCAGATTTGCCGGGAGATTTTGCGGATTTGTCTCTAATTGCTATTTCAGAACGGCTGAATATTCCGGCTATTGCTACTTTGGATAGTGATTTTGATGTTTATAGACGTTATCGAAAGCAATTTTTTGAACGGGCATTTATACCTAAAAACTGAAGCTGTTTTTATGGGTTTTCAGGATGCCTAACGTAAAGATTCTGTTGGCGCAACGCTAGGGCGTAATTCGCCAACAGAATCAGAAAGGAACTCGGGGGGGTAATGGATGCAATCCAGGGACTTCAGGGAAATTGCCTCACCCCAGACCCCATTCTCACTGAGTATTGCTCAATTGAGCGGTTCTTACGGTGAGTTCTAGGGTTTGGGGGCCCCGTTGAACGGTGAGACGGAGGTCGCGATTGACGCCGCTATTTTCGACGATGCGCTGCAATTGATCTGCGCTGGTGATGGGGGTGCCATCTACGGCAACGATCGCATCCCCAAGGCGCAATCTAGCGGCTTCTGCGGGGGAATCTCGCAAGACTCGCATCACTAACACGCCATTGATTTCTGGGACGATTAAGTTAGAATTACGGTCCTGATTGTTTTGGCGCGCTAGATCCGGGGTTAAGGTGACCATCTGAATCCCAATAAAGGGATGAGCAACCGTCTCACCTTTGGCTAATATATCGGTGAGGGCTTTAGCTTTGTTGATGGGAATAGCAAACCCAATCCCTCTGGCGTTGGGACGAATGGCGGTGTTTATACCAATGACTTGACCGCGATCGTTCAATAGAGGACCGCCAGAGTTGCCGGGATTGATGGCGGCGTCGGTTTGTAAGAAGTCTACGCGTTTATCGGGGATACCGACTTGGGAGGACGATCGCTCTAAAGTGCTAATAATCCCTAATGTGACCGTATTATCTAACCCAAATGGATTACCGACAGCGATCGCCCAATCTCCTACTCGCACTTGTGAGGAATCTCCCAAAGGTGCTACGGGTAATTGTTCTCCGGGGTCATCAATCTTGACCACTGCTAAATCGGTAACGGCATCCGTTCCGCGCACTTCCCCCTCAAATGTGCGACCATCTTTTAAGGTGACCGTGACGCGATCGGCATCACTGACGACATGAGCATTAGTGAGAATTAACCCGTCACCGTCGATAATGAAACCCGAACCCTGACCCCGCAACAGTTCTTCTTGCTGGGGAACTGGCACATCTGGTCCGAAAAACTCTCGGAACAAGGAATCATTAAAAAAGGGGTCATCCCGACGGGTGATTGTCCGTTCAGTATCTAGGCGGACCACGGAAGGTCCGACGAGATCAACCGCTGCGGTGACAAAGTTGCCGACGCTTCCCAGGTTTTGCTTAGGTTGGAGGGCCACCGTTACCGGGTTAGCGGGGAGGGAATCCACCGCAGAGAGGGGGGTTGCTGCCGCAGAGACAGACCCCAGGGGGTTCAACCAGGCGATCGCACTCCAAATCCCCATTAATAAATAAGTGATAAGGGTTCGCCCATTCGCACAAAGTTTAGAAAAAGACATCGTTATTATTTATATCCGTCCGTAGAGTTTAGCGAAAATCGAGGAGGCGACGGGTTACCCCATCACACTCCCCTGATTCCACAGTATATCGAACTCGGCTGCACTCACAATCCTCTGAAGATAGATTACTCAATTCCGGAACGTTTTGGGGTTAACCTAAACCCTGCCAGAAAGTTGCTTACCTATTGCAGACAGAGGACAAGAAACGGGGTTTTCGGCCCTTATTTTTGGCTTTTATCCAGAGTTCGGGTACAGAAACCCGGTTTCTAATCTTTCCTGTATCCACCCTATTAGATTGTTCGGATGATCAGAGATTTGTTTCAAAAGCGTTCCCTTCAAACCCAATGAATTGTTATCTGAGAAAATCCTGAAGGCCAGAAACTGGATTTCTATGATGACTGGATTGCTAATTAGCAGAGATCGGGTCAATCCAATGGGTTAATTACCGTGACCTTACTGGAGGCTTAGGGGGTTAGAACTGATTAAGGTCAAACCCCTCGACTCACTTTAGCCAATGTTCACTTTCACGACTTTATTTTTCTCTTCTTCTGCTTTAGGCAAATTGAGCTGAAGAATGCCATTTTTGTATTCCGCCTGCACTTCGGTATTTTTCACCCGGGCGGGGAGGGGAATGACGCGGCGGAATTGACCATAGCGAAATTCACTGCGGGTCATGCCTTGTTGTTCGGTGATGGTTTGGGACCGGCGTTCTCCACTAATTGCCACAGATTCAGCAGTGACTTGCACATCAAAGTTCTCGGGTTCCATGCCGGGAATTTCTAGTTTTAATTGAATGGCATCGCTGGTTTCGGAAATTTCGGCAGGAGGAACGAAGGTTAGTCCGCTATTTTCAGTTTCCGGGGAAGAAGAAATGGTATCAAATAAGCGGTTCATTTCCCGTTGCAGGGTGTCAATTTCCCGAAAAGGGGAGTAACGAATGAGTGCCATAATAGGTTGCCTCCTCAAGAATTGATGTTAGGTTGAGGTATGAATCGCTTACCTCTTTCTGAAATAAATATATCTAAGTTAAGGGGAGGGTTAAGTTCGGTTTTGTGTATGGGGTGAGTGTAAATTCCCGCACCTGTAGGGAGGGGTAATGAGGTTAACGAGGGAAGGGGTTACTCCGAACGAAGAGGAACTGGTAAAATGCTTGGGGGGTAGCGAAGTTGGGTTGGGTTTTAACCGAGGTTGGTGATTAGGTGGGGATTGGGGCTTGCGTTTATGGGGGGTCTCCCGGATTGCGGTTTAAACCGGGTGAATACCCCGGCGTTTGAATTTTAAGGGAAGGGGCGCTTTTTCCTGGGAGTGAGCGCTTTTCCGAGGATTCACTGTTGTTTATTTGGACTGTGGTTTGTGCTTATGTTGAGATTGAGTCGCGATCGCTTTTACAAATCCCTGAAATCGCTGAATCTGCTGTTGTTAACGCTGACATTGGTCAGTTTACCGTCTCCGGTGAAGGGACAAACCTCACCCCCTGCACCTCCGCGCTTTTGTCAGTCCCAGTTGGAACCGACGATCGCCGGGATTATCAATCGTCCTGAATTGCGGCGCGCGAGGTGGGGGATTTTAGTAGAAACGTTAGATGGGGGAGGCGATCGCACCCTTTACCGTCGCGATTCTGAACAGTTTTTCATTCCCGCCTCTAATGCCAAATTGCTCACAAGTGCGGCAGCATTACATCATCTCGGTCCGGACTTTCAGATTCGCACTTCGGTTTATGGTTCTAATCCAACTGGGGACCGCATCGACTCTCTGCGGATTGTGGGACGGGGTGACCCGACGATTGGGAAAACTCAGTTAGAGGCGATCGCCCAACAATTGCAGCAACAAGGCATCCGGCAAATTGGCGAACTGATTGGGGAAGATAGTTATTTCATCGGGTCTCCCGTCCATCCTAACTGGGAATGGGAAGATGTCCAGGCGGGATATGGTGCACCTGTCAACAGTCTAATTTTTAATCAAAATAGCGTGGATTTTACCTTAACTCCCCAGGGATTAGGACAACCGTTGTCAGTCACTTGGGCGAATCCCACGGAACAAACCCGATGGCAGGTGGAGAATCGGTCCCGGACGGTTTCAACGGATTCGCCGGAATTTTTGGCAGTAGGGAGAGAGTTTAGCAGACCACTTGTGCGAGTTTCGGGTCAGTTGCAAGTCGGCGCACCCGCAGAAGAGGTTTCCATTTCTGTCGCGGAACCGGCGGAAAACTTTTTAGGATATTTCCGCCAAGCGTTGAATGGGGTGGGAATTACCACGGGACGGGAGATAGTGAGTGACCAGTTTAAAGATATGCCGAATCAGCAAGAATTAACGGCGATCGTCTCACCTCCCTTGTCTGAAATGACCGTCGAAGTTTTGCAAAAAAGCAACAATCTTTATACAGAAGTCTTGTTGCGATCGCTTGGGGCAAATCCCCAAGGCAAAGGGAATAATCCTTTGCCCGAAGAGACTCGGGAGGCGGGTTTACAAGTGCTCAAAGCCGCTTTAACTGAATTGGGAGTCGATCCGACCAGTTACGATTTAGTGGATGCTTCCGGACTCTCTCGCCGGAATTTGGTGAGTCCTGAAGCCCTGGTACAAACCCTGCGAGGAATGGCGGGTTCTCCCTATTTTGACATTTACCGGGAGGCATTACCCTTAGCGGGTGTGAGTGGCACATTGCGCACGCGATTTCGGGATACCCCCGCAGCACAAATGGTCCGGGCCAAAACGGGTACGTTAACGGGGGTATCTAGTTTATCAGGGTATGTTTCCAACTCAAAGTATAATACTTTATTGTTTAGTATTCTCATTAATCAATCGGACCAATCCTCGGCCATATTGAGAACGGCGATCGATGAAATTGTAGTGTTGTTGACGCGATTGGAACGCTGCTAATTTTCTAGGGCGTTCATGCGCTCCCGAAATTGCCCCCTACCCCCCTAGTCGTAGGGGGTCCAACCCTCTAACTAGGCCAGTTGAAAGGAAAAAAAACATCCCCTATTTTTAATAAAAATTAACAATAAAGTCGGGATGGGGAGTGGCAATTTCCGCGAGTTTCGAGCTAGGGTTAAGTGATCAACCGATCGCGATTCTCTAAACTCGGACTTGACAAAGCAGGGAGGGAAAATTACTGTAAACAGAGTAACTGAGATCAAATTTTCTCCATACTCCTCGAACTCCTCAAAACTTAACAGGCTAAATCCCCCCAACCGTAAAAAACACAGAAAGACAAAGCAGCAAGAGTCGGGAGTTTGAAGAAGGATCTGAAGTTCTCCCGGGTCTCACTCAATTGGACAATTTTGCGCCACCCTCTTTCTTAGAAAATGTAGGGCGAATTTAGTTTTAACCCCTACAGGAATGATTTAAACTAAAAATATAGCGATATTTATTTGGGGAACGATTCGGAATATCGAGATCAGGGGTTAACCCAAACCCCAGGACCCAAAAGCGCGATCGCCCAGGGGGTCTACGCCGAGCAATTTGGGCTATGAAACAGCACCAGGGAAATCGTGCCGGATCCAGGGGTGAAAGAACTTCTATAGAGCAAAGACCAACCGAGGTAGAGAGGAAGCGAAAGGAAGCCATCGGCTGAAAAACGTTCCATCCTCCGACACTGTGATTCACAATCAGGATAGACGGAGCTGCAACCACTAGGGTGAATTATGAACCGCATTTTGCTCCTAATCGAGGAACAACACACCCGTTATCTGCTGATCCAGCAGTTAGGGCAACATTACGAAGTAGTAACGGTAGAATCAAACCCGGTGGAGAGGGAGGCGGGTGAAGTCCGCCTGGGCTGGAATCGCCTAGACTTGTGCATTGGCGATCGCCTCGGGTTGGCGGCTAACCGGGGGTCTGGGGAAGGGGGACATCCCTGCCTCGGGGGGGATGTTCCCCTGTTGCTGGTGATTCATCCCGGAGAGTGGGGCATTTTGCAATCCCCCCCAGAAGCGGAAGAAGGCGCAACCCAGGCTCAACCCCTTGGAGGTAGGAGATATGACGATGCGATCGCCGCCCCGATCCAGCCCGAAGAACTCTTGTGGCGAGTTGAAAAACTCTTAAGCACCAGAGTCCGGGTTAGCCATCCCGAGTCCCCCTCCATTGGGGCGGATCATCCCCCCGAACACCGGGAATCCGCGATCGCCCGCAGCCCCTATTTACAACGCCACCAACAACAAAACGATCAACTCTTCCGCGCCTTTGTGGAAGAAATTCGTGACTACGCGATTTTTCTCCTGGATTCCACCGGACGGATTGCCAGTTGGAATCGAGGGGCACAAAGACTGCTGGGTTATTCCTCCCCAGAGATTATCGGTCATCACTTTTCCTGTTTTTATCCCCCGGAAGATATTGCTACAGGTAAACCCCAGCAAGAACTACAACTGGTTGCCACCGCCGGACAATGTGAAGATGAAGGATGGCGCAGGCGACGGAATGGAACGCAGTTTTGGGCCAATATCACTCTCTCGGCATTGCAAGACCCGCAAGGACAATTAGTGGGATTTTCTGTGATTGCTCATGATCTGAGCGATCGCAAAGCCGTAGAAATGGAACTCTGTTCCCTCAACCGTGCCCTCACCACCATCTGGGAATGCAATCAAGTCATGGTTCGTGCCCAGGAAGAATCCGAACTCCTCCACGAGATCTGCCGGATCATCGTTGAAACGGGGGGCTATCGACTGGCTTGGGTTGCCTTGTCTGAAGCGGAAGAACCAGCGCAATCGGGGCAACAACGACCCTTGCAACCTGCCGCCTATGCCGGAGATGCCCAGGAGTATTTACACCAAATCCAGACATTCTGGAAACTGAACCAAGAATTTGCAGGCATGACCCGCACCTGCATTCAGACGGGTAAATGTTGCTTGGTACAAAATATCCAAACCGAACCGAGTTTTGCCCCTTGGCGAGAATTGGCCCTTCAGCAAGGGTTACACTCCACCATTGCGCTGCCCCTGATTGGTAAAGACAAAACCTTTGGTTCCCTGCGGATTTATTCAGGAACCGCCAATGCTTTTGATATTGCCGAAGTTGAGCTCTTAGAAGAACTCGCCAATGACCTTGCATACGGCATTGTCGCCCTGCGCGATCGCGCTGAACGCCAAAGGGCCGAATCTGCCCTGGCTAAAAGTGAGGAGCGTTACCGGCGGTTAGTCGAACTCTCCCCAGAAGCCATTATTGTCCACAGTGGCGGCAAAATCGACTTTATTAACACCGCCGGAGCCAAACTCCTTGGGGCCGCCACCCCGTCCGCCTTGGTGGGGTTACCCGTCCTGGATTTCATCCATCCTGAAAAACGCGCCCTGGTGGAGGAAGGAATTGAGCAGATTTTAAGCGAACATCAAGCGGTTCCCTTTATCGAACAACAGTTTTTGCGCCTCGATGGGACCATCGTACCCGTGGAATTAGCGGCCACCCCGATTGGGGAAAACAACGGTATCTTAAACCTGCTGACGGTGGCCCGGGATTTGAGCGATCGCAAGCGGATGGAGGCCGCTTTACGCGCCAGTGAGGAACTCCACCGGATCACCCTGAGCAATATCTCCGAAGCGGTGTTTATCACCGATCGCAATGGGGCGCTGACCTATATTAGTCCGGCAGTCCGCTTCATCTGTGACTATTCCGTACAAGAAGCTCAACAATGGGGCCATATTAGCGACCTCCTCGGGGATGACCTATTTGATGAGGAAGAACTACAGCGCCTCGGAGAAATTCACAACCTGGAACGGACCATCCTCGATAAACAAGGTAACCCCAAGACCTTACTCGTGAGCGTCAAACCTGTGGAGATTGAAGGCGGAACCCTGCTTTATACCTGCCGGGATATCACCGAACGCAAACAAGCAGAAGAGGCCCTGCGGGAGAGTGAACATCGATTCCGCACCATCTTCGAGGGGGCGGCGATCGGCATGAAAATCACAGATTTAGAGGGACGATTTCTGCAAACCAATCCGGCCCTCCAAGGGATGCTGGGGTATAGTCAGGCTCAGTTACGGGAGTTTAGCTTTGACTCGATTACTTATCCCGAGGACCAACCCATTAGCGGACAACTGTTTCAGGAACTCCTCGCCGGTGAGCGCGATCGCTACCAACTGGAAAAACGCTACATCCATGCTCAAGGACACTGCGTCTGGGTCCGGCTAAGTGTCTCTTCCATGCGAGATACTCAAAACGCTTGGCAATTTGCGATCGGCTTAGTCGAAGATATCACTGAACGCAAACAAGCCGAAGAAGAACTCCGACTCTACCGCAACCACCTCGAAGAACTGGTCGCCGATCGCACTGCCGAACTCCAGCGGATCAATGAACGGTTAAGAACCGAAATTTCCCGCCGAGAACAAGCCCAGCAAGCCTTAATCCGCGTCACCCAAGCGGTGGAAAGTACCAGTGATGCGGTCCTCACCCTCGATATTACCGGGCAGGCTATCTATCATAACCGCGCCTTTTTAGAGTTATTTGAATCCACCGTCGAAGAACTCAACCAAGCCGGTGGACTGCCCTCTTTATTTGTCGATTCCACCTTGGGTCAAGACGTTTTTAATCTGATTCACCAGGGCAATAGTTGGAGTGCAGAAGTGCTGATGCACGGACGAACTCATCGGTCTTTTGTCTTACCCCTAGGGGGCGATCCCAGTCCAGTCAATACCATTTCAATCTGGTTGCGGGCGGATGCAGTCACCGATGAAAACAATCAACGAGTCGGGTCGATCTGTGTATTAACTGATATTACCGACCGGAAACAGACTGAGGCCGCCTTGCGAGAAAGTGAAGATCAATTGCGAACCTTAATTAATGCCATGCCTGATGCGATCTGTTTTAAAGATGGTCGCGGGGCTTGGTTAGAAGCTAACCAAGCGATGCTCAAAGTCTTTGACATGGAAGATTTGGATTATCAGGGGAAAAAAGATACCGAAATAGGGGAGTTAAACTCGTTTTATCGCGATGCGTTTTTGGAATGTGCCCAGTCCGATGAGGAAGCCTGGAAACATGGAATTCTCTCCCATCAGGAAGAAGTGATTCCCTGTTCTGATGGCGCTGAGGTGATTTTAGATACCCTGAAAGTGCCCCTGTTTCACAGCGATGGCAGTCGCAAAGGATTGGTCGTGATTGGGCGGGATGTGACGGAACGCAAACAGGTGGAGGAGGAACGTCTGCGTCTGGCATCTATTGTGGAGTCTTCCGATGATGCAATTATCGGCAAGACCTTAGAGGGGATGATTTTAAGCTGGAATGCCGGGGCTCAGAGAATTTATGGCTATACTGCCGAGGAAGTGAAGGGGCGATCGATTTCAATTTTGATTTTGCCCGATCGCCAAGAGAGCGAGTTGCGTCTGTTGGAGGGGATTCGCCAAGGGTCAAGCATTGATCATTATGAAACGGTGCATTTGAAGAAAGAAGGTTCGCCCATCTATGTCTCCCTGACGATTTCTCCGATTAAAGATGCGGCAGGGCGGATTACCGGGGTTTCCACGATCGCCCGGGATGTGACGGACCTCAAGCGGGTCGAGGATTCCCTGGAACGTCTGCGCCATCAAAATGAGTTGATTTTAAATTCCGCCGGGGAAGGCATCTGCGGCATGGATATTCGCGGCAATACCACTTTTATCAATCCCGCTGCTACGAAGATGTTGGGCTATTCAATGGGGGAATTGTTGGGCGCACCACTGACCCTGATTTTGGGGTCAAACTTTCTACCCCAGGACCTGGGTGATCCTCGGGATGGCGGTGGAGACTGTTTAGCGCCCCCGCTGTATGCGGCGATTTCCGATGGGTCCGTTCATCACGGCACCGCCGTGTTTTGGCGCAAGGATGGGACGAGCTTTCCCGTGGAATATATCACGACCCCGATTCAAGAACAAAATGAAATCAAAGGGGCGGTCCTCACCTTCAAGGATATTACGGAACGTCAGGGGGTGGAACGGATGAAGGATGAATTCATTTCCGTGGTGAGTCATGAACTCCGAACGCCGTTGACTTCGATTCGCGGGTCTTTGGGTCTCCTGGCGAATGGACTGCTGGAGTCCTATCCGGAAAAGGCAGGGCGAATGTTACAAATTGCGGTCTCTAATACCGATCGCTTGGTGCGCTTAATTAATGACATTCTGGATTTAGAGCGCATCCAGTCCGGTAAAGTGACGATGGTGGAACAGTATTGCAATGCTGCGGATTTGACGATCTTAGCAGCGGATGCCATGCGGACAATGGCGGATAAGGCCGGGGTCACCATCTGCGTGAACCCGATTCCGGTGCAACTGTGGGCGGATCCCGATCGCATTTTTCAGGTTTTAACCAATTTGCTGAGTAATGCCCTCAAGTTCTCCCCGGAAGGGGGTCAGGTTTGGTTGTCCGCCTCTCTCACTTCTGCGGAGTCTCTGGATTTCCTGGATTCCCAGACTCCCGAAGTGCTGTTTCAGATTAAAGATCAGGGCCGGGGTATTCCTCGGGATAAACTAGAGACAATTTTTGAACGCTTCCAACAAGTTGATGCTTCGGATTCTCGCAATAAGGGCGGGACAGGTTTGGGATTAGCGATTTGTCGGAGTATTGTCGAACATCACGGCGGGCAGATTTGGGTAGAAAGTATCGTGGGTGAGGGCAGTTCGTTCTATTTCACCCTGCCGGTGGAACGACAAAATCCGGACTCAGAAGGGGAAAATGCCGATTGGACGGGGACCGCAACCCCAGGCCCAGGGATTGCGGTAGAATCAGGCGATCGCCGGGAAGAACGATTGACTCCGGATCACCCGGGACCCGCCCACCCAGACCCCCGGGTTAATTCGGCTACTCCGTCGCCGATTGTTGAGGTGATTGCGCGCTTGAAACCGCGATCGTGATTCCCTTCAATCCTTCAACTCCCTCTATCCCGGCCTGATTCGGGACAGATTGGAGGACTGGACGGACCCCTAAAGATCGGGAAGTTGCCCGGTGGGTGCCCTCTTGCCCGTTAAAATAAAGAAGCTGTTTCCAGCATTCAAGCAAACAAGCGATCGCCAATGCCGGGATTCCAACAGGAATTCTAGGAGAAGGATAGATCATCTTTTGCTGTGGTCCTGGCACAATCGGGTACATTTTCCCTTAAATCTTCGGGCGATCGGATCAATCCTGACATGGTGTCCGCGCATTGTCCCGGGTTTCTCCCCTGTGTAATTTTTAATTTCTCGCCCCGCTTCGTCCGAGTCAGGGCATCCATTTTTTTCAGGAGGTCTGCGTGAGTTTTAAACGTATTTTAGTGATTGATGATGAAGATGATATCCGGGAAGTGGCTCAACTCAGCCTGGAAATGGTTGGAGGATGGGAAGTGCTCACCGCCAGTTCAGGGAATGAGGGACTCCTGGTGGCTGAAGCCAAACAGCCGGATGCAATTCTCCTGGATGTGATGATGCCGGATATGGATGGCCCTGCTACGTTTAAAAAGCTCCAGGCTAATCCCTCCACCCAACAAATTCCGGTAATTCTGCTCACCGCAAAAGTGCTTTATGCCGATCAACGCCGCTTTTCAGAACTGGGTGTCAACTCGGTGATTGCCAAGCCCTTTGAACCCATGAATCTAGCCGCTCAAGTAGCCTCGGCCCTCGGTTGGGAACCCTAATCTCCCCGCTCTTTCATTGATTCACAACTTCTTTATGATTATTTTTTAAAATGTGTCCCGATTAGCGGTTCGCAAACTCTTTTTTGCGTACAATCACCCTCATAAGTATAGATTCATATATCGCGGAGCGCCTTGATGAAAATAGCAGAAACGATTGAACAAGCTTTCACTTCTTATTTGGAAAAGCTGGGAATCGCTTGGTGGATTGAAATCGTTACCGCAGAACCAACTTGTACTTACTACTTTGGACCCTTTATGAGTGCCAAAGAAGCGGAGTGCTATAAAGGGGGCTACCTTGAGGATCTCGAAAGTGAAGGTGCTCAAGGGTTTGCTGTTTATATTCACCGCTGTCAACCGACTGAACTTACGATCGCAAATGACCTGTGATTTGATTCATTTACAGTTTTAATGACCTTCGAGTCGGACAGTGTTTACTCCCGACTCCAGCGGACCAATCAGGGAAGGGGGAATTTTTTTCCCCCTTCCTTTTATGCGGTACTCATTCATTCTTTCCTCTGTTCCTCTCTCCCTTGAACCATCACTCATCCCTACTATCGTCAGGGGTTTTCTAATCTAATTAGCCCCCAGTTTAACGCCCAAATTTTCCTAAACCCTGCACAAATGAGGAGGTATTTATCCCTGGAGAACCTCGGGACTGCGGTAGCGATTGCTCCGATCCCTCTATAGTCCAGGATGGGGAAAGTCTTTCTTTGCACGCCTCCCTCCATCACTCCGGCGATCGGATTGTCTCTCCCCCAGGAGTTCCACCATTGCCCCGAGAATCTCTTTGTAGCCCTCCTCTTTTTCCCCTTTATCCCATTCCCCTCATTCATGGGGATAAAAGACCTCCCCGGCCTTTTTCCATACAGCAGAAGAAGAGGGAATCCCCAGATTAACCTGAGTGCAAAAGCAAGCGCACCTTTAGCAACCCCAGGACTCCGAGTCCAGTGATCCCCGAAGCAATGTTTGACCCCCACTTCAACCCTTCCTCAATTTTTTCCCCTTGATTCTAGGGCGGTTAAATCCTCCTTTAGATAGATTAAAAAAAGCCGGTATTTATCAATATTTAGACATCCCAATCGGGGACACTGGATGAGTATAAAAGACAGGGTGGGGATCCCGAATACAAACCGTTACCCTTCATTCTTAGCTGCTCCTCTGCGATCCCTCTTGGATAGCTCCACCATTTCTCTGATTTCTAGCGGCCAAAAAAGGGAAAAAAGACCTGAACTCTCGCGGAAAATGGTTTGCTCAAAAAAAAAATAAAAAAATCTCTATTTTTCCCGTTCTCTTCACGCTATCTTCACATTCTTGCTTTAACTTCAATCATAGAGCTTAATTCAGCTCGAACTGTACTAACGATTAAGTACCCAGGAGTCCCTAGCCATGCCCTCCGCCTACCTTGCCCTCTTAACCATCTCTTTTGGATCAGTCTGGATTTACTTACGAGCTTCTAGTGATGTTCCGTTTGTACTAGCAGCTTTAACAGCGGTGGTTTGCTTTATTTGGGGGTTTGCGTTGGCACCTTGGCTAGTTCAGTTATTGATTATCGGACTCGTCCTTAGTTTAGATAAATTTTACTTCTCTAAAGCAGGCCGTCTGGGTGGAAATTAACCCGACGCAGCCCCCGAATTTCTTCCGTAAAATCACGTACATTTCCAGCACTGCACATTTCTCTTTACAAGTTTCTACTGACTTTTCTTCTATTCTCAAACAGGTTTAAAAATCATGAACAATTGCCCTTGCTGCTCTAGTGCTTTACTCCGCCACGCTCGTCATAGTGGTGTTTATTGGTTCTGTCCCCATTGCTGGCAAGAAATGCCGGATCTAGCGGCAATGGTGGTACAACCTCGTCAGCGAGTACAGCAGCTAGAACGTTTAATCGATCTTTCCACGATTTCCTCCCGGACCTCCCGCACATCCTCCGTGGAAGCTCGTAGCATTGCTTAAGCCAGCAGATAGACTATAATGATTTACCTGGGTTAGAAAAAATTTATGTCCTTGAGAGACACGCCGTTTTAGATATTGCGAGCGTGTCTCATGCTTTCTGTATAGATTCTAAGGGGTTGGGAACAGAAACCGGATGGTTGTCCGATGTATGGAATCCCGTACCCACTCCCTAATCTGTGGCGATCGCCTTACAGGAGGGTTTCGGGATACTGGATTTGAAACCCTGCATTTTTGAGTTTCTGATTTGAGACCCGGGCATTATAAGAGCGATCGGAGGGAACCGAGGGGTCCCAGGAAATGGGAGCCAAATTGTGGATCTCGCAGAGGCGATCCATTAGTTGGTGCATAGGCAACGGCAGATCATTCACCAGATTGTAAATTCCGGCGCAACGGTGAAGACAGACAAAGGCGATCGCTTCTACAATGTCCTCGCGATGAACCCAATTACTCCAGTAATCCCCACTCCCCGGACGAGTCGTACCCGCAAAGCGAGTAAAAAATTTCACCAGTTGGCGATCGGGTCCGTAAATTCCCACCAACCGCAGAATACAGACATTCAGGCGATCGCTTTGTGCGGTTAATAAAACCTCCTCTGTCTGCGCTAACACCCTCCCATTCGCATTCCCCGGTATCAGGGGGGTAGTTTCGTCCACCCATGCCCCCTGGTGGTCCCCATATACCGAAGCACTACTGGTATAAATGACCTGTTGGACTCGGGGGGATTGCTGCAACACCGGCACTAGGGTCTTCGCCGTCTCCAGATAGGTTTCTTGATAATCCCCTCCCCGGGAAGGGGCCATGCTTAACAGGATGACATCTTGGTTTTGGACCATTGATGCTAGGGCCTCTGAGTCATTTCCCTTAAGCACTACCACCTGTTGCGCCACCTGTTGCAGTTCGGGAATGCGATCGCTCCGCGTTGTTGTAGCGGTTATACTATGTCCAAACTCCCGCCATCGACGTGCCACCGCCGTACCCACATAACCACAGCCAATAATTCCAATATTTAATCCCATCGTTATGCATCCTCAATCTTGCCTCAATATTCTCCCTAATTTTGCGATTCTTTAACGGGTTCCCATCAACTCTTTAATCGTTGATTCCCAGTATAAATACTTCATCCCTTGTGGGGTTACCCGATTGCAATCCAGCGGGTTTTTATCCCCCCCCACCGGATATTCATGCTCTAGCTATCATAGAGATATTGTAATTCTCGGTTCAAAAGAGCCGTTTAAGTCTATGACCGTTAAAAAACAGTTTGCCAGTTTTGAAGAAATGCTCACGGGTTCTGAATTACCTGTGCTGGTGGATTTTTATGCCGCTTGGTGCGGTCCCTGTCAAATGATGGGTCCCGTATTGGAAGAAGTGAATACTCGCTTAAAAAATCGGATTCAGGTTGTTAAAATTGATACGGAGAAATACCAGGATTTGGCAACAGAGCATCGTATTTATGCCTTGCCGACTTTAGTTCTATTTAAAAATGGAAAACCTGTCCAGCGATTTGAGGGATTTCTCAGTGCAGAACACCTGATTCCCAAACTGGAATCCCTGCTGTGAGGGAATGGAGATCCCTGGAAGTTTGGGCGACTCTTCCTGGGTTGAACTTCCGGTTTGTAACCCTGATTGAGGGAGGGGGTAGTAAATTGAGGCCGTGATGGGATATCTTAACGGGGAGTAACGATTTACTGAAGCCGTACCTGATGAATACATCCAGTCATGCGATCGTCAATCTCGCTGTGTTCAGTCAGTTTTCCCGACCCGAAGCGAATCTGGCGATCGCCCTGGGTGCAATTCTGCCGGACCTCCCCATCTTTTTGTTTTATGGTTGGGCTAAATTCATCAAAAAACTGCCCGAACGTCAAATTTGGAATGAGGGGTATTGGCAACCGGGGTTGCAAAATTGGGTAGCATTATTTCATTCGATTCCTGTCGCCATTTTTGCAGCAATTTTGGCTAATTATGGCGGTTGGGAAACTGGAAAATATATCTTTATGAGTATGGTGATTCATTCATTAGGAGATTTGCCGGTGCATCATGATGACGCCCATCGGCACTTTTTTCCCTTGAGTGATTATCGCCTGATTAGTCCGATTTCTTATTGGGATCCGCAGCATTATGGCAGAATTGTTGCGGGGTTAGAAGTGCTGGCGGTATGGATCGCAACGGCGGTGAGTTTTCCCGGGGTTGCTTCGGGAATCGGGAAAGGACTGCTGGTGACGATCGCCGGATTCTCTGCGATCGCCTATTTCTATAGGTACGCTCGTCCCCTAGTCCAGAATTACCGGAAAGATTAGTTACGGCGAATGGTGAAACAACACCAATCTTTGCGTCGCCAAAGGGTTGCCACCACCCACCCATATTGTTCCAGAGTATCTGCTACAGGTTTGGCTTGGTCTAATAAAACTCCACTAATAATGCCCCAAGTGCTGGGTTTAGAAATGGCATCCATTTGGGGAATTAAATCAATAATGACTTCAGCGAGGATATTACACACAATCCCATCAACGGGTTCCTCACTGAGTTGTTTAATCATCTCAATACTGCCCAATTGAGTCTGTAAAAGCGACTCATCAATCTGATTTAATTCTCGATTGCGTAGAGTCGATTTCACCGCTAGAGGGTCCGTATCCACCGCATAAACCTGCTTGGCCCCGAGTAAAATTGCTCCAATGGATAAAATCCCCGAACCACAGCCAATATCTGCGATTGTGGCGTGAGTTTCTTCATATCCCAGGCGCATTTCCAGGGCTTCGAGACAGAGTTGGGTCGTGGGATGAGCGCCCGTCCCGAAAGCCACACCGGGATCTAATTGTAAGACTAGGCGATCGGTTTCAGGAATGGGCAGCCATGCAGGGTTAACGACAAAGCGATCGCCAATTTCTTCCGGATGCCAGTGTTGCTTCCAACTACTGGACCAATCCTCCTCCTCAATTAGATTCCACTGAACTGCGGGAATCGGCAAATTGACGCAGAGGGCATCTTGACGAAAGAGCAGAGACAGGGCTGCCAAATCCAATAAATGCGCCCGTTCCTGGGGGAGATAGGCTGAAATCAAACAGGAATGGCCTTTCATTTCACTGGCAGTACCGCGACAGCCAAAAGTTTCCACCCGTAAGAAGACCAAATCTTCTAACGCGGGATCGCAGAGCACTTGTATTTCCCACCAGTTGTTAGCCATAGCCCGTGAGTTCAGAGTCCTGATTTGCAGTTGCTGTCTTGTCCTTGGATCAGAGCAGATGGGCGGGCGATCGCACCGGGTCAGAGTCAAACGCTTTCAGACATCAATGGTTCTTGGGTTCTATCCCTCACCAAATCACCGTTCCATGTCACGGATTGGGATTCAAAAGACACCTTTGATCCGCTCTGCGATCGAGCCGACCCTGACACCGGGGACCTACAACCCGTCTTCTGCCTTCAGGAAACTTTTCCTCCTATAACATTACCGTATAGGCATCCCGAATACCTGGAACCTTCATAATTTCTGCTAAAATCCCTTCCGGAAGGGGGTCATCCAGGCTCAATACCATCACCGCATCCCCGCGCACGATTTTGCGACCCACCTGCATACTGGCAATATTGACATTAAAACTGCCCAACAGAGAGCCAATTTTGCCAATAATTCCCGGCATATCCCGGTGGCGAGTAAACAGCATATGGTGAGTTGGGGGGACATTAATGGGAAACTCATCGATATCCGTAATCCGAATTTCCCCATCTCCCAACAGCGCACCTGTCACCGAGTGGTCCCCAAGGGCACCCTTGGCTTCTAGGTGCAGAGAACCCGTATAGTCACGAATGGAAGCATCCCGAGTTTCAATAATGCGAATGCCTCGTTCTTTCGCTTCAATGCTGGCATTCACATAGTTGACCCGTTCCCGTAGCGCTTGGGAGAGTAAGCCTTTGAGGGCTGCCACCACAATCGGTTGACTGTTATTATCCGCCAATTCCCCTTGGAGACGAACATTCAGCAACTCGACGCGACCCCCAGCCAACTGACCCACCAAATTCCCCAGGTTTTCTGCCAGTTGCAAGTAAGGGCGGAGTTTTTCCAAAGCATCGGGGTACAAACCGGGGATATTCACCGCCGATCGCGCCGGTAACCCGAGAAGAACGTCTCTAATTTGTTCGGCAACATCGATTGCCACATTGATTTGAGCTTCTGCCGTAGAGGCCCCCAAGTGGGGCGTCAGAATCGCTTCTTTCCCTAGACTGCGCAAAGGAGAATCCGCTTCTAAGGGTTCATTGTCATAAACATCCAGGGCGGCCCCCCCAATTCGTCCCGCTTTCAATGCCTCAGCTAAAGCCGCCTCATCAATAATGCCTCCTCTGGCGCAGTTGATAATCCGCACCGTGGGTTTCATCTTGGCGAGGGCTTCAGCATTAATCAGATTAGCCGTTTCTGGGGTTTTCGGAATATGTAGGGTGATGTAGTCCGATTCCCGAAACAGTAAATCCATATCGACTAACCGGCATCCGAGATGATCCGCCCGTTCAATGGAAATAAAGGGATCATAAGCGAGTAACTTCATCCCCATCGCTTTCGCCGCTGCCGCCACATGGGAGCCAATTTTCCCTAATCCCACAATGCCGAGGGTCTTTTTGTAGACCTCTGCACCAACATAGCTTTTGCGGTCCCATTTGCCATTTTTAACCGACTGGTTGGCATCAGGAATGTAGCGAGAAAGGGAAAGCATCATTGCCAGGGCGTGTTCCGCCGCAGCGATCGTGTTTCCTTCCGGGGAGTTCACCACGACGATCCCTTTACGGGTAGCGGAGGGAACATCAACATTATCCACACCGACTCCGGCACGACCAATAATTTTAAGTTGGTTACCGGCTTCGATAATTTCTGGGGTGACGCGGGTCCCCGAACGAATCATCAGCGCGTCGTATTCGGGGATAATCTGAACTAATTCTTCGTTGGATAGCCCTGTTTTGACGTCAACTTGGGCAACTTGGGAGAGGATATCCAGTCCAGCTTGGTCTATGGGATCGGAGACAAGAACCTTGGGCATGGTCAGCGTTTAGGTGGCAACAAACAACAGCAGTCTCCTCTTACCGGGGAGTTTCCGGGGGCAACAGGTCTCGTCGGGTCCGAGGGAGGTGGCGATTCTCGTTCCGAGACGCTTTGCGATCGCAGTGCAATCTCTCTCTCCTCGGTCTACCGGCCAGACTTGTTGCAGTAGGTCATTTTAACTGGAAAGGGTCTGCTATAGCTCAATGACTTAAAATTTTTAAGGTTTCGGTAAGTGGAATTTTGGTTTTCCGGATCCGGACCCCAACCGCTTTGCTTCCTCAGCCCTCCGTGAACTCAGCCCCTGTGGTTTCCCCTCCCCGGCCTTTTGCCCATCGGGATTAGGCCCTGAATTGTTAACAAGAAGCGACTCGACTACCCTTCTAATATCCGAGGTTGGCTGAGGTTTCTCTTCTGAATTCGGCTACTTTTATTTTAAAACTCTCCAAGCTGAATTTATTTAACTTCCCTGAAAAACATCGCCCTAAATCTTAGAAAACTGAGGCGGGTTTTTTCATTAGTGGTATCCTAACTACAGAGAACTGAGACTGGGTTCCGAAGCATTCAGGCGATCGGGAAACCCCTCAACTCGTTCTTAGGCCCGTATATTAACCTCATAGATTTGCTCCATGAACTATCTCGTTGCTGTTGTATCAGACCGAATTCAAGCAGAAACCGCTTACTCTGTCCTCGAAGCAGAAGGCTTTCCCCTCAACCAAGTTTCTATTTTGGGTAGGGGTTATAAAAGTGCTGATGAATATGGCTTAATCGACCCCAACGAACAAGCAATTAAACAAAGTAAATTGATGGCAACTTGGCTCATTCCCTTTGGGTTTGTAGCGGGAATCATTTTTAGTGTCATTTCCGGTTTACAAACCTTTAGTTGGGCCGGTGAAATTGGTAATCATGTCGTCGGCGGCCTCTGCGGTGCCGTTGCCGGGGCAATGGGGAGCTTTTTTGTCGGAGGCGGTGCCGGAGTTGCCTTCGGCAGTGGCGATGCCTTACCCTATCGCAATCGCCTCAATCGCGGCAAATACTTGATTGTGGTGAATGGTTCCCCCCGGGCAATCAATCAAGCCAGTCTAATTTTAAGAAAGCTCGATTTGGAAGGCTTAAAAAGTTACTTAGAAGAGTAAAAGTAGTGATGATTCTGGGGGATTTGCCAATCTGAAAACGACTGAAATCGTTATGACAAACGGGAAGCTAAAAATTGAGTGGTTTCTTCAGGTTTGATATTACGAATTCAGTCATTTTTGAGCAACTTAGGGACACTCCCTTGTTTTAGGCTACACAGTCACCATTCTGTTCTCCAAGGGTCAAATGAGCCAGGAGTCCAACCCGTTGTAACGCTTGTTTTAAGGCATGATTAATGGGAAACCGATCGCTGCCGAGAGAAGGATCAATATTTGCCACGGCGTCGGCAATTTCTCCGAAGTTGGGTGCACTCATCCCGGAGGCGATCGCCATTTTTGCCCCTTCTACTTGGTCCGGAATCGTCTGCTTTTGCCGAATACAGGCAGCTAATTCCGGATTCCCCAGCTTATTCTTCACCGTCGCAAAGGCGAACAATCGGCAGAGGGTGGGTCGCCAGGGATACACACTACAGCGCCCATTCCCTGGAACCACCGGATCTGAGCGATAACAGAGACAAGATGCAGGCGAATTTAGGCTAGAAAGGCGTTCTAAATACCCTGCTGCTTCTCCAGTTCGCCATAACTCTAGGGCCAGGGGCATCATTTCTAGGACCGTTGCCTCTACTTCCGGATTTTCACAGCATTTGCCGCATCCCGGGGGACAGTTCAATCCCGTTGCTGCTTGAAATGCTGCCGTTTCCGTATCAATGCGATCGTATAGCGCCACGATCTGGGCCATGACTTCACTATTCATACCGTTTAAAAATACTAATCCCAGTTAAGGGGAAAAAAAAGAGCCATCTCTAATATTTAGCTTAGGTGGGACAAGATTGGGACAACTGGAGGGAGAATTTTTTTCCACCCCACGGGTTCAAAGTTGAGGTGCATGACCCCAAGTGGAGGAGAGGACTATCGGAAACCCCTCACCCCGGATGCCCGATCGCAATAGTGGCCCCTTTCCTGTCAACCTTCCAGTTCAAAGGATAAAATAAACCCTAGTGTTAAGAAAGAATTACTGCCAGAATGCTGCCAAGGGAAGAACTATTAAAAGGGGTTGAAAATCGCGAGCAAATGGCTCGTATCCTCGATCTGGCCGATCGCGCAATCAAAACCTGGGAAGTGGCGGTTACGGATTTTCTTTCGCCGATCGAACTGATGGAAACCCAGAAGGCGTTTAATCGCCTGACGGAGGTTCATTTGGTCGCCTTTGGGGGATATCCCCAGGCGGAACGACAACGGGTGGCGATCGCCCGCATAGATTTACCTTTAGATGCTACCAGCGTCCCCTTAGCGGCGTTAGAAATTGCCGGTAACTTTTTGTTTGATTCAGCTAGTCACCGGGACTTTTTAGGCTCTATCTTGGGTACTGGCATCGTCCGCGAAAAAGTCGGAGATATTATTGTACTGGGGGAACGCGGTGCACAGGCGATTGTCTCCCCAGATTTGGTGGAATTTTTCGAGATGAGTTTAACTCAGGTGCGATCGGTCCCGGTGAAAACCCAGCGCATTGAGTTGGCGGAATTGAAAATTCGAGAACCCAAAAAGAAAGAGTTAACCACCGTAGAAGCATCCATGCGCTTAGATGCGATCGCCTCCGCTGGATTTGGGATGTCTCGCAGCAAAATGGCCGATTTAATTAATAGTGGGGATGTCCGCGTTAACTGGAAAGACATCTCTCAAACCAGTTACCAAGTTAAACCCAACGATTTAATCGCCATTCGGGGGAAAGGACGC
The DNA here is from genome assembly GCF_025370755.1 of Laspinema sp. D2d. GTDB lineage: Bacteria > Cyanobacteriota > Cyanobacteriia > Cyanobacteriales > Laspinemataceae > Laspinema. The sequence continues at coordinate 101,412 of NZ_JAMXFC010000015.1, read as the reverse complement.
CTAGAAGTGGGAGAAGTTCAAGTCACGAAAAAAGAACGCTATCGGATTCAGCTCACCCGATATTTGTAGGCAAGGGACAATAGGGGAGTTGACTGTCGGGTAATTAATAACGAAACAGTCTCCTCTCCCTCCTCGTGGATCCCCTAAAAGTATCACTCCCTTTCTTGCGGTTGATCACGCCTTAACAAGTTTGATAATTTAGAGATGCAAGGAATTTTCCGGTACCTTCTCTTTAATCTATTCCCTATTATTTAAGCTCTGATTCCTTTTGAGTTTTGTTGAAGTGAAAAATATTTATATTTATATCGGGCAAATGCAGGGTAAAGTATTTCAGAACTTCTTCCACAACACCTAAAACCTTGACGATCGCTCCTTGAATAAAATTGAAGGGTCTGACCCCTCACTCCGGGTTAAAATCATGTCATACTGTCAAAAAAACAGGGGTATCCTGGGTTGAGCATTCGGGAATGAGCGGTGTTATGGTACGCCAAAATCAAGAGTTTTTTGATAAAACCCACGAATCTAAAAGATTAAATCACAGTAGGAGATCTGTGTTTGCTAAGTTCTTGCGCCAGATTCAAAAAAAACTGCCCGATTTGACGGGGGTAGCGGTGGTGGGGATGGCGACCCTTTGTACCTCCGGTGTTGTCCTGGGAGTCCGTCAACTCGGCGCGTTCCAACATGGGGAACTGATGGTTTTTGATCGGCTGATGCAGTGGCGTTCCGATGAACCCCCAGACCCTCGGATTGCGATCGTAGAGATTTCTGAAGAAGACATCCAGGCCGAGAAATGGCCCCTATCCGATCGCATCCTGGCCCAGGTATTGGAGAATTTGCAACGATATGAACCCGTGGCGATCGGCCTGGACCTATATCGGGATCTCCCCCAACCCCCGGGACATCCCGAACTGCTAAAAGAATTAGAAGCCCCAAATATCATTGCCATTAGAAACGCTTCCCCCGGGGTCAACCCACCCCCGACTGTCCCAGCAGACCGCATCGGCTTTAATGACTTGGTAATGGATCCCGATGGACCGATTCGCCGCAATTTAATCAGCTTCGTATCCAATGGGAACACTAACTTTTCTTTTTCCCTGAAACTGGCGATGCTGTATTTAGGAGACCAGGGGTTGTTTCCTCAACCCAGTGAAACCCAACCCGGTCACATCGTCTGGGGAAAAGCGGTATTAGCGCCTTTGCAGCCTAACTCCGGGGGTTATACCCATCTGGATGCTCAAGGCTTCCAGATTCTACTCAATTATCGATCTCGAAAGGAGGTAGCCCCGTCCATTCCCTTATCTGAGGTCCTAGCCGATCGCCTGGAACCCGAATGGATCCGGGATAAAATTATTGTCATCGGGACCACCGCTGCGAGCATCAAAGATGTGCACTATACCCCCTATAGTTCACGACAGGACAATCCCTTGATGCCCGGGGTGTTGATTCATACCCAAATGCTCAGTCAGTTGTTGAGCTCCGTCTTAGACGGGCGGCCTTTGTTTTGGGTATGGCCGGAGTGGGCCGAAGTCCTCTGGGTGATGAGCTGGATCACCGTGGGAGGGACCATCGCTTGGCTGATTCGGCATCCGTTAATTTTACCCTTGGTCGGAGGCGTGAGCGCCGCGAGTTTATGTGTTGTCAGTGGGATCTTGTTTACTCAAGCGGGTTGGGTCCCCGTAGTAACCCCTCTGGTTGGGTTGGCGATCGCCCTCGCTGGGGTGGTGGCATTTCGTGCCTACCAATCTGGACAGCAACAGCAGATCGTCATGAAACTCTTAGGACAAAATGCCGCCCCAGAAATTGCCGATGCACTCTGGGAAAACCGCGATCGCCTGCTCAAAGATGGTAAACTTCCCGGCCAAAAACTGACTGCTACGATGTTATTTACCGACCTCAAGGACTTCAGCACAATCTCAGAACAAATGCCCCCCGAAGCCCTCCTAGAGTGGTTAAACGAATATTTAGATGTTCTGAGCCAAGTGATCCAAGAACATCAAGGCATTATTAATAAGTTTACCGGGGATGGGATTATGGCAGCGTTTGGGGTTCCCCTGCCTCGTCATTCGAGTGCAGATATCGCGCGGGATGCCCGCAATGCCGTCGCCTCGGGTCTGGCAATGGGCGATCGCCTCCAAGAACTCAACCGCAACTGGCAAAAACGCGGCCTCCCCGTGATTCAGATGCGGGTCGGAATTTTTACCGGGGCTGTGGTTGCCGGTAGTCTAGGGGGAAAGGAACGTCAGGAATACGGCATTATCGGCGATAGCGTTAACATTGCCTCTCGCTTAGAAAGCTGTGAGAAAGACCGACAAGCCAGTATTTGTCGCGTCCTAATCGCCTACGAAACCCTCATTCATATTCAAGATGAGTATAATGTGGAACACTGGGGACCCCTGGCCCTCAAAGGCAAGCAGCAAACCGTTGATGTCTATCGGGTAGTTAATCGTCGTACCCCCACTTCCTAGAGGCGTCAGTAAACGAGGGGAAAGAGAAACCGGGATTCTGGACAAAATTTTGGCCTCCCCCTCACGTTTTCTGAGGCAGAAACCCGGTTTTTGCTCCTTTGGCTCTTCAAATCAACCGTCCAGACCTATCCCTCCTAATCCAATCAACTCAATTCCGGGAGATTGGACAATTTCCATCCTTAATGTTGTATCGGTGAGGAACATTTTTCCAAATCATCCGTCTTTGTTTTGCAGACTTTTTAATAGTTTCAAACCAATGCTCCTATTTTAGAATCCCATTAGGAGAGTCCCCTTCCATAGGGTCGGGACTTAGGAATTGAGTTGAACATCTTCCCTATCTTCCCTATCTCCCCTATCTCCCCTATCCTCCCTATCTCCCCCATCCCCCCTATCCTCCCTATCTCCCCCATCCCCCTTTCATAGGGTCTGGACTTAGAAATTGAGTTGAACCCGGTTGACTCTGGATGAGGCAGACAATACCTGCACTCGTGAAGGGAAGTCTGAAGGGAACCGACTCAACCAGGACAAAACTGTGAAATGATGAGAAGGATAGGGGAGGTTGAACCCAAGAATTGGGACAAACTGAGTTGTTGCGATCGCCCCTGAGAATCCGGACTGAATAGAAAGAGTAATTTTTTGATGTCTTGATTGCCCAAAAGATGTTTATAGAAAGCTCTTTTGAAGGATTGTGAAGGCAGAGCTTATGACAGAAGTCACAGTCTGATTACGAAGAACTACTACAATTAATTTAGTCATTCACTCAATCCAATTAATCGATCTGTACCTGAAGGGAGACCCGAATATGATAAATACAAAATATTGGACTCCATCAATACTGGCTAGTATTGCAGTAACCCTGCAATTTTTAACAGGGGGAACCCTACCCATGTCTGCCGCCGAATTTGTCCCCCCAGATAATGTAGGTGCACCGCGAGGACGGGTTGGCGGAGGGACCCGAGGGGGAAGTCCTTTTGACATCGTAGATCCAGGCGCTCCCGGACGACGGATTGGGGGGGGTAGTCGTGGCTGCAGCGTCACCGGCGATGGTCCGACGGATCATGCCTTAACCGCTTTAGTCCCGGAAACAACAATGGGATTAACCGTAGAAGCCTATCCTACATTCTTTTGGTATTTGCCACCGACTTCCGCCACGGGTGTAGAATTCGTGCTGATGGATGAAAAGGGTGAAAAAGTCATTTATGAAACGACATTTCGCACCAAAGGTGAAGCCGGAATTGTTAGCTTGAACCTGCCGGAAAATGCGAGTTTACCCCCCTTAGAAATTAATGACAGCTATCGCTGGTACTTTTCAATTATTTGTAACCCAGAAGATCGGGCTGCTGATGTTTATGTGCAAGGCTGGGTGCGCCGAATCGAAGCCAGCGCCAGTTTAACGGAACAGTTAGCCGCTACCACCTCGGACCTAGAACGGGCGCAAGTTTATGCGCGCAATGGCATTTGGCATGAGGCGATCGCGATGCTGGCTAAACTGCGCCGGAGTAATCCCAATAATGCCGATATCAGAAGTGAGTGGCAAGAACTCATCACTTCCATTAATCTCCAAAATGTAGCGGAGGTCCCCCTCGTTCAAGAGATCACCGTAGAAGTCCCGGAGGATCAACAAAGCCGATCCACCGAACCCCAGTCTGAAACCAATCCATGAAAGCGGTAATTCTCAAGGGGGACTCTTGAAGGATGAAGGATGAATTTTTTACACCTCCCCCATCTTTCCCCGCTTCCCCCTTTCGGGAGTGCTGATAATTAACGCTCAAGCTCGCTTAGAAGTGCCTCGACTTTTTTCAATTTTTCATTTTCACCCTGCTGCTTATAAAGCTCCTGGGCTTTTTGCAATTGCTCGATCGCCTCTGAAATGCGATTACGTCCTCTTAAAGCCAGGGCCAAATTATAATAAGCATCCCCATTATCGGGAGCCAGTTCCGTTAATCGACGGTAGCCGACGATCGCCTGTAAATAGTCTTCTTGCTGGAGATGAATGGCAGCGATCGCAGCATGGGGCTCTATTAAATCCGGCGCTAAACTCGCTGCTCTTTGATACGTGACAAGAGCTTCAATCAACTGACCCTGATCCTGGAGCAGTTTGCCGATCGCCAACTGAAGTTGGGCATTTCGCGGTTCAAGTTGGGCTGCTTGTTTAAACGTTTCCAACGCTTCCTTAGTCTTGCCTTCAGTCAGAAACGCCACCCCTAAAATCATTTGAATACTGCCTTGTTGGGGGGCCAACGCTGCCGCTTGTTGGAGTGCGGTGACAGCCTCCTCAATCCGTCCCTGCTGCAATAACGCGGCCCCTATTGACTCGTAGGCTTGCCAGTATCTTGTATCGCGACTGGTCACCTGTTGAAAAGCCAGTAATGCTCCGTCATAGTCTTCTTGGCGCAACAAAACCACCCCTAACCCGATTTGAGCATTCAGGTTCTCCGGATCCAGTTGGGCCGATCGTCGGTAGGCCACCGATGCCGCCTCATTATTACCCAAATTTGCCAAGGCATAACCGAGGGCATATTGGAAATCTGCATTGTCCGGTTCCAGAGAAGTCGCCTGCTGAAAGGCATTGACGGCGGCTTCAAAATTTTGCTGCGTAGCTTGCAAAAAACCGATACCCGAAAAAATCCGGGCGTTTTGACCATCTAAGTTGGCAGCTTGTAAATAAACTTGGATAGCGTTGGCATAATCCCCCGCATCCACAAATTCTCGCCCTTGTCGTAACAGTTCATTAACCTCGCGGTTCAGATTCTCATTATTTTGGGCCGCCTGTGCTAACAATAGAGGTTCGGTTGCCCCTAGGGTAACCGATGGGGTGATCATGCTGATTCCTCCTAACAACAGGAGACTCACGAATACAGGGTTCAGTTTTTGCACGGCCTAACTTCTCTTGGTTTACGATAATTGCTAGAGATTACAAGAAGGCTTCTCTGTTACCGGGAACAGAGAAATCTATCGGAACCCCCTTGCCACCCCTGGGGGAACAGACTCGTTCCCTTTTTCCAGAGCGATTGGAGGAGCCAGGAGCAAGGGTTACTCTCGGGATTCTGATTCTAGCAACACTGGATCTCATTTTTAAGATGGGGTTGTAGAATCCTATTCTAGGGATTTTAACGGCATAAGCCGGAGATGATCGCAATCAACTCAGAAATTTTTGGAAACGGATTCAAACTGGGATTGTCGGAAGCATCAGCAGGGCCTGAAAACCGTTGTTCTGCAATGGCACAAGGGCCGATCGCCGAAGCCACAAAACTCCCTTAACCGGGTCTAATCCTCGGGCGCAATGGCAGGCAGGGGGACTACTGCAACTCTGACACCCCAGGCGATCGCCCTTAACGATTTTGCTCTTCGCGATTTCGGGAAAATCGGCTTTCTTGGAACGAACTGCCAATCCCTTGCAGAATCCCCCGCCCAATTAACCCAATCCCTTTCCCCAATTGAATGAGCAAATATCGCGCACTATTCCCCAGGGAGAGCAAAACCGCTTTAATCCGAGGGGAGATGGCATCGCGGGTTTCTAGCAGCAAGGTCACCCAGAGGCGCAGTCCTTTGAGTGCGACTAATTCTTGCCGTCGTGGGGAATAAATTTGAATTTGTTTAATCCCGCCATCGTCCAAGATATAGAGCCAATGTCGGCTTTCAAAGATAGCTTTCGGTTCTACCCAGAGATTTTGCCGCCGATATTTCCAGGACAAATCATTTCTAAATCGCTCAATTTCTCGGGTGGATAGCCAGTGCTTATCTAAAAAGTTGAGTTTAATTTCTTCTACATCAGCGACGCGATTTAAGAGGGGTTGGATAACGGCATTAGCAACCTGAATAATGAGGTTTTCCAGTAAGGCAGTGGCGCGATCGATGGCTTTTGGGTCTTCTGGGGGGTAGGTAACATTTTCGATCGCCAAGGGAATTTGGTAGAGGAGATAGGCTAATAAATCCAGAACCAGGGGGATTTTATTTAATAGAGCCCCTTCGACGGTCTCGATTTCTTCCAGTAAAAAGGGTACGAGGTCAAATTCACCGAGGGCGGAGGGGAAGGAATGCCCTAATCCGAAGGTGATGGAATAGTATTTCCCAAAATAGGCAGTCACGGACATTTCCCATAAGTCGCGGATGATGCGATCGCGTTTTGAGGGGAGTTCCATCGCCTGAACTTGAGCATACTGAAGTTGCGCCAAAATTTCCTCAAATTGGTGCAGAACTGTAGAGAGCAATTCTTGCTTTTTGTCAAGGTGCAAGATATCAAGTTCTATAACGCTATCGGTGAGGTTTGCCAAGGGCGTCTCTATTTTCTCGGCGACTGCCTCCAGTAATGGGCGAGGCAGGGGAATCGGGCTCAGTTCTGAACCCGTGGGAGGTAATAATTCAGCCCCAGCCGCTCTGACGAGGCTAGAGCGATCGCTTGATGGTCGGGGGCGATTGGGGCGTTCTGGAGGTGCAGAAATGCGCTGAGGGGACCGGGGAGAATTGACAGGAGGACGGCGATCGCCAGGGTTCGCAGACTGAGGGGGTGGCGGTTGATTCACAGGGGGAGCCAACAACTTATTCACCATCCAACGAGCGGTGAGGAGTTCCCGGCGGCGGCCCTGCCAAAACAAGCGGTCAAAATCCGATAAGCGATCGCCTTGCAGATACTGATCAACCTGGCGAATTTCGGTATCAATTTGACGCAAACCCGAGAGCCGTAGGTCTTCGACCAGAAAGCTAATGAGTCCACCCCGCCTCGAAAGACTCGGACTTGGCCCCGTTGAGACCCCAAGATTTCCCCCGCTACCCCAATAAGTTTCCCCCGATGCCACAGTCCGGATTGCCTGAAGCAGTTCCGAGCCCGCTATCCCTTTCGGGCAGTATCCCTGGACATTCCCAAGATACTCCATCCCTCCGGGGTTAGGGTCGGGCGATCGGCCCAACAACAACAGAGACACCCGAGGGTATCGTTCCCAAAGTTCTGCCATGACCGTGGCACTCGTGACCCCGGCGGGTTCCCTGTCGCCTAAGTCCCAGTCCAACAGCACCACATCCACCGGGCGATCGGCAGGAGGGGAGTCGCTCTGTGTCGGCTCTGTGGGAGTAGCCAGAGTCAAGAGTATCTCTAAAGCACAAATCCCGTCAGTGGTTTGACCCACCACTTGCAGATCCGTTGATTGCTGACACAAGCTAGACAGACCCAATAAGAAAATTGGGTCCTGATCAATCAATAGCAGTTGAAAAGGGGGGTGACTCACGGCAAAAATGAGTTAAAGGGCGTAAGACAGGGGAGCCAGAATAGCGCAAGTCGGGAAAAGCCGGGAAAGGCTCAGCCGTTTTGCCGACCCCCCGAGTGCGGTGGTTGGTGTCCAGATTCCATTGTGACGCACAAACCCTCAATTTCCATCGCAGGTGACCCCAGGAAGGCGATTTTATTCAATCCCATCAATGGGTAAGGGAGCATAGGAGTCTTCAGAGTTGGAGGCTGGAACTGGGTCTTCATAGTAGGGTTCTGGCTCCTCGTAATAAGAACTGGGTTGTTCTTCATAGTAGGGTTCTGGCTCTTGATAGGCTTGAGCCGGTGGCTCATAGGCGGGTTCCGGCTCATAGTAGGGCTCCGGCTCATAGGCGGGCGCTGGCTCTTGATAGGGTTCCGGCTCATAGTAGGGTTCCGGCTCTTGATAGACCTGAGCGGGTTCTTGATAAACCGGAGCGGGTTCTTGATAAACCGGAGCGGGTTCTTGATAAACCGGAGCGGGTTCTTGATAAACCGGAGCTGGGGCTTGATAGACCGGAGCCGGAGCGGGGGCTTGATAGGAAGAGCGGGCTGCTTCCGCTTCCCGGGCGGCATAGATGGCATCGAGTTGGGCATTCCAACGCGCGATCGCTGTTCGGGCTTCAGAATACAAAGCACGACCCGAGCGAATTTTAGAGGCGGTATCGATCGCCTTGGTGAGACTCCCCTGGGCCGCCAAGGTTGCCGCTTGGTCCAGAATCGGTTGGTCTTCCGCAATTTGAATCTCGCTGACCCATTTTCCGATATTATCGGAGGCTTCTTTATGTAAGGCTCGTCCTACGGCAATTTTTTTGGCTTCGTTGATGGCTTCTTGGAGTTGACCGGCTTGGGCGAGTGCCTGGGCGCTGGCGAGGATGGGTTGATCTTCAAGGGTTTCAACCTGTTTGTTCCATTGGGCAATCAGGGTCTGGGCTTCAATGCGCAGGGGGCGTCCTTGGGCGACCTGTTGGGCCGAGGCGATCGCATTTTTTAAAGCGACAATATTATTGGAGTCGGCGATCGCCTTGGCGGCGACAACATAGCCTCGGTCTTCAATTTGTTCAATTTCCTTCCGCCATTGGGCGATCGGGGTTTGAGCATCGAGACGTCCGGGGCGATCCCTCCCCACCATTTCCGCTTGGGCGATCGCCAACTGCATGAGCAGGGGGTGACGGAAACTCGCCACGGCTTGGGCCATCTGAACCTGAACCAGGTCCTGTTTGTGCTGATTCCATCGGACCAAGTTTTCTTGAGCTTGGCTGTATAGGGGACTGTCCGATTGAATCTGACCCGCGATGGCTGACGCTTCTAGGAAGGTAAAGAGGCGATCGGCAATGGGTCCGGCGGGTTTGTCATTTTGGACGAGGGCTCGGGCTGAACTCAGGTTAATCAAGTCCTGACTTTCCCCATAAACGGTGGTATCGGAGGGAATCCATTTAGCCGCAGAGATGGCCCCATTAAAATTGCCACTTTGGAAGCGAGTTTTGGCGATCGCCAGCAATTCTGCACTCCAACGATTAATCTCCTGATTCGCCTGCTCTCGAACATATCGTTGAGGATTAATTTGTCTAGCTAGGTCAATGGCCCGGACTAACTCCTCTGCTGTCCGGTTGTAGACCAAATAGCGGGCATCTTCTAACTGTTTCCAGGCTTCCTTTTCCGCGACAATTCGCTGCTGTAATTCTCCATAGCGGGTGGAACGCCAGTGGACGTTATTCAATTTGACCAACTCTCGCATCTGATCCTCAACTCCGGTCCAGTTGCGAGCTTTCAGTGCAGCTTCAGCTTTATCGTAGATCGCTTTTCCTTCGTCCCAATCTGCCTCCCACAGTTGTAATTCTTGTTCCACTTGGGCATAAGCTGGGCTGGTTTTAGGAATTTTGTCCGCAATGGCATGGGCACCGTTTAAATCCCCGGCCATAAATTTCTGCCGCGCCAAGTCCAGAATCAGGGCTGACCATTCCCCGACTAATTTATCTCCTTGACCTCGCAGAGGATGGTCTGTGGGCCAGCTTTCCACGAGCGCGATTCCGGCGACGAGGCGGTCTAGGTCCCCGGTTTGGGCAGCCTTTTGGGCGCAGTAGAGGCGATCGCGATCGGTAGAACCGACTCCCAGGGCGTCACAATCAATCGGTGGGGGCATGGTGAGTAACCACCGCAGGGATACGGCTCCCATGCTCGTACAAGCTACCAGCAGACTCAGCCAGAGTAAATGCCATCCCCATAACAGACTTCGACCCTTGTCGGTTCGAGGTGTAGCTTCTGTGGGGACCATCTCGCTCGTCTGATTTGCACCCTGATTTGTCATTTTTTTCAGGACGGGAAGGCGGAATTTCCAACCCCACCGCTTGACGGGTTTCGGGGGGTGTTGGGCCAATTCTGTGCCTTGGGTTAAGGTATCGCCAGTTTCTGAGTGATTGCGTTGCGATCGCCCACCCCATAACCGAGCGGCGATCGTTGGTTTAATGCGTCCATCCCGCCGTCTCCGAATGCGGTGGTTTGGCTGTGTACTGGATTGGTCAAATTCTTTTCTCACCATTGGTTCAGCCTGTCCCTACAATGCCGACTTGTATTGGCACATCTTTGCTACTTCTTGATTACCGGGTAGAGACGGGAAAATATAGGGTCTCTCCAGTGTTGTTATTTTTCGAGTCAGTCTACCCTTGAGGGTCACACTTGCAAGCGATACCCACCCCCGAGGATATAAACCGTGGTTACTCCTTTGGGGATCACCCTAGATTCTACCTGATGGCTTAGATTCATGCTAAAAACCGAGTCTTTTAAATACATCCGTATCAAATGCTTTTACCTCATGCCTGATGCTTCGGTTCCCGATTGAAACCGGGAGCATCTGTTTGTCTCTATGACAAGCCTCTTTTTGGATATATCCTTGATTGCTCATCCTAGAAAATTTATAAGATAAAGGATCAATTTAGGGGATAGATTGTCGTGTTGGTTGATGCATCACGTCCCAAGGGTGATTTTCCGGTGTAGGGGGCTAGAGTTTTCTCGTTGCTGACCCGGTAGGCGATCGCCCTGGAGGTCTATCGATGGAGACCCTTGAACTCGGCTCAAGATTTAACCCCGATTTCAAAGCGCTTCTAAAAGTCTAAAGTCTATAGCGATTTTGTTCCACTTCTCAAGCCGTTTATCTTACGGTTTTCGGAACGGGTATCCAAAACTCATACCCCGGGGGCATTTTACCGGAAACTTTGACCCTTCTGAGTACGCGGTATCCCGAATAAACCTCTCTACGGAGCATTTCCCGGTTCAGGGCGACTCCATTCAACGGGAGGTTCAGCCTCCCCTAAATTACAGCAGGTCCAGGAGAGGGTTAGCCACGACCCTGAGTGGGGAGGACGAGATTAGATAGATGGGAAAAAATCTGGGTTTCTGTTCTTAGTTTGGGGCTAATTCTCCGCAGGTCGGTCAAGAAACCCGGTTGTTTTTCCCCTACTATACCCCCCCTCTAAAACAGGATACCCCATTCAATCCTAGCCCCAAAAAACCGGGTTTCTGACCCTCTTGATGGCCGACCTACCCAAACGCTCTAAGCGATCGCCCCGGGGTCTGTCGCACTCTGCGCTTGAGCCTGGGATTCCTGATACCGATATCCGAAAAAATTAATTTGATATTCCACAATCCGGACCCCAGTTTGAGCTTCGACTTGGCGGATTAATTCCTCGGGTAATTCGATCTGAACGTCGAGTAGTTGATTGGTATCGATGCAGTTAACGTGACTGTGAGCATCGCTGATATTCCCATACAACCGGCCATCTGAGCGTTCGATGCATTCGATAATCCCTTGGTTTGAAAGCGCTTCCAGGTTTTGGTAGACGGATGTATGTCCGATCGCCTTCCCCGCCCGATTGAGGCGATCGTAAATTTCTCTAGCGGAAAGATGCTCTTGCTCAGTCCAGAGCAACTCTAAAATAAAGCGGCGCTGTCGCGAGAGTCGCATTCCCAAAATTTGGCAACGGTTGAGGGCATCTTCTAAGGAGCGAATGGGTTTAACGGATACTACCTGTTTTTTCATAGTTTTGTGTTGAGGCATTCATTTAATGGCACAATTAATTAAGGATGTATCCTATCCCCTTTATATCGTTATAGCGGGTTTCACCGAACCCGGAAATTAGCGATTGGGGCGATGAAGGTCGGCTAGGATTTCGTCACTTAGCAAGGGGAAGCAGACTCATCCCATTGACAGGATTGAGATAATTCTATCGTAGGCTTCGTTGGTCCGTGGGCGATCGCTGGGAAGATGAGTGGGGTCTACCCCCCTCTCCCTGCCGTTTTCTGCGGTTGTAGACCCGGGTAAATCCTCCCCTCGGTGAATCCGCCCTCTGCAACCCTCAACCCTATCCTGATACTGTAGAATAGGTTACCGATTTAACGCCTGCATTCAAATTTTCTGCTTTTAGTTCTACCTCCTGCCCCTGGTTTCATGACAATTACCATCGCCCTCAATTCCGAGTGTTTGCTCAATTTGGACCTATCCCCCGTCCGAGGGGCGATCGCTAACTTATCGCCGGATCAACCCTTCACTGACCCGGATCTATCCTGGCAATTTGAAATCGATTATCCTCGGGATCCATCGGACCCCCGCGAACTCTCAGAAATTCCCGAGATCCGTCTGTGGTTTATCCGCCTAGATGCAACCTATCCCTGGTTACCGTTGATCCTTGATCGCAAATCCGGCGAATTCGCCCGCTATGTCGCCATGTTGGTCCCTCACGAGTTTCATCGCACCGAGGGCATTCAATACAACCCTGAAGCGTTGGAAATTTTTTTGATGAACAAAATTTTTACCCTCGCTAACCTGTTGCAGGAACATGGCGTACCCAGTAAGTCTAAGCTAATTTCTCTTTCTCAAATGCTCGGTTACGAACTTGATGATGGCTTTTTTGAGTTGCTGGGGATTCACGCTTGACCGTTTTATCCCTCCAATCGGTTCCCTGTACCCTTAATTGAATTTAGACCAGCACTAGATAGGTGAGTCTAAAGGATGAGAACAATAGAATTCCGCAGAGGGAGCAAAATGCTCCCTTCAAGGAGAGGACTTGTCCCAGTCATTGAGATTCACTATAGTTGCCCATTGCTAAAGGTTAGAATCCTGCTCACCCGCAGCTAAATCTAACCCCCAAAATTATGACCCCAACTTGAGAACTCAACGGATTTACCCCAACTATTAGCCGTTCATCTGTGATATTCGCTCCTCAACCCATTGGGATAAATTTTTCGATATTCTCTCTTCTATAAACTATAATCAGGATGAGCCAAAAATAAACCGGGTTTAGAGCGTTGCAGGCTGGCTCTCCCAGCTTCGGAATTGGCAAATCCTCGACACAAACTCAGGGACAATTTTTTAATTTTTTCCGTCTAAAGGCATAGGGCAATCTGATTAAACTTACGACTAAATGTAGGGAATGCAGAAGAGTCCCGGTGATATGATTTCCGGAAAGTTGGGGATCTCTCGCGAGTTGGGTAACTAGAGAGAACACTCTTGAGATTCAGATCCCGAGACCATTCCTGTGGAATCCCTCTTTTCAAGGCAGTCTACTCCATCACTCAAGTGCGTGACTAGCATCTCTCACCCCCTCTGCCTCCCGGAAGGAATTCCCCGGCAACATTCGATACCACTTCGGTGCGATCGCCCAGCTAGGGGTATCTCTCCCACCGGCGATCGCCTTCTCAAAACCGTGATCCTGAAGGGGAGGACAACGATCCCCTGTCCCTTCTAGGATTAGATGATTCCCGTCGAATTCTTGAACAATGGTCAGCCTTTTCCGTCAACAACCCCGAATTAAAATTGGAGTTGAGAGGATACATAATGACCTGAACTATCAAGAATCATGGATAATTGAGTGCCATTGTTTTTATGAATCGATCTTTTTTTAACTCAAACTAACCAGGTTGTGTATGCTAAATAATGAACGGGTGATCGAGTGCCAAACTATGCTGAATAGCGGGAGTGCTATGAAAGAAGTAATTGCCGTGACTGTCATGCTGTTAACTTCCCTCTCTGTAGCCATTCCAGTAGCAGCCGAACCAAATGCCACCGACCTCCAACAGTTACGAATGACCAAAGTCTGTCCCAGGTGTAATCTCAATGGTGCTGACTTGAGTGGTATCGACTTACAAGGTGCGGTGTTAACTGATGCTAACTTGATTGGTGCAAACCTCAGTGGTTCAAACTTGAGTACAGCAGACTTGAAAGGTGCGGATATGACAGGTGCTAATTTTCAACTGGCTAATCTGTCGGCAGCGAATCTCAATGCCGCCAATTTAAGTACCGCTAATCTGCTGGGGAGTGTACTTTCAGACGCCAACCTGAACGCGGCGGATCTGAGTAAAGCCAATTTTTATGGTGCGGATTTGAGGCGGGCGAATTTTCAAGGTGCGAATCTTAATGAGGTGAATCTATTTGGTGCGGATGTAGAAGGAGCGAGAGGTCTGAGGCCCTAATTGGGTCACTTTCTAAGAGTCTGGCTCAAATCAGACGGGATTGCTCAGAGGTGGGAATCAGAATCAAGGTGATCGGGAGATAGCAGTATCGATCGCCTGATGACCCGTTGCGATCGCTTGATGACAATCAGAATTTTTTTCTGGAGGACCCAATCCAGGTTCGATCACCGGGCTGCTCTATTTGCTCTCCAGTCTCAGCAGCAGGAGAGCGATCGTAACAATAGCTTTTTCGCTGTTAAATTTTATACAATTTACCAACTTGACCAGCATCCAGCCCGTGGGGTAGAGTCCCGAGGTAGTCGCTTCCTCAGCCCAGGTGTAATCGGAACGAGTCACGAGAAGAGTTGCCCAGGTTGGTTAGGCGATCGGCTCACTTCCCTCAGAGTTCGTTTAAAATTTTTTTGAATTTATCTTATTTATCTCACATAAGATTGAGAGAATGTTTCGCTTTTCTCTGTTTTTTATAAAAGCTATCTCTTCCGTAACTGTATAGGATTTTATTCGCTTTAAGCAATCTCCAATATGAATTGGATCATATTGGCTCGATCAGCTACATTCACCTAACCCTCCAACCTCCATCCTTTGGAGAGAAGGGGGAGAAGAGTAAGAAAGGATTTTTTAGATTAACCTACCAGACTTGATATTAAATAGATTCTGCTTTCTTTCATAGCTCTATTGCCTAATTTAAAATTTTTTTAATAAAATAATGAAATGATTGGGCTGTTACTACATCAACTTTCCGATTTAATAGCTTTTCTAAATCATCGATTAATCCCACCGGAAACCAAGGAGAAATCTTATATAAATCGTAATCATTTAAAAAATCTATATCGCTATTCTCGGTTTCTTCTCCTCGGCCAACCGATTCAAATATTCGGACATTAAATGCACCCTATCTGTTAGCAATGGCTAATATTTCTGCTCGGTTTTGTTGTAAATTTTGTTTCAAATTCATAGTTGTTGAAGAGTTGAGACAATGGGTTTAAATTTCCACCTTTAAAATAGGGAAGTCACCAGGTTAAGGGTTAATCTGGTTTTTTAAAAGGGTTAATAATCCGGTGCGTCAGAGTCTTCTGTCCTTGAAATTCAGTTAATAATCTGACGCACCCGATGTAGCAATTAACTAGATTTGAGATTACTCATCATCAAATACCCATCCTTCTTCTTCCGTCCACTGGGTTTCATCTTCCTGGGGAAGGAGTTCGGAAATTTTTTCGGTAAGTTTTGGCTTGATTACCTCTGCATTTAAGGAACTCACGGGCAGATTTGCTGGGAGGTAAACGGTGAACGTAGAACCCACTCCGGGGTAACTTTCTACAAATAAATCCCCTCCCATTAATTGGCATAAACTCCGGGCGACGGCTAATCCTAATCCGGTCCCCGCAGGATGATGGGTATTAGTGGTGTGGATTTGGCTAAAGGGTTCAAATAGCTCTTGCAGTTGTTCTGCGTTGATGCCAATGCCGTTGTCGCGGACTCGAAATACAACCCATTCTTCGGCGGCTTCTAGTTCCGGTTTACTGAATTTGGAGGCGGCACTTAAGACCCGGAAATCTGGGGTGTCTTCTCGGGTAATTTCTAAGGCGATCGCCCCATTTTCGGTAAACTTGGTGGCATTATCGAGTAAGTGCCACAACACCTGCTGTAGTTTATGGCGATCGGTGCATATTGTCCCCCACTCCGCATCCCCTCCCATTGTCAAGGTATTATTATTGGTAATCAGTTTATGTTCAATCTCCGCCAGAATGATGGCGATCGCCTCACCTACTTCAAAGCATTCGACTTCCAGTTGCATCCGACCCAACTCAATCTTAGAATAATCCAAAATATCATCGATCGCGACTAACAAATCTTTCCCCGCTTTATTAATCTGTTGCAAATCTCCAAAGAAAGCCCGATTGCTGACCCCTAACTCTTTCGCGTCTTCCTGCAATAAATCGCTATAGCTGATAATTGTTGTCAAAGGCGTCCGCAATTCATGGCTCATATTGGCAAAAAACGCACTTTTTGCCAAATTTGCAGCTTCTGCCGTGGCTTTTGCTCTTTGCAATTCCGTTTCAACTCGTTTGGCTTCCGTAATATCCCGAGCAAAAATGCAGTTGTATTCTTTCCCCTTAATTTGGAAATAATTAATGGTAATTTCTACGGGAAAACTCTGATTATCTTTAGTGCGGTGATGACATTCCAAACGGACGGACCCAAATTCTTTGATTTCCTCCCAGTATTCCGGCCAAACTTCGGCGGGTAAATCGGGGTTGATGTCATGAACACTCAGGGAAAGCAGTTCTTTGCGGGAGTAGTTCAACGTGATGCAAGCGGCATCGTTAACGTAGAAAAAGCGGCCATCGGGAGTCAGCCAAAATACGGAATCCGCTGCATTGTTGATGGAAAATTCCAAAACGTCGCGGGTTTCTTCCAGGAGACTGCGATTGCGAATTTCCGATTGCAATTGGTCGATCGCCTCGGTTAAATCTTTAGTGCGTTCGGCAACGCGGGTTTCCAGTTCCTCATTGGCTTTTTGAAGTGCAGCTTCAGCGGCTTTGCGCGCGGTAATATCAAATCCGATAAAGACGGCTGCCTGTCCCTGTTGATATTTGTGAGACACTACCAAAAAGTGCCGATTCACCCCGCGAACCAACATCTCAATTTCATGCTGTGCTTCTTTTGCCGGATTGTCAAAAAACTCCGGGACCAAATGGTTAAATTTCGGTGAACCTTGTAAAAAGCCGATTTTTTTCCCCAGGAAAGTCTCGGGATTGGCGTTAAAAGTTTTCGCTAAGTAGCCATTGACTCCAAGATAAACTAAATCAGAACTAAACCAAGAAATACTGCCGGGAACGGCATCTAAAACCGCCTGGAGTTGGTCGTTGGCGGTTTCAAGTTCAGTTTGAGTTTTGATGCGATCGTGGGTTTCTAAGGCCAGGGCAGTATAATCGGCAATGGAAGCCGCAAAGTTCCGTTCTCCTAATTTCCACCGGCGAGGGATGCCGCGATGTTCGCAGCAAACAATCCCCACGATTTTGCCGCCAATACGAATGGGTGCATCTAATTTGGAGGTAATGCCGAGGGGGATGAGGTAGGTATCGGCTAAATCGCGGGTTCGGGGATCGGTGATGGCATGATTGATGGAGATGGCACGTTCGGTTTCTAACGCTTGGAAGTATTGAGGATAGGGAGCGGTGAGGAGCAGACTGCCGGAGGAATGCAGGCGCTCGGTGCGTTCATAGAGATTGATACAGGTAATCTCAGTCTGGTGATGATCGTACAACCAGACTCCTACTCGTTCTATGGCTAGGGTATTGGCGGCAGCTTCGGTAATTTCCGCGATCGCCGCTTCTAAATTCCCCTCATTCTGGGTTTTGCTTCGTGCCAGTTCCACGAGAATCTGACTTTGGCGGCGCAAATCGCTTTCATCCGATCGCGATCGCCGGTGGGAATTGCTAGATGCTTTGG
Organism: Laspinema sp. D2d; assembly: GCF_025370755.1. GTDB lineage: Bacteria > Cyanobacteriota > Cyanobacteriia > Cyanobacteriales > Laspinemataceae > Laspinema. The sequence continues at coordinate 83,790 of NZ_JAMXFC010000015.1, read as the reverse complement.
CAGAGAATTGATTGAAAGGGTCTCCATTTCCTGGGGTCCTCTCTGTCGTTTCTCGCAACAGCAGCAATCCACCGATTTCACCCGTCTCGGTTTTCCAGGGATGCACCTCCCACTTGACTCGAAATGGGCGATCGCCATCGAAGCCCAACTCTTCCTCCCAGGATTGTACCCCCCCTGCCAAACAAACCGCTTGTACCTCTTTCCAGGAGTCGAGGGAAAGCGCTGAGTCTCTATCGCCTGATTCCTCGGGGTTGTCGGTTGTCGGTTGGAAAGAGCTAAACCGAGGCAGAATTTCATAATGAGAACGACCCAGAATCGACTCCACGGGTAGAGTCGGAGTCTCCATTGGCGAAGAGTCTGGGGAGTGGGGGATGCCATCGCGATCGTCGAAACCGCAGTCTCGCAACCATTGGCGACTGGCAAACAAATATCGCATCTGGCGATCGACCATCGCTATTGCCTGGGGGGTCTGTTCCAAAAATATCTTGAGCAGGTCGAAATTCTCTGGGGAGTACAACATGAGTTCAGCTCCAACAAGTCGGCTATAGGGTTAAAGGAGCGATGAGGTACAGGCAATAGCTTGATTGTTAGCTACATTCTTCAGCACCTGGAAATTCGGGCAGTTTTTCTAAGCTTCTGAGTCTGAGGAAAGCTGCACCTATTTTTGTTTTAGCAAGTTCTGGGGATTTTTACATCTTTCTGGTCTTTAGGGGTCCCTCGGTCAATGGGGGGAGGGAGCCACTTGGCCCCTGCACAGACCCGATTTGTAATAGCGGTGGCAATCAAAACGTTACAGAACGCGACAGAAGGAGTCCCTAACGTTAAGCTTTGTTGCAAAGCTAGACGTTTTGTACAACTAATGGTAACTTTTATTGATATTGGACTTGACGCGAGTTGAGGTAAGGAGAACACTTTGGCTAACAATCTGAATCAACACCACTCTGCTATCGTTCGTGAAGATATCAGTGAGTATGTGGCACACCTACAGCTTCACATGACGTTACAAGCGCGGAATTTAGTCCCGACGCTGACTCAAGCCGCTGGCGATAGTCGAGAACAGTTATTACAACAAACCCAAGCTTACTTTGAAAAGCACGTTTCGCGACAACCTCTCTAGCTTCAATCCCAGGCTCGTCACGGATTTGTTTTTAAAATTTTAGTATTTTTTAAGAATTGAGGCTGGAATGATCAGATGGTTGTAGGGGAGGGTGCGGTGCCAAGGCGATCGCCCTTTCTCTATCAACTGACTCTATCACATGGCCTATTCCCGCCTGGATAGCGAACGGATTCATTCAATACTTAAAAAGATTTCCGTTTCTAGGTCAGAATCGGAAATCTTAAATTTTTCTATTGAATTTAGACAAGAATGCGATCGCCCACTTACTGTTTCCAGGTAAAACCTTAATGCTCACGATTGACTGCATCCTCAGTTCTATCAAGTCTCATCCGGGTTGATCCTCCGATTTAGAAATTTCCGTCGATCACTGTTCGGTTCTCCAACCAGTCGAAGATTCGCTCAAGCTGTTCTAGGGAAACTAACCCATACTGCCACAGGATCATCGGTAAAGGACCGAGATTTTGTTCTCCATGACGTAGGGCCATATCGATGGAAGAAGGCGACAGCGCCAACTCCTCTTGTAAAAATTTGACCAAATGTCCGTAATTGTTAGAGAATTTCACAATTTTTTTTTTCAACCTTTTGTTTTGTTATTGATTAAAATTATTCGGCGTAAATCACTCAACTACCTCTACCTCCAGGCAGGGAAGATAGCAGAATCTAAGGTAGATTTCTAAATCCGAATTTTGCGTCGCCCTAGACTTCCGTTTCTAAACTCGTGCCTGGGGCGTTTGTTTTGGCATCTGGGTTGGGAGATCTGACTTCCGGTGCAAGATCCAAAACCCCCTTAAGCTTTGATCAGCCCAGTACAAATGGACGGGAACCGGATTGGTAAATACTCGTTGATGCGGTTAACGGCGAGGTTCAATTCAACGGGTTACGCTGAGGATGACTCGGGGTTTTCTGTCTCTGAGATCAATCAATCGATGTATCCATTTCCACCGACCCTAACGGCGCTGGATGTTTACCCGAGATTGTAGCCAATGGTTTGCCTTAAGACTGAACCGCTCTGCTTTCAGAACAGCGATCGGCGCTGTAACCTGAGCACAGGCGAACTTTTCTCACTCCCCACTCGGACTTTAGGACGGGCTATCGATTGACTTCAGCTAACTCCACTGGGGACGGTTTGAAGCTTGGGCAATAGCATCGTCGTTCAACCGCTTTTGACTTCATTTGGAAAAGCGGTTTAATAAAGATAGCACGGTGCTTTGGTTTTGACTAGCCTCTGAGGACAGAAAAAACTAAATTAATTGTAAAGATTTCTATCGCCCAGAGAAAAAGAACAAGGCGGGGGGTTAAAGGCTCGTTTGCCGATGGTATTTGTCGTTACCCCCCGCCTTGGGTCCCGGGTGCAATGTCGGTTGTGGCAATCTTCCGGTTATCGCGGTAATACTCTAAGCAGAAATCCTCACCCGCAGTAGTACGGTAGTGGAGAGGGAGAGTCCCGATCGCCAGGTAAACAGCGATCGCCGGATCACCTCAATCAGTTCTGGATCATCCCCAGAAGACTGCTCATCATCCAGCATCACCTGTTTAACTTGTCCTTGAGTAATCCGCAACTCCCAAACCAGTTCCCCACTCATCCCCGGAGGAAGCGGTATCGATTGTAGATGTTGAGTCAGCAAGGCGATCGCCTCAGCTTCTAATCCTGTCACACTCACAATCTCTAACCGCAATCGCGGGATTGGCGGTTGTGGCGCTTGAAAAGTGAGTTTACCCGATTCTGAAGGGGCTGCCAATTGAGGAGGGGCCTCAAATTTGGGAACTGATAACGATTCATCTTCCGCCTCACCAAGACTACCAAGGGGGAATTGTCCCTCCATATCCATATCGGCAACATCAGCATCCCCACTGTCGGAGGATTCTCCGGAAAACAGCGATCGCACCTTTTCCACCAAGCGTTGTGGCATCGAGGGTGTGAAAGACTTGGACTTTGCCAGGGATTGAACCGATCGCCCAGTGGGAGGGATGTACTCTGACCGTTCTGGAAGAAAATTGATCTCTAGGGAAGGACTCGGTGCCATCGCGCGCTGAGGAGAGATCGCACTCTTCTGTACTGTTGTCGCCGGATCGGTTGCGCCTACAGTGCCCATGAAACCAAAAACCCCCTCATGGGTAATTCCTTCAGGCATTTCCACCGGCACTTGCACCGAAACCAATGCCTCGGGATGATCCGTGCGCACCTCCTCGCTAACGGCAACAAAGGCTGTATATTGGCATAGTAATTGATAGGCGATCGCCGTCTGGGTGACTGCTTCAACTCCGGACTTGGTTTCTCCACTCACCATCTGATTCATCAAGGCTTTAATCCGGGACCGTCCCCACAATTGAGCCACTGCCGGATTCCCTTTGGGCTGAAAATTCATCTCAAACTGTTGCTGATAGCGGATTCCCCCAGCCGTCATTCCCGACACCTGCAAAGTTCCCGGCACAGCATCTGCTTTGCGTCCAAATAAAACCAGGGGTTGTTCTGCAAACAAATCCGGTGCGATCGCTGGATAAATCACCGGAGACTCGCCCTCACCTTCCCAAGTCACCTGAATATTAGCCAAAACTGGATTATTAATCTGTCGGAAGAACCGTTCTACTGTTGCATCCGGTGCTTCATCATAGCGAATTACATAAGAAATCCCCCGTCCAATTTCTGCAATCCGATTCAGCAAAAACCGATTCACCGAACTTCCCGCACCAAAACTATACAGACGATTTCCTGGTTTTAAATGGCGCTGCACTTCCGATAGAATTTGATTTTCATTCCCGATATATCCATCGGTTAATAGGACAATCGTCCGTAACCTTCCTGGATCGGTCACCGGGAAATTTAGCACCGCTTGAATTCCCTGCAACATTTCCGTTCCGCCGCCCGCACTCAATTGATTAATATAGGAAATCGCCCGAGATTGATTTGGGCCGGTATTCGGAAGGGGAACCGGAGAGAGTTGCTGGGTTGTATTAGCAAAATTGATAATACTAAAAGTATCATTGGGGTTTAGCCCTTGAATAAAGCGGCACATTAAGGCTTGACATTGGCGCAACGGAGGACCCATTTGAGAACCCGACGTATCAATTAAAAAGACTACATCTTTGGGGACAATTTTTTCTGGGGCATAGTCCAGGGCCGGGATGAGATACAGAGCAAAATGTCCCCCTTGGTCATTCTGTTGAGTTAAAACGGTAGATTGGGTGGTTTCTCCGGCTACTTGATAGCGGAGAATAAAGTCTTTATTGGGAATCGTATCACTGCCAACTAAACCCACAAGTACCCGTTGTCCATCCTGAGAAATATGCAATTGATGAGAGGGCGATCGTACCCCTTGGATGTTCACTCCGGCATCAATTTCTACCGTCATATTGATATCATGACCGGAACGAGTTCCCGCCGGTAAAATAGGCGCATTTAATCGAGCAGCATCGGGAACTAAATCGGTATTTTGATTTTGAGACATCGGCCCCGGTGCCGACCCTGAACCCACCGCATTTTCCCCAATGGGAGTACCGGGAATATAGCGGGGACCGACCACCATTGGAAAAACAAACTCATAATTTCCCCCGTCAAATTTCAGACTGGCCGAATAGCGAATAATCACATCAATTTGCTCACCGGGTTGGATGTTAGCCAGGGATTGAGTGAAGATATTATCTCGTTCTTGTTCTAAGAGTCCGGCAGTGCGGCCCTGTTGTTTTGCTTGCTGGTAAATCTGTTGCGCTTCTTCTCGTTGTTTGATGTGACCTTTGATGGTGCGATCGGCAATTTTAATTAACATTTCATCCACCGCCGCCTCATCGGGCAACGGGAAAATATAGACCGCTTCTAAAGTCGTCGTAAAGGGATTTTCAAAGGTTTGGGTCACTTCCACCCGGGAGAGATTTCCGGCAACTTGAGCGCTAACTTCCGTATGTTTGAGAGGAAACTCAATTTGCTGGAAGTCAGGGGTTTGAACATATAAACCAGCCGGTTGGCGATCGAGCATCTGAGACATAAGATTGACCTCCATTTCTGTGCTGTCTTCACTCTAATCCCGTTCCCGGGAGAAATCTGCTCAGTCTTGTGCTCAGTTTTGTGCTCAGTCCCTGGTTTAGGGGTGGAGGGTGGGTCGAGACCAGAGTTGCTGTGGGTTCACCAGTATGGTAAACTCAAAAGTATTAAATTTTACCCTATTTCAGTTGAAATGCCAAAACTTGTCAGCCAGGGTGATACAGCAATGAGCGAAAATGCTATAATGACCATTCAAATCAAAACAAGATTACAGAATTCAAATGCTGATTGCCTTGAGATAGCAAACATTTCAATAAAAAAATTAACCAATTAATTGGAGGTTGATTCAATGGTTCAAAAAATTGCCTTATTTAATCACAAAGGCGGAGTAAGCAAGACAACCACCACCTTTAACCTGGGTTGGATGCTGGCCTCAAAGGGTAAGAGAGTCATTATGGTGGATGCAGATCCACAGTGTAATCTGACGGGGATGACATTAGGGGAAGAAACGGAAGATGATGAAGCGAGAATAGAAGGAATTTATCATACCTATTCTAATATCAAAAAAGGGTTGGCCCCGGCTTTTGAATCCCAGCCTAAAGCTATTGAAGCTGTAGACTGTATTCCCAATAAGCGCCAAGAGGGGTTATTTTTACTCCCGGGTCATGTAGGATTTGCTGAATATGAAGCGACTCTAGGGATTGCTCAGGAACTCAGTGGATCGATTCATGCCCTCAGAAATTTACCCGGTTCTATCAGCGATTTGCTGGATAAAACAGCGGAAAAATTTGAAGCTGATTATATTTTAATTGATATGAGTCCTAGCTTGGGTGCAATCAATCAAAATATACTGATGACGAGCGACTTTTTCATAGTTCCAACTACCGCTGATTTTTTTTCAGTCATGGCAATTGACTCTTTGACAAAAGTCTTACCGAAATGGTACGCTTGGGCTACTAGAGCGAATTCGCTTCAAATCTTAAAAGATGCGACCTATCCATTCCCCGATGTTAACCTTAAATTTTTAGGTATTATTGTGCAAAATTTCCGGATCATTAATGGGAGAGAAACAAGAGCATTTGAAACTTGGATCCAAAAAATAGAGTATGATGTTAGCTCTAAATTAGTTCCAATTTTAAAAAAACATAATATGATGTTGCCAGAACAACAGTATTTTAATCAAAAAATTAATGACAACTTTTGCTTAACTAAAATTTCAAATTTTAATAGCTTGATCGCAAAATCTCAGGAACATCAAGTGCCAATTTATGACTTAACCCCTCAGCAATTAGGATACCAAGGAAAGGCACTTACAAATAATCAGAAAAAGCAGGAGTATTTTAAAAATACATTTTCGGATTTAGCTGATAAAATTATCGGACTAACTTCTACGGCTTATGCAGTCAGCGCTTGACAAATTTCGGATTAGCATCAGTCGGGTGAGAGACTTGATTGCTCTTCATAACTCGCTTAATGCTCAATCGACGACTGCTTTAGATTTATCGGATATGTTGCGCTCGGCCCTTGTATTAGGGGTGAGCGCTTTGGATTACTATATTCATGAAGTTGTAACGTTGGGAATGCTGGAGATTCAACGAGGTCAACGGTTGGAACCCACCCCTCCCCCAAACAATGCTCAATCATCATTTTCTCGCTTTCAAGTTTCATTAGGGGGTGCCAGACAGGACCGATTGAAAGCATTAGATATTGTCTCCTGGCTAGAAAAGGACATTGCTCAAATACAAGGACCAGCATTTTTACAACAGTCTTATACTGTGTCAGCGTTGTTACCTGCGATCGCCACGAGTATCCAAAATCAGCTAAATAATACAGCTTGGCTAGAAGATGAAATTCGTGAACGCTTAGGATATCAGAGTTTTCAACACCCGGACAAAATAGCAGATGCTATTCGATTAATTTCTGATAAAAAACTGTGGGAAGAGGTGGCGAATCAAATGGGTAAACTGCAAAAGGACATTAAACAAGAACTCAGGGCAATAGTCGATCGCCGGAACCAAATCGCCCATGAAGCTGACATTGATCCGACTTATGGGATTGGCAGTCGCCGCAATATTGATTCAGTTTCAGTCGCCGAAGCAGTTGATTTTATCGAGGAGATTATCGAGACGATTCATCAAATTCTGTAAATAAACGCAAGGATGATAAACCATGATCGCAACCCCTATAAAATCGGAAACTGTCACCTTGCAATTACCCTGGGACCTAAACCTTCAAGTGACCCCAGCGCAATTTGCTGCGATCGCCGCTGTCAACCCTGATTTAAAACTAGAACGGACTGCAACCGGAGACTTGATTGTGACTCCCCGCACTGGCGGCGAAACGGGATATCGTAATATCAGAATCTCCTATTTTTTGGTCAAATGGATTGAGGAAGAAGGAGGAAATGGGATTGCGTTTGATTCCTCCACTGGATTTACTCTCCCCAATGGTGCGAATCGTTCTCCCGATGCGGCTTGGGTGAGTATAGAACGTTGGCAAGCATTGACCCCAGCGCAACGGAAAGGGTTTGTTCCTTTATCTCCTGATTTTGTGATTGAATTGCGGTCGGAGTCGGACAGTTTGGTAAAACTCCAAAGCAAGTTACAGGAGTATATTGACAATGGCACAGAATTGGGATGGTTAATTGACCCGCAACAGCGACAAGTAGAAATTTATCGGGCGGGACAAGGGGTAGAAATAGTGGTGAATCCGAGTCAATTATCCGGGGAAAGGGTGTTACCGGGGTTTGTGTTGAATTTGCAACGCGTTTGGAGTTGAGGGGGTTGATTTTTGGGTTGCGATCGCCCAGTTCAAGTCAGGATCTCCCGACATGACCCCTTGGGGAATTTTCAATAGGGACCCCGGCTACGGGACCCCAGGACCCCAAAAAAATTTAGTTTACCATCGCGATCGCATTATGAGATCCTAGATCTAGTCAACAACGGTCAACTCATTTCTCTACCGATGGAACAAGATCGAAAGTCAACGGTCGTCATCACGGGCGCATCCTCCGGGGTCGGTTTGTACGGCGCGAAAGCCCTGGCGAAACGAGGATGGCACGTGATCATGGCCTGTCGGGATTTAGCCAAAGCTGAAAAAGCGGCCCAGTCTGTGGGAATGTCTCCGGACAGCTACACGATACTCCATATCGATTTAGGCTCCTTACAAAGCGTGCGTCAGTTTATCAATGACTTCCGCGCTACCGGGAGGACCCTGGATGCTTTGGTGTGCAATGCGGCGATTTATATGCCGTTAATCAAGGAACCCTTGCGCAGTCCTGAAGGGTATGAACTCAGTGTCGCGACAAATCACCTGGGTCATTTCCTCCTTTGTAATATCATGTTGGAGGATATGAAGCGATCGCCTGCGCCGGATAAGCGCATGATCATCCTGGGAACCGTCACCCACAACCCCGATGAACTGGGGGGCAAAATTCCACCGCGTCCCGATTTAGGCGATTTCAAAGGGTTTGCCGAAGGATTCAAAGAACCTTACTCGATGATTGATGGCAAGAAATTTGAACCCGTTAAAGCGTATAAAGATAGCAAAGTCTGCAACGTTTTAACTATGCGGGAACTTCATGAACGCTATCATGAATCAACCGGAATTACCTTCACTTCTCTCTATCCTGGATGTGTTGCGGAAACGCCCTTATTCCGGAACCATTATCCCCTCTTTCAAAAAATCTTTCCCCTTTTCCAAAAATACATTACTAAAGGATATGTATCTCAGGATTTAGCGGGAGAACGAGTAGCGGACGTGGTTGCCGAGCCGGAATACAAACAATCCGGCGCTTATTGGAGTTGGGGAAATCGTCAGAAAAAAGATAGAAAATCTTTCGTTCAACGGGTTTCTCCTCAAGCGCGGGATAATGATAATGGTAAGCGGATGTGGGATCTCAGTGCTAAGTTAGTCGGACTGGCATAAAAAACTGGATCAGACAATTGCGATTAATACTAAATTCTACGGGGGTTTTTACCTCCGTAGAATTTTATCATTAATTGTCCCTCACAGTTCACAGGTTCATGTTATTCCTCGATAGGTCTGAAGTATGTCAAAGTCGCTGAAGGCATCGATGGAAGGATTGGCGATCGCCGATCGCGCTAGAAAGCGTTTGGGTTGGACAAAAACAAGTACCGCGCGGTGGTGGCAAGATGCTCATACTTCCCGCGCTACATTACGCCGATTTTGGCATGGCGATCGCATCCAACGGGAAATTTTTATCGCCATTTGTGCCGCTGTAGGGATTAGCGACTGGCAGGCGATCGCCGAACAATGTGAAGCGGATTTTGATCCCGCGATTCCCGAGTCTCCCCCAATCCGAGACTGGCAGGAAGCACCCGATTTAGACTCATTTTTCGGACGCGATCGCGAATTGGTGCAACTGGAACAGTGGATTTCCACGGCTAAACTCATCCTGATTTCCGGCATTGGTGGCATCGGAAAAACTGCTCTTGCTCTCGCTTTTGCTGACTCAATTCAACTGCAATTTCAAGGAGTAATCTGGCGATCGCTACACCATTCCCCCTCTGTGGAAGCACTTCTCGACGGTCTCCTCTCCACCTTAGAAGGAACCGCCGTCACCAATCTTGCCAAAGGCATAACCCAATTACTCCACCATCTCAAACACCGCCGCTATCTGCTGATTTTAGATGGATTAGAAACCGTCTTGCAATCACCGGAATTAGAGAAAGAATATAGTCATTTCCTCCAAACCTTAAGTCGAGATCGCCATCAAAGCTGCATTCTAATTACCAGTCGTGAACAACCCCCGACGGTCCCCCTAGAAGGCAAAACCATCCGGGGTTTAACGCTTTTGGGATTACGAAATACAGCGGCTTTAGACTTGTTGAAATCCCGAGGATTGACTGGGAAAGAATTAGGACTATCACCCTTAATTCACCTGTATCGGGGGAATCCGTTCGCACTCAAAATTGTTACTCCCTTGATTCAGAGCGTATTTGGAGGAAATGTCGCTGCCTTTTTGAATCAAAATACCCTAATTGTCGGCGATAGATTAAGAACCCTGTTGCACCAACAATTGGAACGCCTGTCTGATTTAGAACAAGAAATTCTCTACTGGTTAGCAATTTGGCAAGAACCCGTTTCATTTTGCCGACTGCAAACCCATTTTGTAGTGTTAGTCGATCCGGCAGCGTTATTAGAAGGAATTGCCAGTTTAGAGCGGCGATCGCTGTTAGAATCCTGGTTTGGGGAAGAGTCATCTGCCTTCACGTTGCAACCCATCGTGATGAAAGCAGTCCGGGATGAATTAGTGGAACGTGCGACAGCGGAAATGAAACGGGTGGTGCAGAGTCATGATATTAGATATTTTAAAGTCTGGCGATCGCTGATGTTCGTTAGACCTGGAACTGATGATATAGCAGGCGATCGGATTATCACTCAACTGCGTGAGAACCTCTGGCAAGTCTATGGCGCGACTCTGCCCCAAGCCTTACACAATGTTCTAGCCTTATTGGCGGATAAATCCCCCTTGGCCGTGGGTTATATTGGCTGTAATACGATCGCCCTGCTGCAACCGTTAGATTTGTAAGGGCGATCGCAACTCATCAAATTTACCCCGTTTTTATACTAAACGGGTTTTTAAAAGCTCATTTTCTCTTAACCCAGGCCGAAGGTGACGGTTTTTAATGCAAATTATATTTTGTATCACCCCTGCCATACCATCCGGCAAATCTCCTGATCAACCAGTTGATAGCGGGGGACTGGGGTATCGTATCGACGAAACAGTAAGCCGGACTGGACTAAGATTTCTAGGACTATGTGTAATCGTTTCGGACTGCCTCCGATTTCAGTTCGGAGTTCTTCTAGGGTTTTGCAGCAGGGATAAGGCATGGTGGGGGACTGTTCACAGTCTGGGGTCGGTTTGGCGAGGGATTGGAGGGCAAATCGGGCAATTTGGGTGTTTTCTATGCCACAATCAGAAATCGCTTCACGGATGCCTCGTCGGAGTAAGGCGGCTTTGCCGCCATATTGTTGATATTCCGCTAGGGTGGTAATCTGTTCGGCTTCCAGTTGGGTGCCCGCTAACTGTAACATGAACCCCCGCACTTCGGCGCTAGTACCTCGGGCTAAATCTCGGACTAATTGCTCGCCTAGTTCGGGTTCTAGGGGAATCTCAGCCTGTTCTGTTAAGGCCATGATTGCCCGGTGAGCCGCGTCCAGAGATAAGTCTTGCAAGTGATAGCACAAGGTTTCTCGCGTCTCTCGGTTGATAAATTCTAGCGATCGCAAGGATTCGTTGTCTAATAAATCAGCCAAATGTTCAGTCCGCAAACAGACGATCGCTTTGACAAAAGGAAGGTTTAAGCAATCGTGCAAAAATTCATAAAACAGGTGGCGGTGTGACTCATGGGCGGGATCAAATAAGTCGGCATCCACATCAAACAGTAGGGCGGTTAAGATATTGCGATCGCCATTTTCTCCGAGGCGATCGCAGAGGCTGTGCAGAATGGGGATACGATTCTGCTCACCTGATATTTCCACCCGGGGTAATCCCATCTGACCAAAGGTGCGATTAAATACTTCAAGTGCGTCGGGAAACCAATCCCCTTGAATGGGGATAACCAGGGGTAATGCCAGATGAAGTCCGATTTGTTTTTGATGTAAGGCAGGGGCTAATTGGGCGGATAAGAGGGAGGATTTCCCGACGCCTGCGGGACCATGAATTAAGGTGAGTTTATAGTCGGGACGGCCAATCCGAGTAATCGCACATTCGATTTCCGCTTCTCGTCCCGTGAGACTGGACCCGGCATAGCGCTTCTGGGGAAAGGGCCGATCGCCCATGCCCAAATGCAGGAGTTGGGTAGGATTCAGAGGATGGAGTTGGGGTTGCAGGGGTTGTGCACCGATAAAGGCGCGAAATCCATACTGATGTTCCAGGGCGTAGAGTTCTTGTTTGAGGGCAAAAGCGGTGAGGCGATCGCCCCGGTTGAAGTAGAGCGATCGCAATTCTTGGAGAATTTCGCTGTATAATTGAGGATTACATTCCGGTTGGGTGTGGGATTTGGCTTTTTCTAGGGTAGCAATGGCGTTTTGACTCTCACTGAGTGCCGAGAGCGATCGGCCTAATAATAATAAATACCATCCTCGATGATACTGGGCGGACCATTCTAGGAAACTGCGTTTTGCCGGTGTGAGAGTCGTGGCGCGGTACGATTCCAGAATCTGGAGGGCATTTAAAGCGGACTGCTTGGCGATCGCCCATTGGGAGTTCCACAGGGCCACTTCCCCCCAATAGCCACAATCCTGCGCCTCAGCGATCGGGTCGGGATATTCTTGATGCAGTTGGGTGGCAATCAATGCCACCTCTTCCAATCCATCGCGGTCCCGGAGTCTTTGCAGCACTTCCCCCAGGGCATTGATAAATTTTGCCATCAAATCCGGGCGGTGGGCTTGTTGGTAGATGGCGACACAGTGCCGAAAATAGTCTCGCGCTTGTCCGTAGGCAGCTTGGGCGACGCCGCGATGTAACAGGGCTTCCCGATGCCAACAGGCCCCCAGATAAAACAGCAAGCAGCCATAGCGTTCTAAATGGAGGTTAGAGCCTTCTTCGGTTAGATTCCCTGAAGCAGGGACTGGGGGAACGGCTTTTTCCCAAAAGGCGAGACTACGCTGGTAAAATTCGCGGGCGGTTGCCAATTCATCATGACTGTAGGCATTCCAACCCCGCACAAAATCTAAACAAGCTTGTAAGTAGGGGTCTAGGCTCTCCCCTGCCCGTTCAATATCTTTAATAGCACAGGCAATTTCCTGGCGATGGGTGTGGGTTAAAAGTTCCATAGCAGCGCCGACTTGTAGTTGGTCTGCGCCCGCTTCTAGGATACAGTTAAATAAATTTTCAGCGGTTTCGCGTAAGCGTTGGATGAGTTGAGGGGTGGGAATTTCAAATTTAATGGAAGGTCCCGCCCAACTTTTGAAATTGGGAGCAAATTGGGTGATACGATGAAGCAAATCATCGGTGACCCAGAACACTAAAGGGAAGGGAAACTGCTTGCGAAATTCGTCCCGAACTAAATCAATGGAAATTAATAATTCATCGATCGCCACAGCCGATTCTAATCCCAGAACCATGACCCCGGGGAGTGAGGGCAATTCCCCAAATTCCTCAATCATTTTACCCAATAAGGTCGTACTTAAGGGGGGTAAATGGATTTCTGCCACAGAAACCGGACATCGTTCCCGCAGTCGTTGCAGCATTTCTGTTTGTAAATGTCGATAATTGCACCGCACCAAAATGATGGCAAATTGTTCGGCAGACAAAGCGATCGCCCTCGATAGGGTATTGAGGGAGCGTTCGTTGTAAGCCGCTACATCTTCGGGCTGTTGTTGTTCCATGATCACTGCAATTGAGTCGAAAGCGGCGATTGATTAGACCTCTTGCCTACATCTGTTAAGCACCCCTAGAATTAAATAGTTATTCCTCTGACTTCCCCCTTGGAAAGGAGGACGGGAGGGGGATTTAATTTAAGGGGGGTGGCGGGAGCAATCCGGAATTTTGCAAGAGGTCTATTCTTGAGCATCCGGTCCTTTTTTTTGAGAAAAAGGATGATTCCTCCCGGGATTTCGGCGCAAGTCCGGTGAGAACGGGAATGGGTTGAGTTTAGCTTAAACTGAACCTGATTTTGACCTGGATCTGGGAAAAACCCCCTAGATTTATCCAGAGCATTTTGCCTGACATCTTTCCATGATAATTTAACCGGGGCCTAAAAATTTGGGGGGATTGTTTTAGTAACTCTAGTTGCGGGCATCTAATCCGGGATTTTTGAGCAGTCTCACCCCAAAATTCAGAAACGGGGTGAGGGTGAGTTGGTCCTGAACCTGTTAAAATTCAGCGTATCCTAAGTCGGTCATTCGGAAGGCAGATCAATGCTATCAAACCGCTTTAATCAGGCTTTAACCTTTGCGGCGGAACTCCACGCGCAACAACAGCGCAAGGGTTCGGGGGTACCTTATGTGGCGCATTTACTGGGGGTCACGAGTATTGCCTTGGAATATGGGGCCAATGAAGATGAGGCGATCGCAGCGTTACTCCATGATGCGATCGAGGATCAAGGGGGGGCTGCTACCGGGGCAGAAATTCGCCGTCGCTTTGGAGATACGGTAGCGACAATTGTCGAAGCTTGCACCGATGCCGATTCTATCCCCAAACCCCCCTGGCGATCGCGCAAAGAACTCTATCTGTCTCATCTTCCCACGGCTTCCCCCTCGGTCCTGTTGGTGAGTGCCTCGGATAAATTGCACAATTCCCGGTCAATTCTTCAAGATTATCGCGCAATTGGAGAGGCTGTCTGGGACCGTTTTAAAGGGGGTAAAACCGGGACACTCTGGTATTATCGCGCCTTGGTGGAAGCTTTTCGTTTAACAGCGGTTAATCCCGATTTATTTGCCGAATTAGAGCGGACTGTAACGGCGATCGAGCAATTAGCCTCTTCCCTAGGTCAATCATTGGATGAAGGGTGAAGGTTTCAACCTAAGCCTCTGATCACCCTTTCATCATCCAGTCGGCGATCGCCTTGCGCATTTTCTCCCCAACTCCTAGCATCTCTTGTCGCCTAAAAGTGTTATCTATATCACAAATTTTTGGCTCTTTACTATCACTAAAAAAATCAGAACGACTACAAACCTTCCTAAATTGTTTCTACAAATTACCCGTAGAGAGGCGTGGTAAGCCGTAAAAATTATCCCTAAATTTAGGCGATCGCCTCCGGTAAAATTTGGAAACCCTGAGATAGAATAAAAAAAATTCAGCCTCCTACCTGCATGGAACTCGCCCTCGACTTTTTAAAGAACGAACCCATCTTTGCCTTTGCCGTTCTACTGGCGGTTATTTTAGTCGTCCCAATTTTCTTTGAACGACTACAACTGCCCGGATTAATTGGCCTATTGGCGGCTGGAGTAGCCTTTGGCCCCAATGGATTGCAGCTCTTACAGCCCCAATCTGAAACCATGAAACTTCTGTCCGACATTGGGGTAGTTTACCTGATGTTTGTGGCCGGTCTGGAAATGGATATGACCGAGTTTCAAAAAGTAAAAAATCGCTCCATTGGATTTGGCAGTTTAACCTTTATTTTCCCATTTATTATGGGAGCCATCATCGCCCGATTCTTTGGATTTAGTTGGAATGCTTCCCTGTTAATTGGATCGTTGCTCTCCTCTCATACTCCCCTCGGTTATCCCATTCTCAGTCGATTGGGTTTGATGGGCAATGAAGCGGTAATGGTGACCATTGGCGGAACCATTTTTACCAATATTCCGGCTTTGTTGGTCTTAGCCGTCTGCGTCAGCGTTCATGCCGGGAGTTTTAGTCTCGGAAATTTGGCAATCATGCTCGTCCTCTTAACCCTATATACGGGCATTGTGCTATTTGGGTTTGACTGGGCAGGACGGGAATTTTTTAAGCGGTCTGGAGATGAAGAAGGCAATCAATTTTTGTTTGTCTTACTGGCTGTTTTCTTAGCAGCCGTTGGCGCTCAAATCATTGGGGTTGAAAAAATTGTAGGTGCATTTTTAGCCGGAATGGCCGTTAATGGCGCAATGGGTTCCGGTCCAGTGAAAGAAAAGGTTGTGTTTGTGGGTAGTGTCCTCTTTATTCCCATTTTTATGGTGAATTTAGGGCTATTAATTGACCTTCCTGCTTTTATCGCAACCCTGACTTCATTTTGGTTGACCCTAGCGATTATTTTAGGGTTATTAGTCAGTAAATTGCTGGCGGCATTGATCACTCAACTGCTGTATCGATACACTCGCGCCGAGACCCTGGCAATTTGGTCCCTGTCCATTCCCCAAGTGGCGGCAACCCTCGCCGCCACCATTGTGGGATATAACAGCTTGAACCCTTTAGGAGAGCGCTTGTTGAGTGAAGAGGTCCTGAATACGGTGATTGTGATGATGTTAGTCACCGCCACATTAGGGCCATTTTTAACAGCGCGGGCGGCAGCCAGTTTGACCCCACCGACGACTAATTTGGATACGGTGAAAACGCCTTTTGATGAAGGAAATCAGCCCAATGGTCCATTTACGGTGATTGTGCCGGTTTATAACCCAGAAACCGAAAAGAATTTAGTAGAAATGGCAGCCTTGCTGGTGCGCCAGGAAGAAGGCCGAATCGTTCCCCTGTCGATCGCCCGGGTGATGGCACAAATGGAAGCCTCAGCGGTGGATGCTGCCCTCATCCGGAGTGAAAATTTAGTCGCCGCAGCCGTGCAACTGTCTCAAGAATTTGGGGTCAAAGCAGAACCCGCAGTTCGCATTGATGATGATATCGCCCAAGGAATTGCTCATGCAAGTCGAGAGCAAAAAGCCAGTTTAATTGTCATGGGATGGGGGGAAACCACAACCCTGCGGGCGAGATTATTTGGGAACGTGATCGATCGCCTCTTATGGACAGCGCATTGTCCCGTAGCGGTGACGCGCTTGATCGGTTCCCCCCTGCAAATGAAACGAATTCTAGTCTTAGTGGATAATCTGGTTGCGCGGGCGGTATTTTCCGTGCGGTTTGCCTATAATTTAGCCCAGATGAATGGGGGACAGGTGACCTTATTCCATGTTTGCGATCGCCGGACACCGGAAGAGGTCAATGCTCGGATCCAGGGTGAACTTTCTGCCTTAATCACGGAATTAGCCCCGAGTGATCCGACGCAAATTCAGATTGTGATTGCGCCGAATGATGATATCCCGGGGGCGATTCTCAACGAGGCGATCGGCTATGATTTGGTGATTCTCCAAGCCACCAGACGCCGCACCATGTCCGGATTAGAGATGGATGATGTCACCACAAGTGTCATCCAAGAGCTTTCTTGTTCTCTCGTGATGTTGGGATCCAGCTACCTGGACTAACCCACCCCACCCTAAAAACTGGATTTCCAAAGCGCCATTTTTGCCGTTCAATCCCCAGCGTTCCGGGAGAAAACTACACCCTGTTGCTTTCATTCTGAATCTATCCCCCCAACCCCCCTTAAAAAGGGGGGCTTTTAAAAAAGGGAGGCTTTTGGGAATTCTGGAAGAAGTCTACCGACGCCAGTCAAGCTAGAGCCTAAATGTAGAGTAGGGTAGGCAATCCCTACCCTATATCTGTACTCCCTCTTGCCCAGGGAATGGGTCATCCATTCACCCCATCCGGGCCAAACCAAGACCCAACTAACCCTTGGAGTTCACCTAACTGTTACACTGTAACAATAAGCTTGCCACAGTAAACCGTGGGTCTTGCCGGTTCAATCCCCGGAGAGCCAAACAGTCTCAAAGTAAAGATACTTGTAGGGCAGTAGAAAGCAAGCGATGCAGAGAATAAGGAGGGAGGCAATGCTAGAAGACGGTCTTGGCACTCAAGTTGAAGATAGCCAGGAACTACTTGAGGATCAATTTGAAGAGGAAGACGAAGAAGAGTTAGAGGAGGAACTCAATATCCCGGTGAAGGATAGAAAGCTCGTCACGCATCCTTATGACTTTGTGATCCGATCGCTCAAAGCTCAGATTGATGACCAGACTCTGGTTTTGGCCGATAAATTTCAGCGGCGTCAAGTTTGGGACCAAACCAAATGCAGTCGGTTGATTGAATCTCTCCTGCTCAATGTTCCCATTCCCGTCTGTTATTTTGCCGAATTAGATGATGGGTCCTATAGTGTCATTGACGGTCAACAACGATTGACCGCGATTTATCGGTTTCTCAATGATGAATTTTCCCTACGGGCGTTAAGAATCTTACCGGACATTAACCGCAAAAAATTTCAAGACCTTGAGGTTTCTTACCAACGATTGCTCCTCTCTCGGACCATTCGTTGTATTGTCATTCTCAAAGAATCTCACCCGGATATTAAATTTGATGTCTTTGAGCGATTAAATACCGGCTTTGTCCCCCTGAATGCTCAGGAAATCCGCAACAGCGTCTATCGGGGCAAGTTGAATGATTTAATTTTAGAACTTTCCGAGGATGAAGTTTTCCAAAAAACTCGTCGGGTTCTGAGTATCGACAAACGGATGCAAGATTGTGAAATGATTTTGCGCTTTTTTGCGTTCTTTTTCGACCCGATCGCCTATCGTGGCACGTTATCGAAATTCCTGGATCAATACCTCGAACAGGGAATTCATTTTGACGATGAAACCATCGAGCATCATCGCGAAATCTTTAGAAAAGCGATTGATGATGTGTTCGCGGTTTTTGATTACGGAGCTTTCCGGCGCTATACTCCCGATACGGGATGGGAAAAATCCATCAACCGCGCTATTTATGATGTAATTATGCTGTCGTTTGCTTATGTCAGTTCTGAGGACATTCGCAGCAACAAACCCCAGATTATTGCGGCACTTAAAAAAGTGTGTCAAG
Organism: Laspinema sp. D2d; assembly: GCF_025370755.1. Taxonomy (GTDB): domain Bacteria; phylum Cyanobacteriota; class Cyanobacteriia; order Cyanobacteriales; family Laspinemataceae; genus Laspinema. The sequence goes on along the minus strand of NZ_JAMXFC010000015.1, from coordinate 65,355 downwards.
ACCCCGAGTTTAGTGAATCAATTACCTCCTCTACCAAAAATAGAGACCGGATTCAAACTCGGATCGACAAATGGCGAGAGGCAATGGCAGAAATCGGGTTGGAGGTGCCGAAAATTAAAATCGGCAAAGATTCTTAATTCAAGGGAAAAGAGGGAAGATAGGATCACCCTCTTCAACCAAGAGCCACGATAGTTTTAAGATAATTTCAGACAGGGTGCAATGGTGGCGATTACGGACTGACTCAGGGCATCTAGGTGATATCCTCCCTCCAATCCGAAGACGATCCGGCGAGTCAGTTGCAAACAATAATCCGTGAGGATGCCGTAATCTTCCGGTTGCAAGTCGATTCGGGCTAAGGGATCTGCTGCATTGGCATCATATCCAGCGCTTACGATTAACAAATCCGGTTGAAATCGGCGCAAAAAGGGTATGACCTTGGACTCAAACAAGACCTGATATTCGGCGAGGGTACTGCCTGCGGGGACAGGGAGATTGAGGATGTTATCATAAGGGCCGGTTTCATGGGCTGCGCCGGTCCCGGGATAGCAGGGGTATTGATGGAGAGAACAGTAAGCGATTTGGGGATTTTTTTCGACAATTTCCTGGGTGCCATTGCCATGATGCACGTCCCAATCCAGGATGGCAACCCGGCGCAGTTTATGCTTGTCTAAGGCATGAGTCGCGGCGATCGCCGCATTGGAAAACAAACAAAATCCCATGCCGCGATCGCTCTCAGCATGATGTCCCGGAGGTCGCGCTAATATGAATGCCGGTTCCCCCGTCTCCACAACGCGATCGATGCCATCCAACCAGGCACTCACCGCCAGCAGCGCCACCTCGTAACTGTAGCGAGAAACCGGGGTATCTAGCTCTAACCGCCCCCCCCCAGATTCTGCCAAGACTTCGATTTCGTGAATGTGGCGCGGCGTATGAACCCGCTGGATCGCCGAGAGCACCGAAGGTTGATGTCCCGGGGTCGGCAGATGCCAGGACAGGCGACTGGCCCAGGGTAAGGCTTTTAACGCTTCAACAATGGCGGTTAACCGAGCAGGACGTTCCGGATGCGATCGCCCCGTATCATGCTCTAAAAATTCTTCCGAGTAAATTACAGAAAACAATCCTTGGTCATTTGTCATGGGTCATTTGTCCTTGGTCATTTGTCCTTGGTCTGAGGCAATTTCTTCAGGATCTATTCTCCATTGTCCATTGACCACTGAGAACTGTCCACTCCCCCCAGCCAACTATTCACTGAACCCCCTCTACTGACCACCCTCCACTGATAATTATCCCCCCTCAAATAACACTCCACAAATCAGGGTATTTTAAGCCGTCAGCTTTGGGTCGAGTTAGGTCAATCTATGTTAAAATATTTATCAGAATTTAGCAATATTTCGATGCGAGGTAGCATCAAATCGGTTCTGTAGCTCATTGTTATTTAGTCTCACATTTTTGGAGTTTTTCATCTTATGACCACCTCCCCGGAGCGGATAATCCCGACGGATCTGCGGAATGAAATGCAACAGTCCTACCTCGAATACGCCATGAGCGTGATCGTGGGTCGGGCGCTCCCAGATGCTAGGGATGGTCTGAAGCCTGTACACAGGCGGATTCTCTATGCTATGCACGAGTTGGGCTTGACCCCAGACCGCCCCTTTCGTAAATGCGCTCGTGTGGTCGGGGAAGTCCTCGGGAAGTACCATCCACACGGGGATACCGCTGTTTACGATGCCTTGGTACGGATGGCCCAGGATTTTTCCATGCGATCGCCCCTGATCAATGGTCACGGCAACTTTGGCTCCATTGATAACGACCCTCCGGCAGCCATGCGTTATACGGAATGTCGTCTACAGTCCCTGAGCATGGATGCGATGTTACGGGATATCGACCAAGAAACCGTCGATTTCATTGATAACTTTGATGGATCGCAGCAAGAACCGATTGTTCTACCCACCCGCGTCCCCCAACTCTTACTCAACGGGTCCTCTGGCATCGCCGTGGGGATGGCAACCAATATTCCTCCCCACAACTTGGGAGAACTTCTCGATGGGTTAGTCGCACTGATTAACAATCCCGAGATTACAGATATTGAGTTGATGCAATATATACCCGGTCCAGATTTTCCCACCGGGGGCCAAATTCTGGGAGTTGGCAGCATTCGAGAAGCCTATACCACCGGACGGGGTTCGATCACCATGCGCGGTGTGGCAACCATTGAAACCATCGAACATCGCGGACGTCCCGACAGAGACGCGATCGTGATTACCGAGTTGCCTTACCAAACCAATAAGGCATCGATGATTGAGCGCATCGCCGAAATGGTCAACGAGAAGCGTCTTGAAGGCATCTCGGATATCCGGGATGAGAGCGATCGCGACGGGATGCGAATCGTCATCGAACTCAAGCGCGATGCTTACCCCCGCGTCGTCCTCAACAACCTGTACAAACAAACTCCATTACAGGCCAATTTCGGGGCAAATATGCTGGCGCTGGTCAACAGCGAACCGCAGTTACTCACCCTCAGACAATTCCTCACTGTCTTCCTAGAATTCCGTATCGAAACCATCGAACGCCGGACACGCTATGAACTGCGAAAAGCGGAAGAACGGGACCACCTCTTACAGGGATTGTTAATTGCCTTAGAAAATTTAGATAGCATTATTGCGCTAATTCGACGGGCAGCGGATACCCCCACTGCCAAACAAGAATTAATCGCTACTTATGAATTTTCGGAAGTTCAAGCGGACGCCATTTTGCAAATGCAATTGCGCCGGTTAACCGCCTTAGAAGCCGATAAAATTCAACAAGAACATGAGGACTTGCAACTAACTATCACCGATTTGCGGGATATTTTGGCAAGGCGGGAACGGGTTTTAGAAATTATTGAAAACGAAGCGGTAGAACTCAAAACCAAGTTTTCTACCCCCCGTCGCACTGTCATCGAACACGCCGAAGGTGAAATCGATGTTACCGACTTAATCGCCAATGAAAAAGCCCTGGTGATGATTACGGAACAAGGGTATATCAAGCGGATGCCGGTTAACACCTTCGAGGCGCAAAGTCGGGCCACCCGAGGCAAATCTGGGGCGAAGATTAAAGAGGATGATGGGATTGCCCATTTCTTAACCTGTCGCGACCATGATGCCATTTTGTTCTTCAGCGATCGCGGGGTTGTGTACTCCCTGAATGCCTATCAAATTCCCACCGGGTCTCGCACCGCCCGAGGCATGGCAATTACTCAAATGTTGCCGATTCCCTTTAATGAAAAAATCACCTCCATTGTTTCGGTGGAAGAATTCTCCGATGAAGAATATTTGGTGATGCTTACTAAAGGCGGTTACATTAAAAAAACTGCCCTTTCTGCCTTTTCCAATATCCGCGCCAATGGATTAATTGCTATCTCGTTATCCGAAGGGGACGAATTGCGCTGGGTCCGGAAAGCGCGACCGGAAGATACTATTATCATCGGTTCTGCTAAAGGAATGGCGATTCATTTCAAAGCGGATCATAAGCAACTGCGTCCTCTGGGTCGGGCCACGCGCGGGGTGAAATCTATGAACCTGCGCAAGGGTGATAATATTATTAGCATGGATGTGCTTCCCTCCCAAGTGACTGCTGCAATGGAGGAGGCGATCGAGGATGAAAATCTGGAACTCGATGTAGAACTCGATGCAGAACTCGAACAGGAAGAAATGGAACTCCAAACTGAGGAGATAGAAGGGGAAGAAGAGAACATTGCCGAAACCTCTTCCTATCCAGGACCTTGGGCCTTGGTGATTACCACTGGCGGGTTTGGGAAACGGGTTCCGGTGACGCAATTCCGCCTCCAACGACGGGCCGGAAAAGGCGTTTGTGCAATTAAATTCCGCAATGAAAAAGACCGTTTGGCGGCCTTGCGAATCGTCAATGAAGATGATGAATTGATGATTGTGACCAATCGCGGGATTATCATTCGGCAGGCGAGTAAGGCGATTTCCTCCCAGTCGCGATCGGCCCGAGGAGTGCGAGTTCAGCGTCTCGATTCTTCGGATGCGATCGCCGGAGTGGCCTTAGTTCCCGCATCTGGTGAAGAAGATGACCTCACTACCGACAGCGCGATCGACCTGGATATCGAAGCTGGAGTTGATGTAGTCACCGCATCTGGTGAAGAGGATGACCTCACCCCGGACAACGGAAGCGACGAGGAAAATTAAAACCCCTCTGAACCGTTAATAATTGCCACAACCGGCAGGTTTTTCACCCTGTCCGTTGTAGCAATTTACAATTAGTTTATAATAGAAAAAGCGAGCATCTGGCTCGCTTTCTTTATAACTAATTTGTATTATCCAAAAACCATAATTTAAAACAAATAGCCGTGGTAAATACTATCAAAATTGCTTTAAAATCTAACAATTTCTGGAGATTATCCGCCGCTTTATTCGGGGGTATTTTAATGGGATTAACCCCCGCCCCTTTCAACGCTTGGCCCTTGGCTTGGATTGCCTTGGTTCCCCTGTGGATTCTCCTGGTCAAAACTGGAGGCAACCCCTCAGAAACTCAGCGAATCTGGCAGTGGAAATTTTTAGGATTGCCTTTATTATGGGGAATCGGATATCACGGCATCGCCTTGTTTTGGATTACCGGAATTCATCCGATGACTTGGTTGGGGGTTCCTTGGCTGGCAAGTTTGGCGATCGCCTCCTTTTGTTGGACTTTTATCACCCTCTTGGGTGCGGCATTAGTCACCGTTTGGGCCATCACTCTAACCGCAATTACTCGGCGATTTACAAAAGTTTCTGGACATCCTCCCTCTCCCTGGGTTCGGGTAGCGATCGCAACTGCTATCTGGTGTAGTTTAGAAGCCTTATGGAGTGCAGGAAACCTCTGGTGGACCGCCCTCGCTTATACCCAAAGTCACCAAAACTTAGTGATTTTGCACCTGGGACAACTATCGGGACCGACCACAATTACCGGGGCGATCGTCATCGTCAATGGATTAATTGCTGAAGCCATCCTGTCCTTCAATTCTAACCGAAACTCTCCCACCCGAACCCGAGGGTTATTATTAGCTTCACCCATTATTTTATTCCTGATTTTACATGGAATTGGATTTGCTCTCTACAATCGCCCCCTGACCCAATCTCCAGAAACTGCCTTAACCGTTGGCATCATTCAAGGGAATATTCCCAATGAAATTAAGTTTGATTCCCAGGGATGGCGTCGCGCCTTGGAAGGATATACCACAGGCTATCAAGAATTAGCCGAGGCGGGAGTCGATGGCATCTTGATTCCCGAAACTGCATTTCCCTATTTATGGACCGATGAAAATACCCGTTACAGTTCCTTTTATCAAACCATTCTGGATTATAATGCAACAGCTTGGGTGGGAACCTTTGGCAGTCGAGAGGGCAACTTTACCAATAGTTTAATCACCGTAACTCCCGATGGAGAAACCTTTAGCCGGTACGATAAAACCAAGCTGGTTCCCTTGGGAGAATATATTCCATTTGAGGAAATTTTTGGTAAAATCGTCTCCAGGTTATCACCATTAGAGGCGCGATTAGTGGCAGGGAAACCGGATCAAGTATTTGATACACCCTTCGGACGAGCGATCGCCGGGATTTGTTATGATTCTGCCTTTTCTGAACTGTTTCGACGCCAAGCAGCAGCCGGAGGGGAGTTTATCCTGAGTGCGTCTAATGATGCTCATTATACCGCAACCATGATGGAACAACATCATGCTCAAGACGTGATGCGGGCGATCGAGACCGATCGCTGGGCGGTTCGTGCCACCAATACAGGTTATTCGGCGATCGTCAATCCCCAAGGCAAAACCCTCTGGATTTCCGAACAGAATACCTATCAAATTCATACCGATACCATTTACCGACGCCAAACTCAGACCCTTTATGTGCGATGGGGCGATTGGTTATTGTTCGGCTTCTGGGGACTAGCTGCGATCGGTCTTCTGCTGGATTAGACCCCACCAAACATGAAAAATTATATCATGTCCGGTAGAACAGGCTTAAAAAGAAAAAGACCTGATGTATCGCAGAAACCCGGTTTCTGGTTCCCTTGCCGTAAATTTTCTGCTTCCCTTGCCAGAGGCAGCAGCACAATCAGAGCTTTGAAAGCGAGGTAAAACCTCTTGGATTCGTTTAAAGTTGTCGCTCATTGGTTTGTAACAATACCATTACACATTTTGCGATCGCTTTTACTCACATTCGGGCTAGTTTTTAAATAGTGATAAACCTGCTTACAACCCCGTTTTAAGAGTTCCTCAAAATTGATATTCCAGATATGGATTGTATTGCCAGCGGAAAAAGCTAAGGTATTATCCTGGGGACGGAAGGCGATGTTATCAACCCCACCCTGATGTCTACTCAAGGTAGGAATTTCTTTCCCCGTCTCCACATCCCACAGTTTGATAGTCTTATCCCCACTCCCAGAAGCAAGGGTTTTGCCATCGGGACTGAAGCTGATACTTTCAACCCTATCTTGATGTCTACTCAAAGTCTGAATTTCTTCCCCAGTCTCCACATTCCAGAGTTTGATACTTTTATCCCTACTCCCAGAAGCTAAAGTGTGGCCATCGGGACTGAAGGCAATGCTATAAACCGATTCCTGATGTCCAGTCAAGGTATGAATTTCTTCCCCAGTCTCCACATTCCAGAGTTTGATACTGTTATCCCCACTTCCAGAAGCTAAAGTGTTGCCATCGGGACTGAAGGCAATACTACTAACCTGTTCCTGATGTCCAGTCAAGGTATGAATTTTTTCCCCAGTCTCCACATTCCAGAGTTTGATACTATTATCCACACTCCCAGAAGCTAAAGTGTTGCCATCAGGACTGAAGGCAATGCTATAAACCCATTCCTGATGTCCAGTCAAGGTATGAATTTCTTCCCCAGTCTCCACATTCCAGAGTTTGATACTGTTATCCCCACTTCCAGAAGCTAAAGTGTTGCCATCGGGACTGAAGGCAATGCTATAAACCCATTCCTGATGTCCAGTCAAGGTATGAATTTCTTCCCCAGTCTCCACATTCCAGAGTTTGATACTGTTATCCCCACTTCCAGAAGCTAAAGTGTTGCCATCGGGACTGAAGGCAATACTACTAACCTGTTCCTGATGTCCAGTCAAGGTATGAATTTCTTCCCCAGCCTCCACATTCCAGAGTTTGATACTATTATCCACACTCCCAGAAGCTAAAGTGTTGCCATCAGGACTGAAGGCGATGCTATTCACCCAACTTTGATGCCCCATCAAGGTATGAATTTCTTCTCTAATCTCCACAGTCCAAAGTTTGATACTGTTATCATCACTCATAGAAGCGAGGGTTTTACCATCGGGAGTGAAAGCGAGGAGCAAAACCCTCGCTTGATGTCCAGTCAAGGTATGAATTTCTTCCCCAGTCTCTACATTCCAGAGTTTGATACTATTATCCACACTCCCAGAAGCTAAAGTGTTGCCATCAGGACTGAAGGCAATACTCTTCACCTCTTCGTCATGTCCAGTTAAGGTATAAATTTCTTTTCCGGTCTCTACATTCCACAGTTTGATAGTCTTATCCCCACTCCCAGAAGCGAGAGTTTTACCATCTGGATGGAAGGCGAGACTCCAAATCAAATGCTGATGTCCAGTCAAGGTATAAAAATTTTTACCAGTCTCTACATTCCACAGTTTGATCATGTTATCCATACTCCCAGAAGCGAGAGTTGCGCCATCGGGACTGAAAGCGATTCTCCAAATTAAATCCTGATGTCCAGTCAAGGTATGAATTTCTTCTCCTGTCTCTACATTCCAGATTTTTATAGTCTTATCTTTACTCCCAGAAGCGAGGATATTTCCCTCGGGACTAAAGGCGATGCGCCAAACCTGATCATGATGTCCAATCAAGGTATGAAAAATTTCCCCTGTCTCCACATTCCAAAGGCTGATAGTCTTATCTTCAATACTACTAGAAGCCAGGGTTTTGCCATCGGGACTGAAGCGGATGGTCGCAACCGAATGCTGATGTCTAGTGAAGGTATGAATTTCTTTACCCGTCTCCACATTCCAGAGTTTGATAGTCTTATCATAACTGCTAGAAGCGAGGGTTTTGCCATCGGGACTGAAGGCGATGCTCCAAACCTTATCCTGATGTCCAGCCAAGGTATGAATTTCTTCCCCAGTCTCCACATTCCAAAGTTTGATAGTCTTATCCCCACTGCTAGAAGCCAGGGTTTTGCCATCGGGACTGAAGACAATGCTATTTACTGATTCCTGATGTCCTTCTAATCGCTTATATTCTTTCTTTGCATACACGGCATCTATCAAAGTACCGTGGACAGAGAGCGGAGGTTTCCCTGTTAATACGGCATTTTTAAAAGGGGTGGCAACTCGTAAAATTTCTATCAGGGCGTCAAAATTTTGTCCTTGATTAAATAGTAACTGTGAATTTCGGACAATCGTTTCTCGTTTAGAGATTTCTGCTAATCGCCATTGCCACCCCGCACCCCCTGCTAATATGAAGAAAAATAGACATAACCTAGCGAGTCTCCTATTACTTTTGCGCCGTTGTGAATCACGCAATCCTAGACTCAAGTCAATAAATTCATTTTCCTCTCGGCTAAACCCCCCCAACACTTGATTAAAGTTTGGATCTTTCCTGAGTTCCAGAACTTGTTCTAACTTAGATCCACTCCACAATTCATCCTCGGATTTTTTTTTGCCTTTACAGAGACTCATATCGTAGTTGAGGCGGTTACGAATGGCTATAGCCTCTCGATTTTCCTTAATCCACTCATGCAACTGAGTCCAGGAAGTCAGCAAAATTTCATGGGTAATATCTATCGTGGATTCTTGCGTTTCTGGAGAAAAATCACTGACTAATAAATTTTCATTAATGAGTTTAAGGAGAACCTGCTGCTCTAGTTCACTGGTAAATATGGATTTAGAAACCCTTCTGCGGACGGGTTTCCATTCGCTGCCGGATGCAGCATCCTGTCCAATATCCACCAATTTTAGAAAGATTCTTTGGGTGGCTTGTTTTTCCTCCAGTGATAGCGCCTCATAGAGGGTATTGACGTGCTGTTGTAAGGCTCCTTGAACTCTTCCTAACTGGCGATAGGTGGCGAGATTGAGGGTGCGTTCTTGGATTAAATTCTGTTTAAGTTCGGTTTCCCAGAGTAAGTTGAGGGTGTATTGCAATAAGGGTAAATATCCCGCTTGTCCCTGAATGTCTTTGAGAATTTCCTGGACTAATTCGGGGTTAACAAGCACGCCATGATGGGCGGCAGGTTGCTCGATCGCCAATCGCAATTCATCCGGCTGCATTTCCGCAATCAGGGGGCGATGCTTATCGGTGATTTTGGCTAATTTGGGGTGCGGACTCAGTTTATCTAGGAAATCCGCCCGCATGGTCCCGATGATTTTGACGGCGTTGAGTTGGGTTTTATTTAAGTGGACTAAGCTATTGATAAATAGGTCACGCTTATCACCCTGAGTCGTGGTAAAGAGTTCCTCAAATTGGTCGATCGCAATTAACCAATATTCATCGGGCTGTTTGAGTTGGGTAATCACCCGATGCAGAGTATCGGCTTTCGCTTCTCGGGCAATTTGGGCGTCTGCTTGTTTGTATTTACTCAGTAAGCTGGCATAGAACGAATCAAAAGGGTCACGATCCGGGGTAAAGATGATTTTCACAAACCGTAAACCCCATTTCTGGGCTAACCAAGGAATTAAACCCGCTCTAATTACCGAGGATTTCCCACTCCCACTTGCTCCCATCAGTAAAATTAAATTGCTTTGTTCCAGTTCATTGACTAAGCCCGTTAAAAATTGGTCGCGGCCAAAAAATAGGTCTTTATCTTCACAATCAAATTTCTTTAAGCCTTTGTAGGGCGACGTAGAAATAAACTCCCGGTGTTTAATCTCCTCAAACGAAGATTGAATAATTTTGGTCTCGTTAAACGTCACTCCACTATATTGATAAATATTGCCATCGGCTTGTTGGGCGATTAAGTTCTGCTTAATTTTATCGCTCTCAAAATTAAGTTTTTGGTTGGTCTCGCTCCCTGATATTTCACTCATTTCAGTTTGATGCCCCTTAAATAAATTTTTCAATACTGTCTGTAGCTTTAGATAGAACGCTTCCTAGACTTATGAGTTACAGGTAAATAGAGGAGTGCGAGCATCTTGCTCGCTCTTGATAATAGCGAGCAAGATGCTCGCACTCCCAAAATTTACCTTATAATTGTGGGAACCGCTATAAACAACTGCTTTCGGTTTTAAGATGCTTCTAACCAAAGCAATAGTTTTTGATAAATAGGGTCTAGCTTTTGCAAAAGGCTCTCACTCAATTGGGTAGTTTCTTCCGCTTCTTTCAAAACCTTGGTCAGTTTTTGCAAATTTTTGGCTGCAAAATCTTTATCCGGTTCTTCCTCCTCAATTTCTTCCTGGGCATTTTGGAGATGTTTGACCGCTTTTTGTTTATATTTATCCGGTAATTCTGAACGGTCAAGGGTTAAATAGATTTGGTGGATCAATCCTAAAACTTCAGGGACAGTTAATGATTTTTTAGGAATTTTCGAGTTATTGGTCTGGGTTAGAACTACATTATCTCCTGACGATTGAGCGATTTCATTATTAGAAATTTGTTTAGACTTAATCTTAAAGGTTTGAGAGACGGTTTTTTTAGAGACAGGTGGAGCAGAAACCAGCGATTTTTCTAACGGTTCTGAGTCTTGTACTCCAGCTAGAGAATAGGCGCGAGGGCGGGCTTTCAGTTGGGGTGTTTCCGTTTCCGGAATGCCTTGTAAATCGATAGAGGCTCGACCGATTTCAAAACAACGCTCATAAGGTTCACCGGCCCCCAAAGCATCGTAAAATCCAAGGGAAAATTTGATAGCGGCTTCATCCCCAATAGGTCGATTCATGCCAATCAGATAATCAATATAGTGGTGAATGACTTGGGCTTGAATTTCACTATAACAAGCGTTGAGCAAAACACACTCAACTTTAGTTTGGAAGAGTTTAAACAGATAGCCGAGAGATTCGCTACTCACCAGTTTGGTGTCTCCCGACTCGTTTTCTAAAACCAGTCCCTCAGTTCCCACACCATGTCCCGAAAAGTGAACGATCGCCGGTTGATATTCTAATAAAGCCCGCGTCAAGTCTTCCACTCGAACAGCGCCTGCCGTAACCACTTGAAAGCAGTCGCGATATTTCGACCGTCTCAAAGCATCTTGAATTTCTCTAACTTCGCGATCGAGTCTCAATCTCGTCGTTCCCGGTGGATTAACCGATAAAATGAGAATAGTTTTCATGGTTTTATCTCCATTTTTGCAAAATGTTCCAGCAGAATCCGATGAATAAAAATATAGCCACCGCCAACCCTTTGTAAGAATATCCGTTCCGCTGCGTAGTCCAGAAAGCGGGCATAATTCCAGGGGATATATTGTGCAGAATAAATAATCAGGCGCAATGTGAAATGTTTAATACAAACTCCAATTCCTCCAAAAATTAAACCCAGGGGTGTGCCAAAAACAAATCCTCCCGTCAATGCACCGATTAAATTCGGTAGCATATTGCTGGTATCTCTAGTCAACAGGAGGAAAAAGACAGCGATCACAATGGAAAAAATCCCTGGCATGAGTCCTCCGGCTAACCCTAAAATACAAGCATTTTTAGCTGATTCCCAAATATTTTGATTTGGAAAGTTTTTGGGCTGGATTTTTTCCCCTTTAAATCCTTGCGTAAATCCATAAATCAAAGCCGTACTGACTCCAGACATAATCGCTACAAAAATGCCTATGACTACCCCTGATCCTGGGGGAATACCTTGCACCCCAAATTGTCGTTGCACCTCGTGATAAAGTCCCTTAAGGATTCCCAGTCCAATTCCAGATATTAATCCAATGATTAGCGCAGTTTTCCGGCTTTTCAGGGCTTCCTCCCAAGACCAATTTAGGCTATCAATCGGTTGAATTTTATCTTGTTTGGAAAGAATTACAACTCCATAACTTAAGCCAATTATAGAGCCTTCTGATAGCGCTTTATACCAGGCTAACTTCAAAATTTCAACTACAGATTTTAAGGGGTAGGATGAGTCTGCACTCAATAAAATTGGCAGAAACATCAGGGCTAAAGAAATAGAGACCAATATGGAACCCAATGTAGAAACTGTAAAAGCAATGATAAAACTTCCTAATCGGTAAAGAATTCTTTCGAGGGTACTTTCTAGCCAAGTCGGCTGCATTTTTTCAATTAAAAATATGCTTTGAGACTCTTGCACCATTTTTTTTGACAGCCAAATCAGCCAGCGGGTTGCTCGATACTTGGCATATTCTTCCTTAATTAGTTTACGTCTAAACATTCGCTCGATATAGGTATTCAGCAAGTGCTGACGGCGTTCTTCTATTAAGCTATGGTGGGTTAAATCTTCCCCAGAAAGATTTTGATAGGCAACGGTTATAATGCTCAACATTAAAGGCGATCGCGCTAATTCTTGGAGGGTGCTATCTTCCTTGAGGAGCATTTTTACTGCTTCGAGTTGGTCTCCCGCTGCATTCAAATACTGGTGAATTTGTTCCGGTGTCAAGGATTGAACACAAATAGAACATCGCAGCTTTAATCGAGCGGAAAGGGCTTCATAATCTCGGATGCGACTACAGACAACAATTTCGGTCTGACCATACTGTTCAATAAATTGATTTAACCCTTGAACGCAGGCTTCCCGATGCTCTCCTTTGACTTCATCTAACCCATCCAGCATCAGCAAAAGTTGCTGTTCATTAATCCAGCATTTTCCTAGGGATTTAGAGACTTGATAGTTACTATTGAGTTCTTGAATCAGCCATTCGGCGATGGATTGGCGTTTGGTTACCCAAGAAGAAAGGTTAAAAATGACAGGGATGGGTTTGGTCAAATCCGCTTCAGTCTCGTTGATTAAATCTCGGGTAATTTTGAGTAAAATTGTGGTTTTTCCAGAGCCAGGTTCTCCTAAAATTAATAAGGTTCTTCCCTCTCCCATTTCTGTGAATATATCCGAGGCACTGGTTCCAGATGGCAAGAGGCGATCGCATTCTTCCGGCATTTCTAAAAGTTGGTTCACCGGACGATCTACAGCATCGACCCGCTCTTGTAATCCCAATTCTATCATCGCTTTGGAGTGTAGCGATTTCTCTAAAACGCCTTTTACCCAATCTTGTTTAATTTTATTGAGAAGGATTTTTCTAAAGCGATAATCTTGGGGGCTAGAGGGTCTACTTTCTTGGTGAAATAAGCGCGACCACTTCAGGGTACTCTCGTACACCGTCACATACTGGACTTGGCTTAAATTCCCTCCAGCTTGACCAATTTGCGAGTGTTGAATCACTTCGCTTTTAATCCTCAAATCTTCTTCTATATTAATGTTTTTGGCTACATTGGATTCCGAAGGGTCGCTCATCAGGATTTTAACGCCATTTTATTTATAAAGAATGTGAACACCGTGAATTGATTAGAGCAGCCCGGATGATAGCTGCTGGCACGTTCTCCGCACAACTACTGTAACCTTATCCCCCCTAAAAAAAACTAACTGATCGTCCAGTTTTTAACTCACCCTCAGTCTAGGAAACAACCTATACTTTTGGCTAGGTGGAGGCTCAAACCCTTATGTGACCCGGATGTTTTTGGAGGGTCCTCGCGCCAACAGTCGTTTGCCACAGCATCACCCTTGTGGTCCCTGATTCGGCATCCAGTTGTGATAAGTCGGTAAAAACCCATCCCATGCCTTCCCTTGGTTTCACACCACAAGCTGTAGTGCCAAACCATTATCACTCTAAGGGTATAAAGGGTTAAATTACTACAAACTGGAGGCTTTATCCTGAAGTTGACAGGTGGAGAAAATTATTTTATTATTGAAGAATAATAAAAGGAATTAACAGATGTTTTAAATGAGGATAGGTTATGATTGTATGAAGCTCTGAATTAAACTAAAACAACAGAAATAGGAGAAAAGCTGTGGCTAACGCAGATCCGATTAAAATTATTTTAAAACTGGTTAAAATTTTTGAAGGATTATTGATTCCTTATGTGACGGAAAGTGGGTTAGCCCGGGCGCTGAAAACGGACCGCCAGCTTCCGAGTTTTATCGCCCTAATTGTCGATTTGCGTCGGGATAAGGTGGCGGGATTGTTTGAGGCGGTTGAACCCCATTTCAAGGTAACAGAAGCGGCCATGCGAGAAGCGATTCGGGCGCAATCGGGGTTTACCTTAGTGCATAAAGAGACAAATATTGCGGTGAATCTGTTGTTGCTAAAAGATGAATCGTTTTGGCAGTCTCTCTTTAGTCGGCGCAAGTCGATTACGGTGCAACTCAACCCCGAGCGATCGCTATGGATACCTTCCTTGGAAGATATTTTCTTAGAAAAACTGATTGAATATCGGGATAGCGATCGCAATGGAGATCAACTCTGGCGGGATATTGTCTGGATGCTAAAAGTGCAGAATCAGGATTTAGACTTTGAGTATCTTCGCGAATGGGCGATCGCACTCCATACCGTCGATATCTACGATCGCGCATTAGGGGAAGCGGGATTTGACATCCTGTAACCGGAAAAAATGGGAGTATAGATGTTCTCACTCTCCCAACCCCTTGACACCAGTTAAAAAAGCAAAGTAGGGACATAACTAGGTTATGTCCCTACAGAATTGATGAATCAAACATCAGATTCTGCTAAACTTTTAAAGCTCGGCGAGCTAATTTAGCATAAGTTTTGACCGTTTGATAGGGCATTTGTAAATCGGAGGCGATCGCCTGTAAGGATTCCCCTAATTCACGACGGGCAAGGATAGTGGCCCAGGTTTCGGCAATTTCCCGAGCGCGATCGCCTCCTTTGCGTTTCCGTTGGCCGATGAACAATTCCGTTAATTCCCCAATCCGTTCGGCTAACATTCCTTGGATAGAAGGAATCGGAATTGCTTCCTCAATGGACCATCCTAAGCGGGTTTGGCCCAAACCAAACGTGGTTTTATGTCCTGTTCCGCAATAGGGGGCAAATTGTCCCAAGGTATAGAAGAGGCGCTCGAATTCGGGTACTTCTCCCGACTGCCGAGATAATCCAAATTCCACCAATCCCGTAAATCCGGTGACCATGCCTTTTTTACCGGCGGCTACTTTTGCCGACTGCAATTCATGACGGTGGATCAATACCGATTCTTCCACCCATTTTAAAAACAGATCGCGATCGATATTCATCCCCGAAAAATCATTCCACCGGCGCAAATAACTATGAAAAACATTCGCCGGGACCGGCAAGGGGAAATGATGTTTCTTCCGCCGGAAACTGGTTGGGGTCATAAAACTCAGTTGCAGAGTGGAGGAATTCATGTCTTGGGAAGCAAATAATTGCCGATAAGTAGTCGGCGCAATCGAAATTTTACAGGACCGAATTTCTAACGGTGCTTTCCGCAAGGCGATCGTCTCCGGTAACTGCTTCACCCACTGTTGCAAAAACTGGACAACGGGTTTAGAAAGGGCTGTCACATACCAGCGATAGGTTTCTCCCGGTTGGAGTTGAAAATCTTTTCCGCAGGAGACTAATTTGCCTTCTAAACCGGATAGGGTAAAGGGTTTTTCTGTTTGGACATCATGTAAATAGGCGGACAGTTCCGGGTCAGCTTGTCGCACTTGGTCTAAAAACCAAGCGTGCAATCCAATGGTGTACTGCGCGTATAGATAATCCGCTGCCCGAGGGGTTACTTCAAAGACTAACCCGAGCAATTCTGTATCCGCAGGCCAGGTGAGGTGAGATGTAACAGCCTCTTTGGGGAGGGTTCGGGGGACTTCCACAGGGGTTGGGTTGGGAATATAACGGGGGGAAAGGACTTCGCGGAGAGGGGCTTTGGTGATAGGAAGGGGAGACAAGGTTAAATTTGAAATCATGGTAATTTCCTGGGGTGTAGTATAAAAAAGGTTCAGTGGCGTGAGTAACGCTCAGAATGAGAATTTTCTAAAAGGTAGGGTTTGAGTTAAAAATCAATCACTTCGACACCGGGGATTGATTTTAAAAATTTGCCAAACTAACATAACAATTCCTCAATTAAAATCCTGACAAATATGAGCCTTCAACAGTGGGTAACGTTTAGGGTTGCTGGCAAAGGGGGAGGTCCGCTTGGGCTTGGGGATGTGCTTTCAAATAATCGGTGAGCCAGTTACATCCAGTTGCCAGCAATTCATCTAATTGTTTGATGTGCCACCACCTCAATGTATTGTCGGTTCCCACGGTGATAAGTCCTTCATGATTAGAGAGAAAAGTCATGCTTAAAACATCGGTTTCATCCGCTTTAAATTTGGCTAAAACTTGTTTTGAAAGTTGGCCCGTGAGTAAAAAAACCGTAACCGTTCCATCGGTTCCAGCGGTGGCTAAAAGTTGTCCGGTGGGATTAAAACTCAGGCTGGTTACCCACCGAGTATCACTGTTAAATTTATCCAGTTCTTCACCGGATAGAGTCCATAAACGAATTTTGCCATCCGCAGAGGCGATCGCCAGCCGGTCCCCCTCGGGACTAAAGCTAATGCTACTAATTTGACCGTAGGGAAAGAGAACTTCATCGACTTGGTTGGTGGAGAGATTCCAAATTTGTAATTTTCCAGGTCCATTCGCGAAGGCAATTCGCTGTCCATCAAAACTAAAACTCAGGCTTTTGACTTCCCCACTGCTATGATTTAACTCCGGCTGTAAGGGTTGACCCAACTGATTCCAAAGGCGAACCGTTCCGTCTTCCCCAGCGGTGGCAAGAGTCTCTCCATCCCAACTAAAACTGAGGGTGGAAATCCGGCTTTGATGAGCTTGAAAGGGGGGAATCACCGCTTGACCGGAACTGGTCCAAATTTGTACCGTTCCATCGGGTTGAGCAGTGGCAAAGTGTTCCCCATTCGGGCTAAATCCGATCCGTAAAAATTGATTTTCCACAGGGATTTTAGTCGATCGCGCCATCATTTTAGGTGAGTTGTTGGGGACTAGGGCCTCGTTTTCTGCTCCGGGTATGTTGTTAGGAGTTTGAGTCCGGGGAAAGGGCTGATTACGCTGGCGGGAAATATCCCAGAGTCGGACGGTTCCATCTACTCCTCCCGTGACTAAACGCTCTCCATCAGGACTAAAGGTCATGCTGGTAATTCGATCATGACGATCGCCTTTAAATTGCTTAATTAATACCCCTTCTAATGTCCAGAGTCGCACTTTGCCATCAAATCCAACAATTGCAATTTCCGCCCCATTGGGATGAAAACTCATACTATTCACTGCACTTTGAGCGGTGTTAAACTCCGAGATTTCTTGACCCGATAGGTTCCAAATTCTCACCGTTCCATCAAATCCAGCAGTAGCTAATAATTCCCCGTTGGGGCTAAAGCTCATGCTGTTGACTGAGGGTTGAGCATCGGGAGTAGAACTGAACTCTTGGCTCGGATTTGGCGGAATGGTAAAGGTAGCTTTACGTTTGCCATTTAGATTCCAAATTTGCACGGTTCCCTCGACTTCAGCAGTGGCAAAGTGTTCTCCGTCAGGACTAAAGCTCACAGTATTAATTGGACGGTTAACGCTTCCTACTTTATTAAGCAACTTTCCTTGCTGATTCCAGACTCGGACTGTGCCACTTTCTGAAGCGGTAGCAACTCGCCTACCATCAGGACTAAAACTAACGCTATCAATGGCTTCGGTTTCGGCAGTGATTGCCCCAATCGGGGTTCCATCGCGTTGCCAAATTTGGACGGTTCCATCTTCAGAAGCGGTGGCAACTTGCATACCATCCAAACTAAATCTAACGCTATCAACAGCACTTTTATGAACTCCCAGGGTCCGGAGATGCTCCCCGGCACGAGTCCAAAGTTCTACCTGCCCATCTTCTCCTGCGGTGGCTAAAAATTCTCCATTGGGACTGAAGCTGACACTGCGAACAGCACCTTGATGTCCTCTGAGTTGATTTTTCTCATGGATTTCATGAAGAATGGTTTGTAATGCATACAAAGGGCTAATCGTGGGATAATTGATTAAGCGCCGATCGCCCTTCACCAAGGCTTGCAAATCTTGTCCGGCTTGCATTGCCAATAACAAAGCTTCAAGTTCCACCCCTTCGGATTCAAACCACTTTAAAGCATTCGCCCCTTGGCGCTCAATTAATGTTCCCTTTTGAGCTTCTTTTAAGGCAATGGTGCCGCGACAAACGATAATTGCAGCTAGAACAACCAGTCCCATAATTCCCCAATAGGCTCGTTTGAGCATCCGATTAGCTTTTTGTTGAGCTTCGGTTAAAATGCGATTGGCTTCTACCTGCTTTTGGTTGGCTTCCGCTAACAATTGAATCGCTTTTTTCTCTGCTTCTAGGGCTTTTTGCACCTCACGTTTTTCCACCTCTTGACTGGCGGCGAGAAACTGATAGTCGCGATCGCTTAAACTATGGGTCGTCGCCCATTGTTGAGCATCCCGCAACGCCTGTCCCCGCAACAGTCGCGATTCATCCAGGTAATTCGACGCCACCCAAGCGGATAAGGCTTCGGCATAGGGCCGCAAATCCGCTAATGCTTGTTCCACCCAATGCTCATTAAAAACTAAGGCATAAATCGGGTTATAAACGGTTAATTTAGAATGGCGCTTTAGGGTTAAACCGGATAGTTGCAACTCCAGTTGTTCCGGACTGTTATCAGCGGGGAGTTCTCCGGAGAGTAACACTTGCTGATAGAGTCCTAATAGCCGACTCGCCTTTTGTTCATTTCGTAAGAGGCGATCGCGCAGGGTTTTTAAATGGGGAGGTTCATCCTGGGATTCCCAGTTGTCCACAATTTGCGATCGGGCCAACTCTTCCACCCGTTCTGCCTCCATCCCCGCCCCAATTGGACTCGATTGCGCTAACACTAATTGACAGATTTTTTGAGTCAAAAAGGGTTGTCCATTGGTCCAGTTTAAAATCTCTTCCAGGACGACTTCGGGGCGACTACACCCTTGTGCTAATCCCTCTGCTAAGGGTTGAGCTTCGTGAATTTTAAACCCCTCAATTTGAATGGCTCGACCGATATTAAATGGGGTGCGACTTTTATCCTGAATCAACTCCGTGGGGGTGGCAACACCGAGTAAAACAAAAGTGAGCCGTTTATAGTCTTGGTTTTGCGCTCGTTTATTATAACAAGCGCGAATTGCGGCAAAAAAGTCATCAATCGGAAAATTTAACCCCAGAACGCTATCAATTTCGTCAATAAAAATGACGATATTTTCTGACATCCGCACCAGCAGAACCGAGTCGATAAATTCATGCAATCGTTGAACTGGAGAGAGTTCGTCGCGATCGCGCAACCAGGTTCTAAATTCCAGGCGACTGAACAAATTAAAATAACTGACCAGGGTATGAATAATCCCGCTATACCACTGCACCGGGGTCACGTCTTTATTCCCGATCGCCGATAAATCGATCGCTGCACAAGCGCATCCCTCAGCTTGTAGGGTTTGCATCGTCCGCAGTTGCAAGCTGGATTTACCCATTTGCCGCGACGTTAAGACATAGCAAAACTCTCCCGCCTTGAGATTCTCATAGAGTTCGCGATCGGCTTTACGGACCACATAGGTGGGAGAATCAGGCGGTAAACTTCCCCCGACTTGATAGTACATTGACGTCAGTTTTTTATTCATCCAGTCACCTGTCTCTACCTGCATTGGCCCTCGGTTTTAACCCTGAACAACCTCGAAAACCCTTCAGTCTTATTTTCACCCGATGAGTTATGGCAACTCAAAATCCGTTTCTGGTAACTCACTCCCGCGACTACAGTTAATTGACCGTTCACTCGGTCGCGTTCTAAAGGGAACTAACGTTCCAGCCCGGTCTTGAAAAACACTCAATAAATAACGCCCCGGTCGCATCAATGAAAATTCATAATTGGGTTGATTTGGGCCGTTAGCATAAGCCGGAAATCGAGCTAAAGCATTATCTGTATTGGGGTCAATGACTACCACATAAATTCCCCGGGAATTCTGGTTTTCAATTCCATAAATTCTGCCCGAAATATAGCAAGCATCTTTACTTTGTTTCTGCTGTGCTAACCCTTGCTCGATTGTCTGTGATTTCAACTCCCCTGATGACACCCTAGAACAGGTTTCAGAAACTGCTGATTGCCCAGTGGTTTGCACTCGCTGAATCTGCTCAGACCCTCTACTGTCTGCACCTAAGCCAGAAGATAGCGCTAAGTTTTGTTGATTCTCTCGGGAACAGTTTTCCGGGAAAACTCTAACCGTTTGAGAATGCACTGCCGGAGTAAAATACGCCGGGATTGTCAAGGCTACCATCATGATAATTTCGGGTAGATGTTTGAGAGTCATGGAAACTTATCAGCTCCTCGAATATAACTGGCCCGACTATGATAAAAGGCCCCTAAAACTCAATTATTCATCGAGTCGATTGCGGAAATATTGGCGATATAAATCACATCGTTCGACAGCCTCATTCCCTTGAAACTTAACTAACCCCATGCTATGTAATTTAAACGCCTGTTCTGAGGGCAGGCGTATCGGATTTGGACTAAAAACAACCTCTTTCATGGCTCTAGCCAATGCCGGATGCTGTTCTAAATTCCAGAGGTGACGCCGCAAATGGTCGTTATAAAAACCAGCTTCAGTGGGAGCAGTTTTTAATAGGGTTTCTAAGGTAATGTCTTGTCGAGCAATATGATAGAGCGCCAACCGCACTAAGAAGGGGTGTCCTCCTACCATATTCATAAGACGATTGACGTCCGTTTCGCACCAATTGATTCCATATCGCTGGGCTAAATCTTGGACAAGATTGGAGGTAAATTCCGGTAATTCAATCGGTAATCCTACATTAAAGGGGGATTGATTGATATTCATGGGAATGTAAACTTCAGTGGAATGAACCACGACTAAGCGAAGTTTTTTCCAAATCTCGCGCCGTTTTGATTCTTCGTGCCATGCTCGCAATAACCCAAAAAAGTCATCGGCAATATCCGGATGTTGAAACACCCGGTCTACTTCATCCAGACATAAGGCTAAAGGGGTATTAATTTCTCTGAGAAGATAGTCTTCAAAGTAGGATTTGCAGTTGACATTACTGCCTAAAAAATCATCCCAATATTCGGGAAGTTGATTAGGGAGTTGTAACTGCTGACCGATATAGGCACAGAACCATTGTAAGAATTTATCCAGGCTGGCAAATACCCCTTTATCGGCTAAATGAAAGCTCAAATGAACCGGGCGATAGCCATGATTGGCCGCATGATTGAGAATGCGAGCCATTAAAGAAGTTTTGCCCATTTGTCGCGGTGCTTTGATCCGAATCAGCGCACCGGGTTGCAAAATCATTTCATAACAGCGCTCTTCGATCGGGCTGCGATGAACGTAAAAGGGAGAGGCTAAATCTACTTGCCCTTCCGGGAGTTCCGGTCCGGCAAAGGGGAGGGGACGACCATCGGCACTTTCCCAGGTGGGGGTTAAGGCGCTGATCACGGCAGATTCTACCGCAACTTGCCGGGGGAGAATCCCCGTGTCGATCGCCTGGAGCACTTCGGTGACGAGTTCCGGGGTATCGGTAGGCGATCGCCATTCGCGCTGGGGTACACCTTGTAATAAAGTGCGCAGATCATAGCTGACGGGAGAATCCGTCGGCCAATTGATCCGAATGGCGAACATATCCAGTGTGCCATCTTTGCGGGTCTCTCGCACTTCTCGGGCGAGGCGCACTTCTTCAATTACAAGGTCACTAAAGGCGGATTGTCCGGAGAGCAACAGTAACAAGCGATCGCAAGCTTGGAGTTCCTGTTGCAGTTGTCCCAATCCCTTCTCTCCTGACTGGGGATGATTCCCCGCGAGGATGAGTTGATGACCCGCACTGGCGATCGCCTGGGTTAACGGCGTCAGGAGTCGCTCATCCGGTTGGCGATCGCCGAAAAATATCGCAACTTTCCGACTTACCATTGCTGGCGACGAAACAGCGGCGATCGCACTTGATGTCTCCGGTAACACCCAGGAGTCTGCACCTCTGGCGGTTGGCGAACCCAGATTCACCTCCAAACCGGGTAACACTGCGGCGCGATGTTGCACCCAGCGTTGATCCAGAAATGCTCGCAGTTCGCTTTCCTTCCCGCGAGTCCCCCCTTCAATGCCAAATTTCTTATAAACTTGGCCCATCCGTTTAAGGCAGGCTCCTTTTGAAGTTTCTACCTGTTCGGCAATATCTTCATAATCCTGATCCTCGGCAAACCGTAGCAAAAAGACTCGCTCCTGATCGGGAGAAAGCTGATGCTGATGCGCTATTTGAGTTAGGAACTCGCGGGAAAACACCGATTTACTGCCCCTTTAACGATACAATAACAGAGACTCTGTTATCCTCGGATAGTTCCTCGGTTTCAGAGGGTATCCCAGAATTCTGCTCCATTTATAAGATATCTTACTACAGTACCGATGATTTATCCGGATTAATCCAGTTTTTTTCAGAGGGTTTAGCCCCTGTTCCGGGAAAAAAGGCTAGTTGTAGAGGATAGCTGGCCTAATTAAAGAGGCTAGGTCGGGTCTGTATGATGATAAAGGGGACCCCAGTCAGCCTTTCCTGAGCCAAGGGGCGAGCTTTCAGAGGATGGTTTAAGGGAACTCCCAGTCATCATCTTTACCTCATCGCTGCAGCAATCCCTATACCTGACTGTTGATAGAGGTGAGCGAGTGGGCGATCGGCTAAGATGAACCTGAATAAAGTGAACCCCCCCCAATGAAGGAAGGGTTAAAATGAGTTGAATGCCCTATCACCGGGGCTGATTTACCTTCTGGTTTAACGTCGCTGTTATTCTTCATATTCTAACGGTTACCCCTAAATTCCGATGGATAATCAATTTCCCTTTTCTGGATTTATCTCGCCTACCCGCTTTATTCCGGTCCAGGAAACGGTCCTGTCTCAAGAGAATTTTTCTGATTTCGCTATGGCGGGAAAGGGTATAAAAATCCTCAATTGGAATGTTGCTAAAAATAATAATACTTCTAAATGGGCTATCGATTTTTATAATATCGTAGAGAGTTATCAGCCCGATTTAATTTGTTTTCAAGAAATTGAGTTAAATAAAAATACTCAAAAAATTTTAGCTTTAGAATCAATGGGCTGGAGATTTTCTCCCAATTTTATCGATTCTTATTACAATACTTATTGTGGGATTTTAACGGCATCTAAAGTCCAGCCGATTGCCAGTCGAGCCATTCTGACGCCAGAATTTGAACCCGTAACCAATACCCCCAAGGTTTCGCTCATAGCTGAATATCCCTTAAAAGAAACGGGACAAACTCTTTTAGTAGTGAATACTCATGCTATTAATTTTGTCAACCTCCATAAGTTTAAATCCCAACTTCAGAAACTAGAAGCGGTTTTAGGCGATCGCCGGGAACCGTTGATTATGTGTGGAGATTTTAATACCTGGAGTCAAGGGCGGTTTAATTTATTAAAGTTAATGGCAAAACGACTACATTTAATCTCGGTTAATTTTTCCAGAGAGGAACAAGCTAAACTTAAAACCTTTTTGGGTTCGCCGCCTTTAGATCATATTTTTTATCGCGGTTTAAGGCTTAAACCCCAGACCGCAAAGGTTTTAGATAAACTGTACTCATCGGATCATAAACCGATGGTAGTAGAATTGGCCCTTGTCGTGTAACCTAGAATAAGCAGAGCAGAAGCGGCGCTTAATAGGGAAACTGTGGATCTAAATTATACGGCACTGGCGATCGCAATTATTGTCGCCTTTTATGGAGTGGGATTTGGGACGGCAGGTCATGCAGTCATGACAGTGCGATCGGCACGGGGTGCAGTAGCTTGGGCAATTTCTTTGTGTACTTTTCCATTTATTGCCCTTCCCCTGTATTGGGTGTTTGGAAGTCACAAATTTTATGGATATGCCGACGCCCATCGCTATGCTGACCACGAATATCGGGGGATTATTCAACAAGTTTATCAGGATATTCGAGAATGTTCCTCCCCTGAACTGGAAAACTTTACGGAGATAGCGCAATTAGCTGATGGATTGACTCAACTTCCTTTTACCTCCGGGAACTCCGCGACTTTACTCATTGATGGAAGGCAAACCTTTCCAGCGCTTCTCAAGGCGATGGATACAGCAGAGGATTACCTTTTAATTCAATTTTACATTGTGCGGGACGATGAAATTGGGAATGCTTTTAAGGAAAAAATGATTGCCAAAGCCCGGGAAGGAGTGCGGGTTTATTTTATTTATGATGCGATCGGGTCTTATACCCTTTCGGCTGAATATTTACGGGAACTCAGAAGGAGTGGAGTTTGGGTGGCCTCCTTTAATAGTACCAAACGGAAACGAAACCGATTTCAGCTTAATTTTCGGAATCATCGCAAAATCTTAATTGTTGATGGCAAACAAGCGTTTATCGGAGGGTTAAATCTGGGGAAAGAATACCTGGGAAAAGACCCCCGTTTGAGTCCTTGGCGGGATACTCATTTAGAAATTAAAGGTCCGTCGGTGCAATGTATTCAAGTTGCCTTTCTCAAGGATTGGTATTGGGCGGTTCGAGAAATTCCGGAGGTCCATTGGACCATTCAAATAGCCCAGGAGAATCAAACGGCGATTATTGTGCCTACGGGTCCTGGAGATAAACTCCCTGCTTGTACTCTTTTTATGGTCAGTCTGATCAATAGCGCCCGTAGTCGGTTGTGGATCACGAGTCCCTATTTTGTTCCGAATGAACCCGTCCTTACAGCTTTAAAATTGGCCGCCTTACGGGGGGTAGATGTGCGAATTTTATTACCCAGCCGCCCGGATCATATCCATGTTTATCTCGCTTCCTTGTCCTATATTACGGAAGTTGAAAGCACGGGAGTTAAGCTGTATCGTTATCGTCCAGGATTCCTGCACCAGAAAGTTTTCCTGATCGATCGCACTCTGGCAGGAGTGGGCACCACTAATTTAGATAATCGCTCGTTCCACCTCAATTTTGAAATTATGGCTTTTATAGCAAATTCTCGCTTTGTTAGCGATGTCGAAGCCATGCTAACAACTGATTTTGAGAACGCCTATTTAGTGGATTCAACTCAACTGGCCCATCAGACACTTGGGTTTCGGTTAGCGGTGCGGGTCGCCCGTTTAATGTCCCCTATTTTATAGAGAATTTAGGGCATGAATTAGGGATAAGTTTTGCATTTCTTTTATCTAAAAGAGCATTTTACTCCTTTACAAAAATCGGGAACAAGACGCACCCCCTCATGATTAAACTTCTCTTTAGCCCCCTTTTTGAAGGGGGGCTAGGGAGAGTTTTACAGAATGAAAACCATACATCTAATGAGTGAGGTTAACTCTACTCAAACTCTTACTGATTCCAGACAAAGACTTGGGCTTCATATTCACCCAAATCGAGAACTAATTGGTTATCGTGAGATTCAATATCGTAGTTTCTTGTCCATTCGTGCCATTTTCCATTTTCGGGGAAGTCGGGAATGGTATAACCTCCGAGAAAATTCCCGGAGAAATTGGCAACGACGACGACTCGCGACCCTTCGTCATTCCATCGAATATACGCAATCACTTGGTCATCAGGATTTTCGTGGATAAACTCAATGTTTTCGCTTTGTATGGCATGATTTCCTTTGCGTAAGGCAATTAATCCTTTATAGTAATCAAACAAACTGCGGTTACGTTCGTTGTCTAAAAGATACCATTTGAGTTCGCAGGTTTGATTGGGATGTCGGCAGCTATCTTGACCAAATTCTTGACCCATCCATAGCATAGGAATACCCACAGTGGTCATTAGGATGACCGCCCCTAATTTAGTTCGCCCAAAAGCAGGGTCATCAAAAATGCCGCGATCGCCTAACAAGTTAAGGATCCGTTCCTGGTCATGGTTGGAGAGGTAATTAATGACATTGGTGGAGTCTTCATACCCCTGCTTTTTGCAATCTAGCACTTCCTTGAGTTGTTCCATGTCAAGGCTGTCATTGTTGCAAATATAATCTACTAAAAAGTAGTGAAAACTGTCATGCCAACAGCCATCCATCGGCCCTTCAAATCGGGCATATTTCGGTTTTTCGGGGATATGTTCTCCGATATTATAAAAGGGTTTAGGCCCAGCGGTTTCTCGGGCAACTTTGGCAATCCAATGTAAATACTCCCAATTGGCGAGTTGACTTAAGGCATCATAACGCAGTCCGTCAATATGATATTCTTGAATCCAGTAGCGGACGACATCCCCGGTAAAGGACCAGGCTGGACGAATATCTAAGTTTTCATCATAATGGTCGTAATTAAATTCTGGACCCCACCAATTGTTTTCATCGTCGGGATAATGCTTATAGTGATAGTACCAGTAATCGCGGTCAATTTTTAACAAAGGACATTCATCATTGGAATGATTCAAAACGATATCCATGATCACCCGAATTCCTCGGGCATGACATTCATCGACGAAGCGCTTTAAATCAAAGGAGGAACCGTAATGAGGGGCGGGGGCAAAATAGTGACTGACGAGATATCCCCAGCCTTGATCTCCGCCCATGACGGGCATTAATTCGATCGCATTAATCCCCAAATCTGCTAAGTAGTCTAATTTGGCGATCGCTGATTCAAAACTTCCTTGATCTAGGTCTTCTTTTTGACCGCAAAAGTTACCCAATAGCATTTCATAGATGACTAACTCTCCATTACTGGCCAAGGAAACCTGGTCATGCTGCCAAACATAAGTATCAACAATGGGTTCCCCATCTTTAATTCTGATAATTCCATTTTGCCCGGTTTTATCAATTTCTTTGGCATAGGGGTCGATCGCATACACCCAGGAATCTGGATCTAAATATTCGGTTTTAGTCTGTACTCGAAATTTATACTCATAAACCCCATCTTCGAGGTTGACTGACGTGCGAAAATAACCCTGGTCGTCTTTTTCCATCGGAATATTTTCCCATTTGGAAAACGAGCCGATTAGTGCGGCCCCTTTATTATAGGGTGCAAACAACTTAAATTCAATCGCATTAGCCATTAAAGTTCTCTCTTTTTTTAAAAAAATAAATCCGCAGCAAAAACCCTTAATTGTCCCTTGAGACGGGTCGGAGTTTGCTTAAAGGGGGTAGGGGTCCAAAGAAGGGAAGGCTTTATACGAGACTCCTTCTTCCATTGAGGTGGAAATTCTCTGCTCGATTTAGCTGACCTTTTCTGGGAGGAGACGAAGGCGCTCTATTTATTACCTTTTGGGGTCGTGATAGTAATGATAACTCAACTCAATTGTCAGGACTCTCTAACTGAAGAAAGTATCACTTATCTATCGGAAGTTAGATCTTTGGCTAAACTTGGCGGATCGAGAACCCAAACCCAGGGGTCAAGATGGGAGAAGGCGATCGCCCTGGGGCGGTCCAAAGGTGATGAGGAAGGGAACGGTTTACTCCGAAATCGATACTCAGGCAGCCAGATATCTCTTCAGCCGTTAAAATGGAACGATTGATAAAAACACCACTCGCACTGAGCTAACTGTCAACTGTATTAACGTCATGGAATTTAAAAGTCCGGCTTTTTTCATTGGTAATACCCTTCCGTTTGAACATACTTGCGATGGTGAAAAGAGTTCTCCACCCCTAAGCTGGGACTCTCCCCCGCCTGGGACGATTAGTTTTGTTCTGATTATGGAGGATCCGGATGTGGCTACCCGCAGCGTAACCCACTGGCTGGCTTATGATATTCCGGCAAATATTCGTCACCTGCCTCACGGAGTGCCAAATGAACCGAGACTGGAACGAGGAGGAGTCCAGGGAAAAAATGATTTTGGCACGTTAGGATATAGTGCGCCTTGTCCCGAGGAGGGAACCCACCGCTATTTTTTCAAACTGTATGCCTTGGATACTTTGCTGAGTTTAGAACCTGGGGCCAGCAAGGCGGAGGTGAAATCGGCAATGGAAGGTCATATTTTAGGGGCAGTGGAATTGATGGGACGGTATGGGAGAACGGGTTAATTGAGAGGGGATGGGCGAGGGGTCGAAGCTTGGGGGCGATCGCCCTATTTACCCCTGTTTTTGGGTAGCTTATCCCACTCCTGGAATACCTGAGCCAGGTTAAACTATCGGTAAAGTCCAACCCGATGGTGTTCTGATGGCGAAGGTCTACAGTACGCAGGAGTTAATTGAAATTTTAGAGCAGGAGCGCCGTGCTTGCTTGAGAGGGGAGCGTTTGAACTTATCAGCGACTCCGGCGATCGGTCTTTCGGTGGTTGACCAGTTTCTCAAACCGGAAGGTCTGCAAAAGTTTACGGCTTATCAAGATTTTAAGGCAGCGGTGCATGACTATCAGCGATCGCACCAGGTGTCGGGTCTGATTTGCCATGAAATTACCCTCAAAGGCAAAACCCTCTCCTATCCTCAACTCCATGATCAGTTGATTGCGCTACCCGAGGACCTGAAGACTCTGAAAGCGGCAAAACCTGCGCTGTTGTCGTTTTGGTCGGACGTGACTGAGGGTATGGATTTGTATCTGCGGGTGAATAATGGGTTGAACGATCGCCAGATTTCTAAAGCAGATGTGGAGGCGATCGCCCTCAAAACTGAATGGGCGACTTTGTTTAAATGGGAAAAATCCGACTTTCTGGAAATCCTCCTGCAACTGGGATGGGGTAAACCGGAAGAGGCATCCTATCGGCGATCGTGGCCCGAATCGGGGACTGAAGATATTCATGCGGTTAATCCGGGCAATCGACCCATTTGTTAGCAAAAACCCACACCCGGCGCAGTGTTCGGTGAGAAAAGGGTGCGGGTTAAAGTGTTAGTTTTTCAGTTCTCCATTTTGCCAACTGCCCTCGATGCGAGTCCCATCGGCATAAATATAGATGCCGGTTCCGTGTTTTTCACCTTCGGAAAATTGGCCTTCGTAGCGATCGCCATTGGCGTAGGTACAGCTTCCGGTGCCGTGAAATTTCCCATCGGCAAATTCTCCTTCACAGCGATCGCCATTGGCAAAACTATAAGTACCTTGACCGCTAAATTGTCCGTCTTGAAATGTTCCGGAATAACTATTTCCGTTAGCAAAGGTAAACACCCCTTGTCCACTAAATTTGCCTTCGACAAATTCCCCTTCATACCGATTACCATTTTGAAAGGTTAAGGTTCCCCGTCCTTGGGGTTTTCCATTGACAAAAGGTCCTTGATAACGGTTGCCATTGGTAAATTCCCGGACTCCTTCGCCGTTAAATTGACCCTCCCTAAATTCCCCTTCATAGCGACTGCGATCGGCAAAGGCGAAAATTCCCCGGCCCTCGGGTTTGCCATTGACAAACTGTCCTTCATAGCGATCGCCATTGCTATACTCGCGCACTCCTTGTCCGTTTAATTGGCCTTCGGTAAATTCGCCTTCGTATCGTCCGCCATCGGCAAAGGTATAAATTCCCTGGCCTTGGGGTTGACTATTCACCAATTCCCCTTCATAACGATTGCCATTGGCATATTCACAAGACCCTTGACCGTTGAGTTTACCATCGGCAACGGTTCCAGTGCAGCGGTTGCCATTGGGAAATACAAACGTGCCGCTACCGGCAGGAGAACCCTCTACAAATTCTCCTTCAAATCGGATGCCATTCCCCGAAGTATAGGACCCGGTGCCGTGAAATTTGCCATCTTTAAAAGTGCCTTCGTAGCGATTGCCATTGGCAAATTCCCGGACTCCGGTTCCATTAAATTGACCATTACCAAATTCGCCTTCATATCGACTATTGTCGGCAAAAGTATAAATGCCTCGGCCATGAGGTTGGCCCTCTTTAAACTCTCCCTCATAGTGATCGCCATTGGCATAGGTACAGACTGCGGGCCCGCTGAGTTTGCCCTCTTGCAGTTCTCCCTCACAACGACCGCCATCGGGTAAGGTAACCACCCCGGCGATCGCAGGCCAGGGAAGCGTTAAGGTAAAGGCAATGGATAGGGGAATTCCGAATGAGTGGATAGAACGAAGCATAAATCAATTCAGGGTAAACAACATTCAGTTAGGGGTTTAGTTTTTAAGTTGTGGTGAAATTACATCCATCACCTACTGCATCCCATCATTTATGAGTCCTCTAGGCGGAAGACAATGCGACGAATCTGACCCTGTAGACCATTCTCTGATGGCTCAAATTTCCAGTTCTCAACTTGCTTGATTGCTGAGTTATCGAGGGCCGGATGACCACTAGACTCTTCTAATCTGACGTCAATCACGTTACCGGAGGGGTCAACATCCAAACTCAGTAAGACCACCCCTTCCAATCCGGCGTCTCGGGCAATTCTAGGATAGCTGGGTTTTCCGCAGCGAATGCATTCTACGGATCCTGACCCATCTGGGGAACCATTGGGCGAACCAGCAACAGCTCCGGAATTAGCACCCGGTTCCATTGGTCCAATGTTGCCACCAAACGGTTCGGATGCCGTACCGTTATCACTGTTTCCGGTCCAGGTGGAGGGAGAAGTTGAGGCGGTGTTGTTCCCGGGAGAGTAGGGGTTGCCAGCGGTTTCTAAATCATCCAAGAAGTCAGAACCCGTCTCACCACTCCCGGGGTTCGGGTTGATTACGGGCGATTCAGCAATACGCGGTGGCGCACTATTGGCATTGGGGGTGAAGGGTTCATTGAGTCCCGAATCACTATTATTATCCCAATTTGAAGGGGCACTGTTCTGATTGTCCGCAGTTGTCGGTGCAGGATTGTTCGGTTCCAGTTGTGAGAGCAAGTCAGGATTGCCGGTGTTATCGAGTCTGGGGTTGAGGACGGGACTGCCGGTATTGTCGGGTAGGGGTTGGAGATTCGGGGTGAACGGTTCCTCGGGAGGATCGCTGCTGTTGTCATCCCAAGGCGATCGCGCGTCGGGACTGGGCTCCTCTATTACAGGGGTTGTCTCTGAGTTCGGAAGTTCGGTGAGGAATTCTTCCTCTGTGGGTTCGGGTAAACTGCTGGTGACTGGGGGTTCGAGGGATTGGGGTTCGTTTAAGGGTTCATTGAGGGACCGAATATTTTCATTAAACGGATTGGATGAAGCAACCTCTGGATCGTCCAAGGCGATCGGTTGATTCGTTGAGTTTAATTCGTTCATCCACTCGGATTCGGGACCCGGGGTTTGCGGGACCGTACTCACTACCGGGGGTTCCGGTAGTCTATCCACCGGATTAACTTGAGGTAGGGGTTCTAAATTTGGGGTCTCCGGTTCCTGGGCGATCGGTGGACTTTCTACCGGATCCAGGGGCGCTGGTGCCGATACAGAAGGTGCTTCCTGGGGTATTAGGGGTGCAGGAGTTGGCGCAGGTTCCGGCATGAAGGGTTCAGGAACTGCGGGGGGTTGCTCTTGCAGTAACGGTTCCGGTTCGACCATTTCTGGTTCCGGCAAGGGTTCCGGTTCGACCATTTCCGGTTCTGGCAAGAGTTCCGGTTCGACTATTTCCGGTTCTGGCAAGGGTTCCGGTTCGACTATTTCCGGTTCCGGCAAGGGTTCTGGTTCGACCATTTCTGGTTCCGGCAAGGGTTCCGGTTCCGGTTGGGGCTCGGGTTCCGGTTCCAGTTCCGGTTCTGGGATTGCTAATGCTTCGGGTTCTGGCGGTGGCGGGTCTTCCTCCGGTTCCGGTTCTGGTTCTGGTTCCTCAAGAACGATAAACTCAATGGGTTCCTCGATCGCCTCAGCTAATCGCGTCTCCATCAAGTTCGCCATCAATGGCAACACAACCAAATGCACTACGGCTGAACCCACCAGGGTCCATCCAATCAGCTTTTTGATTTGCTCCTCTTGTTGTTCTCGTTGCGCCGCAGAAACGGTAGAAAAAGTCATGCCTGCTAGATCTCCTCAGAACATAAGGTGTGGACAACAGGGGGCGATCGCTCCGTCCTGTTTCTCCAACACCCAAAAAATGCCGGAGTAATACCCCTTAAAGTTTTTACCACTATTGAAAGTTATTAGCAATAGCGTCGTAAAAATATTAGCACTATTACGGCAAATTGAGATGAAAAGCACTCGGATCGAAGGGGTTTCGTTTCCATAAAACAAGGGGGCTGATTTGTCAAGTCCGAGTTTAGGGGATCAGTTTTAGGGTTTGAAATGATTTGTAGGAAAGAGTTTTAAGGCTTTTACCCTGTACTCTCCACCAGAGGAAAGTCCCCAAGTGGAGGTAAAATCTTCCCTAGAGTCTTGAAAATTAGTTTCAATTATGTATGGAGTTTTTAACAAATTTTACTAAGAATAGAGGGGCCAGTTACCTAAACCCTTACCCTTTCTTGACGGAAGGCTACCCCGGGTGTCGGGTTTTACGACTCAGTAAATGTTTGCCCAGGTTTTGATGAAAAAGGGAGAAATGTGAGAAACAGCGTCACTTTGGCAGGATAAATGGAGTGAGACTGCCCGAGTTGGGTCTTTGATCACTTCAATGCGATCGCAAGTGCGAATCCCTTCCGGTGATTGATATTCTATTTTGAGGCAATAATAATTCTGCTCTTTATCTTGTTCTAAAATCTGACAAGTTACGGTATAATTAAACCAATCCCAGCCTAAACGATGAAGCAATTCTCGTTCCACAATTTGAGCCGGATGGGGTAACAGTGACCAACCGCGATACACTGAATCTAATTGGTGAATATCACCCTGACGGGTGAGAATTGCCGTCAAGGATTCAGGGGTAAGTCTTCCATAAAACCGACCCTCGGGAAAGGCGATCGCTGTCGGCGCAAACCGATGACCTCCAAAGTGGGTACATTGCCAAATTTTAACCTGATTTAGAGATAATTTCTCTACGGTTTCTAAGGCTTGTCGATAGAAAATATTTCCATATCTGGCACAGCATTTATCGTAACTGCCATGAGTGCAGATTAAAATATCTTTCGCGTCATGGACTGCTGGATTAATGTCAAATTGCTCTAACAAGTTTGTTCTTACAATCGGCAGAGTTGCCTCAAGATTCGGTAAGTTGAATTCTTGCTTTTGATAGCCCAAAGCAAATCCGGGAGATTTGCGGAAAATCAAGAGTTTCGTAGTGTTACCGGGGCAATTCCGATACATGAAGCCGAAGCGCACCTCTAATTGATTGTCCTGAATAGCTGCCCTGAGTTGCTGATAATCTCGTTTAAATTCTTCAGAAATGGCCGGAGAATTCCAGATATCCATTGTCCAAGGGGGTGGGCATTCTATAAATACATAGGTAGGCGCGGTATCTGCCGTTCCGATTAAATCTTCTCCTTCGGTTTGTTGCGAGCAAAAAAATTGATTCATAACCCTCTTATTTTCTGAGTTGGACCGGGAATTTGCCGGTATTTGGCAGAAGTGATGCTTATTTTTAAGCCATTTTCCCTCGGGTTTGCCACAGCAACCATAGGAAATAAGGGGTGCCGATCGCCGCAACTACTAACCCAGCGGGAATTTCTTTCGGGGCTAATACGACTCGTCCCAGGGTATCAGAAATAGCGACTAAAAGTGCGCCTAGAATTGCGGCAAAGGGTACTAATTTCCGATGATTTGTGCCAACCAGAATCCGGGCGGCATGGGGGGCAATTAATCCTACAAAACTAACGGTTCCCACAGTGGAAACCGCTGCGGCAGCTAAGGCAACGGCGATCGCCAATAAGATGCCTCGGGCTTTTTGCAGGGGAATTCCTACCAACCGGGGTACATCATCCCCGAGGGCCATTAAATCTAGCCAACGTGAGAAAATCCAAGCAATGGGTAGCAGAACCAAGGGCCATGCAATTAACCGCCACAAATCCACCCATTCCCGGGCATACGTGCTCCCAGACAGCCAGACTAGGGCTTGGGCGACGCGCAATTTAGCCATAACAACTAACAGGT
Organism: Laspinema sp. D2d; assembly: GCF_025370755.1. Lineage (GTDB taxonomy): Bacteria > Cyanobacteriota > Cyanobacteriia > Cyanobacteriales > Laspinemataceae > Laspinema. Next base: position 31,602 of record NZ_JAMXFC010000015.1, on the reverse strand, counting down.
TGATTCCGGAACTACAGAAGGCAGAAACGGCAATTCCGACGAGGGCTAAACTAGCAGGAGAGAGTCCATCGCGCCATGCCAGGAGGCAGACGGCACCAAAGGCAACAAAAGCGCCGACAAACGCTGCGATCGCCACTGCTTCTACAGGGGGATTGGGCAGTAAGATAAGAACGCACATTGCCCCTAATCCCGCCCCGGAGGTAATCCCAACGATTTCGGGACCAGCGATCGCATTTCTCACAACCCCTTGCAACAGCAACCCACTCACCGACAGAGACGCCCCGGCAAAGATTGCCACCAGCAGACGGGGTAAGCGTAAGCTGAAGATAACTTTTTGTGAGAGGGCAGTTCCGCCTCCGAGTAAGGTTGCCAGGATTTGGGAGAGGTTCAAGGTAATTCCGCCCCAGACTAACCCAGCAACTAAGGCAACTGCTAGGGCAACCATTGCGGTTACCAGTAACAAAGGATAAGAAAAGCGACGGGAAGGACGATGACTGGATGTGAGAGCGGTTCTCCCTTTGCCTCCATCCAAATTGGCAGTTTTCCGGACTAATCCAATTAAAAAGGGTGCACCCACAAGGGGAATGACAGTTCCTACGGGAATTTCGCTTAAATTGGTTTTCACACTTTGAGCGAAAATATCCGCAGCAACGAGGACCACTGCCCCCCAAATGGCTGAACCGGGCAGCAAGAGGGCATGAGGGCGACATCCCAGCAATCGCACTAAGTGGGGGGCGACTAATCCGATAAATCCAATAGGTCCTACCACACTCACCGCAACTGCTGCCAGGAAGACGGCGATCGCTGTTGCAGATAAGCGCGTCAGTTGCACCCGTTGTCCCAGCGATCGCGCCATGTCATCGCCTAAGAGTAGCACATCGAGAGATTGTGATATCAAGAGGGCTAACCCAGCAGCGATCGCCACCCGAGGAAAGGCATAAGCGCTATTACTCCAGTCTGTTTGTAGTAACGAACCAGCCCCCCAAAAGAATAATCCTGTGGTTTGATTTTCATAAAAGACTTGCAAGAGTGCCGTAAATGAAGCCAAGGCGAGGGAAACGGCAACTCCCGAGAGGGTGAGACGAATGGGAGAAACCTGGACTCCGGCAGCAATAGCATAGGTTAATCCCGCCGCCAGCAATCCCCCGATGAGTGCGACCAAAACTGGCGATCGGGCAAACAACTCTGGGGCAAAAATTCCTGTTGCTGCCACCGCAAAATAAGCGCCCGCATTAATCCCCAATGTAGAAGAAGACGCGAGGGGATTGCGTGTAACGGTTTGTAGCAATGCACCGGCAATTCCCCAAGCAGCCCCGGTAATGACTGCGATCGCTGCCCGAGGCAAGCGCATCAATCGCACAATATTATGGGTGGCGAGTTCATCATTGGGGGCAACAATAGCATTAATCGTTGTCCCTATATTAATATCAGTTTGTCCCTGAATGATATGCATAAACAGCAACATCACCAGCAGCAACAATCCCCCCAACAAAATCACTGCCGCCGAAATCAATTGTCGAGAAGCAATTGGAGATACTTTAGATCCAAAAATCTTAAACACCATTCTATAATTAATACAAAATTCGGTTGTTACTGGTGACGTGGCTCTGCCGCGTCACACCCCTTGGTGGCTCTGCCGCCTGTATGAAGACTCTCTAAGTTTAGAGAACCTCTTTGCAGCTTAAGCTCCTGTATTAGGACTGGAGGCAGAGCCTCTATAAGCGCGTGACTCGGCAGAGCCAAGTCACGAGGAAATTGCCTGATTTTACATCAATGCCTGCAATACTTTATCCACAAATACCTCCGCCGAAAGCGGACCCCCAAATATCCAAGTATCGCTACCAATAGAGTACAAGCGACTCTCTTTCACGAATGCCAGATTGTTCCAAATAAGATTTTTTTCTAACTGCTTGAAATAAGGATTATTCTCTTCGGTACTATAGAAAAAGTTAGCATTTTCTACGGGAGGCAGAGACTCAATCCAAACCGTATTAAACCCAAATGGATCAACCGCGCCTTTCCAAGCATTGTTTAAGCCCAAATTTTGCAAAATTTGCACCGCCATTGCGTTATCATTAAATAACCGAATTTGCGGCGCACCCCCGACGAATTGACCGAGAATAAATGGATTTTGGGCGAGTTGTTTCCCCTGTAGCTGTTGGGCGGCAACCTTAAATTTTTCTTGCATTTCTTGCAAGACTGCTTCACCTTTTGGTTTGGCATTAACCACGTGGGCAATCTTCAGAAAAGTTTGTTCCATTTCATCCAATTGACGAATTCCTGTTTCTGGGGCGGGATAGGGGTCAAATAATAAAGTAGGCGCGATCGCAGAGAGAGTATCCACAATTGCCTCATGGCGCAACTTCACCCCAATAATCAGATCCGGTTCCAATTGGGCGATCGCTTCCAAACTCGGTTCCTGCCGGGTTCCCACATCCTTTACCGTATCCGCGAGTTGGGGTTCAATTTGCACAAATTCGTTATAACCGGCGATATCCGCTACCCCCACCGGCTGAATTCCCAAAGCTAACAAATCCTCCACATAAACCCATTCCAATGCCACAATTCGCGTGGGGGGTTCTGCAAATTCTATGGAAGAATTCACCTCGGTTTGAGAAGGGGTATTATTGGTACAGGCAACCACCACTAAACCCAGAAAAAAACAAACAACAAATCGGATAACTGGCGCAAGTAATCGCAGGATCCCCCCCTGACCCCCCTTCTTAAAGGGGGGAGAATTAATTCCAGCTTTTCCCCCCAACTCAAAACACTCTAAAGCCCCCCTTAGTAAGGGGGGTTTGGGGGATCTAACCGCTTCTTTTAAACCCACGGAAAAACAAACAACAAATCGGATAACTGGGGCAAGTAATCGGAGGATCCCCCCCTGACCCCCCCTTAAGAAGGGGGGGGGATTAATTCCAGCTTTTCCACCCAACTCAAAACACTCTAAAGCCCCCCTTAGTAAGGGGGGTTGGGGGGATCTAACCGCTGTGACAATCACCAAAACTGCTAATAAAACTCCTGTCATGATTTAACCTCCGCCATCTCCTCTAAAATTCCTAACTCGGACGGAAAGCAAGTCGGAGTTCCCGTTAACGGATGAGGAATCACCATCATTTCCACTCCAAATCCGGCTAAAATATTCTCCGGCGTCATCACTTCTGCCGGAGGACCACTAGCAATCAGTTCACCGGAACGTAACATCAAAATATGATCGCTATAGGCAGCCGCTTGATTCAAATCATGTAACACCCAACCCACGGTTATTTTCCGTTCTCGATTGAGTGTTCTAACTAATGCTAAAATATCAATTTGATGGCGAATATCTAAAAATGTTGTCGGTTCATCTAATAATAAAACCTGGGTTTCTTGGGCTAATGCCATCGCAATCCAAGCCCGTTGACGTTCGCCGCCAGAAAGGGTATCCATCAGGCGATCGCGTAATGAAGTGAGTCCTGTTACACTTAATGCCCAATCCATCGCTGCTAAATCATTGTGAGACAGTCCCCCCAACAGCGATCGATGGGGATATCGCCCATAAGCGATCGCCTCCCACACCGTAATTCCCGCCGGGATATCCGGGGACTGCGGCAGCATCGCCAACTGACGGGCGATCGTCCGAGTCGGCATTGTAGCAATCTCTCGCCCATGCAGATAAATTGCACCCTGCTGCGGCTTTAAAAGTCGCGCCAGGGTGCGTAATACGGTGCTTTTTCCCGATCCATTGGGTCCAATTAAAGCCGTCACCTTTCCTGTTTCCAGGGAGAGGGAAAGATTAGGAACAATCGGGCGATCGCCGTAACTAATGTTCAGGTTGCGGGCATTAATGGCAACCAAGATGAGTCCTCCTTACGTTGTCAACAATTGGGCTAATTGTACTTTGAGTTTGCATCATTTTTTCCCTCATTTACCTTTAAACTCCTTGCCGGGAATTAGCCCGCCTTGACGGGCTAATCCGCTGAAACCTAACGCCGGTAAGGGTTGGTTCTTTTTTAAAAACCAATTTTTACCGGGTCCTCCGCTACTTCATATAAGGCATTGGTGACAGTTCCGAAAGCAGAAGCATGAGGGCGATCTCCATCGTCGGCATATCCATAAGTAATTAACCGATTCCGATTTAAGCACAGTTTGGTAAACTTTGGTGCAAGCAGATTGAACAATTCAAATCGTTCTTGTAATTCAGGAAAGCGATTTTGATAGTTCAAGATTGCTTGACGCACTTGTTTCCAAAAAGCACGTTCCGGATAGTTGTGATACGTTTCCACAATATCGGATAAATACCGATGATGGCAAATAAACAATCCGGCAAAAATAAACTGGCAAAGTCCTTCCGGGGGTTCGGTGAGTAACACTGCCCGTAATTCGGGGGAAATGATATCTAATTCCGGCAAAGGATGACGGCTGATGTTGACATCATCTACAAAATCTTTCATTGCCAAGCGATGCGGCAGATTATTTTTGAGAACCAAAATCGTGTTTTCCCCATGAGGAGAAAAGACTACGCCATACCGATACAGGTAATGCAGCAGCGGGGGTAAGATAACATTAAATAGCTTTTCCAGCCATGCTTCCACTGTCAATCCTGATTTTTCAATCAGTTGGGAAATAAAGGGTTTGCCATTGCCGTCGATATGAACTAATGCGGCTAAAGTAATTGGTTTTTCCTCGGGTTCACAATAGGAAAGCACACTTTCTCGCCAGAGACAGCCCAGCATTTCTTTATATTGATAAGGTGCGCCCTGAAGTTCTGTATAGTAACAGCGATCGTAGTTGATACTGGCAACTTCTCCCGGGAGAATCATCCGGCATTCTTCCGAGAGAAAAGTGTCGCGATCGCAGATAGATTTGACCAATTCTGTGACTTTGGGGGCAATCGCCGTTCGTTCTCCTGGCAGTCCCCGATAGACTAAGGTATTGAAAATACTCAGGGGTAATTTAACGTGACGTTTTTGGGAATTGCTGATATTGACAAAGGTGCGGATTGACTGTTGAGGTAAATAAGAGTCGGGACTTTTGCCCAAAAAGATAATCCCCCCGGTGGCAATTTCTTCCGCATATAGGGATACTACAATATTATTCCACTGCCAATCATGAACTGGCATGAAGAAATAATCCTCGGAATTGACAGAATGAGCATTTAGGATGTTTTGGAATTCTGCAATTGTGGCTTGTCCTAATTCTTCTTGAATCAGAGTTTGATAATTCAGGGTTTGTACCGCATTAAATTGGGCGCGTTCTTTAAATACTGCAATCCAAGTCAGATGAATGGGTTGCTTACTTTCTGGGGCATGGGCAAGATAATCATCATACCCAAACCCGATGCGTCCCTTGTTAAACGTAATCCAAGGATGACCCTCCATTTCTCCTTCTAATTGGGCATAATCTAACCCCAGTAAGTCAATTTCTTGGGTTTCTTTTCGGGCATCTAAATGAGCATCTGCCAGTAAAGTATTGCTGAATTCTTTAATCAAATGTCCGGCAGTTTGTGCCGTCATACCTACAGCGGTATGAGAATCAAGAACAAATTGGAAGGGATTCGTTGTGACTTCCCATGCGGTTCCATTCCACCGTTGAATTGATTCAACTTTGACGCGATAGCTATCAAATAACCGTTGTTTGGCTTCAAACTGATAGGCAATCCCTTCCGGCAGAGACACTTTATATCGGGCTTCTGTCTCGCTGATTTGTTCGATGACTTCGGGTTGGATAATTTCCTCATACATGAACTCAGACAGCATTTTTGTCAGTAGCTTTGCGCTAACTTTTTGCCAGCGTTGGGGTTGTAAGGCTTGGTTGAGAGTTGCTAAATTTTCCATTGTTTTAATTCCTTAAATTCAATTATTTACCCGGTATTTCCACCGGAATCGGGTGAGGGAATCGGGTGAAAATTGTCCATTTTGCAAAGGCTAAATTTGCCAAACAAATTGCTGCTGCAACCCACAGGGGGGCAGCTAAACTAAAGCTACTCACCACCCAAGATGCCAGCAAGGGCGCAGACAAATGACCCAAGTTTGCAAAAGACATGGCAAGGCTATAGTTAAAATGCAGGCGATCGCTGCTACTATTGCCAAATAATCTCAGTTCTAAAGTTGCCTGAGTTATGGCTAAACAAAAGCCATAAACAATGCGGGAAAGCACCACAATTCCTAGAGAGTTTGTCCACCCTTGGAGGAAGAGGGTCACGGCTAATACTCCAATTCCTATCAAATAAATCGAACTTAGACGTTCAGATTTACAAAATTTGCGGATGTAAGGTAAAGCGGCGATCGCCATCACGCTTGGAATCATAAACAGATAGCTACTTGTCACCAAATCCACATTAAATTTGTCGGCTTGGGTGACATAAGCGGTGAAAAAGGGACGGACTAAATTATTGGCAAGTTGAAAGGTTAAAATCACCAACCCGATGGCAAGCATAAACCCCCATTGATTGTCAATTGCGCCTGTCCCTGTTTCCGATTTTTCCGGCTGGCGAGTGGATACCTTTCTTAAGATGAATAAACAGAGGCAAAATTGGAATAAATCCGCTGCGGCAACTCCATAAAATAGCCGCAAAGGTGCTTCTAAATTCACCATCCAAGCCCCGGCGATCGTCCCCGCAACAATAGCCCCATGAAATACGGATTGATAGGTTCCTGCGATGGTGGATTGCCGTTCTTTCCCTGCCAGTTGAATGATTAAAGGATAGACTAACAGGTAAGAACTTTTGAACAGCAGCAAACAAATGGTGTAGGCAAGGAACTGATTTACATGGGTACTGGTTGCCATCAATGCTGTCATCACCGCTGCCCCTAATTGACCCCCATATAGGAGATATTTAACCTCGAAAAAGCGGGCTAAAAATCCCCATGCGGGCGCACAAATGACCACGGTTAGCCGACAGACAAAGATGTAAAAGCCGGTATAGGCTAAATCCTCCACCCCAAACACTTTGCTGAAAAATTGGGGATAGAATGGCGAGAGTAAAACCTCCGAAAAAATTGCGAGGAATACACATAAAAACAATGCGCCAAATTTCAGGGATTTCTCAGGGTTCATCAAGCGACACCAAACTGCTGAAAAACATTGCGGCGATCAACTCGATAAACGCTTTCACCCAACAGGGTATTAATAATCACTGAGTTGCGATAACAGCCTAATCCTAAATCCGGTGCACCTACGCCATGACTGTGCAATTCGCCATTTTGCACAAAAATTTGATTGGGGATATCTTCGGTTAATGCCAGTCGATAATCGAGGTTGACCCCATAGCGATTCTTGTCATCCCAACGAATCAAATCCCGAATCCCTTCAATACAGTTGGGAATTTCATGGTGATACCCTGTCGCGAGAATAATGCAGTCGGTTTCATGGGTAAGGCGTGTGTCTTGTTGGCGATGTCGGTATCCCAAAATAAAGCGATCGCCTACGGATTCGACTTCCTTCACTTCCACCAGGGAGAGTAGCTTAACATCGGGTTGATTGCCACAAACGGAACGTTCATACAGTAAGTCGTAAATATCGGCAATAGTTTTCGCACTAATGCCTTTATAAAGCAAGTTTTGCTGAGACAGAACCATATCCCGTTTTTGCGGAGGCAAGGAATAGAAATAATTCGTATAATCTGGGGAAAAATGCTCTAACCCCAGCTTAGAATATTCCATTGGAAAGAATCCCGAGGATCGCGTATGCCATTCCAGGTGATAGCCATAACTCGGCTGTTCCTGCAACAGTTCATAAAACACTTCCCCTGCACTTTGTCCTGAACCAATCACAGTAATAGATTCAGATTCCCGGCAGCGATCGCGCTTGTGGAGAAACTCGGCAGAATGAAAGACTTTCTCCGAATGTACCGTTCTAAAACAGGGGGGAACCTGGGGAATACTTCCTACTCCTAAGACTAAATGCCGAGTATTATAGGTTAAAATTGCCCCCGTTTCAATTTGCCGAACTTGCACCTGATAATAACTCTCAGTTCCCGTATTTTCCCAGGTAATCCCTTCCACCCGTTGTCCAAATTGACAACAATCTAGCTGTTGTGCCACCCACTGACAATAGTGGTTATATTCCTGGCGGGGAATGTGAAAATTTTCGTAAAAATAGAAATGATACAGACGTGAATGTGCCTGGAGATAGTTGAGGAAACTATAAGGACTGGTGGGGTCTGCCATTGTCACCAAATCCGCCAAAAAGGGCACTTGAATCGTACAGCCTTCAATGAGTAATCCCGAATGCCATTGAAAGGCTGGTTTTTGTTCTAGGAACAGAGATTTAACGCCTGTGGGGGCTAAAAGGGCCGCTAATCCTAAGTTAAACGGTCCAATTCCTACACCGATAATATCATAAAGGGGTTCTATCATGATTCCCACTTCTCCATAAAGCGATCGCGACTGCAAAACATCAAAGCAGCTTGTTTATCCGGTAAAGTAATTTGCCGCTGAAATTCAAACCCGCAACGTTCAAATACATGAATCATTTTTTGATTGCGAATATCCGGTTCTGTGACAATTTTTTGAGTCGGCAAATGCTGCAACTGAAACGCCGTCATCGCCTTTAACAACGGTAACGCATACCCTTTTCCCAGATAATCCGGTTCGCCAATTAACAAATGAATTCCCTGGTCCTCCAGATGGGGTTGATAACACTTAGCAATGATATCATCCTTCGTCCAATAGGACTCCCAATAACTCATGGGAACGCCATCTAAATACCCAATATAGAGCATTTGATGGGTATCTGCGATCGCCCGTTCCAAATGCGCCTGCATTTTATCCAACGCTAACCCTAAATTCCAAAAGGGAATCACATGAGGTTGATTCATCCACTGATGAATTCTCCGTAAATCTTTCTCTAACTGAACCGGGCGAAAAGCAATGGTTTTATCCAAGGTTGAGTCATACTTCTGGTAAGCAAAATCTAGCTTTTTTTCTAATTCTATTGATGCCATAATTTTCGGTATTATTCTATTTCTTGCGTCACTAGGAACGTTTGTAGTAACCCCTTCATGGGTTGCCTTTTTTTGACCCCTGAAGGCGTCACTACGAACATTCTATAAACCGGCAACCAATGGATTATCCAACTCCACATAAACCGACTGAGTTGCCAAAGAACCCACTAACTCATCCATATCATGAAATCGCGTTAGTAAATTGGCTTTACAACGTAACTTCGGCTTAGATAAATTTTCCAAAATATTGGACCCATTGGAATTTATCTCTTTTGCCTGTTCCAACACTTGACGCAACTCAGCCAGCAAGAGGGTTTCATCCACTAATCCCGCTACTCCAAACCCATTAATTAAGCCAAACAGATTGTTTTGGAAGAAATAATATGCCAAACGTTCATCGGCAACGGCATCCTCGCATACCGTTTGACTTTTCTCCCCAATTCCCGGCTGAATTGTGTTGAGATGTTCATAACAAGACTGACGGAAATAATAGCCTTGATTGTCTCGATAGTAAAACCGTTCTGGATATCCCTCGGCTAACTGCACTACACTATTTTGCTGATGGGCTTCCACCGCGATTCCATGCGTGAAATACAACCAGAGAATCGGTTGTAAAGAAACTTTTAAGTAGCGGCGGAACCAATCTAAACTCACCTCTGATGAGGTACGATTTTCTTGTTTAGCTAACGTTTTAATCAGATGTGCTAAACGAGAACCATCCCCATAAATTGAATCTTGGCAGAGGGAACTAATGCAGGTAGCATCGGTTGCTGGATTAGTTTGAAAGGGATTTTGTCGCAGAATTGTGGCAAAAGCGGGGAGGGGTTCGCCGTTGAATTGAACCGCTAAAAATGCCGGGTCCCGAATGATATCAAAATCCGGATAATTTTGTTGCAATTCTTTCCCTATGGGACCGGCTAAAATCTGATAGACTTCCACACTGCGTTCCAACTCTTTATAAAGATTCATTCGTACCGAGTTGGTAATCTTCACATTCAGGGAAAGTTTGAACATGAAAGCGGCATCAGAATGATAAACCGTCCGAATGGAAGAAGTGGGCAAAAATGCCCGTCCCTGGGGTCCCAAATCTTCGAGTAATCCCTGATTAAATAAGGTTTGTCCCACAGGTTGGCGGCGCAAATACTGTGCTTGCCAGGGATGCAACGGCAGCAGGGAATACTCATCGGTTTGACAATACTGCTGCTTAAATTGTTCAGAGACTTGCGGATCCGCAATCAGTTCAGTTTTAATCAACTGGGTAGCGGTTTCTGGAAGTGCAGACCCTTCTAAGACTATCGAGGGATGTAGCCGAAAATAATGTAAGGGAAATTTGCCTTTTAATTCTGGGGAATAAATCGGTAAATCTTCATCCGCAAACCCTTGACGACTCTTGGGAGTGGGATGCAACAGATGTCCGAAAATTAAGGCTTGTTCCGTTTCCCCAAAGGTGCTGTGAAACCCTGTGAGGATTTCTGCATCCCGACGCCGATCGCGGACGAATTGTTCAATATTGCGGCAACTTTGAACCACCCGTAACAGCAGTTCATCTTGGGACCCACTGCTATGATTCGCCAGGGCTAATTCTTTGCTAAATAGGGCGACTAATGTTACATAATCGAGTTCTATCAGTTCCGATTTCCCCGCCATTTGATAGTACAGGGGAAATTCAAAGCAATGCCGTCCTGTTAGGGACAAATAGCGAACTCCCGCCTTGACTTCTACCCCTTGATTCGGTAAAGAACAGCAGAGAATTTGGGCAGATTCCAGGCGGGTTTGCAGTTCGGGATACTCTTCTCGACTGCCAACTTTGCCGCTGCCGGTTTCCTTCAGATAACAATTCAAAAAACTTTGAATCGTAGCGCGATCGGCAATCTGTTTATCCGTCAGATTGATGTTCTGTTCTCGTTTAATTACGGTCAGTTGTTGTACCATTTTGATGGGTTGAGGTAAGGTGGGTTAGTTCGACAAAGACAAACTGAATTCAGTCCCGACTTGCTTCACTCTGTCGAGAATTGTCCCAATATCAGCCAGGGTTGTTCGAGGATTGAGGAGGGTAAATTTAAGATACGCATTCCCGGCAATGCAGGTTTGCGCCAACACAACTTCCCCCCGTTGCAGCAACGTTAAGCGAATTTGGGAATTAATCCAATTATCCTGTTCTGAATTTCCGGAACTGTAGCGAAAAACTACGGCATTCAGGGTTGGAATAGTGGCGAGTTCCAATTGAGAATCGGCGCGAATCATTTGTGCCGTTGCAGAGGCAATTTGAATCGTGGTTTCTATCATTTCACAAAACTTTGCTCGTCCCAATACCTGTAACGAAATCCAAAGTTTTAGGGCATCAAATCGGCGAGTAGTTTGGATGGATTTTGTAACTAAATCGGAAATTCCTTCCGCTTCGTTAGTTTCAGGGTTGAGATAATCGGCGTGGAGTTTCATTAATTCAAAATTTGACTTGTCTTTAAGCAAAAATGCTCCACAACTAATCGGCTGATAAAATAACTTGTGAAAGTCTACCGTAATTGAATCTGACAACTCGATTCCTGCGAGTTGGGGGCGATACCGATCGCTCATTACCAATGCCCCCCCATAAGCAGCATCAATGTGGAACCACAGTCCGTTTTCTTGAGCAATTTCTGCTAAGGGAAGCAACGGATCAATACTGCCAAAATCCGTAGTTCCAACGGTTGCTACCATTGCGATCGCCGTTAACCCTTGTGCCTGCAATTCAGCTAATTTCATCCGAACTGCATCGGGAGATAATCGGTAATTTTCATCTGTTTCTACGGGAATAACCGCTTGTTCTCCCAATCCTAATAACGCACAAGATTGGCGAATCGTAAAATGGGCGACATCTGAACATAAAATGCGCCATTGATGCGCTTGAGGGGGTAATCCTTGCTGCTGAATCGACCAATTTAATTGCTGTTTAGCATAGCGATCGCGCGCTAGTAACATCCCCATAAAATTCGACTGGGTTCCCCCACTGGTGAAGATGCCATCCGCTGCCGCATCATAGCCAAATTCACTGCATAACCAGTTGGTTAACTGCTGTTCCAACACAGTCGCGGCAGGACTTTGGTCCCAGGAATCCATCGATTGATTCGTTGCCGAAATCAACACCTCTGCCGCTAACGCCGGAATCAGAGGAGGACAATGTAAATGTGCGATACAGCGCGGATGGGTGACAACCACGGAATGCGCGATCGCCTTCTCCCCCACCTTATTAAGAATATCTCCTAATAATTGTGGATTTTTCGGACAAATCTCTGTCCCTGCCAACCCTGCCACCAACTCAATCGGCGTTGCGCCACTATAGGGCTGTTTCTGACAGGCAAACTGGCGAATCACCTCCGCTGCCGCATCCGCGATCGCCTGCCGATACGCCTCAATACTCACCTCAGAATCTGTCAGAAAACAGGTATCCCACCGCCCATCCTCTGACGCGATCACCCCTTTTTGTTCTACCTCTAACATTAGCTTACCTCTGCTAACTGTTCCGACATCAGCCCTTCCGCTGCCTTCACCGCTGCGGCGAATATCTCACAAACCTGGTCAATTTGCTCTGCGGTGATAATCAAAGGCGGTAAAAACCGGACTACAGATCCATGACGACCCCCCAATTCCAGAATCAACCCCCGACTCAGACATTCCGATTGGATGCGCCGCGCTAGTAAGGTATGGGCTGGATAACTACCGCGATCGCAGGCTGTAGCGTCGGTATTCACGATTTCTACCCCCACCATTAACCCCCGTCCCCGTACCTCACCGATACAGCGGGAATCCCCTTGTAATTGCCGCAAATGACCCATCAGGCGATCGCCCAATTCATGGGCGCGATCCACCAAGCCAAAATCCTGAATGTATCGCAGGGTCGCTAATCCTGCCGCCATTGCCATTTGATTTCCTCGGAATGTACCCGCGTGTGCGCCAGGAGACCATTGATCCAAATCTTTGTGATACAACACCACCGATAAGGGTAAACTCCCCCCGATCGCCTTCGATAACAACACCACATCGGGAACAATCCCCGCGTGTTCAAAGGCATAGAGTTTGCCCGTCCGACCCCACCCCGTCTGAATTTCATCCACAATCAGGGGGATGCCGCGATCGCGGGTAATCCGTCGAATCTCTCTCACCCAGCGATCGGGGGCTGGAATCGCCCCGCCTTCCCCTTGAACCATTTCCAGAATCATCCCGGCAGGGGGTGTAATCCCACTTTCAGGGTCTGTGAGAATATGCTCAATATAATGACTGCTGAGGCGATGTCCAAACTCACCTCCGATCCCAAACGGACAGCGATAATTATAGGGATAGGGGAGAAAATGAACCTCCGGCATTAAATTCGCAACTTGCTGTTTCGGTGCAAGGTTTCCCGTCAAACTTAACGCCCCATGAGTCATTCCATGATAACCGCCATGAAACGATAGCATACTCCGCCGACCTGTTGCCGTCTTGACTAGCTTAACTGCCGCTTCCGTGGCGTCAGCCCCAGTCGGCCCACAAAACTGGATCCGGGCATTCCGGGCAAACCCAGCAGGTAAACTAGCAAACAACTCCTCGACAAACTGGTCTTTCACCGGAGTTGTTAGGTCCAAGGTATGCAAGGGGAGACTACTATCGAGAACCTCTCGCATGGCGGCGATCGCTACTGGATGATTATGTCCCAATGCCAGGGTTCCCGCCCCTGCTAAACAGTCTAAATATTGATTACCATCGGTATCGGTAATAAACACTCCTTTTGCTTCCCGAATGGCGATGGGAATCCGCCGGGGATAGCTGCGGGCATTAGATTCGCGCTGCGCCTGCCGGTTTAAATACTCTTGCGATTGATTCTTAGGTAATGAAGTTGGGTAATCAGCCCTGGGGAGTAAAGTAAGGTCCGGTTCCTGGTCATGAAAGCCTTTATTGATGTGATTTACCACGATTTGATCCCTCTGATTTGTTGCACAGAATCCTAAATAATAATTGAGAGTTATTTTCAATTGTGATTCAGCATACTACTCCTGAGAAATTTTAGCAATAGCTAGAGAAAATTTTTTTTTAGTGTCTCTCGGGATTACCCGGAATCCTGATGCTGCAAGGTTTTGAGCCGATTTTCTTAGTGCGATCGCCTCCGAACCTGTTCTGATTCATCGGCGATCGCAATTCACTGGGTTAGCGTTCCCCCTCCCTTACCAACTGAAAGAATATCCTAAGCGAATGCTTCTCCCGCGCCCTGCGGCATAAGCGGTATCCGCACCTTGCAATTGAGAAACCACCGGAAAATATTCCGCATTGAATAAATTTTCCACCCCCAAAACGAGACGACCCCGCCCAATATTCAAGCTACTGATTAAATCTAAAGTAACGTAGCTATCCACCTCTAACAAACCAAATCCTTCCCCGGTGGGATTGCGAGTTCCAGAATACAATGCTTGGAGACGGTTGTTCCATCCGGGTAAGGTTTCATTCTCGATATAGGCGGTAATTTTAATCGGAGAAATCCGGAACCCATTGAGGGGACTTTCATAATCTCCATCATCATTGATATCCGCCCCGCCTTCAGTCCAAGTGAAGGAAGTTCCTAATCCCCAATTCTCACTCGGTTGAGCATCCAGGGCAAATTCTACCCCATAAACTCGTTCCGGTGCGCGTAGAATTTCAAAATCTTGGGTAAAGCTAGACCCGAGATTGGAGGTATTATAAAACCCGGCGAGGGAGGTTTGAATTCGTTCATAGTTGCCCCGAATTCCAATTTCATAATTATTGACGGTTTGGGCTTCGGGATCGAGGGATTCTACGGTAAATCCTGGGGCAGCCCCCCGCAGGACCCGTCCCACATCAGCAATAGAAAATCCTTGGGAAAAATTAGCGAATAAACTAATTTCCTCTGTGGGATAAACCACGCTTCCCACATTAAATAGGGTGGCATTATAATCCAGTTCACCCCCTTGGATGCGGTTTCCCGATAGGGTGGTATAGTCATTCACATCCACGTTAATCCGTTCGTGACGGACGCCCCCGCGCAACACCACGCGATCGCTAACGTTCCATTTCAATTGAGCAAATAATCCTAAATTATCTTGCCGCTGAAACGGTGACCAAGTACGGCTCCCCGTCCGGTCGTAAGTCAAGCCATTACTGTTATCAAAAGCCACTGGATCAAAGATAGAAACCGGCTGATTGGTATTTTCCCGAACTAAATCGACTCCCCAGAGTAAATTGGCTCGGCCTGCATCTACAATGGGCGTATCAACTTGTAGCCTTGCTCCATATTTTTCCGATTCGACTCGGGACTGAAAAATCGTATTGCCTAAACTGGCAAATTCCCGGGCATCGAAGGGAAAGAACCGGGTAAAATAATCTCGATAATAAATCTGACCCTGGAAACTACTCCCCAAAATATCATCATGAGTATAGTCCAGACTCGTATTCAAATTTGTGGTTTGTTGGGACTCGTCTAAATCCAATCCCTCCAATGCTCGCGCCCTTTGTCGTCCGGGAATTTCATCGACAATGGGATCGGTGGTGTAGTCCGTATCTTGCGTATCCCGAAAGTAATTTGCAGTGAATTGTAGGCGTTGGGAATCGGTAAGGTTGACCCCAACTTTGCTTAAAAGGTTAAACGTATTACTATCCCCAATTCCCCCTTGAGCATTGGGGTCTGGAGGAATGCGATCGCCCCACGCATCAAACTGAGCACTGGTACGACTAAACGAACCATTCAGAGCAAAATCAAAATTCCCTAAACTGCCGGAAAAAGATTGTTGGATATTTTGTCCAAAAGTCTCACCCAAATTAGTAGGAAAGGCATTGAGATCTACGGTGGTTTCCGCTTGTACTCCCTCGCCTCTTCCCCGCTTCGTAATAATATTAATGACCCCGCCGGTTGCGCCATCGCCATAAATCGCCGTCGGTCCTCGTAGCACTTCCACCCGTTCGATCGCCGAGGGATCAATAGTCCGTAAATCCCGGGCAGAGTTGCGGTTCGTAGACTGCGGGACTCCATCAATAATCACACTAATATTGCGACCCCGCAAGGTTTGTCCGAAGGTACTCGCACTTTGAGTCCCCACAGACAATCCCGGGACCTCCTGTGAGAGAATAGTTCCCAAATCTCGCGTTAGTCGGGTTTGTTCTTCGATTTTTTCTTCCCCCACCACGGAAATCGATGCGGGAACATCTGTGATTTGTTCGGCGATCCGGGTTGCCGTCACAATCAGTTCAATAATCTCCTGATCCGCAGGCACTGTTTCTGTTTCTGTTTCTGTTTCCGTTTCCGGGGATGTTTCTGTTTCCGTTTCCGGGGATGTTTCTGTTTCTGTGGGTGGAACCGTTACGGTTTCCGCCGAAGGAGTGACCCGGAACCCAATTTGTCCATTTTCCACCACAAAATCGGTGACAGGGACGGCAGTTGCGCCGGTGACGGTGACTCGCACTTGGTTTCCTTCCCCTGCTGTCACGGCGATCGCACTAATCCCCTCAATCGGGTTATCCGCCTGAAAATTTTCCCCACCGGGTAAGCGTAATTGGGCGTTAACAATATCAGCAATAAACGTTTCCCCGTCTTGAGAAGTCAACACTTCCGGCGTTCCTCCTGAGAGGGTTTCTAAAACCACCTCCACGCCCGTCGGGGTTGGATTGAGGCGAACCCCGGTAATCAGCGACACCTGTGCAGACACGGGACCCGCTGCGACGAGGGCAATCGTGCTTGCCATCCATAGACTATTGAATAAATGCTCTTGTCTCACACGCTCTCCTTAAACCCCCATCTCTACCATTGCGATCGCTTTTTGGTCTCCATCCCACTTTCCCGGTGGGCTCTGAGACCCTTTCCCTGCATCCGCGACTCGGGGATGCTGTAAGGGAGACTTCCTCGCCCAGATCCTTTAAGTGAATCAAGGATCCAGGTAACCTCTGGGTTTTTACCGAACCTATCATACGTTTATTGAGAGTAATATTCAATAGGTTCAAAAATATTTTTTTGATAATCTGATAGTTGCCAATCCCTCTCGTTTCCAGGGATTAATTCATTAAATCCTTGCAAATCAAGAGTTTACAGCGTTTTAGACACCTCAGCCCGTTCGGACAAAAATCCGCCTTATCCTTCCTAAATAAGCCTTGAAATCCTTGTTTAGCAATAATTTTACAAATTTATGACTTTTTTGAACTCCCCCTGCCCTCTAGGGCAGCTATTGAGAAAATTATGAAGTAATTTTGTCAATTTATGATATTATTCTGCCTTTTCTTGCTAGTTTATTGAGAATAGTTATAAATAGATGAGAACAATCAGCCTGATGAACCCTCGCCGGATCTAGGAGCCACCGGCACCGGAAGGAGTATCCTGGAAAGAGTCCCTCGGGTATCGAGCGATCGCGGCTGAGAATCGGAGAAAAACCTACACCCTCAAGGGTGGGACTATACGGGCAAAGCCTGCCTAAGCCCGCTACAAGAGAGTATCAACGCTCACCCGGTAATCTACCCGCCCCGGAAACCCGATAAACTAATCGGTAAACCCCCGTTACGCTTAACTCTTATTGATAATGATGAATCGAAACTTATTTTTCACGGTGTTAGGGGCAGTAGCCCTGGTCCTCTGCCTCCTCGGTGCCGGGGGCTTCTATGAAATCCTCGCGACTGGACCTGTTGCCTTATTGCGCGAACCTGTCGAAACCCGGGTCGAGGCGGCGATGTTTGTGCCCCGACAAGCGCCCCTGATGACCTCTCTCTTAGTCAATGTGGACAAATTAGAGGATGTGGGTCGATTGGCAGTCGCCCCCAAATTGCGGGGTCAGGTCCGGGAGGAATTTGACAAGATTAAAAAGGGTGTCCTCGCCAACACGGATTTAAACTATCACAAGGATATTGAACCTTGGCTGGGGGATGAGATTACCTTTGCCGTCACCAGTTCCGACTTTGATCGGGAACAGGGGAATGGACGGCAAGCGGGGTATTTGCTGGCGGTGGAAACGAAAAGCCCTCAACGCAGCCGGGATTTTTTAGAGGTATTGTGGGCCCAAAATGCCAGTAATGGGGTAGAGGTTGCGGTTGAAAATTATCAAGGGGTGAAGCTGATTTATCGCCAAACTCCGGGCAATGCAGACTCCGGGGGAAATTGGGCCTCTGCGGTGGTAGGCGATCGCTTCGTGTTGTTTGCCAATCATCCGAAAGTGCTGCGGGATGCCATTAATAACGTCCAAGCTCAAAATCTCAGCCTCAAGGGAAATCCCGCCTATCAAGAGGCGATCGCCAATATGGCCTCTACAGGAATTGGACTCAGTTTTATCAATGTCGAACAATTCACCGCATGGATTAGCGATCGCCCTGGGGAAACCGGCCTCAAACCCCCCTCTGAGCGCGTTCTCGCCGCCCAAACCTCCCCCAGCTTAGGAATCGCCCTCGGCTTAAATCGCCAGGGATTGCTGGCCCATACCATCTGGAATGGCAGCACTTCCACCGAATGGGCGACGAGTTTACCGAGTTTATTAGGACCTGTCCAGGCATTACAATATCTGCCGGAACAGACTGCCTTTGCCATTGCCGGTGCCGACTTAAATCAATTATGGTTAGCCCTGGAAAAAGGATTTCCCGAATCCGGGGCGGTGGGTCAAATTCTGCGCCAACCTGTAGCAATGGTGCGATCGCGCTGGGGATTAGATTTACCCGAGGCAATTTTTAACTGGGTCCAAGGGGAATATGCGATCGGTTTATTACCACAATCCTCAGTCGAAAACGTGGATAATCCTGGATTGGCCTGGATTTTTGTCGCCCAGAAATCTGGGGACACGGCAGTGAAAGGGATTGAACAATTAGATGCGATCGCCCAAGAACAAGGGTTCAGCGTCGGACCCGTCTCCTGGGGGAATCGCCCAATTTCCACCTGGAGTAAATTAACCACGAAACCTGTCCCCACCAAGGCAAAAGGCACCCAACCGTTACAGATTGCCGCCGATATTCGGGCCGTGCATACCGAAATTGGGGCTTATGAGATTTTTGCCAGTTCCCTAGAAACCTTAACAGCGGCGATCGATGCCCCAACCACGGGTTCAATCGTGAGTAATCCAGACTTTCAGAGTGCGATCGCGCCCCTTCCCCAATCCAATTACGGCTATTTCTACCTAGATTGGTTGGCCTCTGAAGAGAGCTTAACCCGTCGCTTCCCGGTTCTGCGATTAGTCACCCTCGCCGGAAAACCCCTGTTCCAGCGCTTGCAGTCCATCTCCCTAAGTTCGCCTGCACCAGCGATCGACCCAGCGATAGATCTACAGCCAATCAAGGGGTCTCCCTTAGCTGACTTGTTCATCCGCCTGGGTTCCTAAGAATTGCTTGGCAGGGCGATCGGACTTGGCGATCGCCTACCCCAAGACACCGGGAAGGGATAGGACGTACAACTCCTCCGGTCCCCTCCCCTTGGCAAGGGGAGGGTTAGGGTGGGGTCCTCCTGACGTGGCGCAGGCCACGTCAGGAAGAAAGAGGGAAGAGGGTTCCCCACCCTCCATACAGGCGCGATCGCGGCTCATAGTGCGTGACGTGGCGGTAAGCGGAGCTATCCCATAGGGAATCGCTACCTCAAGAAGAACCCCACCCTAACCCGGACCAAGACACAGGGGAGGGGACCGGAAGTGCATTTAATCTGCGGTAAATCACCCTCAGCATACAAACCTCTCCTTCTCTTTTAAGGGCTGGACCCCACCCTAACCCGGACCTTGCTAAGGGGAGGGGACCGGAGGTGCAGTTAATCTTAGATGGAATCCTGGAGAACGTGGTATTTAATCCTAAATTTCTCAATAAAAAAAAGCAAATAGAGGAGGTAAAATTAATCTTAATCCCTCCAATTCCAGGACTTACCACCCAAGGATATTTTTCAGGGGATGACCCAATCGTTAGAGTTCTGCTTTCTTCTGAGTAAGTCCTGAGTTCATCAGTTTTCCGCCTACCACCCAACCCATTAGGATTGACCCGTGACGACTACCCAAACTCCAACTCCACAAAGTCCAATTAGTGAGTCTATCGAAGACCAACGCGATCGCCGTGCTATCGACCGCGAGACCATTCTGATTTTAGACTTTGGTTCTCAGTATTCCGAATTGATTGCCCGTCGGATTCGTGAAACCCAGGTTTATTCTGAGGTTTTATCCCATCGCACTGACGCGGCCACTTTACGAAAACTCAATCCCAAAGGGATTATCTTATCTGGGGGACCAAACTCCGTTTACGATGAAGGTGCGCCCCTGTGTGACCCCGAAATTTGGCATCTGGGTATCCCAGTCCTGGGAGTCTGCTATGGAATGCAACTGATGGTGCAGCAGCTTGGGGGCCATGTGGCACAGGCAGAACGCGCCGAATATGGCAAAGCATCGCTGCACATTGACGACCCCACAGATTTGCTCACCAATGTGGAGGAAGGTTCCACCATGTGGATGAGTCATGGTGACTCAGTAATCCGGATGCCAGAAGGGTTTGAACGACTGGCACATACAGAGAATACGGAATGCGCTGCGATCGCCAACCACGAAAAGCAATTATATGGCGTCCAGTTTCATCCCGAAGTCGTCCATTCCGAAGGAGGAATGCCCCTCATTCGCAATTTTGTTTATCATATTTGCGAATGCCAACCCACCTGGACGACAGCCACCTTTGTCGAAGAATCGATTAAAGACATTCGGGCTCAAGTCGGGGACCGTCGGGTATTATTGGCGTTATCTGGTGGGGTGGATTCTTCCACCTTGGCGTTCCTGTTGCACAAGGCGATCGGAGATCAACTCACCTGTATGTTCATTGATCAAGGGTTCATGCGGAAATATGAACCAGAACGCTTGGTCAAGCTGTTTCAAGAACAGTTTCATATTCCCGTTGCCTACGTCAATGCGCGCGATCGCTTCCTCGCCCAAATTGACGGGATTACCGACCCGGAAGAAAAGCGCAAACGGATTGGACATGAGTTCATCCGTGTATTTGAAGAAGAATCCAAACGTCTGGGCCCCTTTGATTTTCTCGCCCAAGGCACCCTCTACCCCGATGTGATTGAGTCCGCAGATACTAGCATTCCCTCCCAACCGGGTCAACGGGTGGCCGTTAAAATCAAGAGTCATCACAACGTCGGCGGTTTACCCGACGACCTCTGCTTTAAGCTGGTGGAACCCCTGCGGAAACTGTTTAAAGATGAAGTCCGCAAAGTCGGGCGATCGATTGGGTTACCCGAGGAAATCGTCCAACGTCACCCCTTCCCCGGTCCTGGGTTAGCGATTCGCATCCTCGGGGAAGTTACCGCAGAACGATTAGATATCCTGCGGGATGCGGACTATGTAGTTCGCCAAGAAATTAATCGCCAGGGACTCTACCATGATTTTTGGCAAGCCTTTGCCGTCTTGTTACCCATCCGCAGTGTCGGAGTCATGGGGGACCAACGGACTTATGCTTATCCCATCGTGTTGCGCTTGGTGTCCAGTGAAGATGGGATGACGGCAGATTGGTCGCGGGTTCCTTACGACTTGTTGGAAACCATTTCTAACCGCATTGTCAATGAAGTGCGCGGGGTGAATCGGGTGGTTTATGACATCACCTCCAAACCGCCTGGAACTATCGAGTGGGAATAAACTACTTAAAGCTGAGTAATGCGGTTCAGAGTTTTTAAGAGGACGAGAACACCCCGGTTGACTCCTCCCCCTCTGTAGAAAATGCGAATCAGACACAAATCAGACTGTCATAAGGCGGCATTTGCCGCCTTATGATTGGAATTCGGTAAATTTTCGGATGTCATTGTCAGCTAGATATGCTGCATTAGTAATAAGTCGTCATAAAATCTGCGGCAATCTGAGCTGATATTTTATGGGCGATCGAACCCCAGAATGGACAGATGGCAAAGTAGCTACTCCGCTACCCCATCTTTAACAGTTTCCAATCACAATTGGGAGGAATAACAGAGGAGGTGATAGTTCTTATGGCCCCGGCAACCTATTCTCAATTTATCCGATTTCTCCAAGAAGAACTCGCCATTTCCACCGCGTCGATCGCCTTCGCCGAGCGGATTTGCGGGACTTTTGGCCTACATAGTCGCGAACTAGACTACAGCACCTTACCAATGGTACTCTGGCAGTATGGATTTGTCACCATCGACCAACTAGAGCGCATCTTTGATTGGCAAGAAACCACCCCCACCACTACCTGAACAGGTAGTCCTCAAGCAATCACAAGGAGGATGATTTAGGGATGAATGAACCCGCTTTTATGTGGTTTTACGTCTCATTGAACAGAAAAATAAATTCCCAAAAAGCCGAGGAGAAAAACCCTCGGCTTTTTAATTAAGAAAAACCTCACCCCCTCAAAAAGTGGGGCTTTTTAAGATTGGTAGAGGAGTATAAATTAGCCGAACCTAGGATAGCTGACCTATACCTAAAGGCATAAAAAAGCTGTATCTCTCCAAAATTTCACAAGATTTTCAAAAATCACTTCTAAGATGGGGATCACAGGCTACCCAATACAAAGATCCCAATTCATCAGAGGTTAATCATGAACCAAACCCTTATAACATTATCCGATTCCGTAGAAACAGCGGTCAAAGAAGCCGCCTCAGAACAAACAGGAATTTCCCCCTACCAACTCCAGATCGTCCAAGCTGAAAAGCGAACTTGGCCCAATGGCTGCCTCGGCATCGCCGAACCCGACGAATTATGCAGCCTCGCCAAAGTAGAAGGGTGGCGAGTCGTCATTGAAAATCAAGAGAACGGACACAAGTGGGTGTATCGAACCTCCTTAGAAGCCGAAGAGATTCGGTTAGAGGATCAATATATATATAGCGGTTCCCTACCCCCGGAAGTATTCGAGGCAGTGATGGAAGAAGCCTCCGCGCGATCGCACCTCCCGAAAAACCAACTAGAGATCCAGGAAGAAGAACGCAAAACCTGGCCCAATAATTGCTTAGGACTCCCCGACCCCAACGAGGGTTGTGTGGAAATGTTAGTAGAAGGCTGGCGAGTCGTCATCGCTCACGAAGACCAAACCTGGGTCTATCGCACATCCACCAACGCCGGTGAGATTCGGTTAGAGCCTTCTAATTCTTAGAAGATAAGAAACCGGGTTGCTACGCCAGATTTTGTATCCTAGATGAGAATCTGGCCCGAGGTATATTAAACGCTCAATGTAGAGGCGATTCGCGAATCGCCTCTACATTGATTTGAGCGATGGGAGATGCAAATGCCCTTAATTGCGCTACAATTGTAAACGCAGAAAATTTAGTATGAATTGGACTACCCATATTAGGAAACCAAGGAGACATAAAAGGCATGAATCCCCAAGAAGTTGGATATATCACCGATTCAGAGGGCAAGCTAACGGCTGTCGTTGTTCCAATTGATTTGTGGAGGCAAATTCTCCCTCAAGACAACCCCTCCCTCGAAACCATGACAGAAAATATCGAAGACTATTGCCTCAATAAAGCAATGGATGAAGCCAAAGAAACCCCGCTTCTCAGCCGCCAGCAAGCTCTTGAATTTTTAGGAGACGATGAAGATTGAATATTGAGTAGAGGACGCTGTTTTTGAAAGATTTAAAAAAGCTCAACAAACAGGAAATTCATTCATCAATTTATGAATTGGTTTTCACCACATTACCAGAAACAGCATCTCTTCAAGATTTACCGAATCTTAAGGCGTTAGCGGGAGCATCCAACCGATATCGTATCCGAGTTGGCAATTATCGGATTGGTTTTGAGGTCAATGGAGACCAGATAGAACTCATGCGAGTTCTGCACCGTAAGGACTTTTATCGGTATTTCCCTTAAAGAGACTCGGAGAAACTGTGTTGCACTAGAGAGTTCAATGAGACTCAGATGGTCACCCTCCAAAATATACATCAGATTTGAATCACTTTATTGGGCAGTTTTGCGCCATTCTTGACCGAGTTGAATCACCGCTTCAAATGTAGAATCATTGGCGTGACTCCCAGCAATGCGTTCCCACCAGGGTTTTTGTGGTGGCGTGACGGTGGCTAAGATTTGTTTAATTTCAGTGAGTTCGAGTTCCAAACTTGTGACTCGTGCTTCGATGGGTTGGGGTTGATTTTGGGTGGATTCCAGGGTCATGGGAAAGGTTGAGTTTTAAGGTGATTTGAGTCTAAGAATCATTATAAATCATCTTGATCAGGGAAGATATTCGGTTTCTGGCAGTTCGGTGTGGGAAAAGAAACCGGGTTTCTGGCAGTATCTCTATTCCTTCACAAAGATTTAAGAAACAAACCCGGTTTCTGAGTGGCAGGAATGGGGTAAAATCGGGGTCTATCCCCTACCCGATGCGCCACTATGAACGAACAACGAATGCAGGCTTATCTGTCCCTGATTCAACAACTCCTCAACTGTCCGGATGGGGAGGAAAACCAAATCCTCAACCGTCATGGGGAGTGGGTGGATGAGGGGTTTGTGCAGGTGTGTGAACAGGTGGCGGCACAGTTGCAGGGGGCCTGGCGAGAGAATGATGCAGGGTTTTTGCAGAATGTGGCACAACAGGTGGGGGCGTTTTTGGCGAGGCAGGGGACTGGAGAAAATCAGGAAGGGGCATTACTACAATTTTGCCAAAAACTACTACAAGCCGAAAAGGAAAATGGTGGCGATGCGGTAGCAGTACATCAGGTGATGCGGAAAAATATGGAGTTGGTAGTAAAGCAATATTTTCTGGCCTAACTCATACAATCACTATCCCTGAAAACAATGGTTGAGAAAACAATGATTGAACGTTTCAACGATAAAGCCATCAAAGTCATGCTCCTAGCACAAGAAGAAGCCCGACGCCTAGGTCATAACTTTGTGGGAACAGAACAAATTCTTTTAGGATTAATTGGCGAAGGCACAGGAGTTGCTGCTCAGATTTTTGCAGAACAAGATATTAAGCTGGAAGCTGCTCGTCAAGAAGTTGAAAGAATAATTGGTCGTGGTTCTGGGGCAGTGACCGTACAGATTTCTTTTACGTCTGGCGTTAAACAATTAGTAGAATTTGCAGCCGAAGAATCTCAAAGATTGGGTAGTGATAAAATTAAGACAGAACATCTACTATTGGGTTTATTACAAGGCCAAGATCCTCTCGCAATTCGGGTTTTAGAAAACCTAAATATTCAACCTTCCAAACTGCAAACTGCTCTCCTAAGAAGAGATGAACAACGAGTCCAGGCTTATTTCTCTTTGATTCAACAACTCCTCAACTGTCCGAGTGGGGAGGAAAACAATATCCTCAACCGATCCACCGAATTGGTGGATGCGGAGTTTGTGCAGGTCTGTGAACAGGAGGCAGCGCAGTTGCAGGAGGCGGGACAAGACAATCAGGCGCAGTTTTTGCGGAATGTGGCGCAGGATATGACGGCGTTTTTAGGCCGGGGGAAAACCCAGGGTAACGCCACCCAGGAAGAGTATTTACAGTTTTTGATGGAAGTGCTGCAAGCCACATCCGATAGCAACGGTAATTCAGCAATGGTTTTTCCTCTCTTCAGGCAGAACTTAGATAAATTAGACTTAAACTTAGCCAAAATATTAACAGATTGGGCAAGGGATAAATTTTCTCAAGTTAATGTCGAACAAGCCGCAGGCATTGCCGCAGTTATTGTCAGTTTTGCCAATTTAATTCAACAATTCCCCCTAGGTCGTCGGGTCGATAACCTGGAAATCGCCATCGCTGCCTATCAACTCGCCTTAGCCGTTTATACCCATGAGCCTTTTCCCTACGAATGGGCAGCGATTCAAAATAATCTGGCTGTTGCCTACAATAACCGCATCAAAGGGGAACGGGCTGATAACGTGGAAAAAGCAATCGCTGCCCATCAACTCGCCTTAGCCGTTTATACCCGTGAGGCTTTTCCCGAAAAATGGGCTCTTACTCAAAGTAATCTGGGTGAAACCTACCGTAACCGCATCAAAGGGGAACGGGCAGATAACTTGGAACAGGCGATTGCTGCCTCTGAACTCGCCTTAGCCGTTTATACCCGTGAGGCTTTTCCCCAATATTGGGCAGACACTCAAAATAATCTGGGTAATGCCTACTTATATCGCATCAAAGGAGAACGAGCCGATAACTTGGAACAGGCGATCGCTGCCTATCAAATCGCCTTAGCCGTTTGTACCCGTAAGGCTTTTCCCGAAAAATGGGCTCGTACTCAAAATAATCTGGCTGCTGCCTACAATAACCGCATCAAAGGGGAACGGACTGATAACCTGGAACAGGCGATTGCTGCCTCTGAACTCGCCTTAGCCGTTTGTACCCGTGAGGCTTTCCCCTACGAATGGGCAGTGACTCAAAATAATCTGGCTGCTGTCTACTCTGACCGCATCAAAGGGGAACGGGCTGATAACCTGGAACAGGCGATCGCTGCCTATCAACTCGCCTTAGCAGTTAGAACCCGTGAGGCTTTTCCCTACGAATGGGCAATGACTCAAAATAATCTGGGTAATGCCTACCGTAACCGCATCAAAGGGGAACGATCTGATAATCTAGAAAAGGCGATTATTGCCTATCAACTCGCCTTAGCCGTTCATACTCGTAAGGCTTTTCCCGAACAATGGGCAGAGATTCAAAATAATCTGGGTTGTGCCTACTTATATCGCATCCAAGGGGAACGGACTGATAACCTTGAAAAGGGGATCACTGCCTATCAACTCGCCTTAGCAGTTAGAACCCGTGAGGCTTTTCCCCAAGACCATATTAAAACCTTATTTAACCTCGGTCTTGCCTACCGAGAGCAATCTCATCAACATTACACCCACAACCCCGAAAAGAAACAAACGGCTCTCGAAAATGCTTACAACATCTTTGACCAGGCACTAAATACGGTAGAATATCTGCGCGGGGAGATTATCTCTGGGGATGAAGCTAAACGGAAACTGAATGAAGAATATAATCGAATCTATCTCGGCATGGTGGAAGTGTGCCTAGAATTGGGCAGATATCAGGATGCGATTGAATATGTAGACCGCAGTAAAGCCCGCAACCTCACCGAACTAATTGCCACCCGTGACGCATACCCAGGGGGAGAAATTCCTGCCGAAGTCCGCCAACGGTTGCAAGAACTCCGTCAAGCGATTTCTGAAGAAGACCGCCGCCTGCAACAAGACCCCAAACCCGACTATACCCATATCACCCAACTGCGGGAAGAATTCCAAGCCAAATATCCCTATAAACCCTTGAAATTCTCGGATATGAAATCTCTACTTGATGATGAAACCGTCATCTTAGAATGGTATGTCCTAGATGACAAATTCCTCACTTTCACCCTCACCAAACAAACCCTTAACCTCTGGACATCTTCCCAGGAAGACCGGCAAAACCTCATCGACTGGGGAAACGCCTATCTCCACGACTACCGCAACAACAAAACCCAATGGCAAAATAACCTCTCCCAAGGTCTTGAACAACTTGCCCAAATCCTGCATCTGGATGAAATCCTGCAAAACCTGCGGGAAAAATTCCCCAACTGCAAAAAACTCATCCTCATCCCTCACTGCTTCCTGCACCTGTTTCCCCTCCATGCTTTACCCGTTGCCACAGGAGAGAATCAGCCATCAACCCTACAGGAATTGTTCCCGAAAGGGGTCGCTTACGCGCCTAACTGCCAAGTGTTGAAGCAAGCCCAAAATCGGCCCCGTCCCGATTTTAACCAACTCTTTGCTATCCAAAACCCGACCGAAGATTTGGAATTTACGGATATCGAAGTGGCAGCGATTCAATCCCTATTCAATCCACACCATATCCTGCAACATAAAGCAGCGGAAAAAGCCGCGATTCTCGATGGGGATAACTTGAAAAATGCCCACTGCACTCACTTCTCCTGTCACGGCTATTTCAATTTTGAAGATGCCCTGAAATCGGCCCTCATCCTGGCAAAGAGCGAATTTACCCCGCCACCACCCAGTGAGGACCAAAGCCGCTATATTCCCCTGGAAAATGGCAATCTCCGCGACTTGGGCAAGTGTCTCACGATAGAGGATATCTTACGCCTCGACCTGACCCACTGCCGTCTCGTCACCCTCTCCGCTTGCGAAACCGGCATCACTGATTTTACCTCCACCAGTGATGAATATATCGGGTTACCCAGTGGGTTTATTTTGGCGGGTTCTCCCAATGTGGTCTGTTCTCTGTGGACCGTGAATGACCTTTCTACAGCTTTGCTGATGATTCGTTTTTACCAAAATGTCAAAAGGGGTGAAACGGTTCCCCTGGCGCTGAAACAGGCCCAAATCTGGCTGCGGGATGTGACGGTGGAGGGGTTGCAGGAGTGGTCAAGTCAGTTAACGTTACGTTCCACTTATCGACGGCAGTTCCGGCGGTTTAGTACAATGGATGCAACGGCTAAACCGTTTGCCTCCCCTTATTATTGGGCGGGGTTTTGTGCGATCGGTGTTTAGGAGGAGTCCCCATGTCACTAGAAGACAAGATGATTCAAGATTTTATCACATTGGTAGAGACCCAATCGCTTTTATTTGCGGACTACCCAGGGGAAGTGGAAGCTTTGATAGAGAGTTTGCCGGAGGATAAGGAAGGAATGTCCGATGCGATCGCCGATTGGTACGAATCTCATCCCCCCATTCGCGATGCAATGGATGCCATGTCTGGGAATGTTATTTCTGATTACTCCAAAGCCCCCGGAACCCAAGGCCATGCCCCACCGCCACCCGACCCCAAAACCTACCGAAACATCCTGGAAAATGCCATCCGTCGCATCCAGTCACCGCCTAAGTAAACCCCATAAGCGAACAAAATATTCCCTCATGGGGTTGGGGCAATTTTTTCAATTGCCCCAAATCTAATTTAATGAGAATCCAGCCATTGCTGTAAATCCGCCAAGTTGGTAAAGTCTAATAACGCTTCACTCAACTCCTCTAATTGCGGCTTACTTAGGGACTGAATTCGAGACTCAATCTCAGGATTAAGCGGTCCACAAAAGCGATGAAGCAGGCGCAAAATTACCGCTACTTCACCTTGTTTTTCACCCTGCTCTAACCCTTGGGCGATTCCCTTTTGTAGAATGTCTTGATAGACTACAGATTCTTGCATAACTTCCTCCCTGAATATGGGCAAGGGGTCTGATGAGGAATGGGGCAATTAAAAAACTGCCCCAAATCGACTTTAATGAGAATCCAGCCACTGCTGTAAATCCGCCAAGTTGGTAAAGTCTAATAACGCTTCACTCAACTCCTCTAATTGCGGCTTAATTAGGGACTGAATTCTGGACTTCATCTCAGGATTTAGCGGCCCACAAAAGCGATGAAGCAGGCGCAAAATTACCGCAACTTCACCTTGTTTTTCGCCCTGGGCAATTCCCTTTTGCAGAATGTCTTGATAGACTACAGATTCTTGCATGATTTCCTCCCTGAACATCGTGGATATTAACTGGTTATCAAACCGCAACCCCGCTAAAATTTGAGTGCAGGCTGCAATTTCCTGTCGTAGGTCTGTATCCTGTATTTTACCCACTTCTTGAGCCACTTGACCCAAGAGTTCCGTGGGGTTCTGTGTGGCGCATAACACCGCCAATGGCAGTAAGGCATTATTCTCCAGTAAAGGTTCGGGGGATTCTTCCCATAACCGAATGACCTGATATCGGTGGTGGGTGAATTCGGTCCGAAATTCGGTCTCGAATACCGCCTGGTTACTGGTGGGAACTAGCCAAATCAAGACTTGTCTGACGGGCAGTTCATATTCCCACTGTAACCGAATGGAATAGCTGCACATCCGGATCGGCATCGGCCTATTTTGCGGAACTCTCGTCTGAAATTCTAAATGCTGAATTTCGGGGCCGCTTTTTAGAAAAATAACTGAATCCGCCCGAATCGGTTCGACGGAGAGTTCAGTTTTTAAGATTTCAACCGGGGTGGTAATGGGTTGTCTGAAGGCCCAGGATGCCATTTGTTGGGCATATTTTTCTGCCCAGTATTTTAGCAGGTTGTCATAACACATGGTTGGTATAAATGTAAGGTCTGGGTAGGCTCTTTCTGAGGACTAGAAAACTCTCGGGGGGGACTCTCCCTCCTGATTTCAAATTTTATCAAAAAACCTGAGAAAATGCTATTATTTGTATCTATTGGCTGCCCCAGGAAACCCTATGATCGAACAATTATCGGGAGAATTACTCCACTATCCCAAATTTAGCTTATATGCCTTCCACCTCTGTCATGATATGGCATTGGCGGAAGGGCAACGGGTGGAAGATGCTGATGTGCTCTGGCAGCGGTTTGAGGAATTGGGAGAGTCGCTGGATATCCTAGCCCTCAAGACCTGTCGTCAATGGTTAAATATTCCGGAACAGCAGGCAGCGATCGCGTTTCGAGAACTCCTCTCGGAGGAAATCGATCGCTGTTTGCGCTTCCACTTTCCCGAGGTAGAGGGTAAATCGGATACTCCTCGGCGCAATGGGGAACTCTACGCGGTCCAACTTCATGATACTTATGTGGCTGACCTCACGTTTCGCTATCCGGGAATTGTTCCTGTTGCCGAACTCACTCACCTCAACCCCGAGGGAATGCTGCTGCCCGATCGCATTTGTGCTTCCATTGGCCAAACGTTGGTCCTGTTCGCCAAACCTGTCATCGCGGAAGAATCCCCCTCCCCTGACACCCTGCGCCAGTTAGCCGATCGCTGTTTACAAGCCTTACTCACAAACGCTACCCTCCCTATTCTACCCTCCTATCGTGCCGAGGGTAAACTGTTAAGCAGTCCCATTTTTGAATATGACAATGATGCGGAAAATCCGGCCCAATCCTGTCACATTCTCATCTGGTTAGACTGCCATCCTGATACCGCCAAACTCGAAGCATCTACAAAATACTATCACCCCCTGATGAATTTGCTTTGTTGTCGCAGCAAAATCCGTTTAAGCTATCACCAAGCCCGGACTAGCTATCGAGACTGTCGTCAACTTTATACCGAGCTAGAAACCCTGATGAAGGCATTAAAAACATTGCCGGATGATACGGCTGAAAAGTTAACGGTTTTGCAGGAGGCTCTCCTCAAAATCAACCCCCAAGCCTTTAGCTATGCCAGTCATATCCGGGATATTGAAGACCAGCGCACCACGATAATTACGAATTTAAAGAATTATACCACAACATTGGAAGAATTAACAAATATTGACGGAGAACAGGAGTTAAGTTTTTTACAAGCCTTTAGCTATGAATGCCGGTCCAAATTATTAGGACAAATCCACACAAACCTGAATTATTTAAAACCAGGACAAGCCCTATTCGGCCACTGTATTGCTACCATGCGCGGCATTGTTGAGGTGGAACAAGCCAAGATGAATCACAATCAGCAGCAAGAAAATCAAGACTTGCAAGACCAGATTCAAGCGGTGGGGGTGGGGATTGCTGCTGGGGCGATCGTGGCTTCGACTTCAGGGTTAATGTTTCAACCTTGGGAGTGGAAAGGGGAAAAAGTTGAACCCTCTTTTCCTTTGCCGTTGTTGGCTTTTCTGATTGCGTTGTTCTTCAGTGCGGCCTGTTCGGTGGGGGCCTGGTATTGGGCCAAAGAAGGGATTAAACAGGGGCGATTTCCCTTCCGGGATGTGAAGGAAAGGCCATCAGAAAAACCGAAACGGTGAAGGGTGTGGATATTAAGACTTCTTGCAAGGGAACTCCAAAAAATAAAATCTCCAAAACGTTCGTTCGTAGGATCAACGGAGTAGTAGGGGCGCAATGCTTGCGCCCTCCGGAGGGCGCAAGCATT
>NZ_JAMXFC010000014.1 GCF_025370755.1 Laspinema sp. D2d | reverse complement strand
GGTGGGGGGGGTGGTGGGGGAGGTGGGGGAGGTTGGGGAGGATGGGGAGGATAGGGGAGAAAAAAAGACTGAAGTCCGGACGTTGAACATCTCCCCCATCTCCCGTCTCTCCCCCATCTCCCGTCTCTCCCCCATCTCCCGTCTCTCCCCTATCTCCCCATCTCCCCCATCTCCCCCATCTCCCCCATCTCCCCCATCTCCCCCATCTCCCCGAGTCCAACTTTAGCCGTTAGGCTAGAGGCAACAAGTCATCCAAATCTAGTAGGAGACAGAATCATGACTGATGAAGCTCAAGTACCTAAAGAACGTGCGATCGTGGAAGTAAGTCCTGAGACGAAAGCGCTGGTGGAAAAAGAAATGCCGGATGCTACCACCCAGGTGCAGCACGAAACGATGGCCCTGTTTGAAGCCATCAAACGCCGAGCACAAGCGGAAATTCAAGGGGCCAGCAAATTTACCTCAGAAGCCTATCTGAGTGCAGTGCAACAAGCGCGGGAGACGATTGAGAGCGATCGCCTGATGGATCCCGAACGGATTGCCTATACCATCAAACTGATGGAAATGGATGCCAAGCAAAACTGGGACAAGATCCTCAGTGAAATGAGTGAACTGGGCGATCGCCTTGCTCAATCCGCTAAGGATGCTTGGGACTCCCTTTTCAATCCCTCGGGTACTCCCCCCAATTCCTAAGCAACGTTCCGCTTAAACACCTGCTCATAGAGGGCGATCCATCGGTCGCCCTCTATTTTTTTAAGTCCATCCCGAGAGAATCTTCTATCACGATGACCCGTTCGTGCTAGATTTTAAAAGTTTGCCTCTGTTGTTTGTTTAAAAGACTCCACGTCAGCAATCCAACCCAATTTATTCCCTGATTGCGATCGAGCATCGAACCCCTAGAACCGGGGCATTCTAGCTGTTCACTTGTCCACTCAATTACGTCTGAACTGTAAAGCGACCACCATGCGAACCTACTATTGCGGCCAACTCCGAAGCGAACATATTGGAGAAACTGTTACTCTGTGTGGATGGGTAGACCGCCGACGAGATCATGGTGGAGTCATTTTCTTGGATTTACGAGATAGGAGTGGCATCGTCCAAATCGTTTCTGACCCGCAGCGCACCCCCACCTCCTACAAAGACGCGGAAACCATCCGGGGTGAATATGTCCTCCGCATCACCGGACGGGTCAGCCAGCGTCCTAGCGATTCCCTCAATCCCAACTTACCCACGGGAGAGCTAGAAGTCTACGTCGATCACATCGAATTACTCAATGCCGTCCATAAACTGATGCCGTTCCCGGTTTCCACTGGACAAACAGAAACCGTGCGGGAAGAGTTACGCATGAAATATCGCTATCTCGATTTACGTCGGGAACGGATGTCGCGAAATCTACAACTGCGCCATCAAGTGGTTAAAGCCATGCGCCGCTTCCTGGAAGATGAATATGGCTTTATCGAAGTTGAAACCCCAATGCTGACCCGTTCTACCCCAGAAGGGGCCCGGGATTATCTCGTCCCTTCCCGGGTGAATGAGGGTGAATGGTATGCTTTGCCGCAGTCGCCGCAGTTATTCAAACAGTTGTTAATGGTGGCGGGGTTGGATCGGTATTATCAATTTGCCCGATGCTTCCGCGATGAAGATTTGCGGGCCGATCGCCAGCCGGAATTTACTCAGCTTGACCTGGAAATGAGTTTCATGTCCCAAGAAGAAATTCTGGACCTGAATGAATCTTTAGTTTGCCATCTTTTTAAAACAGTTAAGGGCATTGAACTCCCCCGTCCTTTTCCCCGGTTAACCTACGCCGAAGCGATGTCCCGATACGGGAGTGATCGCCCGGATACCCGCTATGGCATGGAATTGGTGGATGTCTCGGATTTGGTGAAAGACTCCGGGTTTAAGGTGTTTTCAGGGGCAATTTCTGCCGGTGGAATTGTCAAAGTGTTACCGATTCCCGGTGGCAATAGCGCCATTTCCAATGTCCGGATTAAACCGGGTGGGGATTTATTCAAGGAAGCCGCTGAAGCGGGTGCCAAAGGGTTGGCTTATATACGGGTTAAAGATAACGGAGAAATCGATACCATTGGGGCGATTAAAGATAATTTAAGCCCGGAACAGAAACAAGAATTACTCTCGCGGACGGGGGCACAATCGGGGGATTTACTGTTATTCGGGGCCGGAGATATAGCAACAGTGAATAAAACCCTCGATCGCCTCCGCCAATCCGTTGCTCGTCTGTTGGGGATGATTGAGGAGAGCAAGCTCAATCTGCTTTGGGTCACGGATTTCCCCATGTTTGAGTGGAATGCCGATGAGAAGCGGTTCGAGGCGACTCATCACCCGTTTACGGCTCCTAATCTGGAAGATATTGACGACCTCAAAAATGCTCGCGCTCAAGCGTATGACTTGGTTTACAACGGGTTGGAAATCGGCGGAGGGAGTCTGCGGATTTATCAGCGGGAGGTTCAGGAACGGGTGTTTGAGGCGATCGGGTTATCCAAGGAAGAAGCGGATAATAAGTTTGGCTTTTTGATGGAAGCCTTTGAGTATGGCACTCCTCCTCACGGCGGTATTGCCTATGGTTTAGACCGCTTGGTGATGTTGTTAGCTTCAGAGGATTCGATTCGAGATGTGATTGCCTTCCCGAAAACCCAGCAAGCTCGATGTTTGTTAACGGGTGCTCCAGCTACCATTGATGGAATTCAGTTGAAGGAATTGCACGTGGCTTCTACGGTGAAGCCTAAACAGGCTTAGGAATGGGTTAAAGATCAGGTCATGGGTAATCCAGTATTTGGGTGAATTATCCATGACTTGCTATTCTTAAGACTGTACTGAATTGTTATTATTTTCTCATCTGAGAAAAAATAGCTCGAAAGCCCACTATCATTTCTATGAGTAACAAACCGATGAGTTCTGACATCAAGTTTGAAGTCGTTCGTCCCAATGGCATCTTAGACGGGACCCAGGCTAATGTATTTCGTCGCGAAGTGCGCGATCGCCTGGACAACCAAGCCAATATTGTCCTCGTGAATCTCCAGGATGTCACGTTTATTGATAGTTCCGGTCTAGGTGCGTTAGTCTCTGCCTTGAAAATGGTGCGAACCGCTGGCGCAAAGATGGTGATCTGTTCCATTAATGATCAGGTCAGAATGCTATTTGAACTCACCAGCATGGACCGGGTATTTAAAGTTTATCCCACTGAAGAAGCCTTTGAAAATGACGTGAATTCTGATATTTAACTCAGAATAAAGCGCACAGCGGAGGTTGGGTATTATTCAAGAAATTCTACCTGGAGTAACGAGAAGTCATCATCAAAGGTCGGGTTGAGATTTAAACTTCGGATCCGAGCCAGCAACCCATCAATATCCCGGCCATTTTTTTGCCAATAATAGGTCAGCAAATTGCTAAAGGCATCCAGACCCCAAAGGGTGCCATCGGGCTGATTAATTTCATAGACGCCATCACTAAAAATGTATAAGGTACTCGGGGTGTCAATATGACAGACATTTTGAGTATATTGGGCTTCGGGAAACATTCCGATGGGTAAGCCTTGGGTTTTGAGCGCTTGTAGGGTAGGCGGCATTCCGGGAATTCCCGATAACAATAAGGCTGGAGGATGTCCGGCAGTGGAATACAATAGAGTATCTTGGGTCCGGTTATAGACGCCATACCAAATCGTAAAATATTTATCTTGTTGTAGGTCCATTTGAAAATATTTATTTAATTCGGTTAAAACCGAAGCCGGTTGGGTAAAATCAAAGCCAACCTGGGAGTGGGACCGTAATAAATTTAAAACGGAAACAGAGGGGAGGGTCGCCGCTAACCCATGACCCGCAACATCAAGCAGGTAAATGACTAAGTGTTCTGAATCGAGCCAATAGTAGTCAAAGCAATCACCGCCGAGTTGACGCGAGGGAATAAAACGATTGGCGATCGCCACAGGTTGACTCACCGGATCCGGTAAGAGCGATCGCACGTAATCCGCTGCTTCCGATAGTTCCGCTTCTAAAGCTCGCTTTGAATTTCGCAAATCTTGGGTAAGCTGATAAATCCTCAGTCCCGCTCTAACTCGGGCATTTAATTCATTAATTTCGATCGGTTTTGAGAGAAATTCATCCGCACCCGTATCCAGTCCGACGATCCGATCTTCCGTTG
Source organism: Laspinema sp. D2d (assembly GCF_025370755.1). Classification (GTDB taxonomy): domain Bacteria; phylum Cyanobacteriota; class Cyanobacteriia; order Cyanobacteriales; family Laspinemataceae; genus Laspinema. Next base: position 151,001 of record NZ_JAMXFC010000014.1, on the reverse strand, counting down.
CCCCCCGAGAGGTTAACAGAATAAAATAGGTATTGGATAATTCCGGATGTGCTTTGATCTGACGGCAAACTTCCAACCCATCCATCACCGGCATCATCCAGTCACAAATGATTAATGCAGGCCCTAATCGATAAGCCTGTTCCATTCCTTCTTGACCATTACTAGCAACGGCAACCTGATACCCCTGTTTTTGCAAGGATCTCGTCAACACTACGCGAATGGTCGGATCGTCATCAATCACAAGAATGTGGGTCATGGACTAGGAAATTGCGACAATTAGCTTTACACAGAATAGCACTCACGAAAAAGACCCCCAACCCTCATGGTTTCCTGATGTCAAGGAACCCTTCAAGGTAATGATGCAGCGTCTTGTCACCGTTTCCTGATGTTGGGGAACCCGTCAACGGAACTGTGATGCTTTTGAGGGAGTTAGGGAGTCTCTTTCCCGGAATGCAACAGGGTTCTACTCTAGCCCCAATTGCCCCCGAAAACCCGTAATAATCCTGGTTCCATCTTTGAGGATGTGGATTTCCATCTGGTCGCTGGCCCAAGTAATTTTATCTTTAAACGCTTCATTGAAGATGTGAATCCGTTGATTGCGCGAAGAAACTGGGGAGTCTGGGGAATGAATCGCCAAGGATTCGACATAAGGACCATCAATCAGGATATCGAGTTGCTCTAATAAGGCACCCGCACCTACTGGTGCAGAAGGCGATCGCAATTCCGCTAAGGTAAACCCGCTAAAGGACATCAGATTTAATCCCCCTGCCTTGATTTTTTTCCCGAGTTCCGCAAGGGCAGGGGCCTGCCAAAAGGGTTCACCCCCGGAAAACGTCACCCCTTGATTCCGGGGATTGCTCAAAATTTTATCCGCGAGTTCATCAATAGCCATTAACTGATTGACTTCAAAGGGCCAGGATGCCGGATTAAAACAACCGGAACACTCTCTGAGACAACCTTAGATCCACACTACGGCGCGGGTTTCGGGTCCATTCACCTCTGATTCATCCACGTACCCCATGATATTGACATAGCCCTCGGGGATGTCGGGGAGGGTAGGTGGTGCGCTGTTGATTAAATCGATCATCGGTGGACCTCTCATCAAATGGGAGGTTTTAACTCTTCGGGTTCAGGGTAGGACTGAAAGATTCTTATATCGATTATCAGCTATATTCTGGAGAATCACGAATCTTCAAACGGGATTTTTTGAGAAAGGCGATCGGCAAATCGCATCTGACCGAGCTTTTTTCAGTATTTTCGACCCGGTTTTAACTGAAGCTATAGGAACAGTTCCTCTATCAAATGGGGTCTAATTCTTTTAGTGGTTAGGTAAATCTTCTCTAATCCTTGAGTAAAGCCCTTTGGCGCGTTCCAGAACTGCACTCAAATTTAGGAAAGACCCGTCTATCTGTGTGTTTAGGCTAGAAATTTGGGGAAGATCGGCTAGTCGAGTTTGGGATAAAATAGTAGTATGGTTGTAGAATAAATTTCCCTCTTGTCTAGCTACAGGCCCTGAATTGAAACTAAAGAGAGCGTTTTTTCCTTTTAGTCTCTCAAAAAATACCAAAACTACCGTATTTTCCCGGAGTGCTTGCAACTAGAGCATAGCTAAAAGAGTTAGGCAACCGAAAAATCTCGGAGATTTCAAACAGTTCTTTCAATCTTTAAAAACACCTAGCCTAGTATTTTTTTTAGATAAAGAATCACCTCACCCCCTAGACGAGAGAAAAAGTTGAGGTAATAATGATAGACATAAGCACAAGAGAGATTAAATAAAGAAAACGTTATCTCTTGAACAACCGCTGCTAACTTAACTCTAAACTGCAAGGTGTCAAACCATGATTACTAATTTAACTTTTACGAACCGACTCACCAAAACTGCTCTAATTTCTCTCGGTCTGGCTGCTGCCTCCCTTGCCTTTGCTCCTGGACAAGCTAAAGCGGACTCTATCACGTTCGACGCTTCTCCTAAGACTGGAGATCCAGCTAAGGTCAACGTCACCCTCGACGATACGAGCAATCCAGGCAGCATTACCGTTACTGTCAACGTAGTGCCGGAAGATAATACTGGAAATATCGGCGATATTAACGGGGTTTACTTCAACCTTCCCGATGGCGTCGGTCCTGTGACCGTGAGTGGCGTATCTGGTGGGCCAGTCAACCTTGGTAGCAGCGATTTAAATGGAAACGCTGGCAATCTGGGTGATGGTGTGAATATGCAGGGAGGCGGCGGAGACACTTCCTTCGATGTCGGCATCCGAATTGGCTTCTCCGGTGGGATCCCCAATGGCGATGACTATCAAACCACGACCTTTAAAGTCTCCGCAGCAGGACTATCCCTCAGTTCTTTTACATCTCAGAGTTTCGGCATCCGCCTCAAGAGTGTTGGCCCAGTGGGAGGTACTCGCAACGGCAGCAGCAAAGTAGCAGAATCTATCACATCTCCGATTGTTGTGACTACCCCGCCCGCAGAAACTCCGGAAACTCCAGTCGCCGAGAATCCAGAAACTCCAGTAACTCCGGAAACTCCGGAAACTCCAGTAACTCCGGAAACTCCAGTAACTCCGGAAACTCCGGGTGGAACTGACCCGGTTGAAGTTCCCGAACCCTTGACGATGGGTGGTTTGATTCTCGGTGCTGGTGGTTTGATTGCTGCACGTCGCCGCAAAATGAGCCAAAAGGGTTAATCTAACCAGCGATCGCGACAAGAACACATTTCAGGAAGCCTTGTCCGATTAATGGATAGCTAATTCATCAGTTCGGTCAGTCCCAATTTAAGGGGCCTGACCGAATTTTTTTGGGCAAATGCCCCCAAAACTCATCAAGTCTTGAATTCTACAAAACCCAACAGAGGGAATAGGGAAGGAAAAAGATAAACTGATTACCGGCTTATCCCAGGGCTTCTGATACGCTACTCAAAGGCTGAAGGTTCAGCTTTAACTCAAGTTAACCGTAAGTGGATTATGTACGAGAAACTGACTCCCCCGACGACTGGCGATCGCGTGACGTTTAAAAATGGCGAACCCATTGTTCCCGATAACCCGATTATCCCCTTTATTCGCGGCGACGGGACGGGGGTTGATATTTGGCCCGCCTCCCAAAAAGCGATCGATGCTGCGGTAGAAGCGGCTTATGGGGGCAAACGTAAAATTAGCTGGTTCAAAATCTACGCCGGTGATGAAGCCTGCGAAAAATACGGCACTTATCAATATTTGCCCGAGGATACTAACAAGGCGATCGCAGAATATGGCATCGCCATCAAAGGCCCCTTAACTACCCCAGTCGGTGGCGGGATTCGTTCCCTCAATGTGGCCCTCCGCCAAATTCACGACCTCTATGCCTGTGTCCGACCCTGCAAATATTATCCCGGAACCCCCTCCCCACACAAACACCCTGAACAACTGGATGTAATTGTTTATCGGGAAAATACCGAAGATATTTATCTGGGAATCGAATGGCGTGCGGGTACGGAAATCTGCGAAAAATTAATTGATATTCTCAATACTCAATTAATTCCCCAAACCCCAGAACATGGGAAAAAACAAATTCGCCTCGATTCTGGGATTGGCATTAAACCGATTAGCAAAACCAATTCCCAGCGTCTGGTTCGTCGTGCGATTAAACACGCCTTACGCTTGCCCAAAGCTAAACAAATGGTGACTTTGGTCCATAAGGGCAATATTATGAAGTACACCGAAGGAGCGTTCCGGGACTGGGGTTACGAACTAGCAACCACGGAGTTTCGTAATGAGTGCGTCACAGAACGGGAATCCTGGATTTTGAGCAATAAAGAGAAAAATCCTGACCTGAGTATTGAAGAGAATGCTCGTCAGATTGACCCGGGTTATGATGCCCTGACAGAGGAAAAACAGGCGGTGGTTTGCACGGAAGTCCAGCAGGTGCTTGATGCCATCTGGGAGACTCACGGCGATCGCAAATGGAAAGAGAAAATTATGGTCAATGACCGAATTGCTGATAGTATCTTTCAGCAAATCCAAACTCGCCCCGATGAGTATTCCATTTTGGCGACAATGAATTTAAACGGTGACTACCTCTCCGATGCCGCAGCGGCGATCGTCGGTGGATTAGGCATGGGACCCGGGGCCAATATTGGCGACCAATGTGCTATTTTTGAAGCCACTCACGGCACCGCACCCAAACACGCCGGGCTCGATCGCATTAATCCCGGTTCCGTTATCCTCTCTGGAGTGATGATGTTGGAATATATGGGATGGCAAGAAGCCGCTGATTTGATTAAAAAAGGCATTGGAGGAGCCATTTCTAACCGTGAGGTGACTTACGACTTGGCTCGATTAATGGAACCCCCCGTGGAAAACCCCCTCAAATGTTCTGAGTTTGCCGACGCGATTATTAAACATTTCAACGATTAGACCTCGGACAAAACTTTAAAAATCCCCCCTGAAAAGCAGGGGGGATTCTCTTCTGAACGAAGCCAGAAATTTTTGAGTTAAAGCTGGTGACAGGAGTTGAACCCGCGACCCACGCATTACAAGTGCGTTGCTCTACCAACTGAGCTACACCAGCATAAGTTTTAACTTTACCAAAGTTCGGGGCAGTTTTGCAACCCCTCTACAGGACTTTTTTGAAAGGAATTAAACCCTCGAATGATCATCCCCCTATCTCTCCACAGACTCTGCAACAGGATGGCATCCCCAAAAATGCCCCACCCCTAGATCTATTCAATACCTGCTTAGTCTGTCTCCCTCCTGTAATCGAGATCAACCCCATCGCAGATAAAATCTCAGTACGGGGAAAGAGGTCAGCAGTAAATCCGACTGGATAGACTCAGAGGGTAGAGTCAGAATCGGAGCAACCCCATCTCATGAATCAGCCCATCATTACTCTATTAATATTTGGCCTGTTACTGATTGCCGTGCTTTCTCCCTTTGGTGCCTTATCCGCTTTGATGCTGTTTGTCTTAGGGACGGGCTTACTCTGGACCCTTTGGAGTCTGTTTCAGGCATTTTTGAGGGAACCCTCGGAGAATTCGGGTTCTTCGGGGAAGTAAGCGGGTCTTAAGCGGGGGCGGTGATTTGTAATTGTTGATAAGCCAGTTGAGCCCGCGCACGCACCACTAACTCCTCATCAGATTTGGCCCGATCGCCTAACTGAGTTAAGAGTTGACGCAACCAAATGGGCGAATTCGATACCGCTGCTGTGGCAAGTCCTTGCATTCCCACAATTGCTGCATAGCGGACCACCCATTCTGGATCTTGCAGCACTTCCAAAAGGGTTTGATACACTTTTTCTTGGGCTGTCGCTCTTTCCTCGGGTTCCATTTTTTCCCAGAGGATATTCCCCAAGCCGCTGGCTGCTGCACGACGCACGCTCAAAGCAAAATCACGGGCTGCAGTTTCTAAGAGTAACTCTAATCCCCGTGGGTCACCAATTTTGGCTAAAGCCCGTAGGGCCCAGGCTCTAGCGCCATAATTGAATCCATCGAGTTGTTTTAACAGGGGGACCACGGCGATTTCCCCAAGGGCAACTAATCCCTCTACTCCCGCCACGGCAGCACCAGGGTTATTGAAACCGAGGGCTTCGATTAAGGTGGGAATTGCTTCGGGCGATCGCGCTTGGGCTAATTTCCATAAGGCTATTGTTAACCGTTCTGCGGAGTCTGCCTCTTCAACGGCTTTAATCAGGGGGGTGATTCCGGCTGGTTCAGTCATGAGAACTGTTGGATCGCTGTTTTATTAAAAAGGGTTAATTTTAATCCACACAAAAGTATCATTAAAGCCTGATTGATTCTCCAGAGTTTTGATCAACGGAAGGACCCCACCCCTCTCTCCTGACCCGAGTAGGTTTTATTCCGTTTATGGTGATTCTCCGGTCCCCTCCCCTGTGTCTTGGGGAGGGTTAGGGTGGGGTCAAAGTGACGTAGCGATCGCCTACAAGAGACTATCCATCAGATTCATCACTTCAATCAACTCTGGAGATAAATCTGGGGCGGCATCCGGATGGGTGAGAGTCAGATTATGCTCAATGAGTCCTTTGAGGGCAATCAACTTGATACTATTTTCGGCCAAGGTTTGAGAAATGGCTTTGGCTGCGGGTAAATAGGCGATCGCGCCCAAATCTAATAAAGCCGATCGCCGCAGTTGCAAATCTTTTCCCTGCAAGGCTTGAACTAAACGGTCTGCATACTGCCCTTCTCCAGTTAGTTGATACATTGCCCGGGCGGCGGAATATTGCACCCGAGGAAAGGAATGTTCGAGAAAGGGCTGAATCAGGGGAATTGCTTCTGTGGCTCGCAGGGTTCCCAACGCTTCTAAGATCGTATCGTAGGGTTGAGTGAGGTGGGGTTTTCCCGGCACCTGGACCGCTGCGGTGAGGCCCCCATTGAGTAATTCCATCAGGGCAGGAATGGCGGTGCGATCGCCGAGTCGTTCCAAACTCTCTGCTGCCGCTTCCCGGACATAATAATCGGAGCAGCCTAAGCATTCAATCAGGGCCGCCACTGCGCGATCGTCCCCGACTTTACCTAGTGCGCGGGCGGCATTGCGCCGCAACGGAAACCCTCCCGCCTCGGTTTTATCTCCCTCTTCAGATAACAAATCCAGCAAGGCATCGATCGCCGCTGGTTCACGAACGCCAAATCTGCCAATCCACCAAGCGGCGTAGTAACGCAAGCTCAAATCTTCGTGGCGCAAATTGGCGATCGCCACCTCTACAGTTAAAGTCTCACCGTCCCCTGCTGGAGGGGCCGGTGAGCCTGATTCAAGATTGTCCCACATGAGTTAAAAACCAGGTTGGGCTAACAGGTTAGAATCTCTAACCTATTCAGCCTCTCCTTCATGAGTCTGTTGCTCAATTTCAACATTCAAGGGGTGAATGCTAACAATTTTTCCACCCAGGCGGGTAATCCGCTGCATTTCTTCGTTCATGCGATTGTAGGGAACGGTGATGAACACACTTCCACTATGGCGGATAGAGTAGTTGGTTTGATCGCTTTCTTCGTTTTGACGCAATCCGGTCACTTCATAGCGAAAGAAACGATTTCCTGCACTGGTGTTGGATTGATTTAAGCCTGCAACTTGACCTAACATTTGATGTGACTAGCTCCTTGAGTGTAGATTGACTAGGTTAACCCACAGGCGATCGCCATAATACTTTTCCACGGCTTAATCTGGAATATTTCACCCTATCTCTTGGAAATATTTCGGGTGGATTAATCCGGCTGCGCTGATGGCATTTGCGTCCTGTGGGCTGTCTGAGATTTATCCTAAATTAGGCAGTCGTGATGCTGGCGATTTTTCCGCCTTGCTTCACGATTTGTTGAATTTTTGTAGATAAGCTCTCGTAAGGAACGAGGAAGGTTTGGCAACTGCGACGGACGCCAGTTTGCCGGAGTCCGGTGACTTCGATGCGATATACACCGCCATCTTTTCCAAACCCAACAAATGCACCACCGAGGCAGGTTGCGGGAGAAGAATCGACAGAAGAACGGTAGGACCAGCCATCAGAACCGCCCGAGGGAGCAACAATCGTGTTAGTTTGATTTTTGCCCAATTCGCGGATCAACCGAGATTTGCTGCCTTCGAGTTGCGCGCGATCGCTGTTAGCGTAACCGCGATAGAGGCGGAACATCCGGTTAAACCCAACGGTTTTTTGACCATTTTGGGTTGCAAAGCCACGATAGTAGGGTACAATATTGTCCCCAAAGTTGCTTTCATATTCGGGAGAATCGATGTAAGAATCGATTTCGGCATCAAACCCGTGGGTTTCATACAGATCCAGGTGATAAATCACCTCAGTTTCATCGTAAGGAGCGCGTCCCAACAGATGTTTATAATTAAGTTCAATGACGCGGGTTTGGAAATTGGGGTAAAGAAACTTTTCTTTGTAAAGTTCCGATTTAGCAACAGCGCGGACAAAATCCCGCACGGTCATTTTGCCATTTTTCAACAGCGATTCCGCACTGTTGAGGCGCTGGGATTTCATCACATAATCGTTCCCGAGTACCTGGCGGTAAACGCTGCGAATCACAGCTTCGATATCTTGTTCACTGCTATTTTGACGCAGTTCTACCCGGCCTGTATCTTCATAAGGTGTCGTTCCCAAACGGGATGCTGCTGTTGTAATTGCCATCTAAACAATCTCCCAAAAAAAAGTTTTTACTGTTGTGATTTTAGAGGTGCTTTTTCTTTAGACCATCCAAAATCTGGGTACCGCGATCGGTTCTTACGGGGTTTTTCAGCTTCAACAAATACAAAGATGCCCGGACAGGTAAACAGAGACTAGCCTGCTGCCAGCACCCGCCTACCTCCCCGGACATCTCACCTTTTACCGTTCTAAGCAATCAGATAGATGCCAGAAGAAAGCATCAATTAGCTGAGAGCATTGATTGCGTAGTCGATGTAGGTGTTGGCTTCAACAGCAGCTTGTCCGCTGAGACCATGATTGCTCTTGATGTACTTGAGGGCTTCAACGTACCAGCTGGGAGATAAATCAAAGGTGCTGTTGATTTCATCCAAACCAGCAATCAGGTACTCATCCATCGGTCCGGTGCCACCTGCAACTAAGCAGTAGGTCACCATACGGAGGTAGTAGCTGATATCGCGAGAGCACTTTTGCTTGCCGGTTTCGGTAGAAGCATAGTTCGGTCCCTGCATGGAGGTGGTGTAGGGGAACTTGTTGTAGACAGCTTGTGCAGCACCTTCGGTTAAGCGTTGTGCGTTGCTGGTTAAAGCACGAGCAGCTTCCATGCTGGCTTGAGCGCGCTTGAAGCGACCATCAACAGCTTGGAGTTCGGAGTTGCCTAAGAAACGGCCTTGAGCGTCAGCAGAAGAAATTGCTTCAGTAATTGGGGTTTTCATCGTTGCAGTATCTCCCTAGGGTTGTACTAATTTTTCGTTCTTTGGTTTTGGTTTTTTTTAAGGACTTGGCACAATGGCTCCATCCTTAAAAAGAAAAGATAGTTTGGGTTTTTAGTCAGACTAAATCAGACTAGGAAACCGCAGAAGCTGCGCGATCGAAGTAGCCAGCGATTTCAGACATCAAAGCGCTGCAATCACCAGGAGTGATACCTGCGGGATCGTTGGCGATGCGGACAGCAGCATCTTTCATTTTTTGAACGCCAGTGGCAACGGAACCACCGGGAACACCCAGGGCTTGGTAGGTTTCACGAAGACCATTCAAGCAGCGATCGTCTAACACGCTGGCATCACCGGCGATGACTGCGTAGGTGACGTAGCGCAGGATGATTTCCATGTCGCGTAAGCAAGCTGCCATACGACGGTTGGTGTAAGCATTTCCACCGGGTTGGATCAGCTGGGGTTGCTCAGAAAACAGAGAACGAGCGGCTTCAGAAACGATTTGAGAAGCGTTGCTGGTGATCCGGTTGACGGTATCCAAGCGCTTGTTACCTTCTTTGACCATGTTGGTCAGAGCATCCAATTGGGCGGTGCTCAGGAATTCGCCACGTGCGTCTGCTTGCGAAACAACTTTTGCAAATGCGTCTAGCATGTACTCAATCTCCTTTATTTATTGGCTTGCTTTGGGCTTCAATCAAGTTTAGTTGACCCCGCTCAAGCTAAAAAGCTTGTTAGGTTCCGACTAACCCCAGCTACAACACTACAACAATTTCGTTTGTTTCTGTTAAAGCTGGACTCGAAGTGTGTGGCTGGCCCCTGCTGGGGCTTCGTCACCCGCTTTCGAGAAATCTTAGAAAATATTAGCAGAAGTATGAGAAACTTGAAAACCGTCTTTAATCAATATTCAGGTTAACTTTTTTCGTTTCTCTACCCCTTCAGGTTACCTTTATACACTGCCTTTGTGCTCAAGATCATTACGAAATGTTAAGTTTTTTTATTTTTGTCCAAATTGAGCAAATGTACTTAACCATTTAAGCAGTCGGAGTCTCTTCAACTGGGGGATATTCCGGGGCGATCGCAAGTCCGCAGCACCTTCTAAAACCTTTGCCAGCAGAGCTTTCAGGCATGGCGAGGAGCAGTGGCCTCCGGGTCGAAAAAATCACTTCTTTCCGATTCTCAGGAATATCTATGCCAATCGATAGATGCACGAAATCTAATTTTAGACGTTCCAAGGCGGAGGGGATATTTGGGTCTTTCTCTAGGTAGAGGAGAAATCAGACAGGTGGGGCCTAAGCCGATCGCCTTTCTCCAGCATCCCCACCCTTACAGAACCAGGGGGTCTTCCTCGTCACTCCATCGGATTGGGAGGTTCTAGGGCCTCGTTACCGCAATCAGGAAAAACCCGAGTTTAATCACAATTTTAATAGAAATTAGCAACCAATGAGGTTCAAATATAGGAAACGCTATGACTGTTCCCTAAAAACTTTAGAGAGACCCCTTCTATCCTCTCTAGGAAATTTAGGGAACCCCCCATACCCGAACCCTGTCCTCCCCAAGATGATTAATGCGGTTGATCGATTAAGGGTTAAGGGCCACAAGTTAGGGGTAAGGATCACCATTCATGGGTTCAAGGTGAACCGAGAACAAATCCCCTTCAGGGGAAGTCATGAATTGAAACCCGATTATCGGTCTTAATTTCGGTTAATGAGGGTTGGAAAGTCATCCGTCACCCATCTGCGATCGCAGTTTTAAATACCGTCCCTTGGATAGAAACTTTTCAATTTAGAAAAGTAGAGGCGGTTAAGTTACATTGAGCATTTTTTCTAGGGTTGCAGTTGCAAAATGCCTGAGTTTTTAAGTTAAAAAATATTTCCATATTTCTTTGTGAAAATAAAAACTGTACTAATTCAAAAATAAAATTTTTCCTGATAACACAAGTCTATCTGGAATACATAGAAAAGTTATGTACTAAAAATTACCTGGATTGATTTTAGTCTAAACTATCCCTCTTGAACAACGTATATAACTAAACGTTTAACGATTGATGGGAAATATTTACAGCCACTAAAAAGCAATAAGATTAAATACTCAATTTTAGTCAGGTTCGATTCAAAAAAGCTTTGCTAATACAACCTAAGCTACTGTTGGATAATAGGTTATTTTGAATTTAAGCCTTTTTGGATAATACAATGAATTTGCAAAAGTTTATTTAAAATATTTCATAAACTTTAAGTGAATATTGAATTAATATTGGGCAATTTGTATGGTCTATATTTTTTTTGGAAAGTCTGGTAATTACATGAAATATATGAAGCGATTAAAGAGTCTGAAGACACAAGGTAAATAAGATTAATAGGTTAAATATTGAATAAAAAGGTAACAAACAATGAGGCAAGAAAAAGAGTTTGAGAAATTACGGAAGATTACGGAAAGTACGATAGAAGATGTCGTCGGGAAAATGTGCGGACTGGGAAAAAGTTTTTCAGATATTGCTCAGTATTTGATTTTGACCGAAGCTGAAGTTGAAGAGGCTTTCATCCGCTATCAACATCGATTTGAAAGCAGCGATCGCCCTTGAAAGAAAGGCAGACAACTCGACCTAGATCTGAACAAGTGGCGAGAAAATATTGAATTGGGAACTGTTAATCGGGACGAGTCTGGGCAAACTGAACATCAGGACAGAATTTAGCTACAATTTAGCGCGGGGGAGAAACAGACCCAATTCAGGGCCATATACAGGCGATCGCCCCCCTCAAAGCCAGGAATCGGATCCAAAGCAGAAGGCAACCCATCTAGGGGAAGCTTAAAACAGGGGCCAGGAGTAGACACCGGAGAAAATGTAGTTAACCCCCAGGGAAAAAGCGGCAGACGATTCAAAAGAGGACATACCACCCAAGCGGCAAGTGTCATAAAAATTGAAACCGAATCATTTTGATACCGGATAATTGCTAATCTTTAATGGAGGTATCAGAACTGGCTTCGACGGATGACCTTTCCCACAAGCCAACCGGGTTAACCCATCAGTAAAGAACAGCAGGTCCAGAAATCAAGCCCCCTTGATGGGTTTCGCTACGACTGCAGCTAGAGGGTCAAGTAACCGAGGAAATTGCCAATAAGTTGGCAAGACCCTACAGTTAGGAATGATAACTGCAAGTTATAGTGTTGTTGAGACGTGCAGTCAGAATATAGGGTAATGTAGCTTCTGTGAGTTATTGCCTGAATCCCAAATGTCCCCATCCTAATGACCCAGCCAATGCGAACGAGGTCAAATGCGTTCACTGTGGCTGTGATATACTCCTGCAAGGACGGTATCGGATTATCAAACCCCTTGGCGGTGGAGGCTTTGGTAAAACTTTTGAAGTGGATGACCAAGGCACCATCAAGGTTCTGAAAGTATTGCTTCAAAACCATGAAAAGGCAGTTGAGCTTTTTCAACAGGAAGCTGATGTCCTCAAACGAATCAACCATCCGGGAATTCCTAAAGTAGAGCCCGATGCTTATTTTTCTATCACGCCTCCGGGGGAAGAGGAACCGATCCACTGTTTGATGATGGAAAAGATCAGTGGGTTGAATCTGCGGGATTGGATGAAAAAACGAGGAAACCGACCCGTCACCCAAAGTCAGGCGATTGATTGGTTAAAACAAATGGTGGAGATTCTCGATCGCGTCCACCAACAAAACTTTTTCCATCGAGATATTAAGCCCCTTAACATCATGATTCGCTTGAATGGACAAGTGGTATTGATTGACTTTGGGGCGGCAAGGGAAGTTACGAATACTTACTTTGCGAAGGTGGGGCAGGGTCAAAACATTACCGGCATTGTCTCTCCAGGCTATACGCCACCGGAACAAGCTAATGGTAAGGCAGTGCCGCAATCGGATTTTTATGCGTTAGGGCGAACTTTAGTCTTTTTACTCACTGCGAAACCCCCTACCGCCTTCTCGGAAAATCCTCGGACGGGAAAACTGGTTTGGCGCAATAGTGCACCGCAAATTTCCAAGTCTTTTGGGGATGTGATTGATTACTTAATGGCTCCTTTTCCTGGAAAGCGTCCTCAAAATGCTCAGGCTATCTTGCAATGTTTAGCCGAGATTGACTTGACGCCGCCTAATGGTGAAGTCGGGGATAGTAATACGGGAATCGGAACTTCTGGGACTCGGGGAAATTACAATACAGGTTCTCATGGAAACTCGAAATTAGTCTCTACGGAATCGAGAAAGCTGCGATCGCAATATAAACCTGTTTACCCTCCGAAAAATAGCGGTAAAAACCACTTTTTAAAAAAAGGCAGCAAAAAACCCTGGATTTCTGCGCTTTCCATCTTATTAGTTCTCCTGGCAACCTCTCAAGTTTATGGCTATTGGCGATATGGATTATTTCCCGCCAATCCCGTCGGACTCCTGGTGAATATCCCCAGCAGTCTATTTTTAAGAAAAAGTATCCGGGAAGTGGGTCAAGTTCAGTCCATCGCCATGAGTCAGGTTCCCGGCGCAGCAAGTCAATCGGAAGGGGGAACCTTTGCCAGCGGAAGTTTTGGGACGATCCGCATCTGGAATCTCAACAGTGGTAAATTGTTGCACACGATTGCGGCTCATAAAGACTGGGTAAAGACCCTAGCTGTAAGTCCCAATGGTCAGACCCTAGCCAGTGGTTCCGATGATAAGACCATTCGCTTATGGAATATGAATAATGGGTCCCGAATGCTGACTATTGCTGGACCTGGAGCGCATTGGGGTCCTGTAAATACCCTAGCGTTTACTCCCGATGGTCAGCGGTTAGCGAGTGGATCCGATGATAAGACGATTAAGATTTGGGATATTAGAAGCGGGACTCGCCTGCGCACGATTCAGGCTGGATCGGTGGTGAATGCGATCGCTTTTACTCCCGATGGCCGCCGCATGATTAGTGCTGCCAATGACAATACTGTAAAAATTTGGGATTTATCAACTGGCGCGAGATTGTTAACCCTGCGAGGTCATGCTCATCCGGTTCTTTCCCTTGCTATTAGTCCTGATGGTAACACCCTAGTCAGTGGCAGTCGCGATAATACCATTGCCGTTTGGAATCTCAAAACCGGAGAACGACGCTATCAGCTTATTGGAGATTCTAGTTGGGTGAGATCCGTGGCGATCGGTCCCGATGGCAACCTTTTGGCAAGTAGTGGGGGGACCATCGAAATTTGGAATTTAGCCACCGGAACCCGGCACTATCAGCTAACGGGTCATTCTAGTTATGTCAGTGGAATTGTGATGACTCACGATGGTAAAACACTGTTGAGTGGTTCTCCGGATGAAACGATTAAAATTTGGCGCGTGCCATCGGTGAGTGAACCTTAAAAGAAAAGGAAACTGCTGTCTTGGGATTACAAATTGAAGTCTTCCTCATCCTTTCTGCGATCGCGAAACTCTATGAAACTTAAAAAGATAGAAGGCTTGCATCTGATTTTTCAAGTCCAAGGCTCGGTGATTCCCGCCATTTTGCCTCTCGTTTTATGGAGTGGTTTATTTGGCTTGATTGTCTCTATTTTATATCGCTGGGGTTACCCCGTTTCTTGGCCCGTCTTAGAAGGATTGGTCCCCACGATTGTTCTAGGCTTATTGTTAGTTTTTAGAACAAATACAGCTTATGACCGCTTTTGGGAAGGCCGAAAAGCCTGGGGAAGCCTTGTTAATTCGGTTCGCAACTTTTCTCGGCATATTTTAGTAGCAATTAGCGAAAATAATCCAGAAGATGCTACAGAAAAAGCGAATCATTTGAGATTATTAGTAGCCTTTGCCATTGCTACCAAATTACACTTGAGAAACGAACGTATCAATAACGAATTACAAGGTTTAATCTCTCCAGAACAGTATGAAAAGCTCCAAAAGATGAATCACCCGCCTTTGGAAATCGCCTTTTGGCTGGGAGATTACTTACAAAAACAATATCGTCTGAATAAACTTAATATTTATCAACTCACCACCATGATCAAGCTGTTAGATACAATGGTGGATATTTTGGGTTCAATGGAACGGATTTTAAAAACCCCGATGCCTGTGGCTTATGCGATTCATTTGAAACAGCTTTTACTCATTTATTGTCTGGCGCTGCCGTTTCAAATTGTCAGCCACTTAGATTTATGGACTGCCCCCGTTGCTGCTTTAATTAGCTTTACGTTATTAGGCATAGAACAAATTGCCATTGAAATCGAAAATCCGTTCGGATATGATTCTAATGATTTGCCCCTAGATAAAATTTGCGCTGCTATGCTGGTCAATATAGAAGATTTAATTTCTTTATCATCAAATCGCACTAAAATTCCAGAAAATTTGTCGATTTTTCCTGAGCGCAACCAAGTCACGAAAGACTATTAAAGTTTGATTTAAAAACCTTTTAATAGGTTTTTGATAAAAAATAAATTATCTTTTATTCACCCTATTTCCGAAAAATAATTCACTTGCCTTTGGAGAATTAATACATAAACCCAATCTGTCGGGGGAGTTTACGAATGGCCGCAACAGATTGGGTTAACTCACGATGAGGGGAGATAAGATTGCCCTCTCAGGCCAACTACACAAGTCGGAAAATGAACGGATAGCGATATATCAAGGTGGGATCTGAGAGAACCTTAACAATCGCTACAATAGGCAAAATCCAACTGAGGGCTAATAAAATCAAAAGCAGGGGAAATCCAATCAGTACAAAAGTTAAAAGGCCAAAAATGATGCCATAGAGATAAAGATTGAGATGAAAATTCAGAGATTCCCGGGCATTCCCTTTAACGACCGGATCCTCGGAAAGAAACAAAATTGCGATCGGCAATCCGACGGAAAGAAATGTAGCACTCAAAAAAATCGCTCCGTGAGACAAGACCGATAATAACTTCCGTTTATCTGAATCGTACATAAAAATCCTCCACTATTGCCGATCGCCTTCTGATCAAGTTATAACACTCGGAAAATAAAAGGATACTCGAAAGGACGGTCCGGATTTCCGAACACCTTCAGCAACGCAAACGCCGTCAATCCCCAATGGAGAATAAACCCGGCTGGGGCTAAAATAAATCCCAACAAGCCAAAAGTCAGAAAACTGAGGGCCAGAATAACCGAACCCCAAGCCCAGACATTCAGATGAAAATTGATAGATTCTTTGGCATTATCTTTCACGATCGGGTCATCGGATACAAATAAAATCGCCAGAGGGATACCAATAGACACCAAGGTTGTGCTGAAAAAAATTGCCGCATGAGACAGCAGAGATAAAAGCTTCCGTTTGTCTGCATCGTACATGACTTAAACTCCTTTGATGATTAAACTTCTGTGAAAAATCGCTGGATATGTGATGCGATCGCCACCCATCCCCGATGAGTTTGCCTTTTAATCTATCTTAATTTTGCGACAGCCCGATTGATTCCACAGGGGGAATCTTCCCCCTATTCTATTGATGATGTCCACACCCCTCAAGACAGTTGACAAACCGAACAACATACCCGATCCGACTTCAAATCTACCTGGGGAAAACTTTCTGATGCCAAAAACTCTCGGACCCCGGGACCTAGTGCCACAGCCCATAGATTCGGGGTGCGAATGATTTAAACTAGCGATAGAGCATTTAAGAATCGAGACTGAACAATTTCCCACCTTCTCGATTCTGACTGTCTAGTTCTCGTTGAACCTCATTGGTTCATCTACCAATTGCGAATCGATGGCTATGGAACACTCGGATCTCCAAACAGGGTTGGCGGCACTCAAAAAAAAGGATTATGAATTGGCGATCGCCATTTTAGAAAAGGTGTGCGCCGAAGAACTCCATCAACCCACGGTTAATCGGGCTACAATGGGGTTGGTAATGGCCTACAAAGGGAACCGTGCCCCGTCTAAGGCGATCGCCTTATGTCAAACCTTGACCGAATCAGACAGTCCCAAGGTCAAAGATTGGGCGGTCAGGACCCTAGCTCAGTTTAATCAATCTTCTCCCCAACGGCGATCGTCTCCCCCCTCACCCGGGGCCCAACCCCAAACCCCGAAAACAGTCAATCGTCCCGGAAATTCCCCCACCCCCCTCGGAGGAGATCCCACCGGATTTGTGCCCTTAGACCCATCCTCCTCTTCAGGACCGGCTCAAACTTCCCCCCTCAAAAGCCCCAACTCCAAAAGCATCATTTCCCCCCTATCCCCGGGAAAGGCTACGGGATTTGTCCCCCTAGAACCAGCACCAGGTAAACCTGAACCCCGGTCCCCGAGGAACTCACCCCCCCTGCCGCCACCTCTGCCCCCCAAACCCCTGAGCGGGGCCACTCCTCGATCCAAAGTCAGTCCCTTAACTCCAAGCTCATCCCTACCCGCACCCCCACTGCCTCCGACGGTTCCCCGGCGGGATTCCCCTCAAGTCCTCCCCTTAGAACCGGATACCGAGGGGGTCGATTATTTAACCCCCTCAACCCCCCAGGCTCCAGCAGCCCCGGTCATGGCTCCAGAGGAGGTCCAGTCCGCCTCAACTCCGGCGGAATCCCCAATTCCAACGCAACACCCTCGGGAATGGCGTCAGGCGGGACGGGCGCAAAACTGGCGAAAACTCAAACCCGTCAAACCCACCTATCTATTCTTTGCTCAAATTGGCAGTGCGATCGCCCTGTTTTGGTTGCTGCGAATTTTCATGCATTCGGCGATGGCAACTGCTAATGACCTGTTCTATCGACTTCCCCTCTTAGGGCCCATTCAAAGTTTTTATCAAGACCAAACTTGGCCCTTGTTGGGCATCCTGATCCTGTTGTTGGTTGCCTCACCCTGGTTGCTGGATTTACTGCTGCGTTTTGCTTATGGCATGGAAAAACTCCCCCCACTAAAACTGGGTAACTACAGTCCAGAAGCGCGTAAATTGCTATCCCGCTTTAGTTTGGAACGGAAGCAACCGGCCCTGTCTTTAGGAGTCCTGCCCACCGATGCACCGATCGCAATGACCTATGGTTTTGCCCCTCGGTTTGCCCGAATTGTGGTCAGTCAAGGGTTATTAGAGCAATTAGAGGACGATGAAATTGCCGCCATTTATGCCGGTGAGTTAGGACATTTAGAAAATTGGGATTTTCCCCTGATGTCTTTAACCGTGTTACTCTCTCAACTTCCTTATGTAATCTATTGCCAGGTGTCCCGGGATGGGGATAAGTGGTTGGACTCTCAGGAGTGGTTTGGCAAGGTGATGTTAGGGACGGCAGGGGTAATTTCCGCGATCGCCTACGGATTGTACTGGGTCCTGCGTTGGCCGGTTTTATTCCTGTCCCGCTTGCGATTTTATTACAGCGATCGCGCCTCTACCTCTTTAACCGGCAATCCCAATGCTCTAACTCGCGCTTTACTGAAAATGGCAGTCGGGATTGCCCAAGATGTGGAGAAACAGGGTCACACCAGTTTTGTTCTGGAAGGATTCGATTTACTCTCCCCCATCGGCTATATCCAAGGGATGACCTTGGGCAGTTGTTCGGGCTACGATTCTTGGGAAAATCTCCTGCAATGGGACCGCCACAATGCCTACAAAAAATGGTTGACGGTCCCCCAATCTCATCCCCCTTTGGGCGATCGCCTCACCCTCTTGGATTTCTATGCGCGGTTTTGGAAGCTGGATGCGGAGTTAGATTTTGCCCAAGATAGCGCAGTCGCCCCGGCGAACCCTCCCCGTAGCATACTCAAACGCCTCTTATTACAAGGCGCACCCTATTTTGGGCTTCCGCTAGGGTTACTCGCCGGGTTAATGCTCTGGGCATTGGGCGCAGTTGCCGTGAACCTAGGGTTTGGGGCTTTGGATTGGGTATGGGGCGATCGCTCAATTCTTCAAGGTTCTTTATTAATAGGAGTAAGTTTAGGGATTGTTCTGCGGATCAATTCCTTTTTCCCAGACATTACTCCTAAAAATATCCACAAAAACCCCACCTTGCCGGACCTCCTCAGGGATCCCGATGCCATTCCCCTGGATAGTTTGCCGATTGGTTTGGAGGGACAACTCCTGGGACGGCGCGGAATCAGCAATTGGCTGGCGCAGGATTTAATTTTGCACTCCCCAACGGGATTGGTGAAGTTGCACGCCGCCTCCATGCTAGGGGTTTTCGGGTATCTCTGGCTCTTGTCTAAGCGTCCTAGCGATTTGGTGGGACAGGCTATTTCCGCAGTGGGCTGGTTTCGTCGGGGTGCGACTCCCTGGATTGATTTGGACCGATTCACCACTGCTGATGGGAAAACTCACGCCAGTGCTCATCCGATCTGGTCAACGATTGTGGCGGGAGTAGCGGTACTTTTAGGCGTTTACTGGATGTCTAAGGGGGGGACCTAGGACTCAAGTGAAAGCCCGGTCTCATAATCCGTCGGGAATTTGTTACAATTCTTAACGAAACTCGTCCATCCTCGGGCTAATCTGGAAAAACCCCGTCGTTTCACCGGGAGTCAAGGTTCTGATGCGAGTCAGGGGTGACGCCTTACAATCCAGGGACACAGCACCCGGTCCAACCAATGGGCGGGTTTTTCCTCGGGATTGAGACAAAGTTGAAACAGCCAAAAAATGGGCGACAAATGGAGAAAATATTTGACAGTGATCAGCGAATGGTAAAATTTATACCCTGGAAATAAAAAAAAATTGAGCTAACTACTAGCTCACCTGCATAAGCTGTGATATTTTTAAGAGTGGCTCGATTTAGGCCAAAAAAAAGTAATGGGATGGGAGATAATCACCCATTTCTGTTAGAGTGAGTAAGAGAGCGCCCATATTGAGAAACGCATCAACTTTACACTTGAGCCGTTTGCAGTTTACATAGGTGGTATTAAGGAGAACGGTAGTATGCTCATCGGTGGTTTGGAAGCCCCGGATAGAGGATATGTTTCCTAAAGCAGATTTTTATCAAAAGCAGAAGAAAGGAATCCTGAAAGATCCAATGCCCTCCCTAAAATTTCACCAAATTGTTACAAGCGTTCGAGGCAATGTATTGGCGCGTATTTTTTTCGATTGGGTATGCCTGGGATTGGGTGAGCAACAGTGAACCAATTGATAAAAGCCAAGCCGTTACTTTTACCCTTGTGCGATCAAAGGGTAATGAGAGGACAGGAAAGCTCTCGCTTTAAGTGGTTAACGACGAAGCCCCCAACAAACGGAGCGAGTCAAAAAAGAAGGTTTTGTATTTAATTGATTTTCCAAAAGATAGGAGGTATCTCAAATGTCGATTCGTCTTTATATAGGTAATCTGCCAAAAGAAGTCGATCGCAAAGAACTGCAAGACGTCTTTGCTGAAGCCGGTGATTCTGTGACCACTAAAGTCATTACCGATCGCAAGACGGGCAAGTGTCGGGGGTTCGGATTCGTCACAGTAAAGAATGACGAGCAAGCCGACGAATTTATCGAAAAGTTCAACGGTTTTATGTTCCAAGATACCCCTTTGAAGATTGAAAAGGCATTGCCTCGCAAGAAAGGGAAAGGTGATGAGGAACAAGAAGGCGCACCCTCCTCGGAAACTGGAGAGGCAACCGCAACCCCCCTCCCAGCCCCCACCCCTGCTGCAGCTAAGGTGGCTAAACCGACCACTGGAGGCGGTGGCGGTGGTGCTCGCGGTGGCAACA
Organism: Laspinema sp. D2d; assembly: GCF_025370755.1. Lineage (GTDB taxonomy): Bacteria > Cyanobacteriota > Cyanobacteriia > Cyanobacteriales > Laspinemataceae > Laspinema. Next base: position 130,593 of record NZ_JAMXFC010000014.1, on the reverse strand, counting down.
AGTCGAAACGTTCAACCGGCAGCAGCAGTAGCAGCAGCAGTGGCAGTCAAGACTCGGATTCGGTACAACCGGATCCTCGTTGGGCTGGGGAGTTGGAAAAGCTCAAACAGATGTTGGCAGCTCAAGCCAGCAATTCCTAATTCAATGGAATTTCCCGCTAAATCTGCATTCAAGTGATGGGTTAAAGGGGGAAAAATCCAATGGATTGTTTTTCTTCAAATATTTCCGCGATCGCCTCTGTTGTGATCGCGGTTCTTTTTTGGGTTTGTAGCAGTCATGCTAGAAAATTAGGTGACAACCACCCTAAACGGGTTTTCATCCTGTATAAACTGGGCCTCTCTAAAAATGCGATCGCTGTTTATCTTACGAAGCTTTAGACATCATTAAATCCCATCGCTCAAATGGCTGTTGTTGCAGGTGTGCCTCGGGACGAGCTAAACCAAATCCCTGTCCAAAATCTACCCCCAACTCCTGGCAAAATTGGATATCCTGAAGGGTTTCTAAGCCTTCTGCTAAAACGAGAATTCCCTCGGAATGAGCCGAATCAAGCAAACTTTTGATTAAAGTTTGTTTGAGGGTGAATTGGCTACAGCCGTGGATCAAACGTCGGTCTAATTTGACGATATCAGGTTTGAGTTCCATTGCATAGTGATCCACCGAGACACAACCGCACAGATCATCCACTGCAATTCCAAATCCCCAGGCGCGCATCCGTTTGATAAGCTGCGGAAGTTTTTCGCTTTGAGCTAAAACTTCTACTTCAGTTAATTCAAAAATAATTTGTTCAGGACGTAATCCCAAGTCAAGAATTTGTTGTAAGTTCTGTTCGAGTGAGTCGGGATTTTGAATAATGGCATTGGGTAAAAGGTTAACAAAAAACTGGCGATCGCTTTTCAACGTTGCCAGGGATTCGATACAAGTTGTTCGCGCCAGTTCATCAAATTCCTGAGATAAATCTGTGGCGATCGCCGCCTCAATTAACATTCCGCCACTGTAACACTGTCCAGAATCACCCAAGGCGCGCGCCAGACATTCATAAGCGGTGATCTGACCCGATTTCAGGCAAAAAATGGGTTGATATTTAAAAAATAGCCCTTGTTGGAGCAGCAGTCGCAAAAACCACGCATATTTGATGGAATTGGTAATCGAAATCAGCGGCTGTGCTTTGAGAAATTCCAGCAGGAGATGGGTTGAGTCTAAGGAAATTTGGGTGACACAGAACCGAGAGGCGCTTTGCGCCATCTCTCCTAGCTGGTTGCTCAACTGCCAGAAGATCTCCTTCAGTTGGCTTCTAGTCACGATGCGATAAAACAGAAGGGGGACTGCGGGAACGGGCTGAAACCCCAGGTTAACCAAACAGGTTCCAGTCTCTGGGTCATTGGGCTGAATCAGCAGTTTGGGCAGATCGCTTAAGAGAGTCATAGAGGACATAGGTTTTTAAATCTTTAATATTTGTTAAGAAATAGAAATTTCTTGTAATCTATGATATAGCTTATCCGCTGGAAAAGCTCGTACTCTAAATCCCGGACGGACTGTAGGCTACTCCTTAAAGCCTCACTTTAGGCGCGGGAAATCAACGCGATCGCGCCGAACGAACGATAGAGAATTGAATAGCGATAGGAGAAAAGATGCTTAGTCACCCTTGTCTTGATATGACCGGATTTTTGGAGTTTTGTCATCTTCCTCAAGAGGTAAATTAAGACAAATGGGGTTATGCCTCAATTGTGGGAACGACTAAGGCTCAAGCAAAAGGACTGTGAATTTTTCGGCTCAAAATGTCGCGACAAAAAATGGAAGTTTGGCCCAGTTAGGCTAAACTTCCATTTTTACGGTTAAGTGATAGCGGGGTTGCGATCGCTTCGGGATGCGATCGCCGAAAAACTCTATCTAAACCCGAGTTACTTACAAAACTTGCGCCCTCAGCCATGCTAGAGGCAAAGAGATCATCTTGCGAAAACGGGGAACGACCGCCCGCTGACGAAATACATCGTATTCGTTGCGCTCGATCGCATCGAGAATTTGGCTGTAAAGCATCGTCGCGGACCAGACGGGCCACCGCGCATCGGGATTCAGGGCAAGAATGCCCTTTTCTGCCTTGACATAGAACTTGCGGGCGCGTTGAATTTGGAAACGCATCAGTTGCTCCCATCGCTCATCGACGACCCCGTTCAAAAGGTCCTCTTCGGTGTAGTCAAACAAAGCCAGTTCTTCCAGAGGCAGATAAATCCGACCTCGACGCGCATCTTCCCCCACATCCCGCAGGATATTGGTCAGTTGATTCGCAATGCCGAGGGCGACTGCCTCCTCTGATGGATCCGACGGTTCGTCAGTCTCCCAAGGGGAGGACCGGACCACGGGCGCAATTCCCATCACCGGCAGGGACATCAAGCCCACGGTACCGGCTACCCGGTAACAGTACAGCTCAAGGTCCTCAAAGGTTTGATAGCGACTGCGGTACAGATCCATGCGCTGCCCGGAAATCATATCCCGAAAGGGCTGGATATCCAGGGAAAAGCGTTCCACGGTATCCACCATCGCCACATCCGTATCTTCGATCGGAGTTCCAGCAAAGATCGATTCGAGGTAACCCTCCCACAGATCTAAGGTTTCTGGGGTGGTAAACCGCGCCCCAGGACCATCCACCAATTCATCTGTGCGACGGCACCAAGCGTAGATCGCCCAAATAGCCCGCCGTTTCGCTTCTGGCATCAACAGCGTACCCAGGTAAAAGGTGCGGGCATATTTCGCTGTAATTTGGCGACAGAGCTCATAAGCGTCGTCTAAGGAAGCCAGCGTTTTCATGCGTGGTTGTTCGGACAGTTGCAGCATTGGTTGCAAGCGGGGAGCGTCTTTAGATGCCAGAATTCTGGGTTGGGAATTCAGGGATTTTGAGTTGTAGGCCACTACTAATATCTAAATTCTAAAATTATTAATTCTGGGACTGACGGCTCGCAATGGCCTGCGCTGTCAGCTTACCAGAAAGTACGGCTCCTTCCATACTGGCAAGATAACGTTGCATGGTGTAATCGCCCGTCAGATAGAAATTGGGGATCGGTGTGATTTGGGAGGGACGGTAATTTTGGCGTCCGGGAGTTGCTTTGTACACCGACCTCGGCGTCTTGACGACGTGATATTTTAATAATTTAGCCGGTTTGTTACCACAAAAGCGATCGGGAAAGAGATTTTCCAGTTCTTTCAGGGTGGCGGTGACAATTTCTTCATCAGTTTTAGAAATCCAGTCCTTCGCCGGTGCGAGGACTAATTCCAACATGGAGCGATCGGGATTGGCATATTCCCGACAGGTGTTGCTCATGTCCGCATAGACGCTCAGTAAGGGCGATCGCGAAAAGAGCAAGTGATCAATATCCGTGAGTTTACAGTCAAACCACAGATGCACGTTAATCACCGGCACCCCTTCTAACTCCTTGAGTTGCTGGAAATATTCCATTTCCCACCAGGATGGCGGTAACATCACTTTTAAAGGGTCCACGGGCATTGCCGAGACGTAAATATCTGCGGTCAAGACTTCCGAAGGTTGTCCCTCCAAGCCTCGGACTTCAAAGCCCCGGACTGCACCTTGTTCATCGAGCAAAAACTCTTTAATCGGTGCGTTTAACCGGACTTCACCGCCGCGATCGGTAATGTAATCCACCATCGGTTGACAGAGCCGTTCTGTCGGGGATCCATCTAAAAAGGCCATTTTTGACCCGTTTTTTTCTTGCAAAAACCGATTCAGGGCGGTTAGCAAAATGGTGGCGGAAATTTCATCGGGGTTGATGAAGTTGAGCGCTTTGGACATGGCAATGAAGACTTCTTTTTCTACCCGAGGTGGGATTTTTTTCAGTTTCAGCCATTCGGAGAAGGAATATTTATCCATCTCTTCGACATATTTCTGCCCTTGTACCATTGCTGGGATCAGGCCGATGCCAAACTGAATTTTCTCCGGCCAGGTTAGCATATCGTTATTGCCCAAGATTGCCATCACCCCATTGAGAGGGGCGGGCAGGTCCGGGAAATCAAACCGGGAGTAGGTTCCCGGGGCCTCCGGCTGGTTAAAGATCATGGTATGTTCTTTCCATTGCAGCCGGTCTTCGATGCCTAATTCTCCAAAGAGTTGCAACATATTGGGATAGGCACCAAAAAAAATGTGCAGCCCGGTTTCGTACCAGTCCCCGTCTGCATCTTTCCATGCTGCTACTTTCCCCCCAAGGACGTCCCGGCGTTCCAGGACTATGGGGGTATGACCCATGTCAGTCAGATATTTCGCGCAGGAAAGTCCTGCTAAACCCGCTCCTGCGATCGCCACGCGCATTGGTTAATAATCCCCTCGTTGAGATTCTTTAAGATAGTGTTAAGTTTTTTGAGTTGCCTCTCATTATACCTTTGCAAACTGTTACATTTTCTTTTTTCACGGCCTTTTTGCAAAATAAAGTTGGGCCATCCCTTGGGCGATCGCCGATCGCACCCTCTAATCCCCTCGGGTAAACAGGATAACTTCTTGTTAGGGAGTGCCAACAGTCTTTTTCCCAGTGCGCCACCCCGGGTTTTATCTTTTAAAATCACAGCTTGACAATTCTATCTTGTTAAAATGTTATGGAATAGAGCCGGGACATTTTCTCTCTAAAGGTAGAGGCGATTCGCTTGCTTGCCTCTACCTTGAGGACTCGCTCAAAAATGATCGGGAAGTTCGGGAACAGCTAAAATCCTGACTGACCTCTCGTTTATGGCCCTAAAATCAATGATATAATCAGCGATTGATTCTGTTTAGTGATGTCATGAGGCGGAAATTTGACCCAATAAAAGTGAATGGGTCCAAACAACTCAGGTTTAAGCAGTCCAGGCAATTTCGAGGTCCGATTCTATGAACCCCTGAGAACAGGAGTCTTGACTCTGTGTTCAACAGAATTTTGCGATCGCACTGAGCTTGGCCCGTGCGATGATAGAGATCCTTTGGGTTTTTACCAACCCTAATGTAAAAAAGCGATCGCAAATCGGCAGAGGTTTGCTCAAGCCAGTTCTAGCCGCTCGATTCCCACCCAAACGGTCTAGTTCCCCGCTAGTCCGGTTGTCAAACGGAATCCGGTTAGAACCAAGGCTGATCTAGTATCAGCACCCTCCCCAGTATGGATGCCCTACCCAGGGCGAATTCCATGTCAGTTCCAAAGTTCACGAAATGGTGCATCCTCTTAATAGACCCGTCAGGTTTGGATAAATTAGAGCAATATAGAGCAATATAAAGGAGTAGCGATCGGGACAATCTCATGACAGACCATTTATGACCCTAGAGAATAACCATTATTATCAATTTGTTAAGTTTTATGGGTTTACTCTTAATAATTCACTCACCTTGCCAACAGCATCTTGGCATTAAAAGAACGATGAATTATACGCCAAACCTTTAGAACCAGAAATTACGGAGGGAGCGATGAGTATAATTCTAATTGTGGATGATAGCGGTACGGTACGCGAAATGGTATCGGACATTTTGAAAAAAAGCGGGTTGGAAGTGATTGAAGCATCCGACGGAGTAGAAGCCAAAGAACAAATTCAGGCCAAGCCTCCAGATTTAGTCGTCACCGATATTGTCATGCCCAGAATGAACGGTTATGAACTCTGTCGGTGGTTAAAAAACGACCCGAAAGCTCAGAATATTCCCGTTATCATGTGTACCAGCAAAAGTCAAGAGTTTGATCGGTATTGGGGTATGAAACAAGGCGCGGATGCCTACATCACGAAACCCTTTCGTCCCGCCGAACTGATTCAAACCATTAAACAACTCCTGCGCTGATCCGATCAGGGGGAGGTGTTCAAAGTGTGGAGTAGCGGTCAAGTAACCGATGCCCTCGCCTGTTCGAGGGCCGGACCCTATGTTTTGTACAGTTTCACACTCGCAGAGGGAGTGGGGTCTTAAATGGATGAACCGGCCCATCTTTTGCAGTAATTTTGTCAAGAAATTGGGTTTCTAACTGTTACTGTACTGATGCTTTAGAGTTTAAGGAGCGGCGCGATCGCGGTTCGATGGTGTGCGGATCAACCTGATACTGCGCTGCCGCCGCAGACATCGGCAGTTTTAGCAACTCTGGATTTTCCAGTTGTCTCGGGACCGAGGGCGAAATCGGCACTATCCCTAACACCCGGATAATCTCTGCGGCAACCGCTTTCGCTAAGAGTGGGGGAACAGAATTTCCAATTTGGCGGAATCCGTGCCATTTCGTGACATGGAAACGAAACCAATCCGGGTAAGAGTGCAGACGCGCCGCCTCCCGAACGGTTATACAACGGGGTTCAAAGGGATGAATAGGACGAGGGGAAGTATAAGCACCTCGATTACTGGGGGTTCCGGCTCTTAATGTATTACATAATCCTTGGGGATCTAGCTTGTGAAAGCGGCTGACTGGTTCGGATTTGCCGGGAAGGGTGGCTTTGAAGCGGTCGATCGCCGGTTGGGTGTGCTGGGTGCGATGGTTGCCGGTGAGAATGCTGCGATCGCACTTCCGGGGATAGGCATAATTGTGAGAAGGTTCAGAAAATTCCTGCATCTGAATTCCATAAGCACTTGCGGGTTGGTATTGGTAGGAAATCCAATCGCGATCGCATAATTCCGCATACTGTTCTACCCTCGGCAAATCTTGAATCGCCTCCCAAACCGTTGGCGTTGGGGTTAGATCCGATAACTGGCGTAACTTCTTGCATCCCGGAGGATGGGTAATTGGGGTGGGATAGTTTGGTAAAGACAATCCCTCGCGACATCCGATTAAAAAGAGCCGTTCTCGATTTTGGGGAACGCCATAATAAGCCGAGTTAAGCACTTGATAGGGAGTCAGAACCTGATAACCAGAGTCATGAAATTTATCAATAACTTCTTCTAAAAGCTGTTTATGGGGACCGATGGTTAATCCCCGAACATTTTCCATTACAAAATACTTTGGTTGGAGTTCAGTCACGAGGCGGATGAAGTGAAACACCAGGGAATTGCGCGGGTCATCTAAAGCGCGTTTACCCATCAGGGAAAAGCCTTGACAGGGGGGACCTCCACAAACTACATCAATCTCGCGGCTGCCTATTTCCGACTGGGTTCTAATCTCTTCCCCAGTTGCCTCTACCACACTTCTGCACAAGACTTTCCATTTTGGGAAATTATATTCGTGAGTAGCACAATGGATCGGGTCAATTTCCACCGCTGCGAGGACGTCAAAACCCGCCTGTTCAAATCCGAGGGTCATCCCGCCTGCACCAGCAAATAAATCTACAGCGATCGGTCTAGTTTGGGGGTTCATAAATGAGACGGGTCCTGCGGAATCCTGGGCGAATGAGGTGTTATTGTACCATGATTTTGAGCTAGATTCAGGGTGCTTGGGGACCTAAAACAAACTCGCCTCGCGCTTCTTTTTCCGCCAGTTCTCTATTCAATTGCAACAATTTTTCTAAAATATCATTGGTTGTTTGAAAGCCATAGGCTTCCATCACGAGTTTATCGAGTTCGGCGTGGAGTTTAGATAATTGGCTGGTCGGTTCGGCAAAGAATTTATTATACAATTGAGTGATTCCCCATTGTTTCGATTCCATTTGTTCAGTACGATAGTCATGGAGTTTTTGGGTGATTTCACGAATGGAAGTTACTTGTTTGGTATCAGGATTTTGGGGGAAGGGGAAGGTTTCAAAGCAGGTATTGTGAGTGTAGCGCGTATCGCCTTTCAGGGTTGAACTTTGAGCATTGACCCAGACGCGATGTATCTTGGCAGTTAAAATTCCCAGAATGTAGAAATCATCGGAGGCGACAACAACATTCAGATCCCCAGGTAGCCAAGTTAAAGGTGCAGGGAGAAAAATCGCCCATTTTGATACTCGGGGAACCGTGAAGTAATGGGAGAGAGTGGCGATCGCATTTCTCATTTCAGGGCGATGGCGTAGGAATCTCCACCAGTATGTTCTCGATTTTGCATCTCTATTCTTATCCCGTTCTGGCTTAACGGTTGATTCAATATGTTGAAATGGTAAACTATAATTGCTGGCTTCTTCAATTGTCATCTCATTAAAATCAATAATCCAACGATCGGGTTTACCTTGGGGATTCTTAGCCAAATTTGACCCCATTGAAAACAGTTTGAGAACTTCTTTATTTTTGGGTTCAGCTTGAATCCAGGTTTTGACTTGTTGTTCAGTGACAATAAAGCCTTTTCCCACAGGAATTACCCCTTGAAAGCAGCAATTTTTATTAATATTGAGTCTAGCTGCTTGGGAAACATCTAAGGTGGATTGCAAGGAAGAGTTAATAGAAAACACAAGGGTATTATTTAAATAATATTGATTGGGTTTTTCTTTAGCCCAGTTTACTAAACTCACATGAACTTTTGCGTCACCAGACCAAGGTTGAGAGGAAATAGCCTCGTGAATATAACCCCTATTTTGGATAATATAGTCTAAAGTTGCTACCCGACTTTTTCCCTGACTTACTGAATTTGTTGCTACTAATCCCGCCCTCCCATTCTCCTCTATACCATCATGGGCTAACCTGAACCAGTAGGCACAAAAATCAACAGAATCTTTAACATTTGAAAAGCGAGCAAAAACCCGATCCATATAGTCATCGCCCAGATTGATTCTTAACTGTTTGCCGCCTAAAAAGGGTGGATTTCCGATAATAGCATTAACCTTCGGCCATTGGTTAAATAAAGCATCTTGGCAGACGATATTTTTATCTAAGGTATCCAGGGGTAGAGGGTCTTCGGTCAATCCAAACTTATCGATCGCCACCTTGCGGGCAATTGCGAGGGTCACCCTTGCCAACTCCACCGCAAACGGATTGGTATCCATGCCATAAAACTGTAATGGCGTTACAAAGCCCATTTCTAATTGTTCCCGAGGAGACTTGCGACGGCTGGCTATTTTTTCAAGTAATACCTGTTCGATGCGCTTCAATTCTTGATAAGCAATATAGAGAAAATTACCGGAACCACAAGCCGGATCAAGAACGCGATAGCTTTGCAATTCCATCTGTAAGCCATTCAGTTCTGGAATGGTAGTAGCTGCTTCGATTCGGTCCTCCCAATACCGGCTAATAGTCGGGCGGACAATCTTCATGATATCCGCTTCTGAGGTGTAGTGAATTCCGTAGGTATGACGTTCGGTTTCATTCACGGAACCCTCGAAAATATTGCCAAAAATGGCAGGTCTAACTTGACTCCAATCTTCCCTCGCTGAAACATCCAAAAATTGTAACTCTTCCCGAGTTAATTCAATGGGATGAATGACCGAAAACAAGCCGCCATTAAAATAATCCACCCCTTTATATCGTCCTGCGCCGGTGATGCCCGGTGTATTCATCTCTCGGAATAACCCGCCGAGAATGTCGTAAGAACTTACCCCATTCAAGCAGTCTTGCACAGAAGAAATAAATAAATCACGGGGTAACAGTCCTCTATCTTCTGCAAACATAGCTAACACACATTGCAGAATAAATCGTTGCGCGACTGATTCAGTAAATCCGCGACGGGTTCTGGTTTTTTTGAGTTCTATAAATAACTCTCCTAAGCGTCGGGCGGCGCGTTCGGTGACTTCAACTTGATTGTTATTAAAAACCGGGGTTCGGTTCTCTAATTCCATGAAGGTGAACGCCCCGGCGCGTTCCGGTAATTGTTGTAAATTGATGATATCGATGGGAGTATCGAGTTGGATATCAAAATCAAAAATCCAAAACTCATCAAAGTTACAGAGGATGACATACCGGGGGCGATCGGGAACTAAGCGAGTCCAATAATCAAACGCTTGGGAATAATGTTTTTGAAGCTTTTCTCCCCGTTTTTTCATCTCAATCAAAACCCGAGGTTTCCATACCAAATCGGCAAAGCCAGTTTTCCCCGTTTTGCTCCCTTTTTTAACTCTTTCCTCATAACTGGCACCGGCTTCTAATGCCCCTTCGTGACCAAATGCCCGAAAGAAACGGTCTAAAAAGACTTGTGCCTCTCCCTTCTCGTCGCCTTTGATATGTTGCTGACAATAGGTGATAAAGGTATGAAGTTTTTGGACACAATTTGACATGGTTTAAAGCTGGGTGGACGTCAGATAGGGTTTCGGGCTACTCTGTGATAGATTATCCCATAAATTGGACCAAAATACTCGGTGTAGGAGCGCGATCGCCCTCAGTTTTAATAAGATAAACTTACAAAATAGCAGCATCAGGGTCCAAGGTGGGATAAATCGTAGTATTAATTTTTTTCCGGGAGTTGGTAACTTGAGAATAACGGAAAGTTTCCACTTGCTTAATCCCCCCCGCTAGTTGTTTGACGTTAAAATCTACGTTGAACTCTTCAAGCGGTTGAGTGGAACAGAGTTGTGCGATAATCGCTTCATCCAGTAGGGTGAACCGGAAACAGAGGGGAACAGATAAAGTATTTTGAAATCGAAAATCTTTGTATCCATAAACCACAGTAGCATCGGAACCTAACGGGGCAAAGCGGGTTTCTTCGGTGTAGATATCTTGGGAATGGGGATGGCGTTCTAGGGCGTTTAAACCGGCTTTGAGGATTAAAATATACAAGAGTCCAGGGATCTGACATAAACCCCCGCCAAAATCATATTTCAGTTGATTGTTGACGATCGCCCGACTTTCTAGGTATCCCTTTCGTTGGCTGGGTTCTCCAACTAAATGCCAAAATGAAAAGATTTGACCTGGGTGGATGGGGACATTTTCAAGGCAGGCGATCGCTGTGGCTAAATTATGCTTTTTATTTTGTAAATAGCTATTATTGGGGATGATTTGGCGAATGGTAATTTGAAATTCAAAGAAATCTAAATTTTCTGGAGACAAGGGGGGTGATTTGACCAACTTCCCTAGGTTACCCGTGAGCAAATCAGCCGTGTATCGCTGAGTCAGTTTTCCTTTTCGCTTGAGAGAAGGGGGAATATTTTCCTTAATTTTTTTAAAAAGCTGTGCATTTACCAGACCCGGAAAAAACTTGAGCAAATTTCCTTTCATTGTTTTAAAAACCTAAAAAACAGGAGAATAGATAGCGTAAAAAACTATTGGTAGCCGGAAAATTAGACTCCATCTCTATCTGGGAAAATAACTCCTATGATCTCTTTGAGAACCCGGATAAAAAAGAGGCAACGCCGAGATTAGGGAAATCCCGACGCCGCCGCCCTCTGGGGAATATGCGACTGGATAGACCAAGGGTCTAAACTTTTCAAAGCTTAATCCAGACTCCCGCAATCCCGAAATAGACTAACAAGTTTTCAGGTCCGGACTGTTGCATTCCCATCGCTTCACCAAGGTAACGCGGACCCGGGGGGTAGAATCGCGACGGAGAATTTTGATTTTTGCCCTGAGTTCTAATTCACTCAGGACACATTTGACTTGAGTTAAGGTCAATCCCGACAATTTAGCCAACTCTTGTGGGGCGATCGCATCTTGTTGCTTCAGGGCTGCAAGTACCGCCCGAATATGTTCGGGCCGGGGTTCTAGGCGAAAATATCCAAACGACGACATTTTCCAACTCCTGGGAATAATGCGTTAACGTCGATTCATGGCTGCCCTTCTTCCAGCTATCCCTCCTGAATCAACCCACAATGGGTCATCAACCGTACCCTGTGTACGGCATCCAGGAGAAGAACCGGGAAGCGGTAAGCCTCGCCCCTCACACCATCAATCTTTCTACTGACCTGCCAACCCCCTCCACCGAGGCGATCGGCAATACTCCTCAATCTCTAGTTTAGCCTCCCGAATCCGACTCCCGACCAAAAGTCAACTTACTCACCCTAGAAAAAGCCGATATTCTTCAGAAGTTAGTACAGGATGCAATCCGGCGTGAACAAACGGGGGTTCGGGTCCGTTCTCTCTAACCGAACTCCCCCAAAATAAAATCTTCTTGGAGAGAACCCCCAACTCCCCTTGAAAAGGGACACTTTGGCAATGGATTGGGTTAAGGAAGGGGAGGGCTTGGGGTTTTCCCAGCCATCGGAGAAGAGAGTTGCGCGGACTGAGGCTAAAACCCCTACAGTGCTGACGCAAGATAGAATAAAGTCAGAAAGCAAGATCCTGAGTATTGCAACTTAGGGTTAACTGTTATGTCGCCACTATTCGTGGCGATCGCTTCTTGTAAAAAGTTCCAACGAGCTAACCAACCCGAAATCAGTTTAATTGTTAATCCAAGCAGTAAAACACGAGAGGTGGAGAAAACAGCATGGGCAAAGTAGTCGGCATTGACCTGGGGACAACTAACTCAGTGGTCGCAGTAATGGAGGGAGGCAAGCCGGTGGTGATTGCCAATGCAGAAGGAACGCGGACAACTCCCTCCGTGGTCGGTTTTAGCAAAGAAGGGGAACAGCTAATCGGGCAAATGGCCCGACGGCAAGCCGTGCTCAATCCCCAAAATACTTTTTATGCCATCAAGCGGTTCATGGGCCGTCGCTATGGGGAACTTTCCCCAGACTCCAAGCGCGTTCCCTACACCATCCGCCGGGATGAAGAGGACAACATCAAAATCAAATGTCCTCGCCTGAAAAAAGATTTCTCCCCGGAAGAAGTCTCAGCGATGATTTTGCGGAAACTGGTAGACGAAGCCAGCCGCTATTTGGGAGAACCCGTAACCGGCGCAGTGATTACGGTTCCAGCTTATTTTAACGATGCCCAAAGACAAGCCACGCGCAACGCCGGACGGATTGCCGGGATAGATGTTAAGCGGATCATCAATGAACCGACAGCCGCCTCATTAGCCTATGGCTTTGATCAGCTTGATTACAAAACCATTCTCGTCTTTGACTTAGGGGGTGGAACCTTTGACGTTTCCATCCTGGAGGTGGGGGATGGAGTGTTTGAGGTCAAGTCTACCGCTGGGGATACCCAGTTGGGCGGTAATGATTTTGATAAGAAAATTGTAGATTGGCTGGCGGAGCAATTTCTCGCCGCAGAAGATGTGGATTTGCGGCGCGATCGCCAGAGTTTACAGCGGTTGATTGAAGCCGCAGAAAAAGCCAAAATTGAACTCTCGGGCGTACAAGTCACCGATGTTAACCTACCCTTTATCACCGCCACGGCAGAAGGACCGAAACACCTCGAAACCAAACTGACGCGATCGCAATTTGAAGCCCTCTGCGGCGACCTCATTCGCCGACTTCGGATCCCCCTCAAGCGGGCATTCACCGACGCAGGAATGACCCCCGCCCAAATCGATGAAGTCGTCCTCGTCGGCGGTTCCACCCGCATTCCCCTCGTCAAAGAACTGGTCCGCAGCATCATTGATCGTGAACCCAATGAAAACGTTAACCCCGATGAAGTCGTCGCCGTAGGGGCCGCCATCCAAGCCGGAATTCTCGCCGGAGAAATCCGGGATGTCCTCTTATTAGACGTCACTCCCCTTTCTGTGGGACTAGAAACCATCGGTGGGGTGATGAAAAAATTAATTCCCCGCAACACGACCATTCCCGTGCGACGTTCTGATATCTTTTCCACATCAGAGAATAATCAAACCGTCGTAGAAATTCATATTGTCCAGGGAGAACGGGAAATGGTTGCGGACAATAAATCCTTGGGACGGTTTAAATTGACCGGAATTCCACCCGCACCTCGGGGAGTTCCCCAAATTCAAGTATCCTTTGATGTGGATGCCAATGGAATTTTGCAGGTAACCGCCTTAGACCGCATGACCGGGCGTGAGCAGAGTGTCGTGATTCAGGGGGCATCCACCCTCAGCGAATCGGAAGTCATGCGGATGATTCAGGAGGCGGATGAATATGCCCAAGTCGATCGCGAACGCCGGGAACGCGTCGAAAAACGCAACCGAGTCGAGGCATTAGCCTATCAAGCGGAACGGCAACTCAGAGAGGCCACCTTGGATTATGGGATCCAATTTGTCGCCCCCCATCGCGGACGGATCGAAACCGCCATCCGCGATCTGCGCCAGAGTTTAGAACGGGGGGATGAACGGGGAATCGACTTAGCCCAGTCTGACCTTCAAGATGCAGTCTACGAACTGAACCGGGAAATCTATCGGCGCACTCAAGAGACGGAAGAGGAAGAGAGTATCTTTGGCTCAATCCGTCGGGCGTTTACCGACGACCGACCGGAACGAGACTCGGTTAAAGATGATTTCTTCGAGACTGCCTATCGGCAACCGCGAGAAATTTATCCAGGAGACAGTCGTGGACCCCAATCCCGAGACCTGTATTCTGGAGACAGTCGCGGACCCCAATCCCGGGACCTGTATTCTGGAGACAGTCGCGGACCCCAATCCCGAGAAATCTATCCCGGAGACAGTCGCGGACCCCAATCCCGAGAAATCTATCCCGGAGACAGTCGCGGACCCCGACGCCGGGGACGGTCCTCAGTCCCGGGGAAAAGTAGCCCAAACCGTTACAATAATCCCTACCAGGATGAAGATTGGGATGACGATGATGAAGAGTGGTTGTAAAATCAAGCGTGCACGAACGATTTTGGATTGCAATCGCGCTTTGGTGAGGGTAAGGGGGGTTCGGTAGGGTCCCCTCGCGCCGTGGCAGCGGCAACCCAACCGCAGTCCCCTCCATAACTCCAAGGTCGTCCGTCCATCTAATTGATAACAATCCAAAATCTAACGTCTAAAATCGCGGATATGCAGAACTGGCGCAATTATTACGAAATTCTCGGCTTGACGAAAGAATCCTCTACGGAGTCGATTAAAAAAGCCTACCGGCGACTGGCAAGGCAGTATCACCCCGACCTGAATCCGGGCAATAAAGCCGCCGAGGAAAAATTTAAGGACCTCTCGGAAGCGTATGAGGTCCTCTCGGACCCGAACAAGCGGGCGCAATACGATGAATTTAGTCGGTTTTTAGGCAAGAAAGGATTTAAAGGGCGCGCAGCGGTGCGACCCCCAACCTGGAACAGTCGAAGCAATCCGTTTGCGGCAGGGTCATCCCGGGAACCTCAAAGTTCGAGCAATTTCTCGGAATATGCCAATTTTGATAGCTTTGTCGATGAACTGCTGGGACGTCGGGAAACCCGGACCGCTGGGGTGGGGGTAGGGACCACGACGACCACCAGCGATCGCGATGCTTTTCAACCCCGCACGACCAAAACCGCCTATACGATTCCGGCGCGTCCCAACCCTCGGGATGTGGAAGCGCGCCTGACTTTACCCCTGGAAAAAGCCTATACCGGAGGTCGGGAACGGATTCGCCTGGAAGATGGGCGATCGCTTGAAGTAACAATGCCCACAGGCATGGTCACAGGTCAGCGGATTCGGCTACGCGGTCAAGGCATGAATGGGGGGGATTTGTATTTAAAAATCACCGTTGCCCCCCACGGCTTTTTTAAGGTGGAAGGTACAGATATCTACTGTGTACTCCCCATTTCCCCCTGTGAGGCGGTTCTCGGTGGGCCGGTGGAAGTCCCCACCCTGGACGGGTTAGTGAAAATGACGCTCCCTCCAGGGGTTGGACCGGGTAAACGGTTGCGTCTTGCCAATAAAGGTTATCCCACTAGCGATGGCAAGCGGGGTGATCAACTCGTGGAAATTGTCATTGCCGTTCCCAAACAGGTCACGGATCAGGAACGAGAACTCTACGAAAAATTGCGTCAGATTGAAACGTTTAAACCGCGTCAGGATTTGCTTCTCTAGGGATAAGGGAAGTCCAAAACATAAAATCTTCTATAAAAGATCCCCCGAACCCCCCTTAACAAGGGGGGCTTTAGCAATTCTGCTCAACCTCTAATGCAGAACTTTGTTTAGGGAAATCCCTAAAACTAGATCAGTGCGGAGGTATTTCGATCCGTTGCTCCGCCCAAAATAGTAGCTTTAAATACAATATGAAACCGCTATAATTTTTTATAGCATCGTCGTGAGATTATTTCCCTCAAGTCGCTACAATCCGTTGGGGAAATAGGATAAGCTAATGGGAAGAAAATTTTCAAGCCGCAAACTTTTTGGGTTTGAAAAATGCCCAAGTCTACAATCTCCAGATCTATAGGGGCTAAGAATAGGCAGAAGAGGCACAGATCTGGCTCAGTTGTAGGGGCCTCAGATCCATCAGGTTTTGCGTTCCTGAACTATCTATCGCTGACTTCGGACTAATTGAATAAACATGAGAGTGTGATGCGATCGCCATTGTCACCTTACATTGCTGCTGTCTGTTCGGCGGGCCTGGTTATAACCGGAGTTTGGGCCCTGGGTCAGTCTGAAATGGAACGTAACCGTGAGCAAATTCGCACAGACGTCTTGCTCCAGCTCAGTACCAAGCGAGCTAAACTCGAAAGGGCCTTAAACTCCCGACTGTTTATTACTCGGGGTCTGGTTGCCTACGTTTCCAACCATCCCACCGTGACTCCGGATGAATTTAAGCGCCTTGCGGAGGTCATGGTCTCTGAGCAAAAGGGAATTCTGAATATTCAGTTGGCTAAAAATAATATTCTCACTCATCTTTATCCGTTAGAGGGTCATGAAACCGCCCTGGGTTTAAATCTCCTCGAATATTCCGCCTCGGCCCAAATCGTCCAGAAAACTATCCAGAGTAAAAGTACCATCGTTGCCGGTCCGACCCCCTTAGTTCAGGGGGGTAATGCGTTAATTAGTCGCACTCCGATTTTTATATCTTCCTCGAATAGTCCCGGGGATGGTGCTTACTGGGGTCTGGTGGCGATCGTCATTGACCCAGAGGTGCTGTTCACCGATGCGAAACTCCTCCCAGTCACCCAGGCGATCGCCCCTCCGACCGGACGCACACCTACCCTGCCTCGATCTCGCTTCACAACCCCCATTCCCGTTCAGTTCGCCATTCGTGGACAAGATGGCTTAGGGTCTAAAGGGGCTGTATTTTTTGGAGATCCAAACCTATTTAATCGCAACCCGATTCTCCAAGAGGTCTCGTTACCCAACGGGTCCTGGGAAATGGCCGCCGTCCCCTTGGGCGGATGGCGGGTCAATCAACCCCTGGGTTGGTTATACTCCCTAGGCGGCTTTTTAGCGTTTTCCTGTGGATTATCGACCTTTATTTGGGTCAGAAAACCTTGGGAAATGGAGTTAGCCGTGGAACGGGCGACCTTTGCCCTTCAGAAGAGTCAGGAACGGTATGCGATCGCCGTTGCCGGGGCCAATGATGGAATCTGGGACTGGGATTTGAAGACCCAAGAAATCTATTTTTCTCCCCGGTGGAAGTCGGCGATCGGATGTCATCCCCCGGAAATTGGGTCCAATCCTGATGAATGGTTCAGTCGTATTCACCCCGATGACTTAGAACGAGTCGAAGCCGATATCCAGGCCCACTTAAAAGGACGCAGCCCTCACTTACAAACGGAATATCGCATCTTGCATAAAAATGGGTCCTACCTCTGGATGCTGGTTCGGGGGATGGCGGTGCGGGATGCCAATGGTAACCCCTATCGGTTTGCGGGGTCCCAAACAGATATTACCGATCGCCGACGGGCGCGAGAGGCCCTACGCGTCTCTCAGGAAAAGTTTTCCAAAGCTTTTCGCGCGTCTCCCGATGCGATCGCCATTACCACCCTGGCGGAAGGGCGTTATATTGAAGTCAATGATCGCTTCCTTGAAATGTCCGGTTTTGAGTGGGCTGAAGTCATCGGCAACAACTCGATGGATCTGAATATTTGGGTCTATGAAGCGGAACAAAGGGCCTGTATTGAGGAATTACAAACCTGTGGTCGAGTCATTGATCGCGAAATCCATTTTAAAATGAAGTCTGGGGAAATTCGGGTGGGCTTATTCTGCGCTGAATCCATCGTCCTAGAGGGCGTTCCCTGTGTCGTTTCCATCACCCGGGATATCACCGATCGCAAACAGTATGAAGAGAAATTATATCATACGACTTCGGAACTGCAAGCCATTTTTAAAGCCCTGCCCGATTTATACTTTAAACTGGATAATGACGCTACAATTTTAGATTATCAAGCCGGAAAAATCTCAGACCTTTACCTACCTCCAGAACAATTCCTCGGGCGGAAAATTGATGAAGTTCTCCCCGCCAATATCTGTCAAACTTTTACAGAAGCTCTGAAGGAAGTGAAAGCCAATCGTGATTTGGTTTATCGAGAATACTCCTTACCGATGAACAATGGCGTCAAATACTTTGAAGCCCGACTTCTTCCCCTCCTGGAAAACCAAACTATCGTGATTGTTCGAGATATTACCAGTCGCAAACAAGCGGAAATCATGCTACACCAGGCCAAAGAAGCGGCGGAAACGGCCAATCAAGCCAAAAGTATGTTTTTGGCGAATATGAGCCATGAACTCCGAACTCCCTTGAATGCGATCGTGGGCTATAGTGAAATTCTCGAAGAAGAAGCCGAAGAAGCAGATATCCTCGATTTTATTCCAGACCTTAAAAAGATTCAGTTTGCGGGCAAGCATCTCTTAAGCCTAATTAATGATATTTTGGACCTTTCCAAAATTGAAGCAGGTAAAATGGATATTTACCTCGAAACTTTCGAGGTAGCCCAAGTGATCGAGGCAGCCGTGGCGACGATTCATCCTTTAGTGCAGAAAAACGGGAATCAACTGCAACTCAATGCTCCCTCCCATCTGGGTCAAATGTATTCCGATTTAAACAAAGTTCGGCAAGTGCTGCTAAACTTATTAAGCAACGCTGCTAAATTTACGGAAAATGGGACAATCACCTTAGAAGTGAGACTCATTCCCGACCGGGTATTTCCCCCCAATCCTCCCCCGGACTGGATTGAATTTCGGGTGATTGATACCGGAATTGGTATGACATCAGAGCAGATGGAGCAGATTTTTAATGCCTTTACTCAGGCTGACCCCAGTACCACCCGTAAGTATGGGGGAACCGGCTTGGGACTGGCGATCGGTCAGCGATTCTGTGAAATGATGGGAGGGGCGATCGCTGTTTCTAGCAAACTCGGATCCGGCTCAACTTTTACAGTCCGTCTCCCCTACCGCCTTCAGTTTCCGGCTAACCTAATGGAGTAACAAAACCACCGCAAACCACTCACGAGTTCAGGCATCGTTTTGAAAGGTATCCAGTTGAGGAAGTGAAGGATGATAGGGTTTAAAACTGAGTTCGGGTTACGAACAGAAAGTGGGCATATAGCACTTACCTTTGCTAGTCTTGGCAAGGGACAGCCTGACATGACCCGATCCCGCCTCAACCTTTCCCCTTCTGCCCCGGGTCATCAGGCCAATGCGTCCCCGAATTTACCTATTTTGGTACAGTCTCAGGGGTCTCAGTCGTTATCCGGAATCCGGTTTTCCCAGGTTGATAAAAACCCGCACCCCAAAGGGTCGAGCTATACGGACCAAGCCTGCCTGAACCCGCTCCAGAGTAAAGCAGGTCTTTTACCCGTGGATTGGGTATTAAAAGGTAACCTCGTCCCCCGAGGGGTGGGGTCCTGCTCAGTGGCTTCTGGATCAGTATTTTCTGGGTCAGTATAGGGAGGACCACAAGCGTGCTTTACCCAGAACAGAACCGGCTGACCCTTGATTCGACCTTGGCAGATTTACCTTCCCATAATTTTCAAGTTTCCGCCTCCACCCTCGGACAGGTTGTCAGCCAAGCCTTTCAAACTCACCCCGAATTACCTGGAGTGATGATTATCTCCGATGGACAACCCCTGGGGATTATTTCCCGCCGGAAATTTTTTGAATGGCTGAGTCGTCCCTATGGATTAGAAATTTATCTCAAACGTCCCATGTCCGTTCTGTGGAACACGATCCAAGCGGTAGAAACCCAATCGGGCATCTATTCTCCGCCCCTCCATCTCCCCGGGTCCTGTAAAATCCACGAAGCGGTTGATATTGCCCTAGCCCGTGACCCCCACCAAGCCTACGAACCGATCGCCCTGGTCCTCCCGGATGGACAAGTGCGATTTTTAGACTTGCATATCCTCTTAGTCGCTCACTCTCGCCTATTTCAACTGGCAAATCAAACGATTGAAGATAAAAAAGATGCGGCGATCGCTGCTAACCGCGCTAAAAGTCAATTTTTAGCCAATATGAGCCATGAACTGCGCACCCCGCTCAATGCCATCCTCGGTTACAGTGAAATGTTAAAAGAAGATGCCGAAGACACGGGTCAAGAAGACTTAAGCTTGGATCTGCAAAAAATCCACGGGGCTGGCAAGCATTTACTTGGCATTATCAATGATATCCTCGACCTGTCTAAAATTGAAGCGGGTCGCATGGAACTGTACTTAGAACCCTTCGACATTGAACCCACCCTACAGGAAGTGGTCAGCACCATCGAACCCTTGATCGAAAAAAATAGCAATAAAATGGCTGTCCGATATGCGCCGGAACTGGGTTCAATGTGGGCTGACTTAACCAAAGTTAGACAGAATTTATTTAATCTCCTCTCCAATGCGGCCAAATTTACAGAAAATGGCACAATTTCCCTGGAAGTCACCCGCATTCCCAACCCGCAACCCCAAGATTCTGCCCATGCGGTCCTTTGTGCCGTCCTCGCACAACCGCCGGAGTCTGGCTATTCAAAGCCAGGAGTTCCTCACTCTGAATCGGATTGGATTTGCTTTAAAATTAAGGATACGGGAATTGGAATGACTCCCGAGCAAATCAATCGGTTGTTTGAGGCATTTAATCAAGCGGATGCCTCCACCACTCGCAAGTATGGCGGGACGGGTCTCGGGTTGGCGATCGCCAAGCGGTTCTGTGAGATGATGGGGGGTGATATTACCGTCACGAGTCGCGAAGGAGAAGGGTCTACGTTTACGATGCTCCTTCCCGCACAAGTGAAAACTCTTCCCAACCTAGAACAGGACTCGTCCAAGGCAGACTTAGAGGTATTCCCAGAGACGGGAAAAACGGTTTTGGTGATTGATGATGACCCGACGGTGCATGATCTCATGCATCGGTTTTTGAGCAAAGAAGGTTGGGGAGTAGCTGTTGCCTCCACAGGCGATCGGGGATTAGAACTGGCGAAGGAACTCCACCCCGATGCAATTACCCTTGATGTGATGATGCCGCATCAAGATGGTTGGTCGGTTCTATGCGCCCTCAAAGCAGACCCCGAACTCGCCGATATCCCTACGATTGTCCTCACAATGATGGATAATAAGCCAATGGGGATGGCTCTGGGTGCTTCGGATTACATGACGAAACCCATCGATCGCCATCGATTGATCGCACTTCTACATAAATATCAGCAACGCCAAGAAGAATCCGCCCCAGACAAGGGTCCAGTAGAATCGATTTTGATTGTGGAGGATGATCCAGCCACTCGGGATCTCCTCCATCGGGTCCTGGAGAACCACGGCTGGAAAACCTTTGTGGCGGAAAATGGTCGTCGAGGTTTAGAGGCGATCGCTGCTCATCCCCCAGATTTGATATTACTGGATTTGATGATGCCAGAAATGGATGGATTTGAGTTTTTAAATGCTTTAAAACAATATCCCCTGTGGCGATCCATCCCCGTCGTTGTCATGACTGCTAAAGATATTACTCCGCAAGAGTATTTGCAACTCAAAGGCTCAGTCCAAACCATTCTCCAAAAACAAGGGTTAAGTTTCGAGCGCCTCTGCACCGAAATTCGCACCATGATTGCTGAAGCTTGTCGCCATCAAAAAGTTGGATGAAACTCTCACTTTTCAGGGTCTCTGCTTCCCCGTTGATGCGGCCAAAAAAGATAGGTGAGAAGCATTGCAATTCTTGACTTGATACCTTATTATATTCATAATGGGATGTTGACCCCAATAATATTTTAGCAAAGCCTCCCATTATAAAGATAAATTTATCAAAGTCAACCCCGCTTGTCAACAGATTTTCTCCCTTTTTTAGCAAAAAATCTAAAGCTGCGTGAAAATCTGTGAAATCAGTGGTTACCACATATCAGGATAAATTCAAATGATTTCAGAACCGATTATTTTAAACCTCAAAACTGTCAACCTCAGCGAAGACCAATTTTATCAACTCTGCCAAATCAATGAAAATTGGCGACTTGAAGAAACCGCCCAAGGAGAATTACTCATCATGCCCCCAGTTGGAGGAATCAGTGGCAATCGAGAATCAGATTTGAATGGCTATCTTTGGTTTTGGAACCGTCAAACTCAACTGGGAAAAGTCTTCAGTTCATCCACCCTCTTCATCTTACCCCAGGGAGGGAAAAGGTCACCAGATGCCGCTTGGGTGGAGAATGCTCGCTGGGAATCTCTTACCCAGGAACAACAGGAAAAATTTGTCCCGCTTTGTCCTGATTTTGTCATAGAACTGAGGTCTCAGACCGACTCAATCAAACAACTTCAAGACAAAATGCAGGAATATCTCAACAGTGGCTTAAAATTAGGTTGGCTGATTAATCCGCAAGCGCAACAAGTCTCAATTTATCGACCCACTCAACCCGTAGAAACCCTCCCACTTCCCACCCGCTTATCGGGAGAAAACATCTTACCAGGATTCACCTTAGACTTGCCGCTATTTTAATGGTATCTGTGACTCTGGGAAAATTTGTGAAATTCAGGGTTAAAACTCCATCCCGAAACCTCAAAAAAAAGATGCCTCCCATCAACAGGAGACATCTCAGCTCAATTTAAGGGAGCAGAAACCAGATTAGCTGGCAACATATTCATTCATATCCGCTTTGCGCTTGCGGAGTTTTGTAAGAGCTTCTCGTTCAATTTGGCGGACACGTTCACGACTAATATTGAGCCGATCGCCTATCTTAGAAAGCGTCATTGCTTGTCCATCTTCCAACCCAAACCGTAAAGCAATTACTTCCCGTTGCTGGGTGGTTAACTCCGCCATCAATTTTTCTAAATCTGCTCGCATTGCGGAATGAGTAGCAAAATCTTCCGGAGAGGGTCCGGTATCTTCCAACAACTCACTCAGTTCTGTATCATGATTATCCCCCACCCGCAAATCTAGGGAGAGGGGATGTCTAGCGCGTTCCATATACTCCCGAATTTGCTTGGGAGTGAGTTCTAACTCTGCCGCTAACTCGCCAATTGTGGCAGTGCGTCCGAGTTGTTGAGATAATTCCCGAGATGCTTTCTTGATTTTGTTAAGTTTTTCAGTAATGTGAATGGGGAGGCGAATCGTACGGCCCTTCTCGGCGATCGCCCGAGTAATCGCCTGACGGATCCACCAATAGGCGTATGTGGAAAATCGGTAACCTTTGGTGGGGTCAAATTTCTCTACCCCCCGCTGCATTCCGATCGTTCCTTCTTGGATTAAGTCCAGTAAATCGACATTGCGTTTAATATACTTTTTGGCAACAGACACCACCAGTCGCAGATTCGCTTCCACCATCTTGCGCTTGGCGGTTTCACCTTGTTCGATCGTATGTTGCAGCTCAACCAAGGATAATCCTGCCGCTTGTGACCATTCTACATCCGTTGGTTCATGACCGAACTGTTCGGTGAGGGTCTCTTTAATCTCATGCAACAGGCTCAATTGCTGAACCTGCTTACCCAATATAATCTCCTGCTCGTGGGTTAACAGGGGAACTCGGCCAATTTCTCGCAGGTAAGTGCGAACTAAGTCTGTAGAAGTTTGAGCAGTCTTCATGGCGCTTCTTCACTCAATGGGTAACGTTCGTTTTCGTGGCTGGTATCTTTGACTCTCAATCTGAAGAGGACCCGTTTCTGTAGCCTACCGGAGGCATCTCGCACTGGGGTAACCTCCGGGGGATCTTGATCGGGATAGCCACATTTGATGCAATCGGGGATGATTCGGGAGTGCCGGTTTACCCCTGATTGCTATTTGCTTACTTCTGACGGCTTGGAACCCGAACCGGAACCCGTTCTAGCTGGTATTGGCAAGACAAGGCGATCGCTGTTCTGTATGAATACAGGATGCCCAAAATCATGGCTGCAAGTACGAATTGCGGGGTTGTCATAAAATTTCTTAAATTTCTCAAGTCGTTATGTGAAAAATTGTAACATTTCTTAACGAAATGTCTAGTCCTGACGCCCAGATTCTGAAATTTAGTTCTGGAAGGTCCAGCCCTCGGTTATATAGAGATTACCCAGGAAATAATTTTCAGAATGCATCCTGGAAAACAAAATGAAGAAAATATGGAGAAAAATTCGGATTTTTATACCCGGGTTTTCAGGTAGGGTGTGGCTCAAGGCGTATCAGGTCCCTTCCCGGCTTTGAACCCCTGTCTGGGGGTAGCCCCTACAAAAAAACACACCCTTCAGGGTGTGGGGTTTAACCAAAAAAAGGGGCGATCGCTTCCTTGTTACCGAAGCGATCGCCCCCGTGAGACCCTCTCGAAGACTGCACCGCAGGTTACTGATTAACCCCGGTGCAATCGCCTGTTTCAAGGGTTAATTGAGATAATCCTGAATCGCCTTGACCCCCAAGGGTTCACCCTTGAGCGCGCGAATGGCGGCTACCGTGGCCCTTGCACCGGCGATCGTGGTAATAATTGGCAGTTGATAATCCAACGCCATGCGGCGAATCATCCGGGCATCGGTTTGGGACTCTTCTCCCGTCGGCGTGTTGATAATAAACTGGATCTGGTCATTCTTAATCCAGTCAATGACATGGGGACGACCTTCATGGACCTTGAACACCAGTTCCACATTCTCCAGGCCATGATCTTGGAGGACCTTGCGGGTGCCATCGGTGGCAATAATCTTAAAGCCCAAATCCATGAACTCCTTAATCACCGGCACTACCAAGGGTTTATCCCGACTGTTCATGGAGACAAACACGGTTCCCTGAAGCGCTAACCGCACCCCGGCCCCTAATTCAGCTTTGGCAAATGCCTTGCCGAAATCCGTATCAATTCCCATCACTTCCCCAGTTGATCGCATTTCTGGACCTAGGAGAGTATCGCTACCCGGGAACTTGTTGAACGGCAGAACCACTTCTTTCACCGCAATATGTTCGGGAATCTTCTCTTCGGTATAGTTGAGAGATTCTAAGGTTTTGCCAGACATAATCCAAGAAGCCATCTTCGCCAAGGGAATCCCGATCGCCTTGGAGACAAAAGGAACCGTCCGGGAGGCGCGGGGATTGGCTTCTAAGATGTACACCTGTTCCCCTTGCACGGCATACTGAATATTCATCAACCCAATCACCTTCAGTTTTTGGGCCAATTTAACGGTCCATTCCCGAATGGTGGCTAAGGCTTCTGGTTTCAAGGAAATATAGGGAATAGAACAGGCGGAGTCACCGGAGTGAATCCCGGCTTGTTCGATATGTTCCATGATGCCGCCTATCACCACTCGTCCCGTGGCATCGGCAAGCGCATCTACGTCCACCTCGACGGCGTTTTCTAGGAATTTATCAATCAAAATCGGGCGATCGGGTTCGACTTCGACGGCAAACTTCATATACCGTTCCAAGTCTGCATCAGAATAGACGATTTCCATCGCCCGTCCTCCGAGGACGTAGGAAGGACGCACCACCACGGGATACCCCACTTTCTGGGCGATCGCCAAGGCATCCTCATAACTACGCGCAATTCCATTTGCAGGCTGTTTGATATCCAATTCCCAGAGAATCTTCTCAAACCGTTCCCGATCTTCGGCAATGTCGATGGAGTCAGGGGAGGTTCCCCAAATTTTGGTTGTCACTTCTTGGGGTAGGAGGCGATCGGGTCCTTGCGCCATGAGTGCCTCATACAAGGGGATTGCCAATTTCAGCGGGGTTTGTCCCCCAAACTGAATGATCACCCCTTCCGGATTTTCCACCTCGATGATGTTGAGCACATCTTCTTTGGTGAGGGGTTCAAAATAGAGGCGATCGCTGGTGTCGTAATCGGTGGAAACCGTTTCAGGGTTGGAGTTGACCATAATAGTCTCGCATCCTTCTTCCCGCAATGCGTATGAGGCATGACAGCAGCAATAGTCAAATTCAATCCCCTGTCCAATCCGGTTCGGGCCACCCCCTAAAATCATCACTTTGCGTTTATTGGAAACGGTCTGTTCTGATTCTTCTTCGTAGGTCGAATAGTAATATGGGGTCAGCGCTTCAAATTCGGCGGCACAGGTATCGACCAATTTGTAAACGGGCTTGACCCCTAACCCGACACGGTAGGCCCGTACTTGGTCCTCGTGGGTTTTCGTCGCAAAAGCAATTTGCCGATCGCTGAAGCCTTGCTGCTTAACTGCATACATTTGCTCTTTTGTCAAGTCTTGAAGCTGCGATCGCTTGAGGAATTTTTCCGTTTCCAGGAGTTCTTGGAATTTATCCAGGAACCAGGGGTCAATGCAGGTGAGTTCGTAGATTTCCTCCACCGTCATCCCCATGAGCATCGCATGACGAACCGTAAAAATGCGATCGGGATTGGGGGTGCGTAATCCGGCGCGAATTTGCTCTAAACTCGGGAGCATTTCTTGGCGATCGCATCCCCAACCCGAACGCCCGGTTTCCATTGAGCGCATGGCTTTTTGGAACGATTCATTAAAAGTCCGCCCGATCGCCATTGCTTCACCCACAGACTTCATCTGAGTCGTCAGAGTCGGTTCCGATCCAGAGAATTTCTCAAAGGCAAAGCGCGGAATCTTCGTCACCACATAGTCAATGGTGGGTTCAAAACTCGCCGGAGTTTTCCGAGTAATATCGTTCGGAATTTCATCTAGGGTATAACCCACGGCTAATTTAGCAGCAAACTTGGCGATCGCAAATCCCGTTGCTTTCGATGCCAACGCCGAGGACCGAGAGACCCGAGGGTTCATCTCAATTACAATCAGGTCACCATTGACCGGATTAATCGCAAACTGAATATTTGAGCCGCCGGTTTCTACTCCAATCTCGCGGATAATGGCGATCGATGCATCCCGCAGGCGCTGATACTCTTTATCCGTCAAGGTTTGCGCCGGTGCGACGGTAATCGAGTCCCCGGTGTGAATCCCCATCGGGTCGATATTTTCAATCGAGCAGATAATCACCACGTTATCTGCTAAATCGCGCATGACTTCTAGTTCATACTCTTTCCAACCGAGCAGAGACTGCTCGATCAGAATCTGAGAGACGGGGGAGGCATCAATCCCGCCTGCTGCCATGATTTCAAATTCTTTTTGGTTGTAGGCAATCCCACCACCCGTTCCACCGAGGGTATAGGCAGGTCGAATAATTAAGGGATAACTGCCAATTTGGTGTCCTACAGCTTTGGCTTCATCCAAAGTCGTAGCAATCCCCGAGGGACAGGTGGCAACCCCAATCCGCGCCATTGCTTCTTTAAACAGCAAACGATCTTCAGCTTTTTCGATCGCCTCTAGTTTCGCGCCGATTAACTCAACGCCATACTTGTCTAAAACACCCGTTTTGGCTAAGGTAACCGCCAAGTTCAGAGCGGTTTGGCCGCCCATTGTGGGTAATAGGGCATCAGGTCGCTCTTTCGCGATCACCTTTTCCAGCACTTCCGGAATCAGTGGCTCGATATAGGTGCGATCGGCTGTTTCGGGGTCGGTCATGATCGTGGCGGGGTTCGAGTTCACCAGCACCACTTCATATCCTTCTTCTCGGAGCGCTTTACAAGCTTGCGTCCCTGAATAGTCAAATTCGCAAGCTTGCCCGATCACAATAGGACCAGAGCCGATGATCAGGATTTTCTGGATGTCGTTGCGACGGGGCATAGGCTTAAACTTTCGACTTATGGGTTCTGTGTTGTCATTGTCAAGGGTCTGTTGTCAATTGCCAGCTTTCAGTTACAACTGACCACTGACCTTTGACTACTGACCCCGGATCGCATTTTTGCTAAATCCAGTTTATTTTACGAGGTTTCACTCAATCCGTATCACTCGGTTTTGCTAATAACAAGATTTGATGACTTCCTCTACGGATCCTAGCCTGTGGTGACGCCCGCTTGAACCGAGGAAATCCCCTGATCATTTTTTTCCGGGGACTTGGATACAGTAACGGTTAAAAACCGGGTTTCTTTCCAACCTTTTTGCTCATTAGCAACAAATTAGGCTCAAAAACCCGGTTTCTGGTCCTATTGCTCTAATCTCATACCGCTCCAGTCCCGTTATCCTGGAGTGATTCTGATTGATTTACCGCCATGCCAGATTTTGGACAAATCCAATCATCAGGGAGTAAATAGGGCCATCCCTCCTCAAATGCTTCTAGGCAAACTGCATGAAGGGTCAGTTGTGCGTCTAACATTTGAAATTGAGCCGAATCAGCTTGCTTGCTGCAAATTTTAGCAATTGAATCACTGGTAAATTCAAGGGTCTGATGGCATTGAACGCAAACAAGATGATGGTGCGGTTGTGAGGGTTTGTTCAGTTCGTAGTGTTTATGCCCTTCGGCTAACTCTAGTTCCCGCAGAATTCCGATCCGCGCCATCAAATTTAGGGTTCGATACACTGTAGATAAGCTAATTTTCTCCCCCTGGCGCTGCAACAAACTGTAGAGTTCTTCAGCACTTAAATGGTTGCCTTGGGGGATGGTTTGAAATACGCCGAGGATGGCTTCCCGTTGGGGAGTCAGGCGACAGCCCAATTGTCGCAGTTCGCTTTTAAGTTGTGCCTGGGTATAAAATGGCATGACGACTTACCCGAATTTATGGTCAATGGTTGGTCAGAATTCGGCCCTTTGTCCGCTAGGGTCGCTATGGTAGGCGCGATCGCTTCGTTAGCTTGGATACTCCAGGCATCAGGCGTCAGGCATCCAGGCGCAAGATTCCCTAACTCATCGAACATGAGCGGTAAATCAAGTCACGGTTTCTCCCTAACTACAACTCCCCTCCATAACTTGACCGCCAACGGTCTTGACAAAATTATATTTGTCCGGTATTTTATCCTTCTTATTGAAATTTATCCTCAATAAGGGAATAAATCTAGTAATACAGAATTTAGACTTTATTGCAAGTTTTTTCAAATAAAATTTCATCCCCCCCATCCTCCCCATCTCCCCCATCCTCCCCATCCTCCCCATCTCCCCCATCTCCCCCATCCCCCCATCTCCCCAAAAAAAGATGCAGAGAGGGAAAACCCCCCTCTGCCTTAAGCGTTCTCTTCTGTTTAGAATCGATAGGTCGAGTCGGTCCGCTTTTAAAGCTGAACTTCCTTCTACAGTAACGCAGTTTTGAGAAACTCTCTCTGTTATTTAGCGGGAAACCACTAAACTATCAGCGGCGAGGAAATGAGCCAGATGATACGCCCGTTCTTCCGTCGCTAGGAGGATTTTCTCGTACAGATAGCGGGTGGCGCGATCGCCTAAACTCTCCGCCTGAGCCGCCTGCCGTCGCAACAATTGAATCATCCCTTGTTCCCCTACCAAGTCATGCTCTACCATTTGACGGCAGGTATAAACCCCATCCGGTTCTGGGGTCCAGCAGCACAACTCTGCTAATTTACTAAAACTCGCGGCGGGAATTCCCCCCAACCCATTCAATCGTTCCCCTAAATCGTGAACGTGTTCTTCTACGGCTTCGTAACTTTCTTGAAAAAACTCATGCAGGGAGTAAAATTCAGCCCCCTCTACCACAAAATGATGTTTCTGATATTGCAAATAAAGCGCTTGAAAGCTTGCTAGTGCTACATTTAAGCCCTCGCAAACCGGCGCAGTCACGGAGGTTTCTAATCCAATCGGATTGTCCGCAATATGCCCAAAGGATCGGACTGCATTCTGCATTTCAGCCATAATTAGTGTTCTCCTTTTGTATTGGCAACTTTGATTGCTCAATAGAGGGATTTTAACACAGGCAAATCAAGGGATTGAGTACATAGAATACAGCCTGAATCTTTTTTAAAAGCTCTTGAGGCTTGAGTCTTCAGTTGTAAATTGTCAATCTGTTAAAGCAGCACCCACACTACCTCCAAGAATCGACTATCCCTAGGCACCGTGGAAAATGCTATCTCTTATCAATAAGCTGATTGATTAAAATATTGCAGATTACCAATTTTTGCGAATGATTAGGGCTTCTTTTGGACTAAATGGCAGGATCCTAATTTTGATAGAGTTGCCAATCCGTCCAGGTCCTTTGGCAAGTTCCCCCTATCAATAGTGTTGTTGTTCTCCTCTACGCTAAATCTAGGATTTGATCGGGTTAGATGAAGATTTTCCTTTGTTTTAAGGGGCAAAGGCCGGGAATTGTAAAGTTTTGTTAAAGTCTGCCTGAAAGTAGATGAGAATATTTGTCAGTTGCAGTAATCTAAGGAGAGAGAAAGGCGATCGCCGGGTTCAAAACCCGATCGCGCTTGCTCAGAGGGAGGAGAAAAATCAAGGGGGCCCTCTACCCAGCTTACTGATAATATTTAGCAAGTATTAGGAAGATTGCATGGAATCATCGGAGTATAAGACCGATCTAGCACAGTTAGTAGAAGTGAATGGGGCCGAGCGATGGTCTGTATTTCAGCGGTTGCGCGAACTAGAGATTCCCTGTTGGTGTGAACCCAATCAGCCTTTGCGGGTGTACCTGAGCGATACGACAGCCACCGTGCAATTTTGGAGTGTATCCAGACAACAGAGTGCATCTCGTCAGGAGTTGGTGCAGTGGTTAGAACAGTGCTGGCAAATTAATTAATACAAGGCGATCGCAGGTGAGGGGAGTCTGCGATCCTCTCACCCCAGGGATTTAAAACGGCGATCGCCCCCTTTAAGCAAACTTTTGTACAAAAAACAACTACCAAACAGTAAGACAATGGGTAAATCATATAAACACACCTCAGAACTCAATCTCGAAGGTCGTTTCTTAGGGTTTGGCATCCCCGGGGGAACCAATCTCAAATACTTTCGATTGGCGACAGCGGAAGGGGAACGGTTGATTAAAGTCGATATGCCGAAAAAGCAGCGGGCTATTTTAGAAACTCAGTTGACACCGGGAGACTGGGTGAGGGCGATCGGTGAGAAACAACTGAACCTAAAAACCGGATTATGCAAGCTCAAAGCCTATCAGATTCTTCCGGTTTTCAAATCAGTCTCGTCCGAACCTGCACCGATCGCGAGTTCTGTAGCGGGTTGTGATCACTTTCGCGACTGTGCGATCGCCGAAACTTGTGCGAGTTCTCCACCCCCCATTCCCACCCTGGAAGCCGTAGTCCCCGAAAAAAAGAAAGCCACCATTTTGATTTGTCAAAAGTCTGACTGCCGCAAAAAAGGAGGAGCAGCCGTCTGTAAAGCCTTAGAAGAACAGTTACGTCAAAAAGGCTTAGAAGATAATGTTACCATCAAGGGAACCGGCTGTATGAGCCGCTGTAAAGCTGGTCCTAATGTGGTGGTTATGCCCGATAAAGCCCGTTATACCAAGATTCAACCCGAAGAAATTCCTGACTTGATTGCGAATCATTTTTAGGACAATCTCAGCCTTAAAAAATGCCTATAAATAATAGAAAAAATCGGTAAATTTTAGAATTTACCGATTTTTTAGATGTTGAGTCCAACAAATACAGTCAGGTTAGAAACTAAACTGAGTCCGCATCGTACCCACCCAAATGGTATTGTTGTCGGAATTATGATCAGGATTGGTAATCACGAAAAATCCCGGAGTAATGTTGATGTTCTTGGTGATGGGATACTTGAATAATGCCTCAAAATGGAAGGAAGTATCGGGGTCTTCCCGTCCAGAGACATCATTACTAATTACTTTCGGCGGTTGGCCGACAATAAAACCGAGTAGACTTCCTTCTTTGACTAAATCAGGAACCCCAACATTCAGCGTCCAGTTAAATAAGGTGGCAGTGTCGCCGCTGTTGACATCCCCATCACTAACTTGGGCTTCAGCTAAGGACCAACCGGCCCAACCCGATACGGTGACAGGCTCGAATGCAAAGCTGGCTTGTACCCCCAGGTTATTGGAAGAGGTGGCAACATCATTGGTAAAGGGTCGCCTTGCATTGCCAGAACCTGTAGTTCCAGAAACATTCACCTCACCCCCAGGAAAATAGGAGTTAGAGTAAGTCAAACTGACTTCTAAATTTTCAAGGGGAGTGGCGGTAAGCTGGGCTGTTGCACTATAGCTGCCATCAAATAACCCATTTTTAGAAGTTGGGGTATTGGCAGTGCCTGCCATATATAGGCCATACAGTCTAGCCACAGTGCCAAATTTGTATTCAAAGCCTGCACCGGCACCCGCTGGTTGCCGATGAACAGCAGGGTTGCGACGGGCAAATCGCGATAGCGCACCGCCACCACTACTTTCAAACAGGGGATTGGTGACGGGTAAAATGTGATCATGCTCCAATCCAGTAGCCGCGATCCACATTCTCATGTTATCGGTGATGGGAAACCGATACTCTAGGCGGTCCAGGGCCACTTCGTTATCGCTTTCTCCGTCAAATCCTAACCGCGACATAACAGTGCCCGTGGTGTTATCTAAACGGGCCACGTTTACGGCTTCTAGTCGGGTTCGGAGACGATCTTTGCCGGTCAAGCTAGAGTCCAAGGTCATACGCAGCCGATACCCGAAGGAGAGTTCGGTCTCTTCTCCTCCAGCAATCGTTTCCCCGCGATCGCCAAAAGCCTGAATCGGAGCCATGAGCACTTCCCCACTCATTTTTGTGGTGGGGGAGAACTGATTGGCTTCTAGTTCGGCGGTACGAACTTCTAAGGCATCCACTCGACCTCGTAGGGTGGCGAGTTCTGCGGCAAATTCTTCTTGTAATCGACGAATCGAGTTGATCTCGTCGGGGGATAAGGCGTTTAAACCTTCGATTCGTTGCTGAATTTGAATCAAACAGGCGTTTAAGCTGGCTGCAAATTCGTAGCGCGTCATGGCGCGGTTACCCCGATAGGTTCCGTCGCCATAGCCGAGGAGACATTGATGGCGTTCAGCAAGGGCGCTCACGGCCTGAAATGCCCAGTCTGTGGGGCTAACATCGCTGAGTTCCCGAACCGAATTGACCTGTTCTAAGGGGCCTAGTTCTAGCTCCGCCTGGGAGTAGAGATTGATTTGTTCCAGAATATCCAATGATTCTGGAGTGGCGGTATCTTGAGCGATCGCCTCCACCTGTGGTATCTGATCCGATGGGGCGATTTCTCCTAGAGGCATGGCCGCGATCCCCGTAGGACTTAATGCCTCGATCGCCAAAATAGCTGGTGATGCCAGCATGAGCTTCATCCAATTGTGACGCATTCCCTTCTTTCCGTTTTTCTCACACCTAAAAAGCAAGTCTCCAGCGTTTTTAATGCCAACTTTCTCAAACCGAGTGATCAACCCAGGGACTTATTAATAGTTTTTACTAATAAGCACTCCACAAAAATTACTCCCTTCCTGAAATCGGGTTTTCAGCCTGTCTCACCTGTTGACCATCATAGATAAGAGGACTAGGGCAGTTCACGACGGCCTTTTTTCCGAAAGAGAGCGAGGTCGTCATCCTTCAGGATTCAGGATGCCAGGGAGTCTGTGATCCTCCTTAACAGTCTTGACTTAAAAATCGCTGAGAATGCATATCAACTTAAGAAATACTTGATTTTTTTATCCCTGTCAAGTAAACAGGGATACATCATCTGGAGAAAAATTTTGAGGGATTAAAGGGGTTCAAGTCCTTGTTCCGTAGGGGTTTCAGAGTTTTATCCCTTCGTTTTTATTGGATTGCTGATCCGGTGATGGATTAAGGGGGAAAAGATTTCAGTCTCAGGATAGAGTTTCAGTCCAAACCTATCTAAATAGGCTAAATGGGGTGCGATCGGCCCGCCTCTTCAAACATCATGGATCCTGAATGTAGGGTCCTTTTCCCGAATCAGTTCTGTTCCCTGACCCTTAATCTGTCTCATCTCCAAACTGATCTCAAAGAGTTTAACCTTTAATTTTTTTATAAATTAAATTACTTTTTCCCTGTAATTTCACCTTATTTTTGAAATAAAAAAATTAAATGGCCGGTAGGGGCAAACCCATCATCCAGACGAGCATTCAACCCCTGAGTGCTAGTATCGGATTATACCTCCCCACTCTTAATTAATTGCTAGTGATTAGCAATTAATTAGGAGATCCACCCCAAACAGAGCACTGGGATGAGTGAGTCCCCGGACGACCGGGGACTGGGGCCAAACCTTGATGAGTTGTAAAGTTTTTTAAGAAACTGTAACAAATTGACGGGCAACTGCCGGATTTTTTCTCAGTTTTCTTAGGAAGATGAGTCATTAACCCGCATTTATCTGAATTTTCTTTACAGTTGGTAATGGACTGGAAAGAAGCTATAGCGGTTACAACGGTTATGCTTTTTGGCTTTAAGGCGGTTTAGCCTAGGGGTGGGTCCTGGAAAAATCAAAAACGAGAATTTATTTCATTAAGCTTGACGGAACTCATCCAATACCGTAAATTCAGATCTTGGATTAAAAAACAAC
Source organism: Laspinema sp. D2d (assembly GCF_025370755.1). Taxonomy (GTDB): domain Bacteria; phylum Cyanobacteriota; class Cyanobacteriia; order Cyanobacteriales; family Laspinemataceae; genus Laspinema. The sequence continues at coordinate 96,457 of NZ_JAMXFC010000014.1, read as the reverse complement.
TTCGGCTGGATTGTCTTTCTAAAGTTAGTTGAGAGTTTTTCTTGATTGAGTAGAAACAATCCTAGAGGTACTTTGGGAGGTGCAAGGAGTGAAACGCAGAAAACTATTAAGCTTATTAGGCTTGTTCCTGGCAAGTGGGGGACTGGTAGTCGCCTGTTCTAACGGAACAACACCCACCGCAACAACCGAACCCGAACCCGTCGCCACAACAGCGACGACTCCAACTACAGGAGAACAACTGGTTGTTTATTCCGGTCGCAACGAGAACCTTGTGGGTTCCCTGATCGAACAATTCAAGACGGAAACCGGCATTGATATTCAAGTCCGCTACGGAGACACGGCAGAACTCGCCGCCGCGATTCTCGAAGAAGGCGAAAATACACCGGCAGACGTGTTTTTTGCCCAAGATGCCGGTGCTCTCGGTGCAATGCAAAAAGCCGATCGCACCGCCAAACTGCCCGAAGATATCCTAAATAAAGTGGAGTCGCGGTATCGATCGCCTGAAGGTGAGTGGGTGGGGATTACAGGTCGGGTTCGCACGTTGGACTATAATACCAACTTGGTACAACCGGAAGAAGTACCCCAATCGATCCTGGAGTTGACCGATCCCAAATGGGACGGAAAAATTGGCTGGGCACCAAGCAATGGGTCATTTCAAGCCTTTGTTACCGCCTTGCGACTCTCTCTTGGAGAGGAACAAACCAAAGCCTGGTTAGAAGGGGTTCAAGCCAACAATCCGAAAGTATATCCCAAGAATACAGCGATCGTGGAAGCGCTTTCTCGGGGTGAAATTGCCGTTGGATTTGTCAATCACTACTATTTAGAAAAATTCAAAGCGGAAAACCCAGAAGCGCCAGTTGCTCACAGTTTCCCTAACGATGTGGGATCATTGGTGAATGTAGCGGGTGTGAGTATCTTGGAGAATACAGACAATCTGGCTGCATCACAACAGTTTGTTAATTTTATGTTAAGTCCCAAAGCTCAGGAATACTTTACTCAAGAGACTTACGAGTATCCTTTGACCACAGGGGTAGTGGCAGCTAAAACCCTAAAACCCTTATCGGATATTAAGTATCCCGATATGGATCTGAGCAACCTCGATGATTTAGAGGGAACGCTCAAGCTACTGGAGGAAACCGGAATTTTATAGGGTTTGCCGGAAAACTGTCGGGGAAATACTGCGGCGATCGCCCCTTTGGATGCTTTAGGGTATAGTATCACTTGTTGTAACCATTGGGGAGCAACATTAACCGAAACATTAGAGAGATTACAAACCATGAACTTTGGGAAAAAACTGGCGATCGCCGCGATCGCCCTACTCCTGAGCCTGGGCGGAATTCGCGTCGTGATGGCCCAGGGAAAAACCTTGATTATCTATTCTGGGCGCAATGAAAACTTAATTGCCCCTGTAATTGAGAAAGCCCGTCAAGAACTGGGACTTAATATAGAAGTTAGATACGGGGATACCGCCGAATTGGCGATCGCCCTGTTGGAAGAAGGCCGAAATAGCCGTGCAGACTTGTTTTTCGCCCAAGATGCTGGCGCATTAGGTGCAATGGCTCAAGCCCGACGTACCGTCGCGCTTCCTCAACCCCTGCTCAACCAAGTAGATGCGCGGTTTCGTTCTCGCAACGGGCAATGGGTGGGAATCAGCGGACGTGCTCGCGTTCTGGATTACAATACCCAACTGGTACAACGGAACGAACTCCCGAAGAATATCTGGGAATTGACCCAACCCAAGTGGCGCGGTAAAGTCGGCTGGTCACCGACAAACGGATCATTTCAGGCTTTTATCACCGCTATGCGCACTACTGCGGGAGATGATCGCACTTTAGAATGGTTGCGCGCCATGAAAGCCAATGGGGCTGTAGCCTATCGGAACAATACCACCATTGTGGAAGCGTTAGGTCGGGGAGAAGTCCACCTCGGGTTAGTGAATAACTATTACCTCTCCCGCTTTATTGCGGAAAATCCCAATTTTCCCGTCGCCCATCATTATATGTCTGGAGATATCGGGTCCATGATTAATGTGGCTGGGATTGCCATTATGGATACCAACGACCAAAAAGCAGATGCGGAAAAATTCATTGAGTATCTCCTCACATCTGAATCCCAAGAGTATTTCGCTCAACAAACTAGCGAGTATCCTTTAATCTCTGGGGTAGAACCTCCGGCTAAACAAATTCCCATCTCTCAAATCAATCCGCCTAATATTGATTTGAGCAACTTAGCCGATTTAGAGGGAACCCTTTCTTTACTAGAGGAAGCGGGAGTTTTATAAAAAAGTTGAGCGACTTGAGTCAAGATAGAACATAAGTCAAATGCAATCTCGGGTGCGAAAGGTGCTGAGTTAAGGATGAAATCAACAAAACAGGGAAAGGCGATCGCCCAGGTTGGCAAGCGATTAGAACATTGGGTTGGGGGCTATCAGCCGTCGGGACAAGGGTCTCGCCCTCCAGGGTTTTTGGTCGCCGCTGGAAGTATTACCGCCGTGGCGATCGCCCTTCCTCTCCTTTATCTCGTCATCCGGGCTGCCGGTGCAGGATTTGAGGAAGTCTGGACCTTGCTTTCCCGTCCACGCACCCTAGAAGTATTAGGGCGAAGTGCGGGTTTAGCCGCAGCCGTTACCCTATTTTCTGCCTTGATTTCCTTGCCCTTAGCCTTTTTGACCGAACGAACTAATTTGCCCGGGCGGCGGTTTTGGACCGTCGCTACCACCCTTCCCCTGGCGGTTCCGAGTTATGTGGGCAGCTTTGCCTTAATTGCCAGCTTTGGCACCCGAGGGAGTTGGCTACAACTGCTGCTGGAACCCTTTGGGGTGGAAGAATTGCCTTCTATTTATGGGTGGCCCGGTGCGATTTTGGCGCTAACCTTGTTTACCTATCCCTATCTGCTGATTGCCCTGCGATCGGGGTTGCAAGGCATTGATCCGGCGATCGAAGAAGCCTCCCGCACCCTGGGAAACAATGCCTGGTCTACCTTCTGGCAAGTCACCCTCCCCCAGCTACGCCCCTCGTTAGTCGCTGGGGGGTTATTAGTCGCCCTTTATTCCTTGCGGGATTTTGGGACACCCAGCTTGATGCGGTTTGACTCTTTTACTCGGGTAATTTTCATCCAGTACCGGAGTAGTTTTAACCGCAACTCGGCGGCAGTCTTGTCCTTAGTCTTAGTCGCCCTGTTGTTCCTAATCCTGGCGATCGAATACCGAGTGAGAACAGGTGCAGCCTATTACAGCAGCAGTTCTGGCGGCAGTCGCACCCCCACGCGCATTGCCTTGGGTCCGTGGAAATGGCCTGCGATCGCCTTTTGTAGCCTCATCACCGCCTTGGGATTAGTGCTCCCCCTTGCCGTAACCCTCTTCTGGTTAGGGCGCGGACTGAATGCGGGAAAAATTCCCCCCGATGTCCTCACCACCAGCTTTAATTCTATCCTCGCATCCGGTCTTTCTGCCCTCATTGCCACCCTATTTGCCCTTCCCGTCGCCATCCTTTCCGTGCGCTTTCCGGGACTAATCACAACGGTAATTGAGCGCTTAACTTACATTGGATTTGGGTTGCCGGGAATTGTAGTTGCCCTCTCTTTAGTCTCTATGGGTTCTAAGTATGTCTCGTTTTTGTATCAAACTCTACCCATGTTAGTGTTTGCCTATTTAGTATTATTTTTACCCCAATCCGTCGGCACCATTCGCAGTTCCCTCCTACAAGTCAATCCCCAATTAGAAGAATCGGCGCGAACCTTGGGCCGCACCCCTTGGCAAACCCTGGGGGAAATTACCTTACCCTTAGTCAGTCCGGGGGTTTTAGGCGGTGCAGTTCTAGTCTTTCTCACGGCCATTAAAGAACTGCCCGCCACCATGTTACTGGCACCGATTGGATTTAAAACCCTAGCAACTCAGATTTGGCAAGCGACAGAGGATGTGCAGTTTACCGATGCAGCAGCGGCTTCCTTGACCCTATTGTTAGTTTCTGCCGGTTCTACGTTAGTTTTATTATGGCGAAATCCAGCCAAAAATTAATTTAAAATTATGATAAACTTAAAACAATTATTGACAACCTAATCCATTAAAATTATTTTTAAATAAATTCAAAATTAAGTTTTTCGTCAATAAAAATAAAAACAAACTCCGATTGCCAAGCTAATGAACGAACCTGAAATCTTAAGATTAGAATCCGTAACCAAAACCTTCGATGCCAGTGGATATCCTGCGGTGAATCAAGTTTCACTGAATTTACAGAAAGGGGAAATCCTCACCTTGCTAGGTCCTTCCGGTTGTGGGAAAACGACCCTATTGCGGTTATTAGCTGGATTTGAAAAACCTGATGCCGGGGAAATTGAAATTGGGGGAAGACAGGTTGCCGGAGGTGGAGTCTGGATTCCCCCAGAACATCGACAAATCGGGATGGTGTTTCAAGAATATGCCTTGTTTCCTCATTTAACCGTGGCAGAAAATGTGGCCTTTGGGTTAAAAAGTCAGAAGAAACAACGGATCGAGCATGAGGTGACTGAGGCGATCGCCTTGGTGGGGTTGCAGGGATTGGAAAAACGCTATCCTCACCAACTGTCGGGGGGTCAACGGCAGCGAGTTGCCTTAGCGCGGGCGATCGCACCGGCACCGGCGATCGTCCTACTGGATGAACCGTTGAGCAATTTAGATGTCCAAGTGCGGCTGTATTTAAGGGAAGAAATCCGCAAGATTCTTAAAAGTACCAATACGACGGCGATTTTTGTCACCCATGATCAGGAGGAAGCGCTGGCAATTAGCGATCGCATTGCGGTGATGAAAAAAGGATGCATCGAACAATTTGGGACCCCAGAACAGATTTATGAAGAACCCGCCTCGCGCTTTGTGGCAGGATTTGTCACCCAGGCGAATTTTATTCCCGCGCGACGCATTGGCAAACTCTGGGAAACCGAGTGCGGGTCCTTTGCCGTAGAAGTGCCTGAAGCGGAGATGACAGAACCCGTGGATACTGCTGAAGGGGAGTTAATGATCCGAGAGGAAGATTTAATCCTGAAACCGGATGAGACGGGACAGGTGGTGATTCGCGATCGGCAGTTTTTAGGACGAGAGCACCGATATTGTTTGATGACCCCTTCGGGACGAGAATTTCATGCACGCAGTAGTGGGGGGTCGCTATTGGCGATCGGGACCCGAGTACAAGTAGCGGCGATCGAGGAACGGTTGCGGGTTTTTGCTCTCAAGGGAGTGGGGTGAGGATGAGGGGAGATTAGGGAGACTTACAATGATAGGTTTTTACATTTAACTACACCTCCGGTCCCCTCCCCTTGGCAAGGGGAGGGTTAGGGTGGGGTCCTCTTGAAGTGGCAGTCGCCACTTCAAGCACTCTTTACAGCTTAAGCGCCTGTATGGAGGATCGCGCCTGTACTAGGGTGTGTCATCAATTATTCCTCTTGAGGTGCGATCGCCACCCCAAGAGGACCCCACCCTAACCCTCCCCTTGGCAAGGGGAGGGGACCGGAAGTGCACTTAAATGTGAGTCAAATCCCACATCCTGGATCCATAAAAATTCCCGGTTCAGATAAATTTATTATTTTTTAAGTTATGTTACCGGCGCGTGATATTATTCATTTTGGCCTGTTAGCGTCCAGGTGTAACGATCTGGGCATAAGTTAACTAAGAGTGAACTTGTCAGACCCTTCTGAAGAACCCACTTCCCAAGAGCGAGAACTCGAACCCAACGAGACTCGTGAACCGCAGGAGAATTCCTCCAGGGATTCCTCTATGGATGAGTACCATCAGCTTAAACAAAAGTTGTTGGTCTCTACCCTTGTGATTACAGCCGTCGTGTTTGTCTCGGTTTGGTTCTATTATTCGCTCAATATTGCCCTGAATTATTTGATCGGGGCGTGCACGGGTGTGGTTTACTTGAGAATGTTGGCAAGGGATGTTGAGCGTCTCGGCAATCAAAAGCAGAGTCTGAGTAAAGGCAGGCTCGCGATGTTCATTGGGTTGATTATAGTAGCAACTCAGTGGGATCAGCTACAGGTGATGCCCATATTTCTGGGTTTCCTGACATATAAAGCCGCGCTCCTCGTCTACGTCCTTCAAACGACCCTTTTGCCGGACTCCAAATAGGATAAGGCATTTTGCAAACCATCCAGTCCCTCTGGAACCCCGCTTAATGGATATGCTAGAGGTTTTAAACGCCTTTAATTCGCTCCCGATCGCCGAATTGGAAGTAGGCAAGCACTTCTATTGGCAAGTTGGCGGTCTCAAACTTCACGGTCAGGTTGTCTTAACTTCCTGGTTTGTGATGGGATTGCTAGTTGTCACCTCCTTGGCAGCCACTCGGAACATCCAACGGATCCCCGGTGGTATTCAAAACTTTATGGAATATGCCCTGGAGTTTATTAGAGACTTAGCCAAAGGCCAAATCGGAGAGAAAGAATATCGGCCTTGGGTGCCCTTTGTTGGCACATTATTTCTGTTCATCTTTGTGAGCAACTGGTCTGGAGCGTTGGTGCCTTGGAAGCTGATTCACATTCCGGGCGGCGAATTAGCTGCACCGACCAGTGATATCAACACCACTGTAGCACTGGCCTTGCTGACATCTTTGGCTTATTTCTACGCCGGATTACGCAAGCGCGGGTTGGGGTATTTTTCTAAATACATTCAGCCAACGCCAATCCTATTGCCGATCAACATTCTGGAAGATTTTACCAAGCCTCTCTCCCTGAGTTTCCGTCTATTTGGAAACATCTTGGCAGATGAGTTAGTGGTGGGGGTTTTCGTGTTGTTGGTACCCTTATTTATCCCCCTTCCGGTGATGATTTTGGGACTATTCACCAGTGCGATCCAAGCCCTGATTTTCGCCACCTTAGCGGCGGTCTACATCGGTGAAGCGATGGAAGGCCACGGCGAAGAACATCACGACTAAAATTAGGATTTGATAGTTAGATTTTGAGCGCGATCGAACCGCCAAAATCTGAGTTCGTTCATTCTGTAAATCGTTCATTTTGTACTAAAGGAAACAACCAATCATGGATCCATTAATTGCTGCTGCTTCCGTTATCGCTGCTGCCCTTGCTGTTGGTTTGGCTGCGATCGGCCCTGGTATCGGTCAAGGTAATGCCGCAGGACAAGCAGTAGAAGGGATTGCCCGTCAACCAGAAGCAGAAGGAAAAATTCGGGGGACATTACTGTTGAGCTTGGCATTCATGGAAGCACTCACGATTTACGGCTTGGTGGTCGCACTCGTGTTGCTGTTTGCTAACCCCTTCGCCTAAGAAGATTAAAGCGGTGCTGCCAGGTGTAGAGAGGGGATAGGATAATCACCTCTCTACAACCGGGCGCTGTTATTTCAATTTCCATCCCGTTCAACCCCCGAAAGCAATAGCGGCTGATTTACTATGATTCAATGGACGATCTTACTAGCCGCTGAAACAGCGGCAAAGGAAGGTGGGCTATTTGATTTTGACGCCACCTTACCGATCATGGCGCTGCAATTCATAATTTTGGCGGTAGTTTTAAACGCGATCTTTTATAAGCCTCTCGGCAAGGCGATCGACGATCGCAACGAGTATGTTCGGACCAGCGAACTCAGCGCTAAAGAACGCCTGTCGAAAGCAGAAACCTTGGCACGGCAATACGAACAAGAACTAGCCCAAAGTCGGAAAAAAGCGCAAGAGATTATTGCTCAGGCGCAAGCAGAAGCCCAGAAAACCGCAGCGGACCAAATCGCCGAAGCCCAGCGAGAAAGTCAAGCTCAACGAGAGCAAGCTCAACGAGAAATCGAGCAGCAAAAGCAAGAAGCGATGAGCTCCTTAGAACAGCAAGTCGATGCCTTAAGTCGCCAGATTCTCGAAAAACTCGTCGGCACCAACTTAGTCAAGAGTTAGAGGGATATTAGAGGCAAAGCATTATATCAAACTTTTCCTCTAAACAGTAAAAACATTCTAACGAATCTAACGCACGACGGCATTAAGTAAAGGAAGTTATCCATCTTATGATTCTGGGAACTTTTTGGTTGCTCGCTTCTCATGCAGAAGGAGCAGCAGAAGGAGGTTTCGGTCTTAACTTAGACTTTTTTGAAACCAACGTTGTTAACTTGGCGATCGTCATTGGCGTGCTGTTCTACTTCGGTCGGAAAGTTTTAGGAAACATTCTAACCGAACGCCGCGCCAAAATCGAATCGGCCATTAAAGAAGCTGAAAAACGTCAGAAAGATGCAGCCGCAAAACTGTCTGACCAACAGCAGAAACTAGCCCAAGCTCAAGCTGAAGCTGAAAACATCAAAGCCCAAGCCCAAGAACGCGCCACCGTTGAAAGACAACAAATTGCCGCCCAAGCTCAAAAAGATTTAGAACGCTTGAGAGCAGAAGCCGGACAAGACCTCAACGCCGCTAAAGAACGGGCAATGGCTGAATTACGCCAACGAGTGGCAACAATGGCATTAGAACGAGTTGAAAGTCAACTCAAAAGCCAACTCGACGAAGGCAAACAGCAGCAACTCATTGATAACAGTATTGCGATGCTCGGAGGCAATCGATGAGTATCATCCAGTCAGAAGTTTTTGAACCTTACGCTCAAGCCCTGATGTCCTTGGCGCAAGAGCATAACCTCACCGAACAAATTGGCGAGGATATGCGAGGCATCCTGAACTTACTCAAAGAATCTCCCGATTTGGGTCAATTTATTGGCAGTCCGATTATCAAAGAATCGGACAAAAAAAATGCCCTCGGCCAAATTTTAGGCGATTCCGTTCAACCCTACACCCGCAACTTTTTAATGTTGCTGATTGACCGCAGACGCATTCCCTTCATCGAAGGAATTGCCAGCTATTACCTGATGCTCCTGCGCAAGCTCAATCAAACCGTACTCGCTGAGGTGACCTCCGCAGTACCGTTGAATGAAGCACAACAGGAAGGCGTTCGGAATAAGGTCAAAGAAATTACCTCCGCCCAACAAGTCGAACTTGAAACGAAAATCGATGCTGACTTAATTGGTGGTGTCGTGATTAAAGTCGGTTCGCAAGTCCTCGATGCCAGCTTACGCGGACAACTGCGGCGGATTGGTGTTCGGTTAGGCAGCAACAGCTAACCCACAGAAAATCATTAGGGACATAGAAACTCGGGAAAGATTCAAAAACTGAGACTCCCTAAACCCTACAGAAAAAACTACCCAGCAACCCCTAACAAAAACTGAGATGATCAGCATCAGACCCGACGAAATTAGCAATATTATTCGCCAGCAAATCGAGTCCTACGATACAGATGTTAAAGTCTCTAACGTGGGTACGGTTCTCCAAGTTGGAGACGGAATTGCACGGATTTATGGTTTGGAGAAAGCCATGTCCGGCGAACTTTTAGAATTCCAAGATGGCACCGTTGGTATCGCCCTCAACTTAGAAGAAGATAACGTGGGTGCGGTGTTAATGGGTGATGGTCACGATATCCAAGAAGGATCTTCTGTGACTTCCACCGGCAAAATTGCTCAGGTCCCCGTGGGAGAAGCGATGATTGGCCGGGTTGTGGATGCTTTGGGTCGTCCCATCGACGGCAAAGGCGACATCAACACCACGGAAAGCCGCTTGCTGGAATCTCAAGCCCCTGGTATCATTGAGCGTCGTTCCGTGTACGAACCGATGCAAACCGGGATTACGGCTATTGACTCCATGATTCCCATCGGACGGGGACAACGTGAGTTAATCATTGGTGACCGTCAAACCGGGAAAACCACGATCGCCGTTGACACGATCATCAACCAGAAGGGTGAAGACGTGATCTGCGTGTACGTCGCGATCGGTCAAAAAGCCTCCACGGTTTCTCAAGTCGTCGCCACCCTCCAAGAAAAAGGCGCGATGGATTATACCGTTGTCGTTACTTCTAACGCCAACGAACCGGCAACCCTGCAATACCTCGCCCCTTATACTGGTGCCAGCATTGCTGAATACTTCATGTATAAAGGCAAGCACACCCTGGTCATTTACGATGACTTGTCCAAACAAGCCCAAGCCTATCGTCAAATGTCCTTGCTGCTACGTCGTCCCCCCGGACGTGAAGCCTATCCTGGGGATGTGTTTTACCTCCACTCTCGCTTATTGGAACGCGCCGCTAAACTCAGCAGCGAAATGGGCGAAGGCAGCATGACGGCGTTACCGATCATCGAAACCCAAGCCGGTGACGTTTCCGCCTACATTCCGACCAACGTAATTTCGATTACCGATGGTCAGATCTTCTTATCTTCTGACTTGTTCAACTCCGGTTTACGTCCGGCAGTGAACGCCGGTATTTCCGTGTCCCGGGTGGGTTCGGCTGCACAAACCAAAGCCATGAAAAAAGTGGCCGGTAAAGTGAAGTTAGAATTAGCTCAGTTTGCTGAACTCGAAGCATTTGCTCAGTTCGCCTCGGACTTGGATGCCTCCACCCAGCAACAATTGGCCCGGGGTCAGCGCCTGCGTGAACTGTTAAAACAAAATCAATATTCGCCCTTGCCGGTGAGTGAGCAAGTTGCGATTATTTACGCTGGGATTAATGGCTATTTGGATAAAGTGCCGGTGGAAAAAATCACCGACTTTACCAAAGGTCTGCGTGAGTATATGCGGACCAGCAAGGCGAAGTATGGCGAAATCGTTCAAAGCAGCAAGCAATTGACCGATGAAGCTGAAACCTTGTTGAAAGAGGCGATCGCCGAATTCACTCAGTCTTTCATGGCTACTCTGTAGGACCGACACTTGAGAAGAATTGGGAATGAAGAATGGAAGGTTTCTTAGATTCTTCATTCTCAATTCTTCATGCATTAGGTTTAATTTTAAATTCTTGATTCTTGATTTGGGATTATGGCAAATCTAAAGGCGATTCGCGATCGCATCCAGTCAGTAAAAAACACGAAAAAAATCACCGAAGCCATGCGCCTCGTGGCAGCAGCTAAGGTGCGTCGCGCACAAGCACAAGTTCTCGGAACTCGCCCCTTTGCCGATCGCTTGGCCCAGGTCCTGTTCGGATTGCAAACTCGTTTGCGGTTTGAAGATGTGGACCTGCCCTTGTTGAAACAGCGCGAAGTGAGTACCGTAGGATTGCTCGTTGTCACAGGCGATCGGGGTTTGTGTGGCGGCTACAATAACAACATCATCAAACGTGCCGAAGCGCGGATTAAAGAAATCCAAGCCGAAGGGTTCGATTATAAATTGGTGATTGTCGGACGCAAAGCCAATCAATACTTCAGCCGACGCAACTGCCCCATCGACGCCTCCTACATCGGCTTAGAACAGATTCCGACGGCAACAGAAGCCTCAGAAATTGCAGATGAAGTGCTCTCGTTATTCCTCTCGGAAAGCGTCGATCGCGTGGAATTGATTTACACCAAATTTGTGTCTTTAATCAGTTCCAAACCCGTGGTGCAAACCCTGTTACCCCTCGATCGCCAAGGCTTAGAAGTGCCAGACGATGAAGTCTTCCGCCTTACCAGTAAAGGCGGTTCCTTCGACGTCCAGCGCGAAAAAGTCGCTACGACTGCTGCGCCGGAAGCCTTCCCTCGGGACATGATTTTCGAGCAAGACCCGGCTCAAATTTTGGAAGCCTTGTTACCGCTATATCTGAATAACCAGTTATTGCGTGCCTTGCAAGAAGCAGCCGCCAGCGAACTAGCCGCCAGAATGACTGCCATGAACAACGCCAGCGAAAACGCCAGCGAACTCATGGAGACATTAACCTTGACTTACAACAAAGCACGTCAAGCCGCCATCACCCAGGAAATCCTGGAAGTGGTCGGTGGTGCAGCCGGAATGCAACGTTAAATTCTGCTTGACAATTCATCCTTTTTATGCGTCTGAGTTCGCTCAGGCGTTTTTTTTGTGGGGGGGTGTGGGCTAGTTTATAGCAAAATGGGATATCATTAAAGGCGGTTCAGCATCATGAGGCTTAGTGAATGATGAGATTTAATGATGTAGTTGATGTCATCAAGAGTCTTTCTACAGATGAAAAAAGAGAAATTTCCCTGTTGTTACAGCAGTACCTTCGGGAGGAGTCGCGGGACCAGATTTATGAGAATTTTCAATTAGCCAAGCAGGAAGAAAAGCAAGGAAAACTTACATTTTCTAGCCAGATTAATCAATTGAAAGAATTGCTTGAATAATCATCATGGAAGTTAGTTTCAGTTCTGCCTTCAAACGCGCTTTTAAAAAGAAGATTAAAAGCACTCCAGATTTAGAGGCAAGGTTTTGGCAAAAATTAGAACTGTTCATTATTGATCCATTTGAGCCTAGTTTAAAAACGCACAAACTGTCGGTTAAGTTAAAAGAATTATGGAGTTTTAGTGTGGAGTATGATGAGAGGGTATTATTCTATTTTACCGAAGATGAAAGGGCGGTATTTGTTGATATTGGCAGCCATGATGAGGTGTATTAAGCGCTCAGAAACTGGGCTTATTAAATCTCGTTTAACCCGGTTGGAATGGCAGATAACAGATTAGCTTGATTGGGAGAGAGCCTTTGAGAGAGGTTTTGTCTCACAGGAGTTTGTTGCGATCGCGAAGCGTCTGGGAACGAGAATCGCCCCCTATCCTTTCAAATTGTGCAACCACAGTCAGGATAGTTGTCACCCAATCGCGAGCAGTTGCCAAAAATTGCGGTAGTCATCACTGAGTCAGGGTATGAGGGCGATCGCATATTCACCCTCAGTCATCTTCGCAGCAGGGGTGGAAACTTCGGCCTTTGATTCTGTTAATATGAATTTTTGGCAAAATTTAATTACAATATGTAGTAACAATCAAGGCATGGAATTTGAATGGGATGAAACTAAACGTCTTACGAACCTCCGTAAACATGGCATTGATTTTATTGATGTTTCCATTATTTTTGATGGAAATATCCTAACGGTTGAAGATGAACGATTCAATTATGGAGAGCAAAGGTTGGTGACTTTTGGTTTGTTGCAAGGGCGAGTGATCGCTGTTGTCCATACAGAACAAGAAGAATGTATTTGAATTATTTCTGCGAGAAAAGCTACTAAATATGAACAACAAATTTACTTCGAGCAACTCTCAAACTGACTGGAACCGGCTAGACCGGATGACTGATGAAGAAATTGATTTTTCTGACTGTCCAGAAATTACGCCCGAAATGGTTGCTAAGGCAGTAGTGAGGCGAAGTTCACCTAATTCTCAGACGAAAACTCAAGTCACTTTAAACATTGATAGTGATGTTTTGGAGTGGTTTAAATCTCAAGGTCACGGTTATCAGACGGAGATTAATCATTTATTGCGATCATATATGGAAGCCCAGCAATAGTCTCTTGGCTTGGATTCAGAAACCAAGTTTCTATCAAAATCTCTCAACCCGGGTTTTTTAAAGGTTCAAAGGTTGAGTGGGTGATGCTATGCTCTAATTAATCCCAGAACCTAATGACTGATTAAGCACAAAAACGGATTATGAACTTAACGAATGACTTGCTAAACCGGATTACTCAAACTCCGGGTCAATGTGGGGGTCGTCCCTGTATTAGAGGGATGCGAATTCGAGTTACCGATATTTTAGAAATGTTAGCGGAAAATGTTAGCATTACTGAAGTTTTAGAAGATTTTCCGGATTTGGAACTCGCAGATATTCAAGCGTGTCTGCTATTTGCTGCAAGACGCACTGATTTTCCTAGACTAACGGCATGAAGATTTGGATCGATGCTCAACTGCCGCCCACTCTGGCAAATTGGCTGACAAAAACCTTGGGTTTGGAAGCGAGTGCATTGCGGGATTTAGGGCTTCGGGATGCTCAAGATATGGAAATTTTTGAAGCCGCAAGAGCCGAAAATGTGGTAATTATGACAAAAGATAGTGATTTCATCGACTTGGTATGTCGTTTAGGATCGCCTCCTCAAATTTTGTGGCTAACTTGTGGCAATGTCACTAACCGCAACTTGCGGCAATTGTTGATGGCTACTTTGCCGGATGCGTTAGAGCAGTTACGCCAAGGAGAAATGATTGTAGAAATTACTAATACTCCTTAGAGGAACGAGCAATCATGCCCAAATTTAGCCTGCGCAGGCGGGCTTTGTTCGTATAGCCTCAGGCTTGACGCTGCGGGGACCGGGCGCAGGGAAGAACCCCACCCTAACCCTACCCTTGCCAAGGGGAGGGGACCGGAGTAGCGCGCGTTGTTTGTATAGCCCCAGGTTGGAGGCTGCGAGCACAGAGAAGAACCCCACCCTAACCCTCCCCTTGCCAAGGGGAGGGGACCGGAGTAGCCCGCTTTAATCTGCGGGACTCAGTAAAATCAGTTGCCGTTTTTGCAGACTTCTCACTCCCTCTAAATCCAATTGCCCTCCTACTAAAATCTCTTCAACGGTTTTCGTTCCCTCCCCTTCCTGGGAATTGGCATCACAGCCTTTCATAAACTCAAACTCATCTTCGGATAAAGTCACGAGTTGATAGTTGTAATCAAATAAATGTTGTGAGGGCCATCCTTGTAAACAGAGACTCACTTCGGGAATCGCTTTTAACAAGGCTTGCTCATTCTCCCAGTCCATTTTAACTAGGGGAGGACGGGCGAGGAAAAACTCGTAATGGGTGATTTCTGGATCTAGGAGTTCAATGAGTCGATATCGGGCCCGATCGCCTAACTTTTGCGCCTCTCCCATCAACTCCGAATCCTGACCTAACAACCGCTCGATATTCCAATAGTCCGGATTCGAGAACCCCAAAAACTCTAACCCCGACGCATCAATCAACTCAAACAACGTATCGATGTTATAGTCAATCTCTTGGGGATGCAGATACATATCCGCAAAATTGGCATCCCGGTGATTTTCCATCGCCCACCGTTCTTTTTCCCGCTTCACTAAACGGTTATTTTCCGGTAATGCCGCAAACACTTTCCGCCCAATTTTTACCCCTTCTTGATAGTCGCCGGATTTCTCCCCTTGCAATAGCCCGATCGCCTGTTGCATGAGTTGAATTTCCCAGCGTCCTAACTCCGCATATACAAAAATATGCATAATTCCCCCAGGGGCCAACTTCGTCGCTAATGCCTGAATCCCCCGAATTGGATCCGGGAGGTGATGCAACACCCCCACACAATTAATGTGGTCAAATTCCCCTTCCAGTTGCGCTACATCATAAATACTGAGATGATGGAACTCCACCCGAGAGGCCCCAGAACGCCGACAGCGATCGCGGGCTACCTCTAAAGCCCCCCCACTTAAATCAATCCCGGTAATCTGCGCCTCCGGGTTCAGATGCACCAAATATTCCGTTCCCACACCCGTCCCGCATCCCGCATCCAAAATCCGCACCGCCTGAGTTGCTGGTTTGCGCCCGGTACAGAATGCATAAGCCGCAGGCCAAGTCCAGCGCCAATTGTACCCCGGAGGCGGTTCATCTAGGAGGGCTTCTGGGGGAAACGGATAGGTATCATAAAGTTGTCTAACCGCAGCAGTAATCTCTTCAGAGTTTGGCATAATCGCAAGATGGTGGATGGATGATGGACAGAAACACAACAGGGGCAAAGGCGATCGCCAAGCCCCCTAACCTGTAACAAATCCCAGGTTTGAAATTACCAATTTATAGTTTACAATTCAGAACGTAACAAAACTTATCTTTTTTCTCAGTTAGGTGCCGCAATCCAATATGATGGCACGATAGCCACTGGGTCAAAGTTCTACATAATTCTTAACATAAGAGGGGGTGATACCGAATCGTTTTAAGCTAAAAACTATGTCAAAGTAAACCCCCGATAGTGGGTTAAAGGACATGGGAAAGCCTTCGGGAGGAAGTCAACATTAAGGACCCCCTTATCGATGTCAATCCTTCATCCTGACTCAGTGTGGCAGTTTAAACCGGCATCTAAACCCATTGATGCCACAAAATGATAATTCTATTGGGAGCTTTTGAAATCAGATGACTGTAAAGGCAAGTGGTGGAAGCTCAGTTGCACGTCCGCAACTCTATCAAACCGTCCCCGTTGCGACCATTTCCCAAGCGGAACAACAAGACCGCTTTCCGGGAAAAAGCGAACTGACTGAACTCCAGACATTTTTCCAATCTGGAACCAAACGGCTGGAGATTGCTGAAGTTCTGACCAAAAATTCAGAACTGATCGTATCCCGTGCCGCCAACCGGATTTTCACGGGTGGATCGCCGATGGCGTTCTTGGAAAGACCGAAAGAACCAATGGTGGTAAAAGCCCCCATCGGTGCGAATCAAGACGTCAAACAGGGCATGATGCTGGGAACCACCACCTATGTGGAAAGCAAAGGTGGGTTCTTAGAAGGCTTACGGAACATTTTCAGTTCCTCTAGCGGCCCAACCCCCGCCGGATTCCAACCGATTAATATTGCTCGGTACGGTCCAGGAAACATGACCAAATCCCTGCGAGATTTGAGCTGGTTCCTGCGTTACCTGACATACGCAATGGTCGCTGGAGACCCGAACATCATTTCGGTGAACGTGCGCGGTTTGCGGGAAATCATTGAACGTGCCTGTTCTTCTTCGGCAACCCTGGTTGCATTGCAAGAAATGAAGGCAGCCTCCTTGGGCTACTTCAAGCAGGATGAAGCCAGCCGGACCTTAATCAGCGAATATTTCGAGGTTTTGATTACCGAATTCAAAGCCCCGACGCCTTCGGATAAAGTCCGTCAAACCGGCAGCAGTGACAAACAAGGTTTGCAATTGCCGCAAATCTACTTCCTCGCTTCCGAACGTCGTCAGAAGTTCGTCATGAAGACGGGACTCTCGTCCTCGGAAAAAGAAGAGGTGATCAAAGCTGCCTATCGGCAAGTTTTTGAGCGGGATATTACTCGCGCCTACAGCTTGAGCGTCTCTTACCTGGAATCTCAGGTCAAGAACGGGACCATCTCGATGAAAGAGTTTATCCGGCGCTTGGGTCTGTCACCCCTGTATCGGCAGCAGTTTTATGAAAAGTTTGTCAACAGCCGTGTGGTGGAATTGGCGCACCGTCATTTCCTCGGACGTGCTCTGAGTTCTCGCGAGGAGTTTAACAAATACTTTGCGATCGTGTCCCAAGGGGGTTTAGCCGCTTTGGTGAACGCCCTAGTCGATTCTCAGGAATATTCTGATTATTTCGGCGAGGAAACTGTACCCTACCTGCGCGGTTTGGGCCAAGAAGCCCAAGAGTGCCGAAACTGGGGACCTCAGTTTGACCTGTTTAATTACAGTGCACCGTTCCGCAAGGTTCCTCAATTTATCACCCTGTTTGCGGACTACAATCGGCCTCTGCCGGATCAACACGCTTATGGTGTGGGGAATGACCCTCTGGAAATCCAGTTTGGGGCGATCTTCCCGAAAGAAACCCGCAATCCGAAAAACCGTCCGGCACCGTTTGGCAAAGACACTCGCCGGATCCTGATTCATCGCGGTCCTGGCATCAACAATCAACTCAGCAATCCAGCAGCGCGGGGTATGTCTCCGGGTTCTCTGGGTGCGAAGGCGATCAAACTGGATCAAATCCCCAGTGGACAGAAACGG
The DNA here is from genome assembly GCF_025370755.1 of Laspinema sp. D2d. Classification (GTDB taxonomy): domain Bacteria; phylum Cyanobacteriota; class Cyanobacteriia; order Cyanobacteriales; family Laspinemataceae; genus Laspinema. Next base: position 79,023 of record NZ_JAMXFC010000014.1, on the reverse strand, counting down.
TATGGTCAGCGCGGTGGGGTCAAACCCGTGCAAGGGGTGAGTGTTAAATACTCGGAGAGTTCGACTCAAGGGGTGATTACGGCAGCCTATCGCCAAGTGTTTGGCCGGGATGTCTATGATGCTCAACGGCTGAAGTTAGACGAAATCAAGCTGGAAAACGGGGATATTACTCTGCGCGAGTTTATCCGGGCTCTGGCGAAGTCTGATGTGTTCCGGAATCTGTATTGGAGTTCGCTTTATGTTTGTAAGGCGATCGAATACATTCACCGCCGTTTGTTAGGTCGCCCGACCTACGGACGCCAGGAAATGAATGCTTACTTTGATATTTGCTCCAAGAAAGGCTTCTATGCTTTGATTGATGCGCTTATCGATAGTAAGGAGTACGAGGAAGCCTTTGGGGAAGATACGATTCCTTATGAGCGCTATCTGACTCCGGGTGGTCAAGCGTTGCGATCGCTCCGAGTTGGCACGATTGGCGACAAGAACCTGAAAGTCGAGAAAGACGAAACCTCGCGCTTTATCGAACTCGGCACCGTTCCCGATCGCTCAATCCCGGAAATCGAAAACCGCATCGGCCAAGGGGTTGGCAAACGCCGCGAACAAACCAAAGTGTTCAAGCTTACCAACCGCACTCCGGTGGAAGCACAAGCGGTCATTCAAGCGGCTTACCGTCAAATTTTCGAGCGCGACTTGAATCCTTATGTGATCAAGAACGAGTTCAGCGTCATTGAAAGCAAACTGCGGAACGGCGAAATCACCGTGAAGGAGTTTATTGAAGGACTGGGGAATTCTAAGCTGTATGTCAAGGAATTCTATACTCCCTATCCAAACACCAAGGTGATCGAACTGGGAACCAAGCATTTCTTAGGTCGTGCACCGTTGAATCAGCCGGAAATTCGCAAGTATAACCAAATTCTGGCGACCCAAGGGATCCGAGGATTTATCTCGGCAATGGTCAACAGTATGGAGTATCTGCAAGCGTTTAACGAGGATACGGTTCCTTATCGTCGCTTCCCGACCCTGCCTGCGGCGAACTTCCCGAATACAGAGAAGCTGTATAACCAGTTAACGAAGCAGAATAAAGACTTGGTTGTACCAAGTTTTGATCCAGTGAACTCCACGATGGACCCGACCAAAGGCCCGCTAATGGCGAGTGCAATGGCATCCCAAGCAGCACATAAATTGGATGTGGTGCAAGTGGGACGGTCCGTGAGTGGTGTGATGCCGCAACGGTCTACGGCAAGCAAAGTGGCGCGGATTTATCGCGTGACTGAGCAGAAAGACCCGGCTGAAATGGAAAGTGCGATCGATGCGATCTATCGTCAGGTGATGGATATCTACAGTGAAGAAATTCCCGCAGAATTCCGCCTGAATCACGCCGAAGCACAACTGATTCGCGGTGAAATTTCGGTCCGTCAGTTTGTGGGTCAGTTGGCAAGTTCTGAAGCCTACGAAGCTCGGTTTGTCAAGCCTTATCCGAGTTTAAAAGCGGCTGAATTACTCTGCCGTCACCTCTTGGGGCGCACTCCTGCAACCCCTGAAGTGGCTGAGTCTGAGCAATTACTGAATGAAAGCGGTTTAGCCGCAGCGGTAACGGCATTGGTAGAAGGTGCGGAATATAATCGCTATTTTGGCGAGAATGTGGTGCCTTATCCTCGTGCCTAGTTTTGAGGAGATGCAATTTTTGAGGGGAGATAGGTTTGATTAGATTTATCTCTTCTTGACAAGAGTTAGATAACCCAGTCTGGATGACAGACTGGGTTTTTTGATGGGTTGGGCCGATCGCAGGTCGTTGCCGGGGGTGGGCGATAATGACGGTGGCTCCACTTCCCCCGGGCGGCTTTTTCCTCAGCGACTGATTATCTGCATGGCTTGGAAACCCCGCAGGTGGCGACTCTCCCAGTATGGCGGGATGCTCTCTATCTGGAATTTCATCGCGGCTATTAGACCACCGAGGCCGATCGCCCATAATCCCTGGTTCTATCCGCGCGGCGCTGGGTTTCATCGCCGCTGTTAGACCACCGAGGCCGATCGCAAACTGCCCATCGTCAGCCATAATGAGTACATTGGTTATTGCCTTGAGATGATGTCGTTACCGGCAAAATCAAAGTCACTAATTATTGAAAAAATTGAAAAAGAGGTCCAAACAATGAACTATAGCGATCGCATCACCCTAGAACCGGGCAAACGCAGTGGTAAACCCTGTATTCGTGGAATGCGAATCACCGTTTATGATGTGCTGTCTTATTTAGCCTCTGGCATGACCTACCAAGAAATCCTGGATGACTTTCCCTATCTTACCCAAGAAGATATCTTGGCTTGCCTGAGCTATGCCGCCGAGCGCGAACACCAAACCTTACAGGTGCAAGTATGAAACTGCTATTTGATCACAATCTCTCCCCTCGATTGGTACAGCGACTGGCGGATCTATTTCCTGAATCAACTCACGTTTCCACCATTGGCCTAGACCAGGCCGACGATCAAACGGTTTGGGATTATGCCCGATGCCATGATTTTATCATTGCCACCAAAGATAGCGATTATAACGAATTACTCATGCTGAAAGGATTTCCACCCAAAGTGATTTGGATACGTCGGGGGAACTGTTCTACATCAGAAATTGAATCAATTTTGCGATCTCACGAAGCGGACATCAAAACGTTAACAAACGACTCTTGCCTTGGAATATTGACCTTCTATTAACCAATAAAAATCAAAAATTAGCGCTTAATCATTATTCATTTCCCCCAAATATCAGCTATCTCCGAAATCCATATACGAGACAAATTCCTAGTTCTCTTGATTAAATCAGAACTACGAACCAAGCGTCCGACCCGCTGCCGTAGGGTGTTAAGGATAAACTTTTTTCTGTCTTGCTTTCGTGGTCCTCATGTCAATTCAACCCCCAAGATTTCAAGCTGCTGATTAATCCAAGCGGTTGCTGTTGCTTCATCCTGCTCTATCGCTTGTTCTACTCCTGTTTTAGCAATTTCTAGCAGTTGTTTGGATTGCTCCCGCGCTTTGCGAGATGCTCTGACCTTTTCTGTGATTTTCTGACGAGTAGATTCTTTCGGTAGAGTAATCGGAATATTCAACAGATCCTCAGTTGAAATTGACGGATACATACTAGCCGTAGTATGAAGATCCAGGATTTCACACACAATGGGCGATCGCAAATAAACCAGTAAAACTTCTGGCTCTATTTTGGTTGGTTTGAGAACAGCAAAACCAGAAGAACAAATGTAGTTATTTTGCTCTGGTTCAATCAGGGCTGAAAGTCTGCGAATCGGGCGAACGGTTGACGTAATTACATCGTTAGTTTTGACAATCCATTGCGCTCGACTGGGGGCTTCTTCTATTGGTACTACTTCACTACTAGCAAAACCTTCTCCGCTGAGATTGCCAATTTCAATGTAATTAAACGCGCCTTGTTGTTCGGGATGAAATTTGCGCTTTGCGAGTGAGACAACATCATCAATACAAAGACCGGACTGACGCATGATTGCCATGACTTTTTGCTGTTTTGGCTGGTAATACTCAGCATCGAGGCGACCGGAGGACAGAAACGACTCCGTAAAACTCTTGACCGCAACGGTTTCTTCAGTCGGTTGCCAGTCCTCCAAGCCAAGCTCCGCCAACAGTAAATCTTCAGCTTCAGAATAGATTCTTTTGGAACTCTCAAGTAAAGCTTTAGATCTAGTAACCCCACCTCTAATCTTTTTCTGGAAGTCAAAAGTTACAACAGGCAATTTTATAGAGCTAACTTCCACAAGATTCATGTTATATTGACCTGTTGGTCTAGCAATTCTCCTAACCTGCTGGTTTCCATAAAAACAGCTTAAGAATACAAATAAATAACACGGATCGACATATTTTCTATCCTTAATCCTTAAGAAACTCATTGCTTGAGTAATATTAGCCTTGGGAAAATTGCCAGATACAAAAGCTGCACGCCCAATAACATCGGTTGTAGCACCAACAATATTTATCAACACATCTTCTGTTTGAAGTTGTGTATTTTTCATACGGATGTTAATGGCTTCATCAATGAAAAAATAATTTTCTATATTGTTATTCGTTAAAACATTATTTCGGATGTCATTAGTTTTGAGGAGTATTATTCCTTCTTTTAGGTTTTCGTCTCTATCAGGTGGTGTTGTACCGCTTCTGATTTGACAGATTTCCCTGAGTTCCCAAGATTCTGTATCATTGAGAATAGATTTTAAGAACTCCTTATGAAAAAACGTGCTATCTATCCTAGAAGAATAGCTTTCTTGCATAACTTTCTGATATTTAACTTCTGCGATTTCAAGCCCATCTATTAACCGCTGATACTTGTCAGCATCAAACGGTTTAACAGATGGGCCGGGTTCAAAAAAACTGAGCTTCTCTTTTTTCGCAAACTCAATAAATGCCTCTGCAATCCCGTCTTCCGTCAGGCGGTCATGATTAAACAAATCATGATCCACAATCCGATGCTTATGGTGATCCCAGAGAAAATCACCCGATTCATCAGTTTTTTTCACATAGATCTTATCCCCCGAATTATCCTTCCCTAACTTTTGCATCGTCGCAAAAAAGATATTGTAATCATCCCGGCGCGGACACAGTGCCCCCGCCTTCCGGTCATCATTCCACTTCTGCACAAACAACACCGAAGTTTTCGTTCCGGTGTGCGGCTTAAACGTATTGCCATGTAGCCCCACCACCGCCAAAATCCGACAACGTTCCGCAATAAAATCACGAATATTCTTATCAGAAGAATTATTAAATCGCCCCTGGGGAAGCACGATCGCCATCCTGCCCCCCGGCTTCAAAAAGTCCAGATTTCGTTCAATAAACAAAATATCGCGCCCCACCTTAGTTTGCCACTTGCCATCCGGCTTTTTCGCCAGGTCATAGCGGGCAATCATGCGCGGTTCTTTGATATCTCCCGCAAAGGGCGGATTCGCCATCAACACATCAAACTGAAACTCTCGATAGTCTTTAAGACCCTTCGGTCTTAGTTTTTTCAGTCGCCTGAAACCCTCATGGTAAACATCATTCCACTCCTCCTGCCCCGTGACCTCATCCCACAATTCATAATCCAGCGTGTTCAGGTGCAACACATTCGTTTGCCCATCCCCCGCAATCAGATTCAGCGTCCGCGCCACCCGCACTGCCTTTTCATCAAAATCGATGGCAAACACCTTGTCTTCCACATACTCTTTGCATCGGGGCGGCTTATCTTCTAAGGAAAATAAATGACTCGCTTGTAACCCTTCATCCTCTAAAATCTGCCGCCACACATAGAAAATCGTATGCACCGGAAACCCCGATGACCCTGCCGCTGTGTCGATCATGTACTCATCCTCTTGGGGATTGAGCATTTTCACACACATATCAATCACATAGCGCGGCGTGAAATATTGCCCTTTGTCGCCCTTGCTGCTTTGGTTAATCAAATATTCAAAGGCTTCATCAATCACATCAAGGTTAGAGTTAAATAGCTTCACATTCTCCAACGACGACACACACACCGATAAATGCGACGGCGTGAGGCTAATCTTAGCATCGTCACTAAACACCCCTTCCCATTTTTTCTTAGCTTTATCGAACAGATCCTGAATCTTCGTTTTCAGCGCCCCTTCCGTTTGCCCCGTATTGCGAAACTCCAGCGAACGAGTGGATCGCCTGTTGCCTTGACCCGAATACCACTCATCATAAAGTTTCGTAAAAATCAGCTTAAACAACTCCTCAAATACATCCACCCCAGCATTCGCCAAAACCTCATCTTCCATTTCCTCAATCAAGGTTTTGAGTGATTTATTCTCCTTCACCAACTTGTCATTGTCGATCAGATCTTGTAGGGTGAACTTGATTTGTAGAATATCTGCCAAAGTTTGATTAACATTTGGCAAATCGGGAATATCTTCAAAATAGTTCGGGTCTTTGCGTTGGTAATAGGAAATTTGCTCGCCATTCGTCCAAACAGCGATCGGCGCACCCGTCGCGTTGCAATACGAGCGAAGTTGATCTTTCCCATCCTTCAGCTTCGGCTTCTTGACCTCCACCACCATATACGCCGTGTTAGGACGATCTTTGTCCATCACCACAAGATCTGCCCGCTTCACCTCCCGCCCAAAATTCACCCCATATTCCACCTGAATACGGCTAAGGGGATAATGCAGGCGATCAGTTAGCACCCGTAAATATAGCTGACGAATTGCTTCCTCTGGCGTGAGCTTGATTGATTTCTGTCGGACTAAGCAAATTGTGTAGGGAACCTCACCGCTTTTCGTTGTCTTGAGAGTAATACTTTGTTCCAATTGCTCAATTTCATCCGGCGTAAATTGTGACGGCTTGTAATTTGAGTCCTTAAGGATATCAGCGAGTTTCATGGGGTAAATTGAATGAGTCCATAGAAAACAGGTGTTGGCTGGGGGAGGTGGGAAAAAGCGGTGGGTGACACGGCGAACCCCAAATTTAAAGATTTGCAGTAGACGGACCAGTTTTTGTAGTCCAGGTTATCCGGGTGGTTGCTCGGGCAATCCCTCCATAATACATTCTTGGGTGAAGGCTTGAGCAAGAGATCGATCAAACTAGCCGTTGCCGGATCTGTCATCATTCCTCCAGAGGCATCGCTGTTCTTACCAACTTTGGCGCTATTGCGCTAGATTTACCCATCCTTTCACCAAACAGCGTATTTGAACCTGCATCTGTGCAAGTGAGTTAGCATCAGAGTTTGAGGGTTAATCCAGACCCCGATAGAGTCGTTCAAGGGAAAATTCAAGGTCAAGGCTGGTGAGGGTGATGCGATCGCCCGCCTCATAAATCGTAGTTTCCCAAGTATCGGCAGCGATGCGGCGACGGCATTCAACGCGCTGGCTGTCTTGGGAAATGAGAACATATTCTTCCAGACTATCAAGGTTTTGGTAGTCGGTGAATTTGAGGTCCTGGTCAAAGGCTTCGGTACTGCTTGAAAGGACTTCGGCGATGAATTTGGGATAGCGTTTAATATAGCGGTCTTGGCGATCGCGCGGGTCACAGGTTACGAAAGCATCGGGATAGTAATAAAACTCATCCTTGTAGTTGACTTTTACAGTGCTGCCGTAGAAGCGACTGGGTGAGTTACCAAGGTGTCGATCAATCTCACTCAGGAGGTTTATTGCAATCCGTGAATGGCGATCGGTCCCTCCGGTCATGGCGTAAACCAAACCCTGTCGGTATTCGTGGCGGATGGGGTTTTGACGATCGAGGGCCAGATAGTCGCTGGGGCTGATGTAGTGGGGAATGGCAATCATTAGGGGTCTATTGGGTAAGCTACAAGACACCCGTTTGGGTGGGTTGGAAACTCTACCACCATTTTAACCTTCTTCGGCGACCCATCACATTCTGGGAGGTCCTACCGCTTAAATTACAGATACGCAATTTTAGCGCCTAAATTACAATAATTTACCTAATTACCAATTATTAACTTGAGAGGGTGGGGCTACCGGGCGAAAAATAGGGGTCCCACCCCCTTTAACTGAGGAAAATTGTTACAAAATATTAAGTAAGGAGTGCGAATGTAAACGTGATGATGCAAAATATCCGTATTTGCAAAATCCAGTCGAAGTCAAAAGTTTTTTTGTGAACCACATTCCCCTAGAATACTGCTAGGGAGAAGTGGGGTAACTCAGGAGAAAGGGACTCAAACCCCATCACTGAGTAAAAAAACCTAAAGACACAAAATCCCGAGAAAGGTCTTGCAAAACCCAGATTAATATCTTATATATCTGGATACACACTCTCATTGTTGGAGGAAGTAGTTAATGAGTATCGTCACGAAGTCCATCGTGAATGCAGATGCTGAGGCTCGCTACCTTAGCCCCGGCGAATTAGATCGGATCAAGTCTTTCGTCACCACTGGTGAGCGCCGCGTTCGCATCGCCCAAATCATGAGCGAATCCCGCGAGCGTATCGTCAAGCAAGCTGGCGATCAACTGTTCCAAAAGCGTCCTGACGTTGTTTCTCCCGGTGGCAACGCCTACGGTGAAGAAATGACCGCCACCTGCCTGCGCGACTTGGACTACTACCTGCGTCTGATCAGCTACGGAATCGTTGCTGGCGACGTCACCCCGATCGAAGAAATCGGAATTGTCGGTGTTCGTGAAATGTACAAATCTCTCGGCACCCCGATTGAAGGCGTTGCAGAAGGCATCCGTGCCATGAAGAACGTAGCTGCTTCCTTACTGTCTGCTGAAGATGCAGCCGAAGCTGGCTCCTACTTCGACTACGTTATCGGTGCGATGCAGTAGAGCTGTTCTCTACTCCATTCGTTTAAGGTAAATAATCACAGATCGCGCAGTTTAAGGAAACATAAAAGATGCAAGACGCAATTACTGCTGTTATCAATTCCTCTGACGTCCAAGGTAAGTACCTAGACAACTCCGCTCTTGACAAACTCAAGGGCTACTTCCAAACCGGCGAACTCCGCGTTCGTGCTGCAACCGCTATCAGCGCCAATGCAGCCACCATCGTTAAGGAAGCCGTTGCCAAGTCCCTGCTGTACTCGGATGTAACCCGTCCCGGTGGTAATATGTACACCACCCGTCGCTATGCAGCCTGCATTCGTGACCTCGACTACTACCTCCGTTATGCCACCTATGCGATGCTGGCGGCTGACCCCTCCATCCTCGACGAGCGCGTGCTCAATGGCTTGAAAGAAACCTACAACTCCTTGGGTGTGCCGATCGGTGCAACCGTGCAAGCAATCCAAGCCATGAAAGAAGTGACCGCCGGTTTGGTAGGTCCTGATGCCGGTAAAGAAATGGGCGTCTACTTCGACTACATCTGCTCTGGCTTGAGCTAAATGGTGAGTGCAGAGCTTGTAGAGTAGCGATTGAAAAATCATCCCTAACTCGCACAACGCTCGATTAACTCAACCTAGTTTTGAGGACAGGGAAGTCAAGAGTGAGTGTTAGCTCGTCAAAGGCTTGAGAACAGATTTCGATGAGTTTTAACGAGCTAGTATTGACTCTGGACTCCCTGGCTTCAATTAAGATAGTTTTGTTCAGATACAAATTTTTTCCAACGAAACAGGAGCAAGAAGCCCATGAGAATGTTCAAAGTGACGGCTTGCGTGCCAAGCCAAAGCCGGATTCGCACCCAGCGGGAATTACAAAATACCTACTTCACCAAGCTGGTTCCTTATGACAACTGGTTTAAAGAACAGCAACGGATTATGAAAATGGGTGGCAAAATCATCAAAGTTCAGCTTGCTACTGGCAAACCCGGTATGAACACCGGCCTATCTTAATTCTTACTGACATCACTACAGAAAGCACTTACAGCTTTAATGATTATAAAAAGAGGTCTTTAGGGCCTCTTTTTTCATTTCTGGAAGATGGGGAGGATGGGGAGGATGGGGGAGATGAGGGAGATGGGGAGGATGGGGAGGATGGGGAGGATGGGGGAGATGGGGAGGATGGGGAGGATAGGTTTTTTACGTTCATGGTGATTCGCCTTTATATTAACTGCAGTTCCGGTCCCCTCCCCTTGCTAAGGGGAGGGTTAGGGTGGGGTTCCCTCTTGCCGATCGCCACGTCACGCACTCAAAAAAGGCGATCGCGCCTGTATGGAGGCGGGTCCAACCTATTTCTTCGTGACGTGCGATCGCACATCACTGAAAACCCCACCCTAACCCTCCCCTTAGCAAGGGGAGGGGACCGGAGGTAAAAAACCTACTCTTGTAAGGGATGGGGAGGATGGGGGGGATTGGGAAAGTTTGTAGTAATGAGTTTCCGCTTTCATTCCTTCGGGAAGGCATAAAATAGACTGAACTAAACTTAATGTAGTTATCGGACTTGCTTTGAATGCAACGCCTACTGATTCCCGTTTTCGATCCGGCTGTCAAAGAATGGGCCTTAGAAGCTCGATTATTGAGATGGTTAACCTTCCTCTGGCTGTTTGTGGGGTTGGCGGTGTTGTTTTCTGCCTCCTATCCCAGTGCAAATGCGGAGTTTGGGGATGGGCTTTACTATTTTAAACGGCAACTAATCTGGGTTGTGGTTGGCTTAATTGGCTTTAATGTCCTGGTTTATACCCCCCTGCGATACATTCAAGGCATTTCTGATTGGGCGGTGATTATCCTACTGGGGTTGATTTGGCTGACGATTGTTCCGGGATTGGGGACCACTGTTAACGGGGCGACGCGGTGGTTAAAGTTGGGTCCGGCTTTGATTCAACCTTCGGAGTTAATTAAACCGTTTCTGATTTTGCAAGCGGCGCGAATTTTTGGCAACTGGAACCGCTTGACTTGGCAAGTCCGGATTAATTGGTTGGGGATTTTCGTGGCGGTCCTGTTGGGAATCTTGGTACAGCCGAATTTGAGTACCACGGCCCTATGTGGGATGACGATTTGGTTAATTGCGTTGGGGTCGGGTTTACCGTTTTCTTATTTGGGGAGTACGGCATTCGCGGGTTTTCTCCTGGCGGTGTTGAGTATTAGCATTAAGGAATATCAACGACGAAGAGTGATGTCGTTTTTAAATCCTTGGGCCGATCGCTTTGGAGATGGATACCAGTTAATTCAAAGCTTGTTAGCGGTAGGGTCCGGGGGAACTTTGGGGACGGGGTATGGTTTGTCCCAACAAAAGTTGCTGTATTTGCCGATTCAATATACGGATTTTATTTTTGCCGTGTATGCTGAGGAGTTTGGATTTATAGGCAGTATGGTCCTGATGCTGCTGTTGGGGAGTTATGCCACAGTGGCATTGTTGGTGGCGTACAAGACTCGGGAAATTGTGCAGCAGTTGGTGGCGATCGGGGTGATGGTGGTGATGATTGGACAGTCCCTGCTGAATATTGGGGTGGCGACGGGTGCGCTGCCGACGACGGGTTTACCGCTGCCGCTGTTTAGTTATGGGGGGAGTTCGATGATTGCTAGTTTGATGTGTGCAGGGATTTTGATTCGGGTGGCAAGGGAAAGTAGTACCGGAGAGGTGGTGTCGTTGGCGGATAAGCGGCGATCGCGCTTTGGCAGAGGACGTAGAAAGCGTTAGGGTTGGGTGCAGTAAAGGTTAGAAACCGGGTTTCTTCACAAAATCTCTGGTACTTGGCAACAAATCTGGGCTAGAAACCCGGTTTCTTGTCTTAAGCACTTTCTGTACTGTTGCTTGAGGAGGGTTGAAAACAAAGGATGGGAAAAATAGGAGGGGCGATCGCTGATTCTTCACGCCCCTCCACTCCGTTAACTATCCGGATCTACTCCCAACTCACGCAACCGTTGCGCTAGTTTTTCAGCCCGTTGGCGTTCAGTTTCAGCCCGTTGGCTCTCGGTTTCCGCTCGTTGGCGTTCAGTTTCAGCCAGTTCCTCGGGCCATCGCAAGAGTTCACCGTTGGCATTCCACCAGCGCAACCAATTGCCTGTGCGGTTGTCACGGGTTCCCTGCCAGACTCCTAAAAATAGCTCTAGTCCGGGAATCCAATAGAAACCATTAGCATCGGGCATCTGCCTTTGATATCGGTTGGATTCTAAAGCGTATAGTTCTAAAAGAGCAGTCGTAGGATGAAATATTGCATAAATGGGTACTTTAATAATTTGTTCATAAAAGTACCATTTGCCGATGCGGTTTTGAACTTCCATTGAGTATTCTTCCCCATAAGTATCCGATAGGAATTCCATAACCATGAGGGGAATGGGTCCTTCGGTGTGGGGAGTGTAGCTGCGACGGGGTTCAGGACTGGACCAAGGTGCAACGGGACGAATGTACATCCAATCCGGGGCCTTGCAGATGGGGCGGTTATTAATGCCAGCACATAGTGCAAAGTTCGACGAAATTAAGGCATCTTGGCATAACTCCGGAGTCAAAGAGTGACGGAGGGCATTTGCTAATAAAGGATGTTCTAAATTTTCCACGGGGTCGTCTGGGAGTACAAAGTCTTCTGGGAGTTTAGGCCAGGTAATTTTTATCTCAAAAACTGAGGTTTGAGGTAGAACAGACATTATGCAACCTCGGATGATGGTTGATAGGGGATTTCGTTTTATTGTAGCGGATGGTATGAGGCGATCGCATCCTGCACCAACTCCATATCGACTCATGATGCAGGAGTATTTTATTTAATAAATTTGGATTTAAATAATAGATATAAAACTTTTTATCCTTTTAAAAAAGTAATTTTTCACACTAAATTATATGAATAAATACCAAGATTATTCGAGATAATTCGGATAGAAAACGTTTTTTGCCAAGTTAGTCCTATTATTCGGAAACGACTGAAGTCGTTACCACGAACAGGGGAAGGGACCGATCGCGGGTTTATGGGTTTGAGTGGGATGAGTGCGATCGTTGGGGTGCCCTCTACGTTACAATTGTTCATATTCGGCGTTTTCCCCGGCTAAAGCATGATTGATTCTGTGCAAACTTCTCTGTACCACCTGCAACAACTCGCTGATGGTCTCGTTTCTAGCCAATTGAGTCACCTTTCTTGGGTGAGTGTCTTGATTATTTTTTTAGCGGGGTTGCTGACTAGCTTGACCCCTTGTATGTTGTCGATGCTGCCGATTACGATTGGCTATATTGGCGGATATGAGGCCCAAAGTCGGATTCAGGCGGCGGCGCAGTCTACTTGGTTTGCTTTGGGTTTAGCTACTACCCTCGCTGCATTGGGTATTGTGGCGGCTTATGTGGGTCAGGTTTATGGTCAGGTGGGGATTGGTTTGCCGATTCTGGTGAGTGTGATTGCAATTTTGATGGGGCTCAATCTTCTGGAGGCGTTACCGTTGCGTTTGCCTTCTTTGGATGGGATGGATTTGATCCCGAAGGATGTGCCGGATGGGGTGCGTTCCTATTTGTTGGGACTGACATTTGGATTGGTGGCTTCTCCTTGTAGTACCCCGGTTTTAGCAACGTTATTGGCTTGGATTGCTAGTACCCAAGATGTCATGTTGGGAGGTGCTTTATTACTAGCTTATACGGCAGGTTATGTGGCTCCTTTGATTTTGGCGGGTACGTTTACGGCTACGATTAAAAAGCTGTTGGAAGTGCGTCGCTGGTCTGGTTGGATTACGCCGGTTAGTGGGGCGCTGTTGGTCGGGTTTGGGGTGTTTTCTCTGTTATTTCGACTGCTTCCGGTGGTCTAGGGATTGGGGAGATGGGGGAGATGGGGGAGATGGGGGAGATGGGGGAGATGGGGGAGATGGGGGAGATGGGGGAGATGGGGGAGATTTTACTAGCAATAAGAAGGGATGAATAACAAATGACAAATGATACGCAGAGTGTAGGCAGTTGGTTATCGGTTCCGAAACGGTTTTTTCGGCGGGAAATAGTGCCGTTTTTGGGGGATTTACGTTTGGCGATCGCCCTCTTATTAGCCATCGCAGTTTTTAGTATCTCTGGGACCGTGATTGAGCAGGGTCAATCTCCAGCATTCTATCAATCTAACTATCCCGAATCTCCCGCTCTTTTTGGCTTTTTGACTTGGAAAGTGATTCAAGTGGTGGGGTTGGATCATGTTTATCGAACTTGGTGGTTTTTAGCGTTATTAGTGTTGTTTGGGTCTAGTTTAACCGCTTGCACCTTTACGCATCAATTTCCAGCCTTAACCGCAGCACGGCGTTGGAAATTCTATAAAACTCCTCGGCAATTTGAAAAGCTGGCGTTAAGTGCTCAAGTGGATGAGGCGAATCTGAATCAGTTAGAAGCGTTATTACAAAAACGGCGTTATCTCGTATTTCGGGAAGGGAATACGCTGTATGGTCGTAAAGGGTTAATGGGGAAAATTGGACCGATTTTGGTTCATGCCAGTATGTTGATTATTCTGGCGGGGTCAATTTTGGGCGCGATGACGGGTTTTATGGCTCAGGAAATTATTCCGAGTGGGGAAACCTTTCAGGTTCAAAATATTATTGATGCCGGTCCGTTTTCTATGTCCCAAGTTCCTAAAGATTGGGCGGTTCATGTGAATCGGTTCTGGATTGATTATAAGCCGGATGGAACGATTGACCAGTTTTATTCTGATTTGTCGGTGATTGATAGTGAGGGTCAGGAACGCGATCGCCAGACGATTCATGTAAACAAACCCCTGCGGTATCGTGGGGTGACGATGTATCAAACCGATTGGGGTGTTTCAGCAGTCCAGGTTCAGTTGAATAATAGTCCAATTTTTCAACTGCCGATGGCGCTTTTAAATACCGGCGGGGGTGCGCGATTATGGGGGACTTGGATTCCCACTAAGCCGGATTTGAGTGAAGGGGTTTCGCTGTTAGCGAAGGATTTACAGGGAACGCTTTTACTCTACGATATGGAAGGGAAATTAATGACGAGTCTGCGTCCTGGGATGGAAACTCCGGTGAATGGAGTGACGCTGAAGATTAAAAATGTGATTGGGAGTACGGGGTTACAAATTAAAGCGGACCCGGGTATTCCGATGGTTTATTTGGGGTTTGGATTGTTAATGTTGGGGGTGATGATGAGTTATGTTTCTCATTCCCAGGTGTGGGCGTTAGAAGAAAATGGGGAATTATATGTGGGTGGAAAAACGAATCGTGCTCAAGTGACCTTTGAGCGAGAAGTGATTGATATTTTGGATAGTTTAGAAGAGAAACCGAGTACCGATGGGGTGGCGATCGCCTCGGGTTCTTTAGCGGGTCAAAATTAATAGACCTCTTGTAAACCATAAGGATTGATCCCCCCAACCCCCCTTAGATCCCCCTCCCGTCCCCCTTAGATCCCCCTCCCGTCCCCTGAGATCCCCCTCCCGTCCCCCTTAAGAAGGGGGAAGCCGGAGGAATAAATGTTTAGTTCCTGGGGGAAGCCAGAGGAATAAATGTTTATTTGCAGGGGGAGGCCAGAGGAATGAATGTTTAATGCCTGGGGGGCTTTTTGTGATTAAGTCTGAGGTTTGGTATGGTGAACTTCTATCACCGTGTGGACGTTGCCTCGGGGATGAAAATCACCTTTGATAGTGGCTTCTAGGGGGTCGCAGGCGGCTACGAAGTCATCGAGGATTTGATTGATGGATTCTTCGTGGGAAATGTAGCGATCGCGGTAACTGTTGATATAGAGTTTGATTGCTTTGAGTTCCACCACCCGTTCATTCGGAACGTAGGTGATATAAATGGTGGCAAAATCTGGATAGCCAGAAAACGGACATTTACAGGTAAATTCCGGTAAGGTGATGTGAATGTCATAGCGTCTACCGACTCGGGGATTGGGAAAGGTAATTAACTGTCCCTCTTCGATTTCCCGTTCCCCATACTTGATCTGCGGGGTGTCATCGGCAGGGGTGGCGGTTGGCGATACATCGGACTGCATGGAAGAATTACTCATTTTGACTGAATAGGGACTGAATGTCTCGTGATTAATTCTATCGTGACAGAATTTGCTCCGATTCGGATAGTCTTGGGGTCCTGGACCTTGAATGAAGGGGCTCCAGGATTTAAGATAGAGAGTAAAGATTGGTTCAGGGTCAGGGCGATCGCTCTCTAATTGGGAGTCTACGCTATCCTGTCTCGATTGCCGAGTGCCTCAATCGTAGAGATTTGTAGCAAATCCTTGACGAAGCCAGGTAATCGTTGTTGTAATCTGAGGCAGAGTTCTATCATCAACAGACTCCGAACGGTTGCGATCGCCTCCCGTCCTCCTACTACCCGAAAAGCCCTTATGCGAAATGCTACTGCCTCCGGCAATCTGCCGACAACCCCGCCAACTCCTTCTAATCAACCTTATTCTCCTTCGGTTCCCATCTCGCTGTATCGAGAAGTCGTCGCTGAGTTACAAACGGCACAGGAACGGTTGGATTCCTTAACGACTCAAAATCAGCAGTTAATTCAACAAAACCGACAACTGCGCCAGGAAATTGAAACGGTGGTTCAATCTGCGGTGCATTTACAGCAGGTGGTGGATGCTTGGGAACCCCAGAGTCCCCCACTGAACCGCAGTGGCGATCGCACCCAACGGGGTGAATCCGCATATTCCGCCATACCCCCTACAGAAACTGGTCATTCGCAGTTTAATGGAATTCCCGGTTCTGCAGTGGGTTCTCCCTTCGCCATGACGGATCTCGCTGCAACTGCGGGTATGGGAGAACCTTTATTTACAGAACAGCCGGAAACTCGTCCCCGTCGCACCACCCGTCCGGTTAAGCGATCGGACCTCGGGGGATTTGGATTGCTGATTATGATCCTGCTGATTGTGGTGAGTGCTTTTGGTGCCGGGTATTGGGTGGTGCGTCCTTTATTAATGCAGCAGCGTTAAAGGCAGTTGATCCGGTGTGGGATCTCTCTACCGCACCTCTTTCCTGAGTCAGGCGATCGCGATTTTCCTGACTCAGACTCTGTTTATCTTTGCACCTCAACTGCAAACCCCCATCCCCGACTGACTCGGTGCCAAACTGGACGTCTCTTCTCTCTATTCCACTAGGTCAACCGATGGATAAAAACAGAAGAATTATATCATTAATAATAATAGCTGGGGGTAGGGGTAATCCCCCCTATTTGAACCCATAGTTCCGGCGATCGCAGAGCGGTTTAATCCAGTTGTTAGGGATTCTTAACTGAATTCGGCAGTTCCCTTTAATTCTTCTGAATTCTCCCCAAACAATTGACAAATTTTCTTAGATTTAGTAATCTAGGTAACAGAAATTTTAACGCACTGGATAACGGTAAAACGAGACCTCAATATGCCTGAAGACCCTCGCATCCGGTTCATTGCCAATCTTCCACAACCAAAACCCAGTCAGGGAACGCCCCCTCCATTCGGAAGCGGGTAAATGGGTCAGTCTCATCCCTTTATCTAGGATTAATGTATTAGGGATAGAATTCAACTTGAATCCCGTACCCTGGGGTACGCCTGATTTCTATAACTATTCTGGGGTAGTCGGGCCAATTTTAAAACAAGTTCAGGTTTTCTAATTTTCTGGAATTTGAAAGGGTTACTCAAAGGGAGTTTAAAGTGGGTGCGGGATTACAAAGACCCCTTGCTTTCCTTCAAAGCGCAACCCCCCAACCCCCAATTCTCGTCGGAGTTGAGAGCAGGCGGCAAAACGTCTAAAATAGTACCAGGGGGTAACGGATTTAAACGAAATTAACCGGGATTAGAGTCTTGAAATTAAAAAACTATAAAGTATTTCTGAAAGGGGAAATAATTCAGATAAAGTCAGAAGACCTGGGTGTAAACCATCTAAATCAAAAAAGGGAGGGTGATGAGAAGGGCGGGCGGGACAGGAAATCCGGTGGGCTTTGAAGGAAAAAAGCTGATCCAGGGTGGGGGTCAAATTGTGATAACCGAATCATTCCGATTAATCCCTAGCAATTATAATTAAAAAATCCGTAGAAATATTAACAAGGGAGAGGAACTGGGTCCGATAAAAATTAATCTACCTCTCAGGTAATCCGGGGTTAAAGCGAGAGATAAAGTTGGCGTGGCAAATCCTGCCTCGGAAAGGGTAAACAGGGGAGCAAGTAAGCGGTCAGGGAGATGATAGATGAAAAGTGGCAATCTAGGGACAGAACACATGATTGAACAGGTCAAAGCAAGAGCGGTTACGTCAGAGATCGCTCCAGCGGAAATGCAGGTATTGTTAACTCTATCCCGAGAACTGTTCTGCATCCGAGACCGTGAAGGACAGTTCCTAAAGCTCAACTGCAATTGGCAAAGCGTTCTGGGATGGAGCCTAGAAGAATTGCGATCGCACTCCTGGCGTGACTTGATCCACCCCGAGGATCTCCACCGAACTTTCCTGGGTGAACGCGCCTGCAATATCGGCCAAGTTTGTCACATCAACAATCGATATCGTCACAAAACCGGCGAATACTGTTGGCTATCCTGGCGCATTCTCCCCCACAAAAACGGCTTAACCTACGCTGCTGCCCAACTAATTGAAAAACCCGCCAAAGAGGAGACTCCAAGGGGGATTCCCGACTTAGAGAATAAATTTCCAGGAATTTTTGGCCCTACTCTAGCCGATTTAGAGGTCGGTGAACCCACCGCTACAACCGGGGTTAATGAGGGTTTTAAAGAACAATTAAGTCGGAACGAAGCCACATTTTGGATGGAATCTACTTCCCTGAAAGCGGTTAAAAATTCCCTAAGTTTCTTTCGGGGGGAATGGATTGAGGAGAATGGCAAACCGGGAGATAACCTCCATCCCCCATCCCAGTTATTATCCCAATTCGATGAGGGAGTAGTGTTCTCCAGTCTGGATGAGCAGTCGCCCTCGCCTCTGGCGATCGCTCAATTAGAGGAACGATTTCTCAAAGTGAATGCCACTTTGTGCGAAATACTTGGGGATATAGACCCCCCCTTACTCAGAGCAACCCAGTCCGAGCTTGATCCGAGTGAGAGTTTGGATACATACTGGCAGAAGCTACAACAGATTTGTGGCTCAACCCTGCTCTGGAATGGACAAACCCAAGGCTCCAACCCTCAAACGAAGGAAGTACCGATGCAACAAACCCGGGGTGCGATCGCCACGATCGCCCTTGAAGAACCCAGGATCTTCAGTGATCCCACCCTGTTGGCTCTTTTAAAGGCCACTACGGAATCATTATACCTTGTCAATCCCCAAGGCATCCTATTAGCCAGTAACGGGATGGCAGCACAACGCCTGGGACTGCAACTGCCGGAAGCCGTGGGACAATGTATTTATGACCACCTCCCAAACTGGTTAGCTAAAGTGCGGCGAAACTATATAGAACAAGTTTTTCAGACCGGGAAGCCGGTGCGATTTAAAGAAACGCGCAACCAAGCTCACTTTGAGGTTTCTATCTATCCCGTGATGGATTCTCAAGGTCAGGTGACTCATTTGGCGGTGTTTGACTGTGATATTAGCGATCGCTGTCAACGGGAAGATGTCATGGGTCAACTCAACGCCCAACTCGAACGACGGGTCACGGAACGTACTGCCGAACTCCAATCCGCGAACCAAGAACTGGAAGCCTTTTGTTACTCCGTCTCTCACGATTTGCGGGCTCCCCTGCGGGCGATCGGGGGATTTACCCAAGCCGTTATCGAAGACTATCAAACGGTTTTAGATGAGACGGGGAAAGATTATCTACACCGAGTCTGTGCCGCCACTGAGCGCATGAATCACTTGATTAATGCCCTTTTGAATCTTTCCCGGGTGACTCGCACTCAGATGCAACGAAAGCCGGTGAATCTGAGTAAAATGGCCCGGGCGATCGCCACCGAACTGCAAGAGACTCAACGCGATCGCCCGGTCCGGTTTAAATTTGCCGAGGGTCTGATGGCAGAGGGTGATCCGCACCTATTGCAAGTGATGTTAGAAAATCTGCTAGGTAATGCTTGGAAATTTACCAGTAAAACGGCCAATGCCTGTATTGAATTCGGCATCAGCGATCGCCCGGTCCTTCCTCCGGGCAAGCGGGTCTCCGGTACTGCTAACAAAACCCTGTATTTTGTGCGAGATAACGGGGCCGGTTTTAATATGACCTACGCCGATAAACTCTTTGCCCCCTTTCAACGCCTGCACCAAACCACCGAATTTGAAGGGACCGGGATTGGTTTAGCAACCGTTTCTCGGATTGTGCAGCGTCATGGCGGCCAGGTTTGGGCAACCTCCGAAGTGAATCAGGGTGCGGCCTTTTATTTTACCCTGTAATGGGGCAGCAGTGGCTTCCCGGGGGGAGATTTTATATCTCTTAGCACAACCGACACCTCCTACATGGGTTGTCGGTTGTGACATTTTGTCACAGAAAATTGTATCCGGGATAACAGACAAAAGACCCCTAATGTCTTTTTAATTATTAATATAAAACCCATTCATAAAGCATAAAAAACTCTCTCGCTAAACTCCCTTGTTAAAATTGATAACGGATGGGTTCCAACACTTGTGTTTAAAACTAAATTAATATTAGCCAGTCGAGAAGTCCAATATAGTCCTAAATTTACCCAAGATTTTCCCAGGACAAAACCACGAAGGAGGATGAAAATGGGGCGACCGTTACGGGTGCTAATGGTAGAAGATTCCGAGGATGATGCCTTATTGCTACTGCGTGAGCTCAAACGAGGCGGTTATGATTTGACCGTAGAACGAGTAGACAATCCTGAGTCCATGAAAAACGCCCTCCAACGGGAAAATTGGGAACTCATTTTAGCCGATTATGCCTTACCCCAATTTAGCGCACCCCAGGCATTAGCGGTAATGCAACAAATGGGACTGGATTTACCCTTTATTATCGTGTCCGGGCAAATCGGAGAAGATGCTGCGATCGCCGCGATGAAAGCCGGTGCCCATGATTATGTAATGAAAGATTACCTAGCCCGATTGATTCCAGCCATTGATCGGGAATTGCGGGAATTTGCCGGACGGCGATCGCGCCTGTTGGCAGAAAAAGCCATGCAAGCCAACGAACGGCAACTCCGGGCCGTCTTTGATTGTGCCCTTGATGCGATGGCAATCTTCAACGACCTCGGCCAATTTACCAACGTCAATCCTGCCGCTTGTACCCTCTTAGGACTCGCCAAAGAAGACTTAATTGGACAGCCAATTTATAAGTATATGGAATCCACTTGTGATTTCAAAACCGCCTTCACCAAATTCCGTACTGTGGGTCGAGACACGGGAGAATTGAAAATTATTCGGTCTGACGGAACCATTCGAGAAGTGGAGTATTCCGCCAGTGCTAATTTTATTTCTGGCCTTCATTTAGCTGTCGTCCATGATGTGACCGATCGCAATAAAGACCGGGAACAACTGTTGTATAATGCCTTTTACGACCCCCTAACCGGACTGCCGAATGAGGCGTGGTTCCTCAACGGATTAGGGCGATCGCTTCGTCAGTCAAAACGCCGTCCCCATTATGGCTTTGCCGTCCTCTTTATCGACTTAGATCGGTTCAGCATCATTAAATATAGTTTCGGACATTTAGTCGGCGATCTCTTACTCAACGCCACCGCGCGCCGATTAGGAACCTGTATCAGGCCCAAAGATACCCTAGCCCGGGTGGGCACCGATGAATTTGCCATTCTGGTCGATGAAATTGACGACCCCGCTACCGCCCTCGCCATTGCCGATCGCATTCATAAAGAACTGACCCTCCCCTTTCAAATCAACGGTCATGATATGTTTAGCACGGCCAGTATTGGCATTGCCATTAACTTTCCCCAGACTCCGGAGTATAGTCAAACCCAACTCCCCTTAAATAATGGCAACGGCACCGAATCCTCCTCCAGCAGTTTAGAACGGCCCGAAGACTTTTTACGCGCCGCCGACACCGCCATGTATCATGCCAAAACAATGGGGGGAGGACGTACTGCTGTATTTGAACGACAGATGCATTCCGGGGCACTGGCGATGTTACAACTCGAAACAGACCTCAGACTCGCCCTCAAACGCCAGGAGTTGCTCCTGTATTACCAGCCGATCATCGACTTAAAAACCGGGCAGATTGCCGGATTTGAAGCCTTGGTCCGCTGGCAACACCCGCGACGGGGCTTTGTGCTACCCGGGGAGTTTATCCCCGTTGCCGAAGGAACTGGATCAATTGTGCCAATGGGCGCATGGGTTTTAGAAGAAGCCTGTCGGCAATTGCAACAGTGGTATGAACGATGGGAATCCCTGGGTTTAATCCTCCCGAATCGAGAACGAGGGGAGGGAGTCGGGGGTTCTGTTCCCTTTTTGACCATGAGTGTCAATGTTGCTGGGGTTCAGTTTGGGAATCCCGGACTGGTGGATTATATTGACCAGATTCTTCAGCAAACCGGGTTGACGGGTTCCTGCTTGAAGCTAGAAATTACAGAAACTGCCATTATGGCAGCAGCCGAGTCAGCCGCGAGTTTGCTCCATCAGCTCAAAAAACGGCAAATTCAGTTGTCTATTGATGATTTCGGGACGGGGTATTCCTCCCTGAGTCGGTTGCAACGGTTACCCATTGATACCTTAAAAATCGATCGCTCTTTTGTGAGTCGGATGAGCAGTGAGGCGGAAAGTTTAGAAATTGTTCGCACTTGTATTGATTTGGCTCACAATTTAGATATGGATGTGGTGGCCGAAGGAGTGGAAACTTTGGAACAATTGGCTCAACTCCGTGCGTTACAATGTGAATCGGGTCAGGGCTATTTGTTTTCTCGACCTGTGGATGCAACAACAGCGACAGCTTTATTAATGTCAATGCCGCAGTGGTGATGCCTGGGCGATCGCCGTTTAGCCCCGGGTTTCTCGTCCCTTTCCTGGAAGCCGTGATTTTACAAGTACAAATTATTTTGCTCCTCTGGGTAAAGGGAA
This sequence comes from Laspinema sp. D2d, assembly GCF_025370755.1. Classification (GTDB taxonomy): domain Bacteria; phylum Cyanobacteriota; class Cyanobacteriia; order Cyanobacteriales; family Laspinemataceae; genus Laspinema. The sequence goes on along the minus strand of NZ_JAMXFC010000014.1, from coordinate 56,814 downwards.
GGAGTTGTATCTCAATCTGTCCTATAGCAGATTGATAATTTCTAATTGTAATCCGCCAGGTTCTAAAGAAAAGATTAAGACCCGCTCAGGAGAGAACCGCATGGATAGCCCGAGGAATTATCCTTAAAGAGAGGAATAATAGGGCAGAAGAAAAGAGGAAAATGAATCATGTTATACAGTAAGCTTTCAACTATCCAAAATCGAGCGGTGATGTCCCCAGAGGAAGCCAGCGCCCCTGAACATCCCCTGCAAGCTCATTTAAACTTACCGTTGCCATTACCCGAACAAGGGACGATCGCCGAGGTTCGCCGGATCCAATTACGCGATCGCATTCCCGGACTGGTTAAACGCCTCCTGCCTTTTGATGGCGAGTTAACTTGGGAATATTGGTGGGCGGTTCCAGGACGGATGTTATTACCGGAAGATGTGGAATTGTTAAAGCGCGATCGCCAACGGGTGGAAACCATCCTCGCCAAACTCATTTGGCTGTTTGGGGGATATTACTTTGAACAAACCAGCCCCAGGGAAGGTGAGTTACAACCCCTCAAGGAATGGCAGCAAATCGTCCAACGCGCCAACCATCTAGGGTTTAACCACTATCTGTTAGATATCGACTATCTCCCCATCGCTATCAAACCCTATAACAGCCCTCAGACAACCCTCAACGATTTACCCGTCGAGTGTATTGCCGAATCGGTTGCCGTGGAACCCGCCCATTGGCATATCGAATTCTTCCAAGTGCAGCCGATTTCTGGGGGCTATGATATTGAAGAACCCAAACCCCTCTGTAGTTGTCAAATCTGGACGGGGAAACCCTTCCTGCGGTCCTGCCAAACGGGAGATTCTACCATCCGATATGACTTATGGATCAGCCAACCCCTGGATATCACGATTCCACCCTGGCGATATCAACCCGAACCCCTGCCGGATGAATCTAGCTCACTCACCTCTGAAGTTTTTAAATAACCGTTCCCGGGAAAAGTGTGATACAATGACCCTAGGTTCCGGCTAATCAAACTCAACCTCAGTATTTTTTTTCTAATCAAACTCACGGTCAGGAGTTCTATTTCATCATGAAATCCGATAGCAAACAGTCCGCCAATACCCTCGGAGAGTGGGCTAAAATTGCCCTGGAAAAACATTTCCAAAAAACAATTCAATATGAAGAGGATGTCTTAAGCGATCGCGACCCCGAAGCTTTGCACCAAATGCGAGTTGGGATGCGCCGATTGCGATCTGCCGCCCAAGGATTTTCACCAGCATTAGATTTACCCAAAGCTGCCCGCCAAAGTCAAATTGGCAAAATTTCCCGTAGTCTGGGCAGTTTGCGGGATTTAGATGTCCTCCTAGAAACCCTAGAAACCGATTATCAAGATGCCTTACCCGATCAGGAAAACGAGGAATTCAAACGGGCCCTCATCCTCTTAAAATCTGAACGAAATCAAGTCTTTGATGCGGTTAGGGAAACCCTTAACAGCGAGATTTATCTGTCGTTTAAAAACAGTTTAGCCGAATGGTTAAACCGCCCCAATTATGGAGAAATGGCACTTCTTCCCATTCAAAATATTCTACCTGACTTATTATTACCTGAAGTCAGCGCCCTATTCTTACATCCTGGGTGGTTACTGGGAATTAAAACGAAAAAAGGTCAGGTAAAAATCAATAACCTCACTGAGACTGAGGTCGAAGAATTATTCAAAACCGAGGGAGAAACCCTCCATGATATGCGCAAACAAGTCAAGCGAGTGCGCTATCAAATGAGCTTGTTTACCAAGTTTTATGGAGACGCTTATTCCGAGTATGTTGCGGACCTCAAACAAATTCAAGAGGTTTTGGGTAAAATGCAAGATAGCGTCGTTTTAGCTGAAACGCTCTCCCGAGTTTTGGGTTGTGATCTTCAAGAAACCCTGCCAACTTTAACCCAAAAGTTGCTAGAAAAACGCTATTTGTCCTGGTTAGAATGGCAACCCCTGCATCAGAAATATTTAAAACCCGAAATTCGGGATCATTTGCGCTTAGAACTACTCTATCCTAACCCCTCTTTCAAATCCAAAAAAGCCTTTAAAAATAAGAAAAAAGGCTAAAATAAGGGGGCATAACCAAATGGGAACCCAATCTTAACCCAGATTTTCGCCAAAGATTACCTAATCTTTACCTTGAGCCGATAGACTAAACCTATAAGTTTGTAACCTGTGTTCTTAACGGGTAGGTTGTAGGTATGCTCCAAACGCTTAAGGCTGTTCCAGAAACCGATAGGCATCGCGCTAGAGAAGAACGCCGACTGCATTTTTACGCTAAAGGCGACAATATTCCGATCTTATCTCAAGGGATTTGGCAAGTTGCTCAAGGGTTGGTGCAACTGGGTACACTTTATCCCACTGGGGAAGAAGGACTATTAGGATGGGTAGGGCCGTCCATGTGTTTTAGTCTGTCTTTTAGCTGCCTACAAACCTATCACGCCAAAGCTCTATCGGATGTTTATTTGATGTGGTTTTCCCTGCGAGAAGTGGAAGCATCGCCACATTTAGCCCGGGAAATGTTCCCTCAACTAATCCGGCGAATGCGACAAGTAGAAGCTATTCTGGCAATTAGCAGTCAACGCAAGGTAGAAGATCGATTAATTCAGTTGTTATTGCTTCTCAAACAAGACATGGGAGAAGCCGTTTCAGAGGGTACTCGTTTACGAGTCAGACTCACTCATTATGATTTAGCAACAGCGATCGCCACCAGTCGCGTAACGATTACCAGAATGTTAGGAAAACTCCGCCGGGACGGGATGATTAGCATGGATTCCAAGCGTCATATTATTATCAAACCAGGAGCTTTTTTAAGTATGACTCATTGTCCCGTCCTCACCGAGTGGTAACATCCTCCTAAAAAATAGTCTCACTATTCGGGTTGATCAATCAGAGGGAGAATAGTGGTGGATTGAATGGCGATCGCGCCAGGACCCACTGACAATTTTAGGACAGCCTTTGATATGTGAGGTAAACCCTTGATAAACTAACCGGATTTGACCACTCAAACAGGATATCCACCGCCGTTGATAAAAGTGAGGATGGTCTTCCAATCGGTCGAGATTGGGGATAATCTGTAAAGGAATGTGATAGCATTCACCATACAGGGTTCCGGTTCCCGGTACGAACATCGGATAAAAACCTAAATTGAATAACTCAGCATCGGCGATCGCATCATCTCCGATGTATTCAGCATTGTCTAATAAATCATGATTGATTTCTCCCCGCATCAAACTACCATATACAAATAAATCCACAAACTCGGTCATAAACAAGCGATCGGCAGCCGCTAAAACCGCTTGTAGTAATCCAGTTGGGGTATCTTCCGCCTGAACAGTTCCGGAGATCCCCCGACTAGGAAGATTTTCGCGAAGTGAGTCAGAAAAGGTGGGAGAATCCAGATTTAATTCATGTTCCCATTGCAGGCGATCGCCTTCAGCAATCTCGTCTGAGTTACCGTCTTGTAAGCAATCGAACTGATAACGCCACACCGCTTTGACTAAATACCGATAGAAATAGTCAGGGTCGAGAAGTTCCGTCAAAAATGTCTGAGTTTTTAATTCCTGGAATAGCCAACTTAACGCGACTCCATACTGAGAGGCGATTGCCAGTTGACCCTCCCCAGACGTTTGCCAATCCAAAGTAATCCTGACTTGTGCTTCATCCCACAAAGGCGTTCCGGCAATCCGAGTTGAAAAGTGAGGTTCAGCGATGTGATCGGCAATATCCACTAGGGGTAGATAATGGAGAGACTGATTCATCCTTCTTCCTCGGCGATCGGTTGTACACAGTCCGGGGAGTCAGTTTTAGGCGTATTCACCATCCGACTCACGGGATAGGAGATGATCTCTTGTGAGTCGTAAGGCGTCAAGAGGGGGTGCAATTCCTCTGGGGGGGTTGCCGGATCTAACCAGCGATCGCGATTGGTGGGAGACAAAATCACCGGCATTCGCACATGGATCCGACTCATCAATTCATTCGCTTCCGTCGTTAAAATCGTGCAAGACTCAATCGCTTCCCCTTCCGGTGACTGCCATCGTTCCCACAACCCAGCAAATGCAAAGGGTTCTCCATGCTTCAGTTGAAAATAAAACGGTTGTTTTCCTGAATCCGTCGTTTCCCACTCATAGAATCCATCCGCCAGAATCCAACACCGACGACGGCGAAAAGGCGATCGAAACGAAGGTTTTTCCGCCACCGTTTCCGAACGAGCATTAATCAGTTTTGCACCCATTTTCATATCCTTAGCCCAAAAAGGAATCAATCCCCACCGCATCATCTGGAACTGACGTTCCTGGGTTTCCTCCTCCTGTAATACTGTAGGAACCGATTGAGTCGGTGCAATATTATACCGGGATTTTATCGCAGGAATTCCCGCCAATTTAAACAACTCAGCTACCGTTGCAGGGGCCTGATAAAAGCTAAATCTTCCACACATAATTTGACGACCTTAAGCACTATTTAAGTTGGATGGATTTGGGGTTGAGATCCCCTCTAACATTTTAGCAAATGCCAAAGCCTCAGTGCGATTGTAACAGGCGATTGTAACAGAGGATTATTTCTCAAAGTCTACTCATAAGCGGGATGAATTCAGTCATACCAAGTCAGTCACTCCTCTTGATGAAACCATCCGGGAAAAACTTAGGGAATGATTAGATAGAAGGTGATCGCTTTTTTAAGAGAAGAAGCGATCAAGATGCTTGCACTCGGTAATTAGATACGATGAATTGGGATTTTAAAACCCTGGTATCTTTATTTATAAACGGTGAATTGATCGGAAAACCCAGATTGATAAGTCTAAGTCCCAATGAGGCGATCGCACCCTAAAATTTAGGGCAATCGGGGCTTCAAAAGCCTGATGTTACTTGCCAGAGTTTAATACTGCCATCGGCGCTACCACTAATAATTACCTTATTATTCGGCATAAATACCAGGGAGGTTATTGAGGCTGAATGGGCTTGCACTCCCTGTAATTCCTCTGCGGTATAGGGATTCCAAAAGCCGATCGCACCGTTGCGAGTTCCCCCTATAACTAAGGGCGATTGCGGACTGAATGCTACTGTTTCAATCCAATCTGTATGGGTTAAACTTGCTAACAGTTCTCCGCTATTCACTTGCCATAATTTTATGGTATGATCTCGGCTGCCAGAGGCGAGAATTTGGCTGTCGGGACTGAAGGTAACCGATCGCACCATATCCTCATGTCCCGTGAAGGTTGTCACCGCTTTTCCTGTGGGTAATTCCCAGAGTTTGATGGTGCGATCGCCACTGCCACTGGCTAATAATTTGCCGTCGGGAGAAATGGCGATGGATTCTACTGTTCCTTGATGGTCCGTTAACGTAGTAATTTGTTTCCCAGTCCTGAGATTCCAGAGTTTAATTGTGGTATCGGTACTGCCACTGGCTAGAATGGTACCCGTAGGATTGAGGGCAATAGTATTAATCCAGCCGTTATGAGGTGCAAACCAATCTCCCAGCGATCGCAGCAGTTTTCCCGTGCCTAAATCCCACACTTTTAGACTGCGATCGCAACTGCCACTTATTAACAATCTTCCATCGGGACTAAAAGCCAGCGCCTGTACCCATCCGGAATGTCCCGATAGCCAGTTGCCTAATTGTTCCCCAGAGTTTACCCTTCCAGGATACCATAATTGGATGCGATTTTCTTCACTACCACTCGCAAGGATTTGACTATCGGGACTGACTGCCACGCAGCGAATGCGAGTACCCGAGGTAAAGGTTTCAAAACACTTCCATTCCCTAGGTTGTAAGGTTTCCAAGTCTTGTAATACTTCTTGGGCAGATTGATAGCGTTGACTAACTTTATCTTGCAGCAATTTATCTAGGATATTTCCTAAAGCGGTACTTACAGGACGGCTGAGATATTGTCGCCATTCCCACTGATTCCCATGTCGGAGATTGAAGGGACTGGTTTGAGTTAACAATTCAATACAAGTTACCCCTAAACTATATAAATCACTGGCAAAGGTGGGTTTCCCTATTAATTGTTCTGATGCCGTATATTCGGGACTGCCGATGATGGTGGCATTGCCGATTGGGGGGTGATTGGAGACGCTTTTTACGGCACTAAATCCCACAAGCAGCAAAGAATCAGAACGGGTTTGGGAAGAAATATCTCCTTCAGTAACGGGGGGACGGCGAATAATATTAGCCGGTTTAATATCCCGATGAATGACTTGATTGCTGTGAACGAAATGCAGCAGGGGTAAAATTTGTTTAAGGAAGGTGTAAATCTGGTTTTCTGAAAATGCACCGGATTGTTTGAGTTCTTCCCCGAGGGTTTTTCCCTCCATAAATTCTTGAATTAAATATTGATGTTTATCTTGTTCAAAATAAGCGAGGAGGCGGGGAATTTGGGGATGTTGTCCGAGTCGGTCTAATTGCACCGCTTCTCGTTGAAAAAGTTCCGCCGCTTTTTGGGCTTCACTGACGGTTTGGGGTGGAAAAAATTGCTTGATGACACAGAAGGGTTTGGAGGGAATATCTTCATCAACGGCTAAAAAAGTGCGGCTATAGGTGCTGCTGCCGATGGGTTTTAAGGCGCGGTAATGGTTTCGCAGCAGGAGTTTAGAACCACAGGTTTGACAGAATTTATTCCCGTCGGGGTTTTTCGGTTGTTTACAGGTTGGATTTAAACAATGGTTCATAGGGTTGATTAGTATTAAGTATAATTATAATTTTAAGGGTTTAAACTCTGCCAAATTTTTAGGGTTTTATCAAGACTGCCACTAATGATAGTCTGACCCTCTAAATTTAAGGCCAAGCAGGTTATACTATCACGATGGCCCGTGAGGGTGTGGAGGAGGTTGCCGGTTTCTTGATGCCAGATTTTCAGGGTTTTGTCTTCACTGCCACTGACTAAAATATGTCCATTTCCCGGATTCAGGGTGGGGGGTAAAGGGAGATAACCGATCGCCTGAAATCCGCTTAAATGTTCCTTGGGAGTGGCTAATCGAGTGCCGGTATCCAGTTGCCAGGTTTGGATGGTTTTATCCCGACTGCCAGAGGCGAGGGTTTGACTATCCGAGGCGATCGCCACTGCCTCAATCCGTTCTTGATGTCCTGTTAGGGTAGCTTTCACGGTCCCATTCCGCAGGTTCCAGAGTTTAATGGTGCGATCGTCACTGCCAGAGGCGATGGTTTTGCCATCAGGGGAACAGGTGAGACAAGAAACAGCTTGGGTATGTCCCTCCCAGGTTTGTTGCAGTTGTGCAGTCCGGAGATTCCACAGTTTCAGTGTCTTGTCAGCGCTACCACTGACTAAGCTTTTACCATCCGGGGTAATTGTGAGGGCGGTAATCGCTCCTGTATGCCCCGTGAGGGTGCGTAGTAAAAACCCTGTGGGTAATTGCCAGAATTTAATCGTTTTATCGGCACTTCCGGAAATTAGTAGTTTGCCATCGGGGGAAATGACAACTGTGGTTACTGCACTGGTATGTTGAGTGAGGGTATGCAGCACTTTCCCGGTATGACTGTCCCAAATAATAATGGTTTTATCCTCACTCCCCGAAGCAATGATGTTACCCTCTGTAGAGAGCGCAACGGTTTTGATGGCTGCGGTATGTCCCGTGAGCGTGGAGTGACACTCCCAGGTTTGGCGTTGGAACAATTCCAGGAGGGGATTCGTGGGAATTGTGGGTGGGGTGGGAACTGCGGGAACAAAGGGAGTGACTGCCCCGGGGAAACTCCGACTGCCTGGGGTATTCAAATCCTGGAGAACCGCTGCGGCAGAGGGATAGCGGGCTTTCATGGAATCTTGGATCATCTTGTTCAAAATGGCGGCAAGGCGATCGCTAATGGTGCGTCCAACTTGCTGTAAGTGCGACTGCCATAACCACCGCGACTCTACTGGATCATAGAGGCGATCGAGAGAAATTCCCGTTAACAACTGAATACAAGTCACCCCCAAACTATACAAATCACTCGCCGGAAATGCCCGACCCCCGCGCAGTTGTTCCATTGGCGCATATCCTTCCGTACCGGCCCTGGTGCCCGTTTTCCCCCCGCCCGAATTGAGTTGTTTGGCAATGCCAAAATCAATTAACACCAACTGACCCGAGGAAGACTGTCTCCCATCCTCTCGACGGATAATATTAGCCGGTTTGATATCCCGGTGAATCACCTGCCGTTCATGGACAAACTGTAATACCGGCAGTAAATCTAACAACACCTGACGAATTTGTTCCTCTTTGAACGCCCCAAACCGTTGCAGTTCTTGCCACAACGTTTGTCCTTCAATAAACTGCTGGACCAAATACAGACGTTTATCTTGTTCAAAATAGCCTAACAGCGCCGGAATTTGGGAATGTTGTTCCCCCAAGAGTAACAATTGTCGCGCCTCCTGTTCAAATAACTCCGTCACCTTTGCCATTGCTTGGGAATCGGACTGGATTTCTGGCGCTGGTAATAATTGCTTAATCGCACAGGGGGCGTTCAGGCGGTCCTGATCCAGGGCCAAAAAAGTGCGCCCCATCCCGCCTTCCCCGAGGGGGCGAATGGTGCGATAGCGATTTTTAAGCCCTAACGGAGAACGACAACTCAGACAAAACTTGGCGTTATCTGGATTGTAAGGCTTCTTGCAATGGGGATTGAGGCAATAGCTCATAGAACAGAAGCGCAAGGCGAGGGGACTTAGGATCTATTGTACCGACAGGTTCCCCCTGGCTTACCTTCGGCTGAGAAAAAAAGAATTAAGAATCTAGGGGAATAGGCGTCAATTCCCTATTAAAGTCCTGTAGGGTTGCGGAACAGAGGGGGTGCAGATTGCGCAGAGTTAGGATGCCTCTAATCTGATGGAGTTCCAGGCAACGGACCTAAAAGGTCCCGTGGATGTGGTATTTTTGTACGGTTCCGATCGCCGAGTTCAAAGGCCCCTCGTTAGCAGAATGTAGGGTCTTGGCGGGGATTTTGGGAATTTGGGTTTCCTGCTTCAGGGTGGAGAACTCTCATAACTCGGGCGATCGCCATTTTACTGCCTTTACAGACAGGGACTGGTGGGGCTTAAAATCAGGTCCAAGGACTTAGTAGCGGGGAATGGCTGGTTACTCGGTCCTCGTCGCTACTCCGAAGCAGGATCAGCACAACTAATATTCGATCCAGTGGTTAAAAGTCGATTTTCTGGATGACGCTTTCCTCCCCACCCTTTCTAAGCGGAACGCTCATAGAACAGGGTTCGGCGTTTTATAGACTTTCAAAACCAGATTCTGTAGGAAGTCGCTATTTTAGTCCGATTTTAACCGACTTGAGCTAGGAGGCGGGGTTTAAACCCCTGCTGGTTGTCGCTACTGCCCGATCGCCGCTTCATCTCTCAATAGGGGTAGAGGTAAACTCCCCAAAACCCCGAGAAAACTGTACGGATTGATCGCTCAATTCCGGAGTAGCGTTCGGGTTGGGACTCTTATCCGACCCACACAGAGCGATCGCCTGTTGCTTTATAAGTTCACCCTTTCGAGGGATGAATCTCCCGAGCCAACGTGGTGTAATTGAGATGTAAGACGGAAAGATATATAGTTTTTCCAAACTAATTTTTTAAGCCGGAGGAAACATGGCTATAACATACCAAAAACGAGCCGTTGGTACATTTCCCACTCGCAGTCAAGCTGAACGGGCATTGCGGGAACTCAAAGATAGTGGTTTCCCAATGGACCGCGTATCTGTCATTGCCAAGGATGAAAATCGTCCGATCTCCGATGACCTCCACGGTGATGACCGAGGCAACAAAGCCGATGAAGGTGCAGCGGTGGGTGCAGCAACCGGAGGGGCGATCGGAACCATTGCGGGTTTACTCGTCGGTTTGGGTGCACTTGCTATTCCCGGCATTGGTCCTATCATGTTAGCCGGTGCAACCGCAACGGCGTTGGCAACGACTGCCGGTGGTGCAGCGATCGGTGCAGCGGCTGGGAGCCTAATCGGTGCTTTAGTCGGCCTAGGTATTCCGGAAGAACGCGCCCGAGTGTATCAAGATCGCGTCTCCCGTGGTGATTATTTAGTGATTGTAGATGGTAGCGAAGCGGATATCGCCCGTGCCGATATGATTTTAAACCAGGGTGGTATTGAAGAATGGGGCGTGTATGACGCTCACCATACTGCGGGTGCCCATAATCAAGCCGATGTCGTTCGTCATCAAGAAACCGTGGTCGAACATCGGACCCCTGTCGTTGAACGGGAACGAGACGTAGTTCGCAACGATGGCGATGTTGTCTATGAGGATAACGTAGTGAAGGTCGTGGACCATACGACCGAACGGGATATCCGCCGTTAAACTTTAACTTTTTTCTAAGCCAAGAATGAGGCTGGAACCCTTGGCCTTGAATGAACTGATTTGACAGGGTTCCAGCAGTCGATCTCTTGTGTTCTCATAGAGAATTTTAAACAGATAGTTTCAATTGGGGCGATTCACAAGTACGGAGGACCCCTAAAAAACAGGGAGTTTAAGCCCTGAACACTGAATCGCACATCTACCCTAAACCTAAAAAAATTCAGGAAAAAACCATGAAAAAGATTACTCCTTTCTTAGTCGGACTTACTATTTTGTTAGGTGCTGGTGCTTGTCAGAACTTAGAACGGACCAGTGCTGATGCTCCCAGTAGTCCTGATGGAGCCGTTGAGGAACCGGCTCAAGTAGAAGAAACCAACGCAGATGCCCGGGATGAGACTCGCCGCGCTCAACTGGATAGCGATATTCGAGCGCGCGAAGAGCGAACCAATGCCGTGGGTAACGCCGAGGATCGATCGGACGATGACTTAGCGAGTGAAGTTCGCAGCAAACTCGAAGCGAATATCCCCCAAGGTAAGTTGGCGGTAACCTCGGAAGAGGGGGTTGTTAGCGTAACCGGAACGGTTCCGAACCAACAAGAATATGATTCGATCGCCACTTTAGCCCAAGAAATTCGCGGGGTAAAACAGGTGAAAGTAGATGCACAAATCGTTGCACCCGCTGAAACTCCCGCTCCAGCAGATCAATAGAACAAGTAAGGTATAATTATCGCGAGGATGATTATACCTGGCTTGAAATAATCCAGGTGCGTTAGGCGTTTGTCTAACGCACTTTTAGCGTAGCTGGGGGTTAAATGTCTTTCACCCGGCAATCCTAAAACCCCTGTAACTGTTTATTTTTGTCTCGCGCAAATTTCAGCAACTCCTGTGCTTCGGCTGAGGCAGTGGTTCCGGCGGGCACTTGTTCCAATTGGGTGATAATTTTCCGTAAGTCGCCCGAGACTCTCCCCCAGTCGAGACTATCTTCCTGGACTCTTACCAACTCCTGCCAATTGGCGATCGCCTCTTTTGCCCGGTTGAGGGTTTGCAATGCCTCCTGTTCCGCCTCTAAGCGCGTCACCACAATCCCGCGATTTACTTCATATTCCGCCAGTTTTTGCTGGACTTGCAAATAGTCCGGCGCATCCGCTTCCACCTGTTCCAAACGGGCGATCGCCATATCCCACAACCGCTGAACTTGCTCCCACTGTGCCGCAGAATGGGGGGGATTTTGGGAGGCGACTGCCGCTTGCATCGCAAATGCCTTTGCCGCATCCATCGTCGTCGCTGTTTGCAAACTTCCCTTTGCCGAACCCACCACCTGCTCAAAATCCCGCATTGCTGCTGTCAGCTTGGGTTGTGCCATCTCACTCGCCAAGGTTGCCGGGGGAATTTCCACTAACTGATCGATTGCCGACTGCCATGCCGCGATCGCCTGCTGTTTCTCCGTGAGGTTCGTTGCCTGTTGGTACTGCTGTTTCGCCGTATTCAGGGCCGTTTCCACGTCGGAAAGCTGAGTCTGCGCATTTTGTTGCTGAAACAGCGTCGCTTCCATCCGTCCGATCGCCTTACGCGCTGCCTCAAACTCATCTAACGTAAACTGCCAGCTACAGCCAAACAAGGTGCAGTAACGCTCCGGATAATAGCCCAAAAACCACACCGGCAGGCGATCGAGATGTTTTTGTGCCGCCTGAACTTTCTGGGTTCCCAACTCAAAATCCGCCCGACTCGTGGCATTGTTCACCAGTTGATCCGCTTGTTCCACCAGGGAAATGGCTTCCCGGTAATTATGGTCCATACTGATAAAACTCGGCAGCAACACCACCGGAAGCGTCTTGGAAACTGGACGGCGAATCATCGGATAGGGAAGATTCAGCACCCAAATCACGGCGGCGACTCCTGCCGCCCCGGCGATCGCTACGGGGATCCATTGGAGAACACTTAAAGGTCCTGGGGGACGATTCGCCTTCTCTGCCGCTTGCAAGATTTGTTCATCAAAGTTGGGATAAATATCTATCAGCGTTTCTCGGATTTCTGCCGCAGTGACGGGCTCTCCCGATTGGAGGCGAAGTTTTTCTAAGCGCTTCAAAGCCAGACTCTGCTGGAGTTTGCTGGCGGGATCGGACCCACTGGATTTTTGAATTTCCGCACGGAGGATATCAAACGAGCGATCGCTTAAACGAACCATAAACAGCACCTGGGTAATGGTTTTGGGTCACCTGGGATGGTCTGGGCGCAGCCTTTGCTCAGGAGTACAAGCATCTTGCTCCCTCTTCTCCTCGCCCGCAAGAGGCTCGCCCTCCTAAGACTTACTCATTATTCCTAAATGTAGGGGTGAAATTATCAATGATAGGCGTAAGTTTTGTATTTGATTATCTCATACCAAATCCGGTTATTAAAAGTAATTTTTCGCTCCACCCCCGCGCCCGCTGGCTTTGTCCCTGTAGCCCCACCGTTTCTAAGTGGAACGCTCATAGAACAGGGTGCAGGTGTTTGCAGACCTCTGACAACGGGATTTTGGATTATAACCCGATGGAGGCAAATCTAAAATCTATCCTAAAAACCACTGACCTCCAATCGGGGGGACTTGCGGTGGAAAAATGTTTAGAACGGAGAAGGCGATCGCCTATAATGACCTGAATCTGTCGGAAATTCCCCATTGATTCTTATCCAGCCTTCTGTCTTGTCCTCGTCGCTCGCAGAGGGCTTCTACCGACTGTTATCAACACTGCGCTTCACCCCTTTTAACACCAAAACATGGGCCTAAAACAGTATTTTGGGTTTGTCTCCCAGCGCATCAGTGCCTTATGGCAACGATCGCAACTCTTTCAGCAGCGCTGGATCGGTTATTTAATCGCGGTAGCGATTTATTTCATTCTTTTACTCATCCCGCTTCCCGGGTTTGAACCCAGTGCACAACGCGCCTTTGCCGTCTTTGGTTTAGCTGCGTTTTCCTGGGGGACAACCCTGCTTCCCCTGCCGGTTACCGCGATCGTCATCCTGTTCTTGCTGCCCTTTAGTGGGGCAATTTCCGCCCAGGAAACCTACGCCTATTTCGGCAACCGGGCGGTGTTTTTCATTCTCGGGGCCTTCATTCTTGCCAGTCCCATCATGCGATCGGGGCTAAGTACCCGGATTGCCTTAGCCGTAGTGACCCGATGTGGGAACAGCCAGCGCCAGATTCTGGCAGCCATTTTAGGACTCTCCGCCCTGATGTCCTGTTTTATTAGTGCTCATGCCGTGGCAGCCATGTTATTTCCCATTGTCCTGGAGGTGGTGCGGGCGGCTGGGGCGAAACCTGGGAAAGGCTTTGGGGTAGCGGCCTTTTTATCCCTCGCCTGGGGCGTCGTGATTGGCTCGAATACCACCCTACTCGGGGGGGCTAGGGGTGCTCTAGCCTTGGGGATTCTCCAAAATACTACAGGTCAAACCATTTCCTTTGCCCAGTGGACCCTATTTGTGGCCCCGGTCGTGCTGGTGCTGTTGCCGATCGCCTTTTTCGTCCTCCAGAGAGTGGGAAAAACCGAAGAAGTCTCCCTGCCAAGGGCGCGACGGTTCCTGGAAAAGCGGAATCAGCAACTTGGGAAGATTTCTCGCCGGGAAATGATGACCGCCGGAATCTTAATCGTGACCATTCTGTTATGGATCACCCTAGGCGATCGCTGGGGTTTAGATGTGATTGCCTTGTTGGGAGTCATCTTAACGTTTATTCTGGGAGTGGCAAATTGGGGTGAAGTTGAAGAAGATGTCAACTGGGGGATTTTTATCATGTATGGCAGTGCGATCGCCCTGTCTGCCGCACTCAATGATACGGGGGCCGCTTCTGCACTCACCCAACTCCTCTTGGGTTTTGGAGTAGAGTCCCCGCTCGTGATCTTTGCCGCCGTCACCATCATTGCATTGGCAATGACTGAATTTATGAGCAATTCTGCCGCCGTAGCGGTCATTCTACCCGTAGCCCTGGCCCTGGCTCAAAAATATGGGATTGAACCCCGTGCCATGACCCTGGGGGTGGTGATTCCCGCTGGTTTGGGGTTCATGTTGCCCGTGAGTACCCCCGCCTTGGCGATCGCGGTCAGTAGCGGCTATGTTCATCCTCTGGCAGTCCTGCGCTGGGGAGTCTGGCTTGATATTATCTCGATTGTGGTGTTCCTGGGCATTAGCCAATTCTATTGGCCCTTAGTCGGATTGAGGGGTTGACATGGCAGAAATTTTACTCGTATTAACCAACCCGTATGGGTATGAAAAAGGGCTTAATCTTGCCTTTGAGGAAGCCGAACAAACCCAGAGCCTTTTAACGGTCACCTTTGCCATTGATCCCGAGGCGATTGATGACCTGATGCGGGACTTGGGAGAAAATGGCTGGTTGGGAATTGGGTCCCGTCGGACCTTGCAGATCTCCATGATGGAAGGATATCGCGCCTTAGCCGACGATATTTTAGAAGAAGTCTCTCATCGGGCCGTTGCTAGGGGAATGGCGGTAAAAACTGAGGTTAACGAACAGGGAATCCGCAGTTATCTCAGTGGGTTGTCTACCCCAGGACCGGAGAAAATTTTCGTCACGGGGTCCCATGCCCTGACTCCCCTGATTCAAACCCTAGACGGCCCCTTAGAATGGATTCCCGAAGATTAAATCCTCCCAGGCTGTGGGGTTGCCATCCCGGACCCCCAAAACCAGCCATTTAACAGGGGGACAAATTTCTGTACAATCGAAAAGCCTTGAAGGGTGCTTGAGAAACAGTCGTTTATTGCACAATATCTGGAGTTAAGTCAAAATGCAACAGCGTGGTGTCACGGTCTGGTTTACAGGTTTGAGCGGTGCAGGCAAAACCACCATTAGCCAGGGAGTAGAACAAGAACTGCGATCGCTCGGATATCAACTCGAAATCCTCGATGGAGATATCGTTCGCCAAAACCTTACGAAAGGTCTGGGTTTTAGTAAAGAAGACCGCGACGAAAATATTCGCCGCATCGGTTTCGTCTCTCATTTATTAACCCGCAATGGGGTGATCGTTTTGGTATCGGCGATCGCCCCCTACCGTGAAATCCGCGAAGAAGTTCGTCATCGGATTGGTGACTTCGTTCAGGTTTACGTGAATGCTCCTCTGGAAGTCTGCGAAGAACGGGATGTCAAGGGCCTTTACAAAAAAGCTCGCGCAGGGGAAATTAAAAACTTTACCGGCATTGATGACCCTTATGAGGCTCCCCTGAACCCGGATATTGAATGCTCCACCAAAGACGAAAGCGAGGCAGAAAGTATCGCCAAGGTGCTGCAATATCTCAAGGACAAGGGTTATATCACCCAAGCTTAAACGCCGAAGACTCAAAAGCATCGGTATCAGAGGGCTAAGAAACTGGGGTTCTTCACAAAATCTCTCGCCATTCACCATCAATCTCAGGGGGAAATCCCGTTTTTGGTCCAGGGTAGGGGTTTAGAAACCCGGTTTCTTCACTCCCTCTCTCGCCATTCGCCATCAATCTAAGGGGAAACCCGGTTTCTGGTCCAAGGTAGGGGTTTAGAAACCGGGTTTCTTAACAAAATCTCGCGCTATTGCCCATCCATCGAGGAACCCGCTGGAATGGAAGGAACGCTACAATAAAAGATATACCTATCTTCTATCCTTCCTTCCTAATTGTGCCGGATTAGGCTCAAGTTAAACGATGTTAATGTTGCTGTTTTATGTCGGGCCTGATCGGTATGCCCTAAGCTGTTCCCCGGTGGTAGAGGTCATTCCCCTTGTTGAATTGAGAAAATTATACCACGCCCCGGAATATATGGCGGGATTCTTTAATTACCGAGGAACCATTGTTCCCGTTCTTGATTTATCTCATTTGATTCAAGGTAGTGACTCTCGCCATTGCTTAAGCACGCGCATTATTCTGGTCAATTATCAGCAACCCAATCAGAATTCGCGACTGATTGGGTTAATGGCAGAACGAGTAACGGATACGGTAGATGTCCTAGACTCTCAATTTAAGGATGGGGGGATTCACTTAGAGAATGCAGCCTATTTAGGGCAAATTATTATGGATGAACAAGGGACAATCCAGCAGTTGCGGTTGGAGTCTTTACTTTCCAAGCAAGCTCAAGCCTTCTTATTGCCAACGGAGGAGATTGAATAGCAATGGTTTGGGACGAAATTGAACGCAAACTTAGAAAGACTATCGGATTAGACCCTAAAACCCTGGGTTCTCATGCGATCGCCACAGCGGTTCGAGAGCGGATGCAGGTTTGTGGGGTTGAGAATGTAGCGACTTATCTCAATGTATGGCTCTGTTCCCCTCAAGAATTACAGGCGCTCATTGAGGAAACCGTCGTGCCCGAAACCTGGTTTTTTCGGGAACCTGAATCCTTTGCATTTCTCCGTCGTTACGTCCTGTTTGATTGGTTACCCACCCATCCGGAAGGGATTCTGCGCCTGTTAAGCGTTCCCTGTTCTACGGGAGAAGAACCTTATTCCCTCGCTATGATGCTCCTAGATGCGGGTTTACCCCCAAACAGTTTTGTGATTGATGCGGTTGATATTAGTCAAAAAGCTCAAGTAAAAGCCAAACAGGGTCTCTATCGAGAGCATTCATTCCGGGGTCACCATTTGGGCTTTCGCCACCGCTATTTTGAGGAAACCCCTCACGGATATCAACTTTCAACGGTTGTTAAAGAGACCGTAAATTTTATCCAAGGTAATCTTTTAGAGCCATTTTTTTTATATAAAAAACCGCTTTATGATATTATATTTTTTCGTCATTTATTAATTTATCTGGAATCGGTGGCTCGCGATCGCGCTATGCAAGTGTTAAATCGCTTATTATCTCCGACGGGACTGCTCTTTGTCGGGTCTGCCGAAGCGGGACCCCTCCTTGAAAAGCGTTTTATCTCCATCCGCCATTCCATGACTTTTGCCTACCGCAAGCGACAAAAAGGCGACGGTATCGATCGCTTCTGTGTCCCCCCCAATGAGCCGGACTACTCTACATTAAGACGTTTCCGGCGCAGCCCCCCTCCGGCCCTCTCGGGAGTGGAACCCGAATCCAAACCCCTCTATGGGGAACCGACCCCAGAAGCTACAAGAGAATATCCTCCAACGTCCTGGGCGATCGCCTCTACTATACCCCCCTCCCCGACGCGATTCCCTGAGTCTCCTCTGATTCAAGCTAGACATTTAGCTGATCTCGGACGATTGGATGAAGCGGCCCAGCTATGCGAAACTTACCTCAGTCAGCATCGCACCGATGCCAATGCTTATGTCTTGTTAGGGGAAATACTCCAAAGCGCGGGGCATCCTGAGCGTGCGGAAAAATCTTGGGAGAAAGCCATTTACCTCGAACCCCACCACTATGAAGCCTTGATGCATCTACTTTTACTCAAAGAATCTTATGGAGATCTTACCCATGCCTCGGCCCTTCGCCAGCGGATCCAAAGACTCCTAAAATCTCAGGGGAATACCACTCTATGATTCAGCAGTTTAGGATAACTAGACTTCTGGCTTGGATTCTCTGAAGCCCCCTGTGAGACTCACCTGGATTCCTCTAGCCTCCCCCAACAAATCAACATTGATTCCGCTGGCTTCCCCCGATCAATCAACATTAGATCTCTTGCAAAAATCCGGATTGATCCCCCCAACCCCCCTTTTTAAGGGGGGCTTTAAAGAATTTTGCAAGAAGCCTATTGATTCCTCCGGCTTCCCCCAGGAACTAAACATTTATTCCTCCGGCTTCCCCCAGGAACTAAACATTTATTCCTTCGGCTTCCCCCTTCTTAAGGGGGACGGGAGGGGGATCGACCGGAGACGGGACGGGACTCTCAGGGGGACGGGACGGGGCTCTCATAGGGGGAAAGGGGGAGTAATCCGGTATTGGACAAGAGGTCTAAATGAACCAATCCATACTATTTCAACACCAAAGGAAAAAAAAGAATGTTGCGGAATCTTTCCTTGCAAGCTCGAATGCTTGCAGCTTTTATATTTATGGGCTTAATTGTATTCAGCGTTGCGTTAGTCGGGTGGGGGGGAAATTATCGGTTAAGTAATCGCCTCAATGCCGTTACAGCTAACGCCATGCCCAGCGCGATCGCCTTATGGAAAATCAACGAAGGTCAGACCCAAATTCAATCCTCGGAACGATTGCTCGTTAATCCCCGCAGTTCCAATGACCGCCGACTGTTTGCTAAAGAAAGAATCAATGCAGCATGGCAACAAATTAATGAAGGATTTGCCCAATACAATAATATCAGCGGACTTGATCCGGAAGAACTCCGCCTTTATAATCAATTTTTGGAAGCTTGGAATGAGTGGAAACAAGTCCATGAAGACTACCTAAAACTGAATCAAGAATTTGAATCCGCCGGTATTTTACAACCCTGGGAAACTCAGGTTCGGTTATGGGAGGCCGGTCAAGGCAATAGTCCCGAAATGGCTAAGGCCCGAGCTGCGGCTGAACTTTTAGAACAAATGAATGACCAACGCAGTCAGAGTAGTATTCCCGCCTTTCAAGCTGCAGAAGAAACCCTGGAAAAGGTCTTAGCATACAATGAAAATATGGCGAATCAAGTGGTCAAAGAGGCCGAACAAGATGTGGCGAAAAGTAGTTTTTGGGTGTTTCTGGGGATGCTCCTCGGTCCTTTAACGGCTGTTGTTTTTGGCCTTTATTTTAGTACAACGATCGCCAAACCCCTAGGGGCCAAAATTGTGGGGGTGGTGCGAGTTGCTGAAAAGATTTCCTCGGGTGACCTCACCACCCCGGTGAGTGTGACGGACACTCAGGACGAAATCGGCAGATTAACAGTTGCTTTTGCTCAGATGACCCAAAAGTTAAATTCCTTAATTCGTCAAGTCCAACATTCGGGAATTCAAATCACCAGTTCCACTACGGAAATGGCGGCCTCGGGTAAACAATTAGAAGCGACGGTTACGGAACAAGTGGCTTCTACCAACCAAGTGGTTGCCACCGCCAAAGAAATTGCGGCCACTTCGAGCGAATTAGTGAAAACAATGGATCAAGTGGGGGAACTGGCGGGACAAACGGCGATCGCAGCGGGAACCGGCCAACAAGAAATCGTGCGGATGGAAAATACCATGCGCCAATTAGCCAATGCGACCGCCTCAATTTCGGCAAAATTGGGGGTGATTAGTGAAAAAGCCAATAATATTAATAGCGTGGTGACGACCATTACCAAAGTGGCAGATCAGACTAATTTACTCTCTCTCAATGCGGCGATCGAAGCGGAAAAAGCGGGGGAATATGGCACCGGATTTGCCGTGGTTGCCCGGGAAATTCGCCGTCTGGCAGACCAAACCGCGATCGCCACGTTGGATATTGAAAGTATGGTCAAAGATATGCAATCCGCCGTTTCCACTGGGGTGATGGAAATGGATAAATTCACCACAGAAGTCAGCCGAGGAGTCGAGGATGTTCGCACCATTAGCGGACAAATTGCCAAGATTATTGAGCGGGTTCAAAGTTTGACCCCCCGATTTGATGCCGTTACTAAAGGCATGGAGGATCAATCCGAAGGGGCTCAACAAATTAGTGATGCAATGGTTCAACTGAGTGAAGCATCCCGCCAAACCGCCCAATCTCTCCGAGATACCAATCGGGCGATGGAGCAATTAAATGAAGCGGCTCAAGGATTGCAACGAGAAATCTCGTTTTTTAAGGTGCAAGTCTAAGGGACCGTCAGTTTTCGAGACTTCGGGCCCCTCGGTGACCCGGGTCGGGGTTTTACGCCCAACCCCCATCCTCCCCAAGATAGAGGTTAGCGCCCGGGAATCCCAAAAACGGTCCCGTTTACCGAGTCAGGTTTCTTGATCCTCCGACTCGTCATCGCCGATATAGCAGTTTCTGGACTCATGAGGTAAAGATATTGACGGGAGTGGGTTCTATAAGTGTGCTGGATACATTTTATCTTCCTTACTCTTGACCCTAGCAAGCCAGATGCTCGCACTTCCAACTATCTATATATAGCGCTTGTGATGCGAGTGCAACAGCACCTTGACCCCAAACCCCTCTCCCGATTTGGGAGAAGGGCTTTATAGAATACGGGAGCATCTCAATGTAGAACAGTTCACCCCCCTCCCCTTGCTAAGGGGAGGGGGGCAGGGGGGTGAGGTCAGGTCTTCGTGCCAAAATGAGATGCTCCCTAGAATACCTCATGAGTCTACTGAACCGCTATAACTGTGGGAAGCGCTATATTACTGCTGATCTGGCTGTCCTGCTATGGACCATTCTCCCCTTTATTTAAGCTTGCTCTATGACTGAAAAGTGCTGGAATCAAATCGGAATAAAGGGCGATCGCTCTTGTCCCGAACTTAATACAGTCATCCATTGCCGAAACTGCCCCGTTTATACTACCGCAGGCCGCAATTTATTGGAACGGGAAGCCCCGGAAAACTACCGGGCTGAATGGACCAATTTACTGGCTCAAACCCCAACCGCTATAACGAGCGATCGCAATGCCCTTCCCCAACTCCAACGCGCAACGGCAGAATTCTTTGAGCCGCTTTCTCTGGTTATTTTTCGCCTGGGAGTAGAATGGTTAGCCCTGGCTGCCTCTACATTCCAAGAAATAACCCAGCCTTGTACCCTTCATACTTTACCCCACCGGACGAATGAAATTTTACTAGGCTTAGTGAATATTCGCGGGGAACTGTTGCCCTGCATTTCTCTGAGCAATCTCCTCGGCTTAGAACGGCAAGGCACTCATCCGAAACCCTTACACCTACAAGGAGATTCGACTCGGACGGTTTATTCGCGCATGGTTGTGGTGAATGTTAAAGGTGATATTTGGGTATTTTCTGTGGATGAAATTGAGGGGATTCACCGCTGCGATCGCCACTTGCTTGAAGAAGTCCCATCGGTGGTTTCAAAAGCCCCGGTCACTTATACAAAATGGATTGTAAATTGGCAAGACAAAAAAGTAAATTATCTCGACGAAGAATTTCTATTTTCTAGCCTGAAACGGAGGATTTTGTGAATAACGATGAACTGGATTTAAGCCATCTCTCCATGCTGGATTTATTCGGAATGGAAGTGGAAACTCAGGCGGCCCTGTTAAATGAAAATTTATTAAGGCTAGAAAATCATAGCCAGTCCGGTAAAGAACTAGAAGCCTTAATGCGCGGTGCTCATTCAATTAAAGGTGCAGCCCGGATCGTTCAACTGAATGAGGCGGTTCATATCGCTCATGTGATGGAAGATTATTTTGTAGCCGCCCGGGAAGGTCAGATTACAATTGCAGAAGACCATATTGATATTCTCCTGTCCGGTGTTGATCTGCTTTTGAGTATGGGGAAAGTCAAGGAACCCGAGTTAAAAAGCTGGATGCAGGAACATCAGCAGGAAATTGATTTAATCGCCCGTCAAATTCAGGCGATCGCCTCCCCGGGAACTCCGGAAGACTATCCCCAAGCTACCTCAGAACCTGAGATTTTAGGCGATCGCTCCCCTATCCCCCCACCCACCCGACAACCGAATCTCAACCCCGTTGAACCCCCGCCTCCCCCCCTCCTGGTTCCGATTCCTGAACCTGAACCTTTGCAACCCAAGGCGCAATCTCCCTCGTCCTCTCGATCCAGTGGCGATCGGGTCGTCCGATTAAGTGCAGACAACTTAAATCGATTGATGGGTCTCGCTGGGGAGTCCCTGATTGAAGCCAATTGGTTACAACCCTTTGCCGATTCCCTACTCAAACTCAAAAAACACCAGACGCAATTATCAAAAACCCTGGAACAACTAGAAAGCTCATTGAGCGAACATCAAACGACTATAACTACCCAAAATCATCTGGAAACTGCCCAACTTCAAGAAAAAGAATGCCTAGAAATCCTAAATAACCGCATCAACGATCTCGAATTATTTGCCCGTCGTTTTGCTAACCTTTCTGACCGTCTCTATCGGGAAGTGATTGATAGTCACATGAGACCTTTTGCGGAAGGGGTCGCGGGTTTTCCTCGCATGATGCGAGACTTATCTAAACAGTTAGGTAAATTGGTAAAATTTGAAATATTAGGGAAAGCGACCAAGGTTGATCGCGATATTTTAGATAAGCTAGAAGCTCCCTTGACTCAAATTTTGCGAAATGCGATCGCCCACGGGATAGAATCGCCGAGCGAACGGATTGAAAAAGGAAAACCTGCCGAAGGAACCGTACGACTCGAAGCCGTTCATCGCGGTGGAATGCTATTAATTACTATTTCTGATGATGGTCGCGGCATCAATTTAGCCGAGGTCCGGCAACAGGTAATTAAAAATCAATTGGTGAATCCGGAGTTCGCCCATCAGCTCACAGAAGCTGAATTGATGGAATTTTTATTCTTACCCAGCTTTTCCACGGTTACTGAGGTTACGGAAATTTCTGGACGGGGTGTGGGATTAGATATTGCCAAGGGCATGATGCAGGAGGTTGGCGGGTTATTGCGTGCTCAATCAGAATTGGGAATAGGGACTCGTTTTCATCTTCAATTGCCTTTAACCCTATCGGTTATTCGCACTTTGTTAGTCGATATTTCTTCTGAACCCTATGGGTTTCCCCTGACCCGAATCGATCGCATTGTTCAGATTCAACGTAGGGATATCTTTGTAGTAGAAAACCGGCAGTATTTTACCCTCAATGGTCAAAATATTAGTCTAGTGAGTGCTCATCAAGTTCTGGAATTGGAAAAGAGCGAACTGAATGATGAATTGTTATCCGTGATCGTACTGAGCGATCGCCTGAACTATTATGGCTTGGTCGTCGATCGCTTTCTCGGTGAGCGAGATTTGGTCATCCGACCCCTAGACCCCCGTCTCGGCAAGGTCCGGGATATTAGTGCTGCGGCATTAATGGAAGATGGATCGCCGGTATTAATTATTGATGTAGAAGATTTAGTGCGATCGCTCGATCTGCTTCTAAGTAGTGGCCGGTTAAGTCAAATCACCCAGGATGCCCAAGTCAAAGAGTCCAAACGTTATCAAAAAATTCTCGTGGTTGATGATTCCATTACCGTCCGGGAAATGGAACGTAAACTCTTACAAAATAAAGGCTACAACGTCGATGTTGCAGTCAATGGAATTGATGCTTGGAATGCTGCCCGAACGGGGGAATACGACCTAATTATTACCGATGTAGATATGCCCCGCATGAATGGGATTGAACTGGTTAACCACCTGAAAAGTAATGCCAAGCTAAAGTTTACTCCGGTGATTATTGTTTCTTACAAAGACCGCGAAGAAGACCGATTATTAGGATTAGAAGCGGGGGCAAATTATTACTTGACAAAAAGTAGTTTTCATGATGATACATTTTTAAATGCCGTCATGGATATGATTGGGAGCCCGGATGAAATTTGATCCCACCCAGGTTGGGGCAAGCTCTAAGAACACACCAGCAGATGCTTCTTTTGGAACCCTTGTGTGAAAATCCCTTTCTAGTCGGCCAGCCCAGATGCTTTCGGGAGGAGCGTAGCACAAAAAGAGTGACTTCCCACCGGGGAAAGTTTCGGCGATCAACAGGCTCTTTTTTTTGAATGGGTTACCTGATTGTTTGGTAATTCCCCCTAAAAATCGTCCGGGGAATCAGTTATTTGTTAAAAAAAATAATTTCATGAAAATTTTGAATTTTTCGATATAATAGGAGACATTTCTGAATTTGTTCACCACTATACCTTAACCTTTATATGAAAATTGCTATTGTTAATGATATGCTGTTGGCAATAGAAGCTTTACGGCGCGTCTTAACATCCGTACCGGAGTACGAACTGCTTTGGGTGGCTCGCAATGGCGCTGAAGCCCTCGATAAATGTGCCTCAGTACGCCCCGATCTAATTTTAATGGACGTATTCATGCCCGTGATGGATGGGGTAGAGGCAACTCGCCAAATTATGCGTCTTTGTCCTTGTGCGATTTTGCTGGTAACCTCTAGTATTAACACGCACTTACCCAAAGTATTTGAAGCCCTCGGATATGGGGCGCTTGATGTCGTGATTACGCCCATTCTGGGATATTACGGAAATGCCGAAGGGGGAGAAACTCTCCTGGAAAAAATTAGGACGGTTCATAAATTACTGGGTAAACCCCTGAGCAAAAAACCCAAAACTCTGATTCCAGTCAAGTCCTGTTATACGAATAAACCCTATCCTCCCCTGGTTGCGATCGGGGCTTCTACGGGAGGTCCCACCGCGATCGCCAAGATTTTGTCTCGGTTACCCCAGAATTTTAAACTATCCGTGGCGATCGTTCAACATATCGATGTGCAGTTTTCCGCCAGTTTTGTCCAGTGGTTATCCAACGAAACCCGGTTAAAAGTTGAATTAGCTCAAGTGGGAATGACACTGGAACCGGGTAAAATTTTGGTGGCTGGAACTAACGATCATCTTTTCCTGCGTCCCGATCGCACTCTGGACTATACTAAACATCCCATGAATAATCCCTATCGTCCCTCGGTGGATGTGTTTTTTACCAGTTTGGCTGAAAACTGGCCGGGACAAGGATTAGGGGTGTTGCTGACTGGCATGGGACGGGATGGCGCAGTGGGATTGAGTGTCTTGCGATCGGCAGGTTGGCAGACGATCGCCCAAGATGCTGATAGTTGTATTGTCTATGGAATGCCTAAAGCTGCGGTTGAATTAGGAGCCGTGCAAGAAAGTTTGACTCCCGAGGCGATCGGTCTAAAACTCCTCAATCTGTAATCAAAAACCCCGTTTCTGGCTTAAAATTGGGAGTGTTTTACCCCCAACAAAACCAAAGCTCTAGCTTTTGTATTGATAGTATTCTGCTCATCATTCAGAGCGATCGGGCTAAAATTTTGGGACTAGAATTTGTGCAAAATAAAAAAAAGCCCCCCAGGGATTCAATATTAAATCTCTTACCAACCTCTGGATTGATCCCCCCAACCCCCCTTTTTAAGGGGGGCTTAAGAGAACTGTGCAAGCAGTCTATTTATTGCTCTCGTTTTTCCCGTTAAATCAAAATTTATTGCTCTGGTTTTCCGCGTTAAATTAACATTTATTCCTCTAACCTCCCCCAGCAATTAAACATTTATTCCTCTAGCCTCCCCCAGCAATTAAACATTTATTCCTCTAGCCTCCCCCGTAACTAAACATTCATTCCTCTGGCTTCCCCCAGGAACTAAACATTTATTCCTCCGGCTTCCCCCTTCTTAAGGGGGACGGGAGGGGGATCTAAGGGGGACGGGAGGGGGATCTATTCAGTATTTTGCAAGCGGTCTATTGTTGCTACTTTTACAGTCCCTTACTTTAGGGCCTCAGTACAGTAGGGATGAGAAACCAATCGGGAAAATAACCAGGGTTCTTGACAAAAATGCAGATGATTAGCCACAAATTCCCCGAGAAACCTGAGTTTTTGTCTTACCTCTTTAATCCTGTACCGATGCCGTAGGGTTTGCCCCAAACCTTAGCCATTGTGTAGTTTATATTCTTATGATCCTAAACAGCGATCGCGCTAAAACTCAGGGACAGTATCTAGTTTTACAGTCACTTACGCCAGAGCATTGGTAAAGTAGGCGATGTCAGGGACAAAAACCAACGCTTTTTAGCTTGTATTGAGTGGGGTTATGCAGGAATGGTATAAGAAACCCCGGGTTCTCGGCGTTATTGTCCCAAAGTCCTTGATTAATCCCTATGAAAAGAAAATTGATAGCGTTGAACCTTTTTTAAGTCAAAACAGTCCCGAGAATAGAAGTACCCTAGAGACTCACTATTCCCAGATGTTTACAAATCTCAGTAGCGATCGCTACTTATGTTATGACCCGTGAGCCATAGTCAAAAACGCTGAATTCCTCCTGTATCAAGGTTTTTAGTTCAAGAAGCGCGGTGGAATTATCTTTCTACCCCTACTGATAGATGACAAAGTATGCAGGAGTATAAAAAACTCAAAGGGAGGGATAGAAAACCATCGACCTCTCCGCTTTAAATGTCCTCCGATTGAAATTTGACTCAATCCCTTACAAGGGTCGTAAATTATAGCTCAGGAGCGAAAATGCAGTCAAGGGTTATGGGTAAAAAATTAGTCACGATGAATCCAGCGATCGCTTTACATTCTATCCCTCCCAGTTTCAGTGCGAGTCGGGGAACAGCCATGATTAAAAAACTTTCAGCCCAACCTGTATCAATTTTATTGATAGATGATCAGCCGATTGTTGGGGAAGCTATTCGGCGAATGTTGGCAACTGAAAGCGATATTAAATTTTATTCTTGCACTGACCCAGACCAAGCCATTCAAATCGCCACGCAAATTCAGCCCACCGTTATTTTACAAGATTTAGTTATGGGGGAGATTGATGGATTGATGCTCCTGCGTTTTTTTAGAGCCAATCCAGCAACTCGCGATATTCCTATTGTCGTCCTGTCCACCAAAGAAGAACCCACAAAAAAAGCCGAAGCTTTTGCTTCCGGGGCCAATGATTACTTAATTAAAATCCCCGATAAAATTGAGTTGATTGCCCGACTGCGATATCACTCTAATGCCTATCATAACCTCTGTAAACGCTATGAAATAGAGCTAACCCAACTTTATAATAAAGAGTTGGAATTGCGGGTTCAAGAGCGTACTCAAGAACTGACAGAAGCCCTGGATCATCTCAAACAAACCCAATCGCAATTAGTCCAGAGTGAAAAAATGTCTGGTCTCGGGCAATTGGTGGCGGGAATTGCCCATGAAATCAACAATCCCATCAGTTTTATTTCGGGAAACTTGATTCATTTTATTGAATATGCCGAAGGATTATTAACCTTAGTGGAACTGTACGAGCAAGCTTTTCCGGATCTGCCGGTTACCCTTCAAGATTTTAAAGATTCCCTAGATTTAGAGTTTATTCGGGAAGACTTGCCTCGATTAATGTCTTCCATCCGAGGAGGGGCCGATCGCATTCGTGAAATTGTCATGAAATTAAGAAATTTTTCGCGGATGGATGAATCAGAGAGAAAAGAAGCCGATATCCATGAAGGAATTGATAGCACATTGGTGATGCTGCAACATCGCCTGGAGGAGAGTCAAATTGAACTCATCAAAGAGTATGGAGAATTACCCCCAGTCGAGTGTTATCCCGGACAACTCAATCAGGTATTTATTAATATTTTAACCAACGCGATCGATGCTCTAAGCGATCGGCCCGAAGTCTCTTCAGAGGAAGCCCTTTCCCCTAACAGTGAGACGGGTTCCCGAAAAATAATGATTAAAACTGAAGTTCAAGGTGAGGGCGTGACGATTCGGATTACCGATAATGGGAGAGGAATTCCCTCCGAACTTCAAAACCAGATTTTCAACCCATTTTTTACCACCAAGGAAGTGGGACAAGGAACAGGATTAGGATTGGCAATCAGCTATGAAATTATCGTCAAAAAACATCAGGGACGAATCCGATGTGAGTCGCACCCCAATCGCGGCACCGAATTTACGATTGAAATTCCCTTCGGGCATCACAAACGGGGGAATATTTCTGAAATGCCTTTAAACCAGAAAGTCTGTCCCCTTCCCTCAATTTCTCAAGCGCCTCTGACCGAAATCCCTGTGGTGCAGTGGTTTGAAGTGGGTTAATTTCATCAACTCACAACCTGACCCTTTCTTTAAAACCCTCGGTCCCTAGTTCTCTTCCCTCCTCAAGTGAGCTTTCCCTCGGGTCCCCTTCCCTCTGTCTTGAGGAGAGTGCCGGTTTGGATGGCGGGAGGGGGCCAGAGAGCGCTTCAATTTTATGATGGACTTCAGGGGTTTGGCAAAAAAACCTAGTCTAGTCGGAGGAAAAATGGGGATCAATCCGCCATGATGCCAGAGGGTCTATTTCGGAGGGGCTGGGATAAGGGCCAGAGTGGGTTGAAGTTGGCTAAATGAGAAACAATTGCCAAAATCTCAACAAAAAAACATCATATTTCATGAACTCTTAAGGCATGATGAAAATAGAAACTTTTATAGTAGCGTCCGTAACCCGTTCTTCACTAGGCCGGGAAATAGCTACTCCCTTGAGTTATTTTTCTTCCCCGGTCTCAAGAGCGGGGATTTACAACTATTGCCATAGAGTACATGAGGTTTGCCCATGCTTTCAGAAAGCAGATCAGACAGAAAAACTAAACCCGCCGTGGTTCCCACCCGTAGAACCGGCGCTTATGCGTTGATGGATAGTCTCAAGCGTCACGGAGTCAAACATATTTTTGGCTATCCTGGGGGCGCAATTTTACCGATTTATGATGAACTGTATCGGTTTGAAGCGACAGGGGATGTCCAGCATATTTTAGTTCGCCATGAGCAAGGAGCCTCTCATGCCGCCGATGGTTATGCCCGTGCTACAGGTAAGGTGGGGGTGTGCTTTGGGACATCGGGTCCGGGGGCCACTAATTTAGTCACGGGGATTGCCACCGCGCACATGGATTCGATTCCAATGGTGATTATTACCGGACAAGTGCCGCGTCCGGCGATCGGGACGGATGCCTTCCAAGAAACGGATATTTATGGGATTACCTTACCGATTGTTAAGCATTCTTATGTAGTGCGCGACCCTCGGGATATGGCACGGATTATAGCGGAAGGCTTTCATATTGCCAGTACCGGCAGACCCGGACCCGTGTTGATTGATATTCCCAAAGATGTGGGGTTGGAAGAGTTTGATTATGTGCCCGTGGAACCGGGGAGCATTAAATTACCGGGATATCGACCGACGGTGAAAGGGAATCCTCGGCAAATTAATCAGGCGATCGAGTTAATTCGCCAAGCCAAAAAACCCTTACTCTATGTCGGTGGCGGGGCGATCGCCGCTAGTGCTCATCACTCGATTAAAGAACTCGCCGAACATTTTCAGATTCCCGTGACAACTACCTTGATGGGCATTGGGGCCTTTGATGAACATCATCCCCTGTCCTTGGGAATGTTAGGAATGCATGGCACCGCCTACGCAAATTTTGCCGTCAGCGAATGCGATTTACTCATTGCCGTCGGTGCACGTTTTGACGATCGCGTGACAGGCAAGCTAGATGAGTTTGCCGCCCGCGCTAAAGTGATTCATATCGATATTGACCCCGCAGAAGTGGGTAAAAACCGGGGGCCTGAAGTTCCCATCGTCGGAGACGTGCAGCAAGTGCTCACGGATCTGCTGCGTCGCCTGCGGGAAACCGGGGATATTGCCGATGCCAATCAAACTAAAGAATGGTTAGGACGAATTGATCGCTGGCGGGAAGATTATCCCTTGGTGGTGCCCCATCCAGAAAACGCTCTTTCTCCCCAAGAGGCGATCGTCGAAGTGGGACGGCAAGCACCGGATGCCTACTACACCACCGATGTGGGACAGCATCAAATGTGGGCTGCCCAGTTCCTGAAAAATGGTCCTCGCCGATGGATTTCCAGCGCTGGATTAGGCACAATGGGGTTTGGAGTTCCTGCCGCGATGGGTTCCCAAGTGGCGCTACCGGATCAACAAACCATCTGTATCAGTGGCGATGCCAGCTTCCAGATGAACCTCCAAGAACTGGGAACGATCGCCCAGTACGGCATTAAAATCAAAATTGTCATTATCAATAATGGCTGGCAAGGGATGGTCCGTCAGTGGCAAGAAACCTTCTACGGGGAACGCTACTCCTCCTCCAATATGGAGATTGGAATGCCGGATATTCCTTTACTCTGTCAGGCTTATGGCATTAAAGGCAAGGTGATATCAACCCGGGATGAACTCCAGGGTGCGATCGCTGAAATGCTGGCACATGATGGACCCTTTATCCTCGATGTCCATGTCACCCGGAACGAAAACTGCTATCCAATGGTAGCCCCGGGTAAGAGTAATGCTCAAATGATTGGTTTACCCGAACTCAAACAAAAAGAGTTGCAGGTTGAGTTAGTTTATTGCAGTCATTGTGGGGCAAAAAATGCCTCAACAAATCACTTCTGCCCTGAATGCGGAACGAAGATTTAGGGTGAGAGAGGGGGATGGGGAGGATAGGGGGGATGGGGAGGATAGGGAGGATGGGGAGGATGGGGAGGATTAATAAGTTTGTAGTAACGACTTGCTTCCTTTCCGCATCATCTCCCCTATCTCCCCCATCTCCCCCATCTCCCCCATCTCCCGTCTCTCCCCCATCTCCCCCACCTCCCCGCTAGTGCGACAACAACCCGATCGCCTGATTATTCGCCTCGATCGCCTCGGAATAGCGGCCTAGTTTTTGTAAAACGACCCCTTTATTAATCCAAGCATCGCGAAAGTCGGGTTTAATTTCTAGCACTTTATCCCAACTGCTTAAGGCGTCTTCTAACTGATTTAAATTAGACAGAGCAATCCCGCGATAGAACCAAAATTGCACATCATTTGACTTGAGGGCGATCGCCTGGTCTAAATTGATTAAGGCTTCATCCCATTGCCCTAAATTAATCCCCAAGGCTAACCCTTTACTATACCAAATGTCGGGATTATCGGGTTTTAATTCTAAAGACTTATTCCAACTGATTAACGCCTCATCAATGCGTTCTAAATCATAAAGGGTATCTCCCCGTGCACCCCAAGAGAACCCATCATCTGGGCGAAGTTCAATGGCACGATCATACGCAGATAAAGCCTCTTCAGCTTGCTCTAAATTAAACAAGGCATTACCTCGATTCATCCAAGCGCTGGCATGATTGGGTTCAAGTTCAATCACGCGATTAAAAGCATTCAGGGCGGCGCGATCGTCCCCCGCATCCAAGCGTTCCACCCCTCGGGTCAACCATCCTTCCACATCCAAAGGTTCATCCAAGGGTTGAATCACCAGAGGTATTTCTTGCCCTTGAATCATGCCCAATTCATCCAGACTCACTGCTAATGCGGGAGCCGTTTCTAATTGAACTAATTCGGGTCTTAATTCCGGTGCCGCCTGGTCAAAACTCTCCACCGGATTGGATATTTCCCCGAGATTTAACGCCGTTGAAGCCGGTTGAGTCCCGAGTCCCTCTGAATTCTGCGCCGGTTCTTCGCTAGGAGTGGGGGTTTCCCTTGCTAATAACTGGGTCGCAATTTGACGAGCAGCGGTACTCACTTCTCCATATCCGAGTTCCCCGAGACGTTGCAATCGGATTGCCAACTCATAATTAGAGAGGGGAGATGCTAATAATTTGCGCCCAAATTGACGTAACCAATCACTCCAGCGCTCATCACTGACGCGATCGCCAAAGGCTTCAAAAAATCGCCGCACTTTAACTTGCTGCCAACCTTTATGAATGCCATCGAGCAACTGAAGAAAATAATGCTCTAATTCGGCATCACGTAGGGGGTGAAGGTCTCGTCTTGCTTCCAATTCAGACCGCTGGGATGAACCTTTGAACCCGCCCAAAACGGCCCGAAAAAACCTAACCAATTGTTGCCAAATCCGCCCAATCATCTGCCACCTCTGTGATCGAATGCGATCGCCATTTCACTCCTTCTGTATTGCGGACTTTATTGCGGAGTCTGCTGGAGTTCCGGTCGTTCTTCCGCGATGATCGCCCCTTCTACCGGGCAAACTTGGACACAGATGCCGCAGTCAATACAAGTGGCAAAATCAATCCAATACCAATCGGTCCCCTTAACATTTTTCCCGGGACCCTCATGAATGCAGGCAACGGGACAGGCATCGACACAATCGGCGACGCCTTCACAGGTGTTGGTTACTATGGTATGTGGCACGGCGTTCCCTCTCTTAACAGCTTAATTTCCAGTCCTGAACAGACTGATCTCTTCAATCTTGGATCTTAATCGAAAAGGGGACGGCATGAGCACACAGTCCTCAATACTAGGGATCCACCACTTCACAAGGGAGAATGACGGTAAAACGGGACCCGCACAAGGGTTGACTTTCTACGGAGATTTCGCCCCCCATCATTTCACAGAAGCGTTGACTAATGGCGAGTCCCAATCCGGTGCCCCCATACTCCCGCGTTGTGGAAGCATCCCCTTGCATAAAAGGTTTGAACAGATGTTGCCGTTGTTCAGGGGTAATGCCAATGCCTGTATCAGCGATCGCAAACTGAATCCAAGAGGAGTATGTCTCCGGTAGGGCACAGGGAATGGGTACTTTTGGCGGGGAAAATAAGACAACTGTTAGGGTAATCTGACCGTTTTTAGTAAATTTGGCGGCATTACTGAGAAGATTGAGCAGAATTTGACGGACTTTTGTCAAGTCAGCATACATAATTCCCAAGTTGCGATCGCACTCCACCTGGAGGGTATTATCATTTCGCTCTATCAAAGGTTGAGCGGTGATTATCACATTTTCAATTAACTCATTCACATCGAAATCCTCCAAATACAAATCCATTTTCCCGGCTTCGATTTTGGAGATATCCAGAATATCGTTAATTAACACGAGCAGATGATTTCCGGCGGTGCGAATTTTTTCTAAATCTGGAATCAAATCTGTATAGCCCACATCATCCGCTTCTTCTTGAAGCATTTCGCTATAGCCGATAATTGCATTCAGCGGCGTTCGCAATTCATGGCTCATATTCGCCAGGAACATACTTTTCGACCGATTAGCAGTTTCTGCGGCATAGGCAGCTTCTTGGAGGGCGAGTTGAGCTTCCTTGCGATCGCTGATATCCATCACGGTTCCAATGCTTCGGATCGCTTGTCCGGTGGCATCGCGAATCACTTCCCCTTGAGCGCTCAACCAGCGTAATTCTCCTGTCTCCAGGCGAATGCGTTGTTCAATTTCAAACCGTTCTGAGCTAGAGGAGAGAATCTCGGCGATCGCCTCCTCAACCCGGTTTCTATCATCCGGATCAATAGCTTGTAAATAGGTGTCATACTTCCCATCAAACGCACCGGGAACGAACCCATAAAGCGCTTCCATCTCAGCAGACCCGGTGAGTTTATGATTGAGAATATCCCAATCCCAGGTTCCCATTCGGGCGGCGATTAAGCATTGGCGGAGTTTATCTTGGCTGGCTTTTAAGGCAATTTGAACCTGTTCCCGATGGGCTATTTCAACTTGCAAGCGATCATTGGCTTCTTTTAAAAATGCAGTCCGTTCCTCTACCCGTCGTTCTAATTCATCTTTGGACTGTTGCAACGTAGTTTCTACAGTCTTGCGTTCCGTAATATCCCGACTAATCCCAATCATCCCCACAATTTCCCCATTGAGGTCAAAAAAAGGAGTTTGAATAGTTTCAAGC
Organism: Laspinema sp. D2d; assembly: GCF_025370755.1. Lineage (GTDB taxonomy): Bacteria > Cyanobacteriota > Cyanobacteriia > Cyanobacteriales > Laspinemataceae > Laspinema. Next base: position 23,434 of record NZ_JAMXFC010000014.1, on the reverse strand, counting down.
CAGGTTGTTTTTCCTTCAAGCTCGTTCAGTTTTTCCTCCTTTCGCACCAGTTGACCTTCGGCCAAAATCTGCCGGTCAATTTCCCCACAAATTTTTGCAGCTTCTGCCGGAAAGAGTTCATCATCGGTTTTGCCAATAATCTCGCTTTCCTCTCGGGCGGCAAAGACTTGAAAGGCTTTATTAACGCGCTGATAAATCCGTTGCTTATCTTTATAAAAAATTAAATCGGGAATCGAATCGATTAAGGAGCGCAATAAAGCCCGTTCTTGTCGGAGGGCTTGTTCGGTTTCCTTGAGGTCAGTGATATCAATTCCCACACAAACTGCTGAGTTTCCTTGATTATATTTTTCGACTCCTATCAGATAATGCCGAAGGTTTCCTTCAATATCCAGGCCAATTTCTGCCGTGGTTTTATGAATAGAACTTTCAAAAAAATGCTGTAAAAAGTTGGGAAATTCTTGGCGGGTTTGGAGAAATCCCACCGAGTGATTGACAAAATCTGAAGGCGATCGCCCAAAGAGATTTGCTAGATAGCGGTTGACGCCGATATAACGTAAATCTGACCTAATCCAAGAAACACATCCAGGGACAGTATCTAACACCGCTTGCAGGCGATCGAGGGCTTTTTCTAAGTTGAGTCTAGCTTGAGCGCGATCGCGGGCTTCTAACCCCAACGCAATACAATCCGCTACAGATGCGGCAAAGTTTTCCTCTTCTACCCGCCATTGGCGAGAGGGGCCAATATGTTCCAAACAGATCACCCCCACCATCTGTCCCCCCACCCGAATCGGTGCATCTAACATGGAGGTAATCCCCAAGGGAATCAGATAACCCTCTGTAAATTCCAGGGTTGTGGGGTCTTCCTGAGCCACATCCGCCGCTACAATGCGTTCCTGTTCGATGGTTTGAAAATACACCGGATAGTCAATGGCACGGAGTTCGATTCCGGCAGAATGTTTCTGGGGGGACCGTTCGTAAAGTTCAATACAGTGAATCGCCCTGCGGTCTTCTGTATATAACCAAATACTGGCCCGTTCTACATTTAAGGTTTGGGTGACGGCGACGGTGATTTGTTCCAGGGATGCTTGTAAATCCCCCTGGTTGAGGCTAGGACTTTTCGCCAACTCTCCCAGGACCCGACTATATTGACGCAGACGATTTTCCCGCCGCCGCAAAGAGGCTTCCGCGCGTTTTTGTTGGGTGATATTACTGAAGGTACAGAGGACCTGTTCGACGCGGCCATTAGGGGCGATTTGAGGATTGGCATGAACCAGCAACCATTTCTGGCAATCCAGTTCCAAGTCACAGAACAGATGGAAGTCTGGGATGCCACTGAGAGGAGGGGTGAGTGGAGAATGAGCCCCAACGCCGATGATCACTTGGGTGGGAGAGTGAGTGGCGATCGCCTCCATGACGGGACATTTTCCTGGTGCAAAGGGGGTACAGTCCTCTTGTAACAGATGAGGATGCTCATCGAATAAGGGCTTGCCGATGACTGTAGCTTGATCGAGACTCAGGAGGGTCAAGGCAACCGGGTTGGTGACGAGGACCTCGGATTCAGGTCCCGTCAACACCACTCCGACATCCATTTGGGCGATCAACTTCAAAAACTGCGCTTCAAAGGGCCCCGGGCTGTCTCCGGTTGGATTGGGGGGCGGGAATTTACGGGCGATCGCCAGGGAGAGTCCTGGAATCACCCGGGTCATCCCTAGCCCTATCCCGATCCCGATGGTGAGCGAAATCGCAACCCAAATCATGAATTAACTCCTACAGATTGATTCCATTTTGGGGGTTCCTCCCCCTTGGAACACACCCTGGATTCGTTTGATGCTTGGGTTATCCGACGATTTCGATTTCGGCTTTCCCATCCCCTTCAATCCAGGCAATTTGGGCAATCCGGCGATCGCTGGCATATTGGCGAACCGCTGACTGACTCGGACGGGGAGACAGATCCAGTTCGACGGGGAGATATTCCCCATTCTGACGCAAGGTTTGCGCGTGAGCAAAGGCAGCGGCGTAGGCACGAGGACTGGTGGGCACTACTAAGGTATGAGGGGCTGGGGTAGTCGTCGGCAGTTGACCCGTTTGCAGGAGGATTTGATGCAAGTTTTCTAGTTTGAGGGCAAAGCCAATCCCTGGAATCATTTCCCCTTGGGGATGATAGAGGCTTAAGAGGCGATCGTAACGCCCCCCCTGTCCGAGGGATTGCGGTCCGAACTCGGTTTCGCTGACGACTTCAAAGACAATCCCCGTGTAGTAATCCATCGGTTGAATCAGACTCAAATCCAGGATCGGGGCCGGTGTTGTGGCCCCGTTGCTGTGATTCGATTCTTCTAACAAGTCAATTAAGGATTTGAGATTTTCCAGGGTTTCCCGTTCTCCGGGGTCTAAATCCAATTGACCCACCCGCTGCAAAACATCCTCGGGACGACCCCGGAGATCTAGCAAAAATAAGGCCCGTTCCTGCTGTTCGGGGGTTAAGGGCAGGGCTTCCAGGGCGAGGCGATCCAGTTGGGCGATCGCCTGCCGGACTTTATGTTTTAGTGGATCCGGGAAGGTCCGCAGTAAAGAGCGAGTTAGCCCCGATTCCCCTATAACTAGCCGCCATTGACTCAATCCCAGACTCTGCAAACAGTCCTGCAAGAGCAATAAGATTTCTGCATCCGCCAGCAATCCGCCTACTCCCAGCAGTTCTACCCCCGCTTGATAAAATTCCTGCTGGCTGCCGTGGGAGTTGTTTTTGCTGCGCCGAAAAACGTTGGCATTATAATAAAGCCGTTGCGGAAAGGTGGTATCCGTCATCCGGGTAACAGCAGTACGGGCGATCGAAGCGGTTAGTTCAGGACGGAGGGCCAAGGGGCTATCCTCCTCCCGTTCCTGAAGTTGGATCACCGTTGACTGGGCGATCGCGCCTCCAGCCATGAGGGTATCTAACCGTTCCACGGTTGAGGTGATAATCCTGTGATACCCCCACCCTTCAAATACCGGGCGTAGCCGCTTTTCAATCCAGCGTTTTTGGGTCACGTCGAGGGGCAGTAAATCCCTGGCCCCGGCTGGAGGTTGATGAATCATTTTTTCTTTTTTCCACCCAACAAACTACCGAAGAAAGTCGCTAAGGGAGATTTTTTGTCTTTCTCTTTCGCGGCTTTTTGAATCTGCTTTTGCAGTTCCTTTTGTGCCTCTAAAGCTGATTCTTCTTGTGGATTCAACTTCAGGGCTTGATTAATATGCACTTTAGCCAATGTACTCTGTTTCTTTTTCAGATACGCTTGGCCTAGCAATCCATGAGCACGGCTGTTTTTAGGTTGAATTTTCAACCCTTCTTTTAACTCATTGACTGCCCCATCAAAATCGCCCCCGGCGATGAAATTTTCCGCCCGACGGCAATAATTATCGATTTTGGAGGGAGCGGATTTTTCCTCATCTGCTTTGGCTTCCGCTACTACAGGTTGTGGAGTTGGACTCTCTTCGGCTTTCTTTTTCCCGGAGGCGGCAGATTTGGCCGATTTTTTATCCGCAGCAGGCTTGCCTACGGTTTCCCCTTGGCTTTCTTTGCGTTGCAGATAGACCAAATTCAGTTCGCTGAGTTGTCCAATGGTTTCTAATGTTTGATTCAGGGTTTCATACGCCTGTTTCCCCAGTTTGGCGACGGATTCTTGATAATCCTTTTCCAGATTTTGGGACTTTAATAGCTGTTGAGCGGCTTCACTCTTGAGCTTAACTTTGTCTTTTTCCTGGACCAATCGTTTGCTCATCATCCCGAGCAAAACACCCTGTTCAGCACGCGTGCTTTCGGTGGTGAGTTTGCTGTAAGCAGGATTTGCCAATTTTGACAAAAGCTGAGTGGCGAGTTTTTTATCCGCCGGACTTTCGGCTTTAGAACTGTCTGGATGCAGTCGCCTTGCTATGAGCATATAGCGTTTGCGGATGGTATTAAAATCCGCATCAAGTGGTACCCCCAAGATGGCATGGTGGTCCTCGAAATCAAATTGAAATAAGCCTTGCTTGATGTTAAAAGACATAGTAAGTATGCCCATCCCCTGGCTGTAACCTTATCTTTAGTGTACTTCGCCCTTGTCATTGCAGGGCGATCGCTATCACCATTCGGCATGGATACCCTAGGTGTGCGTTGATTTTTGGCCCCCACAACTGAGACTGTTCCCCTAAAATCAGGAATTCGCCCACCGTTCTAAAGGGGTAACCTGGAGGAGTTCCTGACTCAGACTCTCGTGCAGTTTCCCATTGGTGGCTAAAATTCGTCCTGATTCAATTTCCCAGGGACTGCCATCGTAGGCGGTGATTTTTCCTCCCGCTTCCGATAAAATCACGACTCCCGCCGCCAAATCCCAGGGAGAGAGCCCCCGTTCCCAATATCCATCCAACCGCCCACAACTGACGTAACAGAGGTCAATGGAAGCCGATCCGCTGCGGCGAACCCCTTGGGTGAGATGAGTTAGATGACAAAATTCAGCATAGTTATTATCGGGGGTTTCCCGGCGATCGTAGGCAAACCCCGTCACTAATAAGCTATTGCGCAATTCGGCAGTTTCAGAAACGCGAATGGGTTGCCGATTCCGGGTGGCTCCTAGTCCCTTCGCTGCCCGAAATAATTCGTTATGGAAGGGGTCAAACACAACGCCCACTTCGGGGATGCCATCAATCAATAATCCGATCGAGACGCCAAAGGGGGGATATTGATGAGCAAAATTAGTGGTGCCATCCAAGGGGTCGATCGCCCACAAATACTGGCTGCTACTATCTCCCAGTTTGCCGCTTTCTTCCGCAAGGATGCCATGTTCAGGAACGTGCCTTCTGAGTACAGCTAAAATCGCTTTCTCAGAAGCTTTATCTGCGGCAGTGACGAGATCCCCGGGTCGTCCTTTTTCTTCGATCGCGTTTAAGTTCCCCCAGTAGGATTGAACGATCGCCCCGGCATCAAGGGCCGCTTCGGTGGCAATATCGAGAAAGATTTGGAGTTGTTCGGGGGTATGACTCATGAAATTTTAAAATTGACAGTTGAGCATTGAGCAGAAGAATTTGAACTCAGGATTTAGGGCCGGTTCTGACGAAAGTCACTGGGATGCACGCGCAAGGGGGTTTGAGAATCCCAAATTCCCTGTCCCATAATTCTGGCCTTTTCTTGCGCCTGAGCAAACCGGCGCTCATATTTAATGTTGGGCGATCGCACTGCCGCTAAAACATATCCTTCAGCAATGAGTTCTTCATTGACCAGTTTCCCATCGCGCCAGAGATAAGCCCATTGGTGAGCAGCACCGTCTTCCGTCTCTATATCCCATTCTAATAACAGGGTCTGCCCGTCAATCAGCCGTTCGAGTTGCTGTTTGGCTGCATTTCCCCAAGGAGTTTGCTGCAAATCCGGGGCCTCAATGCCAATTAACCGGACTTGCTTCCGGGTAGAGCCGGATTCGCTCAGGTCCCGCACTTCTAAGGTATTGCCATTGAGCACCCGCTCAACCCTGACTTCTACCTGTGCGGAAGGAACCGGGACCGAACAGCTAACCAGGAACAGAAGTCCGATCCAGGATACCGGACAACCGAAAATTTTCATAGATCCTGCTCCCCATCGAGTTTAGTCCTCGTCTAAGGGCAGTCCAAACCGGACCTTGCCTTTGCCAAAGTAGCGCCCAAATTGCAGGTAGTAGACTTCATCTTCATCTTGGGTTTCTACTTCTAAATCGGAACGGGGATAGCTGACACACAACAGGGCATATCCGCGATCGCGTAGGGCGGGCGAGAGTCCCATTGCCTCCGGTTGATGGAGTTCTCCGGATAGGACGCGCACGGCACAGGTGGTACAAGCCCCATTCCGACAGGAAAACGGCAGGTCAACCCCTTTGTTTTCACAATGTTGCAGGATATAGCGGTCTTCGGGGACTTCAACGGTTTGGCGGCTGCCATTCTGACGATTGTGGATGGTGATGCGATAAGAACGGGTCATGGTGTGGCTCGGTGATAAATTCCGGATTCGACCAAAGGATCTAACGCTTAGGTTACGCTATCTTTGACCTCGGGATCTACTGACTCATCGGCTTGGCGATCGCCACTGAATTTCCCAAACCGTTACCCCTTGGGTATTTTCCCCCCTCGAACCTGGGCTGAATTCCAGGATAAAAAATTTTTTTCCTAAAAGGGTTTGCAAAACCGAATGGGTTCTGCTAGGATATGATTCTTGTGGGTATAAATTTGCTCAAACCCCAGTTCTCTGGAGAGGTGGCCGAGCGGTTGAAGGCGCAGCACTGGAAATGCTGTTTAGGGGTAACTTTAACGAGGGTTCGAATCCCTCCCTCTCCGTTCTGATAGAACGGACATTCAAACAAAAAAGAAAACCAGCGATCAGGCGATCGCTGGTTTTCTTTTTTCCCCGTTTGAGAGTCTTTGAGTTCTTTTGAACCCGCTTTAGGCTCCTTGTTTGGCAGGAGCAGGGGCCGCAGGGGCCGGTTTCTTTTGCTTAGTCATGTTATCCACGCTAATTCCGAGCACCCACAGGGTCACAATGAACACCCCGAGCCACTCATTGAGCCCAAGTCCTTCCCCAATAAATAGCAGAGCCATTAAACTGGTCAACCCAGGACCTGTTGCCGCTACTACCGAGGCTAAAGGGGCACCAATCATCGGAATCGCAAAGTTATTCAAGGCGTAACCAATCAGGGTTGTAGCTGCTAGAGCCATACTGCCAATCCATAACTGGGTCCAATTTTCTTCTACAACATTCCAGGTAAAGAAGTTGCCTTGCCCTGAACCAAAGATGACGAAGGGAATCGCCAACATTAAAATCACGGAAAAGTTAATGACGCTAAAGGGTGCCGGATGCAATTTCAGCTTTCTGGCACTGAGTTGGGTCAAAATCACATAACCAGCAAAGGTTAACCCCGAGGCGATCGCCGTCCCAATTCCTAAACCCAAATTCCCATCTGGTGCACCTCCGGTAAGCCGACCAGAAACCGTCAGGAAGCATCCTAGGTAAATGGTTATGGTGGCTAAAACAAAGATAAAGCTCGGTTTGGCACCAAACATGATCCATGCCAACACTGCCGTGACGGGTGGGAAAATAAAGAACAACGTAATCGCCACCCCAGTTGGAATATTTCCCAGCGCAATATAGATAAAAAACTGGGACATAAACAGAAACAAGCCACTGCCAATGACGATCCAGAGGGAACCCCGTTTTTCAGGATTTCCTAGTTGTTTGATATCCCGCCAGGTATTGGGATACAAAATTGGAGCGAGAATAAAGCCCATGAGCGGCACCACGAATAGCATCCGCATCCCTAAAATTAATAGGGAATTTCCGGCTCCAGGAGAGAGGATTTGTCCTTGCCACATTCCAAAGAGGTCTTGAGGACTGAGAATCACCCGGGTGATGATGTTCTGGAAAGAAATGGTAATCGAGGACAGCAAGGCCAGGATTAACCCGGTTAAAAAGACATTACTTTCAACAGGAGGGCCGGGGACTGGGGTGGCTGGGGGAGCGGGCCGGGGTTCTGCGATCGCTGCTTTTTCTGCCGCAATTCGATCGCTTTGAGTTCCGGTCCCTTCTGGGCGATCGCCTCGGTTAGGAGGCGTCCCCACGGGCAGTCCTTGTCTACGGTTGGTGACAATCTCTGCGGTGGTCTGAACGTTGCTCGCTTCTTCCTGCAATTGGTCAATCAGGCGATCGACCAAGGTTTCTAAAATCACTTCCCCTTGTTGCTGCAACGAGTGCATCCGCCCCAGTTGCTGGGACAACGAGCTTTGATAGCTGCTCAGTTCCTGTTGCAGATTTTTAAAGGTGGTGTTCAGGGTCGTATCTAAAGATGCCAACAACCGATAGGCATTTTCATTCAAGTTTCCCGTCTGCTGCGGCGAGAGTCCAATATTGGGGTCGATCGCCGTTAAGGACTGGGACGGGGGCGGTGGAGCCACCATGATTTCCTTCAACCGCTCACTCAATTCTTGTTGCAGTTGGGACGCCATGACTTGCGCGAGTTGTTTTGTCCACTGCTGCTGGTTTTGCCGTCCCGGTCCCCCCTGCATTTGCCGCGATTGTATTTGCTGCTGTTGATTTTGCAGCTTTTGAATATCCGCAGTCAGGCGGGATTGTTCCGCTTGCAGTCGTGCCATGTCCCGAGCCAACTGAACGACTATATTTTGCTGAATATCTCGAAGCTCCTGGGTCATGGAACTCAGAAGGGTTTCGATTTCTTTAGTGTTACTGCTTGTCGAGTTTTCCGGTTGATTGTCCAGTTGCCCCATTATTCTGTTACCTCTAGCTTATCGATCGTAAACCAAACTAATCGCTGCTCGCTTGGCACTCCTGTATTTTTGCTGATGGGTTGGGTTGAAAATTAATTGATTCGCTTAAGCGAATCCTGCATCGTAGCCGTTGCTTGACTCAATCCAAATGTCAAACTGAAAAATTCCCTTCAGCTTGACATTCTAATCTAAATGAGTAGGCAGAGGCACAGGTTTTGAATGATTCTATCGAAGGTGGGTTAAATTTTCCATCAAATGCTCCAATTCTGTTAAAAAACTCAACAATTAATTTGTTATAAAAAGAAAATTATTCCGCAATTCTACGGGGGTTGCTTCTAGGGGGCGATCGCCACAAGTCTATCAAGCTCGGAAAATTCCGTTACGGAAGGGGTACGGTCAGTCCCGAGGGATGGGTTTTGCTGGGAGCGCTTAACCCATCAATTCTTGACTTTTCTCCCCAAATTTTTGGACCCAGATGGGTGCTGCCCTCGGGCGATCGCCTTATCCCAAAGCCGGTTTTCTCACCCTCTTAATTCAACGGGAGGCAGGATTTGTCCCGAGCACCAGATTGAGGCTTACTCCGCAATCAAGCGCACGATACTAAACAGACCGGCTCCTAAAAGAGCTGCGATGGGAACCGTAATAATCCAGGCGAGAAATATTCCGCGCAGGGTTTCCAAGCGAATGGATTTAGGATTTTGGATCAATCCAATACCAATGACACCCCCGACTAAGGAATGAGAGGTGGAAACGGGCAAACCAAAGCGGGAGGCAATTAATACCGTAGTTGCCGTGGCGAGTTCTGCACAGAATCCACCACTGGGTTTGAGGGCAATAATATTTTCGCCCACGGTGACTATTACTTTTTTACCCCATATTCCCAACCCTGTCACGATGCCTGCACCCCCCAATATCAAAATCCACAGAGGAACGCTGAAATCATCTAGGGGAACGGATCCGGTGCGGCGAATATAGGCGATCGCTGCTAAGGGAGCAACGGCATTCCCGACATCATTGGATCCGTGGGCAAACGCCACAAAACAGGCACTCAGCACTTGAAACCGCGCCAGTTGCTTTTCAATCGGGGAAGAGTACACTGTCGAGTTGATGGCTTTTTCCGTCTCTAAATCGGTCTCTTGCGCCAACTCTTCCTCTAAGTCTTGCTCTAAATTTTTCTCCAGTTCTTGCCAATTTTCCCCCTGCCCCTGTTTTAGGTGACGCCACTCAACCAGGGTGAGTCCAACTACCGCCATCCCCCCCACCAACAGGGGTAAATCCTGGGGAGGGAGGACAATCCCAAACTGAGTCCCAATCCACACATTGAGGGGATGCAGGACCTTGGGAAGCACGATAATTCCGAAGACGCCCAACAGCAGACTACTCAACCACGGAATCCATTGGTCTAACTGTTTTAACGGTTCTGGGTGTTCTAAAATCCACCGCTTGACGAAACTATAAACTGTAGCGGCAATTAGGGCGCTAATGGCGGGAGTGAGCAGCCAACTGATGGAAATTAGCCGAATGGTAGACCAATCCACCGCATCTAATCCCACCGCAACAATACTAAATCCAGCGATCGCCCCAATAATGGCATGAGACGAGGCCACGGGCCACCCCTGAGAGGTTGCCACCTGTAGCCAGATTCCACAGGTAACCATCACACAAATCATGCCCGTCAGGAGTAAGTGTGGGGCATGGGCAAACACACTGGGTTCCAAAACGCTGGTGGCTAGAGTTTGGGACACTTCTTGCCCAAACAGGACGGCCCCGGTAAATTCTAATATCCCTGCAATGATCAGTGCCTGTCGCAGGGTCAGCGCTTTGGACCCGACGGAGGTCCCCATCGAGTTCGCGACGTCGTTTGCCCCTAGGTTCGCCGCCACATAAAAGGCTAAAAGGGCTAGTAGTGCAGTCATGTAATAAGTTAAAAGCTTAATTTTGCACTTGTTAAATGGGTTTCAACCCGAAATATTAACAATTAATTTTGATTCTAGTCTAAGATAGAATGAATTGACAATTGATTGATTATTTTAAAAGTGAAATTATTTTTTATTTATAGCTTAATTAGATTAAATTTGGTTGTGGAGAAGGTAAATTTAGTCTGATTATTCATGGAATTGTAAAACCCATAAAGCCCAATTTTTCTACTTCCAGGTATCAGAAACTGGGTTGATGGGATGACTTTTGCCTCATCCTATAAATTAATAAAAAAACCCCGGTCTCTCTAGCTACGGGTACAAGAAACCGGATTTCTACGATAATTTTTGCCTCGTCCCATCCCCTCGATAAAAGAAACTGGGTTTCTTTAGCTACGGGGACAAGTAAACCCCTAAACTTCTGCTAAGGCAGGGCCGGTTTCCAAAAACTCTCTAACCAGTTCCAAATAGGTTGGCGCATCTTCTAACATGGGAAAATGGGCCGTATTTGCCATTTGGATAAACTGGACGAACTGCTGATTAAATGAGGCAGCCTGTCGTCCCATGTGAGCCGGAATAATTTTATCGTATTCTCCGGCAATCAATAGCACCGGCACTTGTAACTGAGCAAATTCAATCGGCATCACTTCTGAGGCTTTCTTGCTGACGGAGGTAAAAATTGTATTGAGGGCAGCCTCATAGTCAGCCATCAGATAATCTTCTAAAAATGCCCGTCTAGCAGCAGGGGAGATGGGACGATATAAAAATCTTGCCATGAACACCTGATCCATCAAGGGAATTTTTGCCAGCCAAGAGGGTCGATATTTGACCACTTGACCTCCCCAAGTATGGAAAGCGGTGAAGGCTTTTTCGTCATATTCAAAGACGCCGCTACAGGTGAGGATTGCTTTGATGACGCGATCGCCATAGCGGTTGAGAAACAGAGTCGCCACGGAAGCGCCCACTGAATGAGCATTCAGATAGACCCGTTGCAACCCTAAGGCATCTAACAATAACGCCAAATCATCGGCGTAAGTTTCTAACTCGTAGTCTAAGGCGAGGGGTTCTAGGGGTAAGCGCGATCGCCCGAAGCCACGCATATCGTACAGCAAACAATCGAAGCGATCGGCTAGGGCAGATGCGGTACTTTCCCAGTACCGAGCCGAACCCGCCCAGCCATGAAGAAACACCAAAACTGGCTTTTTTCCAGTAGGAACTGGGGTGCCGACCCACTCGTAATAGTGTTCGACCCCGCGAACTTCAATGTAGGGCATCCTGATAAAATTATTGATGATGAGATGAGCGCATCTGAAGGGTCAAGGGTAAAGTTTGAATGGCCCCATCCGAAAATTCACCATTGTTCATTCTTCACCCCCGATCTTCAATTGAGCCCGGTGTTAAGCAGATTCTGGTTTCGGTAAGGAGGAGGGATGAACAATCAGTTCCGCTGTTGAGCGTTTCTCGACCATCTCTCGGGTAATGGTGCAGCGAGTCACATCCTTACGGGATGGCAACTCGTACATCACATCGAGCATTAATTCCTCCACAATCCCGCGCAGTGCTCTGGCTCCAGTTTTCCGGCGGTACGCTTCCTGGGCGATCGCCCGAATGGCATCGGGTTTGAACTCCAGACTCACGTTATCCATCCGCAGTAATTTTTGATACTGCTTCACCAGCGCATTTTTGGGTTCCGTTAAGATTTCCGTGAGGGCATCTTCATCGAGGGGATCAACCACAGCCAGCACCGGAATCCGACCGATGAATTCAGGAATCATCCCAAATTTCACCAAATCATCGGGCTGTAAATTCTTGAGAATATCTGCCGTGCGTTTTTCCTTCGACTGCGCATCTCCGGGTTGAATAAAGCCCATTGACTTTTTACCCGTGCGCTGTTCCACCACCTTTTCCAGACCCACAAAGGCTCCACCACATATAAACAGAATATTGCTCGTGTCAATCTGGATGCAATCTTGATAGGGGTGTTTGCGTCCTCCTTGCGGGGGGACATTGGCGACGGTTCCTTCTAGCATCTTCAGCAGAGCTTGTTGGACCCCTTCACCGGACACATCTCGGGTAATCGATGGGTTTTCACTCTTGCGGGCGATTTTGTCGATTTCATCGATATAGATGATGCCGCGTTGGGCTTCTTCTACGTCGAGATCGGCGACTTGAAGCAATCGCAACAAGATATTTTCCACATCTTCGCCGACGTACCCAGCTTCCGTGAGGGTGGTCGCATCTGCAACCGCAAAGGGAACCTCCAGAACATCTGCTAAGGTTTGAGCCAATAAGGTCTTTCCGCAACCCGTAGGCCCAATGAGCAGAATGTTAGACTTTTGCAGTTCGACTGGATCCTCACTCCCAATTTTCCCGCTGGCCTTTGCTTGGGTGTAGCTCAGGCGCTTGTAATGGTTATAAACCGCGACAGAAAGCACTTTTTTGGCTTCATCTTGACCAATTACGTGCTCATCGAGATGTTTTTTGATCTCGCGCGGTTTAGGCATTTGATTCAGCGAGATATTTGCGGCTCTAGTGCGCCGCTTTTGGGGTTGTTCCGTGCGGGGTACGGGTTGAGGTGCTGCGGCATTGGAGTCAAATAGCTCCTCATCTAAAATTTCATTGCACAGGTCTACGCATTCATCGCAAATATAGACTCCCGGACCTGCGATTAATTTGCGTACTTGCTCCTGAGATTTGCCACAAAAGGAACATTTTAGATGGGAGTCGTACTTAGACATAGACGGCCTCTTACTTTTGTGCGGTAACAGCCTCTCCCGATTTCGGAAGACCCTGCTTGGTAATAACCTGGTCAATTAGACCATAAGCTCTGGACTCTTCTGCCGACATAAAGAAATCGCGATCGGTGTCGGCTTCAATTCGCTCTAGGGGTTGTCCGGTATGAAAAGCCAGCATTTCATTTAACTGACGTTTATGATAAAGAATTTCCTTGGCTTGGATCTCAATATCAACCGCTTGTCCCTGAGCACCACCGAGAGGTTGGTGAATCATAATCCGGGAAGAAGGCAGTGACATCCGTTTGCCTTTGGTGCCTGCGGTGAGCAAAAATGCTCCCATACTGGCAGCCAAGCCATAACAGATGGTCGCCACATCCGGGCGAATCTGTTGCATGGTATCGTAAATCGCCATTCCTGCGGTGACTGAGCCACCCGGGGAGTTGATATAGAGCTGAATATCCTTTTCCGGGTCTTCTGCATCTAAAAAGAGCATCTGCGCCACGATTAAGTCAGCAACGTTGTCATCAACTGGGGTCCCCAGAAACACGATTCTTTCCCGGAGTAAGCGCGAATAAAGGTCAAACCCGCGTTCCCCCATCCCGGATTGTTCCACCACCATTGGGATAACGTTCTGGCTGCTGGAGGCAATCTCTAGGCTCTTGGAGCCAGAGATTGGATAATAAGGAGTTTGAGATATAAGCATCCGATCTGAGTTCATGCCAGGGTCAGCTTTTCGAGGGAGTAGATATCAAGCAAATTTTTTTTTGGTTTTTACGCCATTATAGTCTTTGCTCTGTCTATATTATGCCGCAGCGCACCGAGGACGGGCAGAAATTTCGAGAAAAATGCACAAATTGGATTTTTCTTTAGAGCCACATCGGAAATTGATGGGGAGATTTCTTTGGGTTCCCGGTACTTGCGGCAGGCGATCGCCCTTGGGGTCTCTTCTCGAACCCTGGGTCAGATGGGTTTATTCGGGGGAGTCGGTTGCTTCAACTGGGACCACTTCCCCAGCACTTTCTTCCCCTTTTGCGAGTTCGGCTTCTGCTGCCTCTGCGGCGGCGGTTGCTGCGGTCGCTGCGGCTTCTGCTTCTAGGGTTCCGGCGGGTAATAGCTCAATATTAGCTCGTTCTTCCAGCCAGTCGAGGGCTTTTTCTTTGAGCATTTCCGATTCGAGGGCCGAGGTTAATCGATCGCGATCGACATCGGGGGGTAAGCGGTCCTTGAGTTCTTCAATCCGCGCATTGACTTCCTCTGGGGTAACGGAGAGGGACTCGCGAGCAGCCACTTCTTTCAAAGCAAAGGATTTCCGCAAGTTTTCGATCGCCTCGGGTTGAGATTGCTTCCGCAGGGCGGCTACGGTGTCCTTGGTGTACAATTTCTTGACATCAATTCCGTAATTAGCAAGCTGCATCATGGATTGTTGCAAGATATTATCCAATTCGCGATCAATTAAAGTTTCGGGAATTTCTACTTCCACAATTTTTTCGATCGCAGTAACTAAGGCTTCGTGTTTATTGGCTTTGGTTTCGCGATCGGCTTTCTCCTGATACTGCTTCTCCAATGACTCGCGCAGTTCCGCCAAGGTTTGATACTCGCTCACAGCTTGGGCGAAATCATCATCTAATTCCGGCAACTCTTTTTCTTTGAGTTCTTTCACCGTAATCGTAAAAATCGCTTCCTTTCCGGCTAAATCCTCGTTGGGATAATCTTCAGGAAAGGGAACGTTTAACTCTTTCGTTTCCCCCACTTTTAACCCAATAATTCCCTCAACGAAGCCCTTGATAAACCGGCCTTCACTGAGTTCAATTTGAAAGTTTTCCGCTTCTCCACCCGGGAGCGGTTGGGGTTCCCCACCCGCTTCGTTGATGATTTTTCCGACATAATCAACGATCGCAACATCCTCGGCTTGGGCGGCTCTTTCCTCTACGGGAATTAAGGTCGCTTGCTCTTTACGACGTTCCTCTAAAAACTGATCAACTTCTGCCGGATCATATTTAACTTCTTCGGCTCTAATTGATAGTCCCGTGTAATCGCTTAAGGAGACTTCCGGGGGGACATCCACGGAAACTGAAAAGACCAGGGGTTCTCCCGGTTCATACTGGGTGACTAATTCATCAAAAGAGGAGATTAATTGAAAATTCCCCAAGGCCGGAATCTCTTCATCCTTGACGACTTTTTCCAGACAATTTTGAATTAAATCCTCGACTGCTGCGGCTTTGATCCGGGAAGTTCCCATGCGCTGTACCAACACTGAGCGCGGTACTTTTCCTTTCCGAAACCCAGGAATGCTAGCCTGACGGCTAAATTGCTGAATCACCTGTTCGTAGGCTTTCTGAGACATATCGGGGGTCACTTCAATTTCCAGACCAAGTTTGCTGGCGGGAAGCTTTTCCTGGGTAACTTTCATCGGCGTTCTCTTCGACAAATTCTGTTAATTCTCGATTGATCTTTTGGGCGGTTTACTGTCCTGATTCCGTTGAGCAGAAGGGATTTCCTCCTGGTCTGATGACTGGACCTTGGCCCAAGGTAGGCCCACTGACCAGGGGGTAAGTCTTGCGGCCATCGCGCTCAGGATCGGGCAACTCGGTCAAGCCCAAGGCTATCTTTGCTGCAACTATAGATCCTAGCTGATCCAGGGCGTTAAGGGCGATCGCCTTGGCATAAAAAACCCCGGGTCTAGGGAATGTTCTCCCTTTCACAACGGTCTATGCAGCTATTTTAGGGAGAATCTAAAATTTTACCAAAAAAAGTGCCCGAGTAATTTTTTCTAGGCGATCGCTGTTTTGAAGCGTTACCCACCCTGGACCCAAACTCCAGATATCCAGTCCCCTAATCATGAAGAGGGCCGGTTGGATGGGATGAGTGGGACTTCCCTCCCTAGAATGAGGGTATGGGCTTGATCTGAAGCCGTCCCCAGGGTCTAGCCCCTACGCTCCTTAAAATCTGCTCGGGGGCGATCGCGCAGGAATTTCAAAAATTTTCAGCCAATCATGAGTATAATAAGATAACCGTTATTTCACTAAAGCCTATTCTTTATTGACTTTTGGTTTCCAATCTGCAATAAATACATTGTTATCCTTAAATAAACTATCCCATCTGTTCAGGATAAAGTAGGGGTTTGAGACCCGTTATCAATGCTAGGCCAGACTCTGGAGACAGAGACAGGGAAAGGAATTCCCCAGGGCGGCTCACTGCCTAGGCCCTTTAAAAACTGATCTAAGGAAAACACCTGATATCTATTTAAGACGTATTTGAATCGCCTCTATTATTACTCAAGACTTATATCTCAACCTGTTTGGAGGACTGTCATTTGTCGAAATCTTATAAAGTAGCCATTCTCGGCGCAACGGGTGCCGTGGGGACTGAGTTGTTAGAGTTATTGGACTCTCGCTCCTTTCCAATGTCCGATTTAAAGCTGTTGGCTTCCCCGCGATCGGCGGGAAAAACCTTGACCTTCCGAGGGGAAGAAATTCCTGTGGAAGTGGTCGAAGAAAGTTCGTTTAAGAACGTGGATGTGGTCTTAGCTTCAGCCGGTGGCTCCACTTCTAAGGCTTGGGCTTCCAAAGCGATCGCCGCTGGTGCCGTGGTGGTGGATAACTCCAGTGCCTTTCGTATGGATCCGAATGTCCCCCTGGTGGTTCCGGAAGTGAACCCAGAGGCCGCAGCGCACCATCAAGGCATTATTGCCAATCCCAATTGCACGACCATTTTGATGGCGGTGGCGGTATGGCCCCTGCATCAAGTTCAGCCCGTACAGCGGATTGTGGCAGCCACTTACCAATCGGCCAGCGGTGCCGGTGCCAGGGCAATGGAAGAAATGAAAGACCAAGCCCGGGCCATTTTGCAAGGTCAGACCCCGCAAACCGATATTTTCCCCTATCCTTTGGCGTTTAATTTGTTCCCCCACAATTCGGCCCTGAATGACCAAGGGTATTGCGAGGAAGAAATGAAAATGGTCAATGAAACCCGCAAAATATTTGGGGATCCTGACATTAGAATTAGTCCGACTTGTGTGCGAGTACCTGTGCTGCGAGCGCATTCGGAGGCTTTGAATTTAGAATTTGCCCAGCCTTTTAGCGTCGTGAAGGCTCGGGAAATTTTAGCTGCCGCTCCTGGAGTTAAGTTGGTGGAAGACTGGCAGGCGAATTATTTCCCGATGCCAATGGAGGCGACGGGGCGCGATGAAGTGTTGGTAGGTCGGATCCGCCAGGATATTTCGGGACCCAATGGGTTGGAACTCTGGCTGAGTGGCGATCAAATTCGCAAGGGGGCCGCGTTAAATGCGGTCCAAATTGCTGAATTGTTGGTGGCTCGAAATTGGATTCGACCGGCAGCGGCGGTCTCTGTTTAGAATACCCGGATGAATGTCATCGGGAAGCTGACTCGGAGTCACGGTTCGAGGTTAGCACTGATGTTGTATTGGATGGGGTAATCCTGGACTGGGGCGATCGCCCGAAGGGAGTTCGTTGCTTTAAAGTCGCAAATGAGGCTCAGTTGATACCCCTTGGTGAGTCTGGGCTTTTAACGGTTCGTCTTAAATGGCGATCGCCTCCCAGGACTTGCTTGATCTACGCTGCACCGATGGATAAGACGTAAGGCGGGTGGAACAGCATCCACAATGACAGATGGGAGATTGAGTTCCATCGGTTAGCGTTCACATTTTACCGTTTGACCGAGGGTCGGAGTGTCTACTCCTTGGGGGAAAGACTCCTCCAAACAGCGCGATCGCGACCCGATTGATCAATAACCTGAATACACAATCGATAAATAATTAAGGAGAGCGTGGTGAATTTCGGACGAGTTGTCACCGCAATGATTACACCGTTTCATGCAGACGGTAGCGTGAACTATGATGTTACAGAAAAGCTGGCCGCTCATTTAGTCGAACATGGGACTGATGCGGTGCTTGTTTGTGGCACAACGGGAGAATCACCGACCCTAACCTGGGAGGAAGAGTATGAACTATTCCAGGTGGTGAAAAAGGCTGTAGGGAGTCGAGGCAAAGTGATTGCGGGTACTGGATCGAATTCTACCCGGGAGGCGATCGCAGCGACTCAAAAAGCTGCTACCCTAGGGTTAGATGGCTCGCTGCAAGTTGTTCCTTATTACAACAAACCCCCCCAAGAAGGGTTATATCGGCACTTTAAGGCGATCGCGCAAAGCTGCCCAGATTTGCCCATCATGCTCTATAACATTCCCGGACGCACCGGCCAAAATCTACTCCCGGAAACCGTCGCCCGTCTAGCTGAGATTCCCAACATCACAGCGATTAAAGAAGCCAGCGGCAGCTTAGACCAAGCCAGCTTGGTTAGAAGCCTGACTCCCCCAGACTTTCAAATTTATTCTGGGGATGATTCTTTAACCTTACCCCTGCTGGCGATCGGGGCTGCCGGAGTGGTCAGCGTGGCCTCCCATCTGGTAGGAGAGACCCTCCAATCCATGATTCAGGCATACCAAACCGGGAAAACCCAAGAAGCCACCCAGCTTCACCTCAAGCTTTTACCCTTATTCAAAGCCCTATTTACTACCACCAATCCCATTCCCCTCAAGTGTGGCTTAAACCTTCAAGGGTGGGACGTCGGATCGACTCGGCCCCCGCTGTGCGAAGCATCAGAGGACGTCAAACAAGGCTTAGAGGTTGTGATGCAGCAACTTAATTTGCTGTAACTCTAGCTCAAAAAAATACCGTTGCACTTTTTGTCGTCGGTTATAAATTCCAATCTTTGTTTCCTGACAACCTGACCAACTCTCGATAACCAATCAACCATAAAAGAGAACACAGAAAAATGACTAACAGCCCCATTACACTAGCGAAGGAAAAGAAAACCGTGAGTAAAAATGGATCGACATCCAAGGGATCCACACCCACGTTGAAAATTATTCCCTTGGGTGGACTCCATGAAATCGGCAAAAATACTTGCGTCTTTGAGTTTGAGGACGAAATCATCCTCGTCGATGCCGGTTTAGCCTTCCCCACGGATGGGATGCATGGGGTGAACATCGTCCTCCCCGATATGACCTACCTCCGGGAAAATCGCGATAAAATCAAAGGCATGGTCGTTACTCATGGTCATGAAGACCACATTGGCGGGATTGCCTTTCATTTAAAACAGTTTGATATCCCGGTGATTTATGGTCCCCGGTTGGCAATGAGCTTGCTGGAAGGCAAGTTAGAAGAAGCTGGAGTCAGCGATCGCACCGAACTCAGAAGCGTTTCCCCTCGGGATGTGGTCCGCTTTGGTAAACATTTTGTCGTCGAATATATTCGCAATACCCACTCGATGGCGGATAGCTTCACCGTGGCGATTCATACCCCCGTCGGCATTGTGATCCACACCGGCGACTTCAAAATCGACCATACCCCCGTTGATGGCGAACATTTTGACTTGCAACGACTGGCGGAATATGGGGAGAAAGGGATCCTCTGCCTGATTAGTGATTCTACCAATGCCGAAGTCCCTGGCTATACTCCATCGGAGCGATCGGTATATCCAAATCTTGATCGCGTCTTTTCTCAGGCAGAGGGTCGCATCCTAGTCACCACCTTTGCCTCGTCGGTGCATCGACTGAATATTATTTTAGACTTGGCTAAGAAACAAGGACGTACCGTCGCAGTTGTAGGGCGATCGATGCTCAATGTCATCGCCCACGCCCGCAACCTGGGATATATTAAGTGCGAAGATAGTTTGTTCCAACCCTTGCACGCCATTCGCTCCCTACCCGATGAAAAGGTCCTGATTTTGACCACAGGCTCTCAAGGTGAGCCGATGTCAGCTCTCACAAGGATTGCCAACGGTGAACACCGGAAAATCAAAATCCGCAAGGGAGATACAGTTGTATTCTCAGCGAATCCGATTCCCGGCAATACAATCGCCGTGGTGAACACAATTGATAAATTAATGATACAAGGTGCAAACGTCATCTACGGACGGAATCAAGGAATTCATGTCTCGGGTCATGGTTGCCAAGAAGAGCATAAGCTGATGATTGCCTTAACTCGTCCGAAGTTCTTCCTACCGTTCCACGGCGAACATCGAATGCTTGTGCAGCACGCAAAGGTCGCACAAAGTATGGGAATTCCCGCCGAAAATATGGTGATTATCAATAATGGCGATATGGTTGGATTGACGACGGAGAGTATCGGCGTCATCGACCAAGTACCCTCGGGGATTGAACTGGTGGATGCTTCTCGTTCGGGAGTGGTTAAGGATGACGTGCTAAAAGAACGCCAACAGTTGGCAGCGGATGGAGTGGTTACCATTGCAGCGGCGATCGGTTGGGATGGCAAACTGGCGGCTGATACAGCGACTCACTTGCGCGGGGTGGTGTCATCCATTGAGCCAAATCTGCTGAAAAAATGGATTAGTCAAACCATTGAAGGGGTTCTGAGCGATCGCTGGTCTGAATTCTCTCGCACCCTTGAAGATGGTACCCCAGAAGTTGACTGGACGGGACTACAAAATCAGCTTGAGCGAGATATCCAGCGGATGTTACGCCGGGAACTGCAAAGTAATCCGTTGCTGGTGTTCTTGATGCAAAATCCCCAAGAACCGCCCACGGTACAAGAACAACCGGCTACCACCGGACGCCGACGCACGCGATCGACTGCGAAAGTGGCATCATAGACTAAGAAACAGACCCCAGGCTTGAGCCTGGGGCTATACAAACCAAGCCCGCCTGTGCGGGCTAATTTGTTGGATTCGTACACAGGGGTTTTGATATATAACTTTCCTTATACCAGTTACCCGTAGGGATATAGCATCGCCATGTCCTACCCCACTTAAGCCAACATAAAACGTCCTTTCGGTTCCGGAATCGGACGCCCTAATGCCTGCGCCGTCTCCATCCACTCCTGCATAACTACTTCTACATTGCTCAACGCTTCCTGATAGGTTGCACCATCAGCCGCACAACCCGGTAATTCCGGCACTTCCGCAATAAATGCCTTGTCCTCCTGACTCCAATACATGATAATTTCATACCGTAGCATCATGATTGACCTTTTGCGTTGCTTCTGAATCACTACCCCATAGAAAAGAGTCGATCGCCGGAGGTCATCCAGATGCGATCGCCCCTGCCACAATCCTTGTCCTTAAATCGGTTTAACCAAATCTCCAACTTCCGGTTGGTCAAAAGGTAGGGCTTCACCTTCAATTATATCTTCTTCTGGGAATCCCCAGGAATTTTTTATGATTCGTCTAGGAGCCTTTTTTTTATCCGATTCGATTGTACAAATTTTTTCTTGTACATGAATCACTTTTCCAGTTCCTTTCACCAGTTCTAGATATCCAAGGGACTCGCCACTCTCCGGATCCTTTATCTCTTGGTCGCCCGTCCGATAGATTAGCATCCTTTGCCCTACTTTTACACCATGGAGCGAGCCTCTATTGATGACAAGTTGTGAAGGATTAATGACTTGAGCAACCAACGCAGGAAATATCCGATTTTGGAGATTGAACACCTCTGGGTTTTTTTCCATTTTTGCTCCTGGTTATTATTCTAAGTTAAAGAAATACTCTAGCATCATATTTCGAGTAATATTCGGCTTAACGACTGTCCGGCTAATAAATTTTGGATCGTTGTTTCCTAATTTCTCTAAAATCTCCTGATACCCCAATATGGGAATATCCAATAAAGCCTGGACTTTACCATCATCTTGTACGGTGAGTACCACTCCCATTCCGATTAACCTTTCAAAGCCCTCATCATCGGTGTAGTAAAAAGAAATACAAGTATCATTAGAAAAAAGAGCGGAATTTCCGAGCAAGCATCTGAGTTGAAAAGGGGCTGGTGAACTTGTCTCTTTGCTAACATATAACATTTTAGGAATCACTGAATTATGAAGCTGGCTCAATTCTTGAGCAGTCTTAAAACTTTGATAACTGGCTTGAAGTTGGCTCAATTCTTGAGCCGTCTTAAAACTTTGATAACTCGCTTCTTGAGCAGTCTTAAAACTTTGATAACTGGCTCTACTCAGGGTGACGACCAACAATAGCATAAAAAAGGCGATCACAATCACCATATCAAGTGGAATCTGCGTTTTGAAGGGGAAGCGAGCGCTTATAAGCGTGAGAAAAATCCCTACAAAGCCAATCAGAACCCCCTGACTTTCTATAAAACTCGAATAGATTAACTCCCCAAAATTTTTCTTCATGTTTTAGCGGTTTAGTTCGGTCCAATCCATTGGCCAACCTTGAGATTCTGGTAGTCCTAAATATGTAATGATTCGTTATAATGATGAATAAAATACCATAAGGCTCCAATATGATTTTCTAATTTTTTAGAAAAAGATAAAGTTTTTCTAACTAGCCGAGAGATTCGCTGCCTCAACGTATTATTAAATCGTTCAATATGGCTAGTTTTTCCGCTACTTTTACTCACAGATTTATGCCGCTTTTTAGGCAATACACATTCGTCTGCTTGCCAAAAATCGGTATAGCAAACAGCACATTGGCGATAAACAGGCGGTAAAGAATCCCACAACTTTTGCGCTGAGTTTTTACTGCGATCTCCTACATAACATCCAACAATTTCTCGGGTATTTAAATCTAGAGCCAGCCAAACCCATTGTTGATTTTCTTTTTTTTGAACATAAGACCAAAGTTCATCACATTGAATGATGAGCTTTCCTGGGGCTTTAGCTGATACGTTAAGTTCTCTAGGAACCTTGACATACTTGGCGTTCACGTATTCTTGAAGCCAAGTTCCTGAAACTCCAAGGACTCTACATATACCAGCCAAAGGTATTTTTTCAAGTAAGAGTTTATCAACTAGATTTTGTAGGAAATTAGAAATATATTTTTTGGTGTTTCCTTCAACAAACTGTCGTCCACAATCTTTACATTGATGATTTTGCTTACCATTATGAATATGACCATTTTTACGAATATTATGAGAACCACACTTAGGACAGGCTGGTTTAGAGTTGTCAACATCAATAAATTTCTGGTTGGGTTGAGAATCCATTAAATTTTTCAGGTCTTAATTCCTCTAAAATTCCTGGCCCTAATTTAACATTTTACCTTCCCTGGAAATATTTTAATTTTAAATAACCCTAATAAAATTGGCTTATTAAAAGGTAATTAGGGCTTGCTGAAAAAAAGCGAAACGCTGACTATTCAAGGCTTTCAGAAGTTTTACCTGGGCCAAAACAACCGGAAAAAGAGGTAAAATTGGAAATTGTTGTGCATCGGTGAAGGGAAAATGTATCGAAAATCACAAAACGCCCTGGGGCCAGAAGAAGCCTTTGAACTTCCTTTTGAGGGCCAGCTGTGTGAAGAAAATCGGTGGATTGTTCTGTCGAAGCTAATTCCGTGGTCCGAATTTGAGTCAGAATATGCCGAGAATTTTTCTGAAGAAATGGGGGCACCAGCCAAATCTTTTCGGATGGCACTGGCTGCTTTAATCATCAAAGAAAAATTGGGCATCAGTGACCGAGAAACAGTTGAAAAAATCCAAGAAAATCCTTATTTACAGTATTTTATTGGACGAAATAGTTATCAGAATGAAGCGCCATTCGACCCCTCA
>NZ_JAMXFC010000013.1 GCF_025370755.1 Laspinema sp. D2d | reverse complement strand
TGCCAAGGGGAGCCTAGATGCAAGTCGGGCTCCCCTCTTTATTGCTTTCGTGTCACTGGCTTAGTCTAAACTCCAGTGGAGGAGGGTTTTAGCCTCCGCTTCTGAGTTTGTCTAGTACACTGCGGTCTTGTAGGGTTGAGGTATCTCCGGCGATTTCTTCACCCGCTGCGAGGTTGCGGAGGAGGCGGCGCATGATTTTGCCCGATCGCGTTTTGGGTAAGTCTTCCGTAAAGCGGATTTCTGTCGGTCGCGCCAGAGCCCCAATTTCATTGACGACGTGCTGTTTTAGGGCTTTTTCCAGTTCTGGACTGGGGTCATATCCGTTTTCTAAGGATACGAAAGCAACGATCGCCTCGCCGCGTACTTCATCGGGTTTGCCTACTACGGCAGCTTCGGCAACGGACTCATGGGAGACTAGGGCAGACTCGATTTCCATTGTCCCTAAACGGTGTCCGGAAACGTTGATCACGTCATCGACGCGACCCATGACCCAAAAATAGCCGTCTTCGTCACAACGTGCGCCATCTCCAGCAAAGTAGAGGTAATGGCCGTCTTTGGGGGCGATATGTTCCCAGTAGGTGCGCCGGAAGCGGTCCGGGTCTCCGTAGACGGTGCGCATCATTCCCGGCCAAGGGTGTTTAATGACGAGATATCCCCCTTCATTGGCGGGGACGGGACTGCCGTCTAGGTCTACAATTTCGGCCAAAATTCCAGGGAAGGGACGGGTTGCAGAACCGGGTTTGGTGGCGATCGCACCGGGTAAGGGGGTAATCATAAATCCGCCGGTTTCGGTTTGCCACCAGGTATCGACGATTGGACAGCGATCGCCACCAATCACATGAGCGTACCAGATCCAGGCTTCGGGGTTAATCGGTTCGCCGACGGTGCCCAATAATCTCAGGGAAGACAAATCCCGGGCGTTGGGATGTTGGTCCCCCATTTTAATAAAGGACCGAATCGCGGTGGGGGCGGTGTAGAAGATGGTGACGCCATATTTTTCGATGACATCCCAGAAACAGCCCGGGTTCGAGGGTCGCGGTGCCCCTTCATACATGACCGTAGTTGCACCGTTGGATAAGGGTCCATAGACGATATAGCTATGACCCGTAATCCAACCCACATCAGCGGTACACCAATAAACATCGGTTTCTTGCAGGTCAAAGGCCCATTGTAGGGTGATATGGCTGTACAGGTTATATCCCGCCGTGGTATGAACGACGCCTTTAGGTTTGCCGGTAGTCCCGGAGGTGTAGAGGATAAAGAGTAAGTCTTCGCTGTCCATTGGTTCTGCGGGACAGTTGGCGGACGCGGTGGGTTGGAGTTCATGCCACCAGCGATCGCGGTCCGGTGTCATGGCGATTTCTTGTCCAGTCCGTTTGACAACCAGAACGTGCTCGACGCTGCTGGCCCCCAGTTCTAGGGCTTTATCAACTTGCTCTTTCAGGGCGACAATTGACTCTTTGCGCCACCCGCCATCAGCAGTAATCACCAATTTAGCTTGGGCATCAACTAGGCGATCCTTGAGAGATTCGGCGCTGAATCCGCCAAAAACTACGGTATGGGCGGCCCCGATGCGCGCACAGGCCAACATCGCAACGACTGCCTCGGGAATCATTGGCATATAGATACCAACGCGATCGCCTTTTTTGACCCCCATATCTTTGATGACGTTTGCCATTTGGCAGACTTCCCGGTGCAATTGGGCGTAGGTGAGGGTTCGGGAGTCTCCTGGTTCTCCTTCCCAAATCAGGGCCGCTTTATTTTTGCGGTGGGTGGTGAGGTGGCGATCGAGGCAGTTATAGGAAATATTCATCTGACCCCCGACAAACCATTTAGCGTTAGGGGGTTGCCAGTCGAGGACTTTATCCCATTTTTTAAACCAGTGCAGTTCTTTCTCCGCAAGCTGTTCCCAAAACTGTTCAGGATTGGCGGCAGCTTGGTCATAAAGCGCCTGGTACTCTTCTAAACTCTTGATGCGAGCATTTTTGGAAAATTCCGCTGATGGTGGAAACTGCCGTTTTTCGTTCAGAATGGATTCAATCGTGGGCTGGGACATTGTTGTTACAGTCTCTAGGTTTGCGCTTATTTATTATTTTTGATCCAGAAGGTCACTTCAAACCTAGAGATTTTTTAAGGGGGGAGTCACGGAAACCTAACCCCAAAGGACCAACAACATCGCCTAAACTAGAGGATGGTAAGCGTTAAGGGGTATTCCTATGACCCTCTATCTCGGCATAGACTTCGGGACTTCTGGTGCTCGTGCAGTGGCGATCGATGACCATGCAGGGATTCAGGCACAGGCGGATTTTCCCCTGGACCGACAAACTCCGGAACTGTGGCAGGAAGGGTTATGGGCGTTACTGGACCAACTGCCTCGGTCTGTACGCCAGTCCATCGGCGCGATCGCCATTGATGGGACATCTTCGACGGTGTTGCTGTGCGATCGCAGTGGGACTCCGGTGGCGGAACCGATTCTCTACAATGATGCCCGGGGGATCACGGTGATGGAGACATTACGGGAAATCGCCCCTCCCAATCATCCGGCGATCGGGGCAACTTCCAGTTTGGCAAAGCTGTTATGGTATGCCCGTCATCCCAAATTGTATCCTGATGCCCTGCATCGGGTGGCGACTACGGGGCTGTTCTTCCTGCATCAAGCAGATTGGCTAAGTTTTCAACTCCACGGACAAATTGGCATCAGTGACTATCACAATGCCCTGAAATTGGGGTATGACCCAGAGCATTTATTTTATCCCGAATGGTTGCGATCGGCCTTGCCGCAACTGTTTACCCAGTTTGTCCCCTATTTGCCTCATGTGGTCAAACCGGGAACTCCCATCGCCCCAATCACGCCCGAAATGGGCGATCGCTTTGGATTACCGGAGAATTGCGTAATTTGCGCCGGAACTACGGACAGTATTGCCGCATTTCTGGCATCGGGTGCCAGGGAACCGGGAGAGGCGGTGACGTCCCTGGGTTCAACCTTGGTACTCAAGCTACTCAGTCGCGATCGCGTGGATGATGCGCGTTATGGGATTTATAGTCATCGTCTCGGCAATTTATGGCTAACTGGCGGGGCATCGAATACCGGAGGCGCGGTCCTGCGTGAGTTTTTCAGCGATCGGCAACTGGCAGAATTCAGCGAAAGCATTGACCCTAACACCGAAAGTCCTCTGAAATATTATCCCCTCCTCAAACCCGGGGAACGCTTTCCTTTAAATAATCCGGAACTTCCCCCACGATTAGACCCTCGTCCTCAGTCCGATGTCGAATTTTTGCATGGATTATTAGAAAGCATGGCCCGCATTGAAGCGCGGGGATATGAACTGTTACAAGAGTTTGGGGCCACGGGACTCAAGCGGGTTTATACCGCTGGTGGCGGGGCAAAAAACCCCATTTGGAGCGCAATTCGCCAGCGTCGTTTAAATGTTCCGGTCACTACGCCAACTCACACAGAAGCGGCCTATGGTGCCGCATTACTAGCCCGGATGCAGGACCGAGTATAAAGGGTGGACACTAGCCCTGTTTTGTAGGGGCGCAATGCTTGCGCCCCTACAAAAACCCCGATTTGTCGTCAATTAACGACCTAATTCCCAAATATTAATCGTATTATCATTCCCCCCAGTCGCCAATCGGCTGCCATCGGGTCTAATTGAAATAGAAAAGATGGATTTTTCATGTCCGGTGAGGGTTTCGATTAATCTGCCACTGGCGATATCCCAGAGTCGGACTGTGCGATCGTCGCTGACGGAGGCAACGGTGCGTCCATCGGGGGTAATGGCAATCTGATACACCGGGAAGGAGTGACCCGTCAGGGTGCGTAACAATTGTCCCCGATTCACATCCCAAATTTTCACGGCATTATCATAACTGCCAGTGACGAGGGTCTGTCCATCGGGGGTAAAGGCAACAGAACTCACCCAATCCTCATGGGCGGGAATAGTGGTGATTAACTCTCCAGTATTCAGGTTCCAGAGTTTGACATTGTTATCCAGTCCCCCGGATGCTAAGGTTGCACCATTGGGACTAAAAGCCACCGTCTCAACCCCGTCCTCATGGGCGCTTAAAGTGCGAATAATTTGCCCATTCTCGACGTTCCAGAGTTTAACGGTGTTATCCCAACTCCCCGTAGCAAGGGTTCGTCCATCGGGACTAAATGCTACGGTTTTCACCCCTTTTGTGTGACCGTAAAGGGTATAAATCAACTGTCCAGTTTCCATGTTCCAAAGGTTAGCGGTGTTGTCATCGCTACCACTGGCGAGGATTTGACCGTTGGGCGAGATATCCAAGGCCCTCACGTCATCTAAATGAACAGAAGCGGTATAGTTCAGTTCTCCGGTTTCGGCATTCCAAAATTTGATGGTATCTTCATTGCTGCCACTGACGACGACTGAGGTTGTCGGACTATAAGCAACGGCAAAAATGGGGAAAGCGCGATCGCCAATGGTTCTTAACAGTTGAGAACTGGGGGTGCGCTGTTGTGCGAGCAATGGGGGGGCGCTGGCGAGAAAATGGAGGTCGATCGCTCCCAGGGTGGCGATTCCAGCTACGGCTAAGGCACTAAATTTTTTCCAGGACGAGGGCTTTAAGGGCATATTGGCTTTATTAGAAAATTAATTGTTCACCTAGGATCTAACACTATTTTAGAGTTTAGATTCACGGATTTTTGAGGAAAAAGTTGACTTAATTCACCGTCCCCTCCTGCCACTTTTGCCACTGTTGTTGTAAATATTTTGTCCATTCCACGGCGATCGCCACTTCGGTAAAGGGAATCTGCACTGACTGTTTTGGGGATGGAAACAAAAATTCTAAGGCAATGGTCTTGGCTTTGAGATTCTCCGGTAGGGCATCGACTGCCACGGGTTGTTGATTCACCAGCAGGTGCAATGACTGTACCTCTTTTAAGGAGAAGGTTTGTACATTCACCGGACCTTTGCGCGTGGGTTTTCCCCAAGTCAGGCAATCTCCCTTCTCTCCTAATACCGCATAAATATCATACTTAGTGCGATCAAACCCCTGGGCCCAAAGCCTATAGGCTTCGACTTTTTGATATTCGTTCCATCCGGCCCAGGCGAGTCCTATAAATAGGGCCAGCAAGGGTAACCACATCAGTCCTCTTTCCATCTCTTTTATCTCTGCGATCGCGATATATAGTCGGGTATGTGAGTCACGCTTCTCCAGTCCAAAATCCAGGCGTTCTTCAGACGGTTGCTTGGATTTTTAGTTCCCGGAATTAATTTAATTTTTGCATCGGGGCCGTTTGCGGGTCAATAATTTTTTGACCTCCTCGCATAAATTTAATCGCTAAGGACATCTTAGTAGCCGATCCAAAAACGTGAGACACTTCCCCAGGACCAAAGGTATCATGAACCACCATATCCCCCACCAACCAAGTCTCCTTAGCGGCTGCCCCTTTTGCCGTTTTTGCCGCCCCGGAACTGCGGCGAGTTTTTTCCTTGGGAACTGAATTTCCTTGTAGTAAATCCCGGGGTAATTCGGCTAGAAATCGTGAGGGTTGAGCGCGTTCATAAGACCCCCACAAGCGCCGTTCTAAGGCATGAGTTAAAAAGAGTCGTTCTTGGGCACGAGTAATTCCCACATAGCAGAGTCGCCGTTCTTCTTCCAAACTACGCGGGTCATTTACACTGCGGAAATTGGGGAATAAACCCTCTTCCATTCCCACCAAAAAGACCACAGGAAATTCTAATCCTTTGGCAGAATGAATGGTTAACAATGATACGGCTTGTTCCCCTTCTTCTAAATTATCTAACTCTGAAGCAAGAGAAGCACTAGAGAGAAATCCCGTTAAAGAATTGTCTTCATTTTCTTCGGCATATTGCATCGTTGCACTATACAACTGCTCAATGTTTGCCATGCGGTTTAAGGCTTCATCGGTGTTTTCCAGTTTCAGGGATTCCATATACCCGGATTCTTCCATAATCCCTTTCAGGACTTCGATCGCCGGTAAGGTTTCTACTTGCCCTTGCCATCGGGATATTAATTGAGAGAATTCCAGAACTTGTTTCACCGATCGCCCTGCGAGGGTTTTCACCGATGTATCATCACTGAGAATTTCCCACAGGGGGACGTTTAACTGTTTTGCTGCTTCATCGAGACGATCTAAGGTCGTTTTCCCGATACTGCGTTTAGGAGTATTAATAATCCGCCGCAAACTAATCGAATCCGCAGGGTTAGCGATCGCCCGCAAATAAGCAACGGCATCCTTGACTTCTTTGCGATCGTAGAACTTCAAACCCCCCACCACTCGATAGGGGACATTCATTTTCACTAACACATCCTCAAACGATCGCGATTGAGCATTAGTCCGATACAAAATTGCAAACGAACCCCAATCCAACTCCGGATGCTGATTTTGCAACATCCGAATTTGATTCACCACATATTGCGCTTCATCTAAATCATTTTCGGTGCGATAACAGATAATCGCTTCCCCTTCCCCCCGGGTGGGACGCAATACTTTATCAATCCGTTCTGTATTATTCTCAATCAGTTTATTAGCAACCTCTAGGATATTTTCTCGCGATCGATAATTCTCCTCTAATTTCACCAAAGTTTGGGTCTCTTCATCCTCTAATCCATCTCCAAAATCTTGCTGAAACTCCAGCAAAATGGTATAATCTGCCATCCGAAATGAGTAAATCGATTGGTCTACATCCCCCACCACAAACACTGAGCGATTTTCCCATTTATCAAAGGATTTTGCAGCTTTTCCATTGGTGACTAACATCCGAATCAAATCATATTGAGTGCGGTTCGTATCCTGATATTCATCCACCAAAATATGCTGAAACTTACGATGCCAATAATCTAAAACTTGAGCATCCTGGCGAAACAGTTCCACGGGAATCCGAATCAAATCATCAAAATCTAGGGCATTATTCGCCGCCAAAGTATCCTGATACCGATTATATACCTCTGCTACCTTGCGATTGCGGTAATTCGTCGGATCACTCGCCTCTAAATCATGAGGAGACCATCCTTTATTTTTCGCCCCGCTAATTTCATACCGTATCTTGCGAGGCTCAAACTTTTTGCTATCCAAATTCATCTGTTTGAGGACAATATCCTTAATGGCTGTTTGAGCATCAGACTCATCAAGGATAGAGAATTTGCGGGTCCATTGCCGCCCATTTTCATCTTTAAATTTTTCAATATCGTAGCGCAAAATGCGGGAACAGAGGGAATGGAATGTACCAATCCACAGGGGTTTAATGCTGTTTCTCCACACCTGCGATCGCACCTGAGTTTGTTCCGCTGGTTCTAAAGCTGAAAACGGTTTATCATACTTTTGTTCCGCCACAGTATCGGCAAAAATCTTCTCAATCCGTTCCTTCATTTCCCGGGCCGCCTTATTCGTAAAGGTCACCGCCAGGATATCGTCAGGATGGACTTGATTACTGCGGATTAAATTAGCAATTCGATAAGTTAGCGCCCGAGTTTTGCCCGAACCCGCCCCGGCAACAACTAACAAGGGGCCACAGAAATGTTCTGCCGCACGACGTTGGTTTGGGTTCAGATGGGCCAGAAAGTCAAGGGTTGAAGTCATGGTTGAACGAGGCAA
The DNA here is from genome assembly GCF_025370755.1 of Laspinema sp. D2d. Classification (GTDB taxonomy): domain Bacteria; phylum Cyanobacteriota; class Cyanobacteriia; order Cyanobacteriales; family Laspinemataceae; genus Laspinema. The sequence continues at coordinate 148,261 of NZ_JAMXFC010000013.1, read as the reverse complement.
AAGCGGTAAGGGCTGAGTCTAGGTTAGATTGGCTTTCTAATTTTACCAAATTTGGGGACTGTTAGAACTAATAAAGGCAACAAAGTCACTCTTTCTGCTGACTTGGGCATTTATCTTTATAATTTTCTGTTGGAAAGTTCAAGACCCCAGACCTTAATAATTCTTTAATATTAAACAATTAGCTAATTCCCTCATATCGAGTACAATAATCAATTAATATTCAAAACCGCGTATCTATGAACCTTCGTCTGTTTGCTGCGATCGCCTTCCTATCCTTGGTCTGTGTGGGGTGTGATTCTAACCCCTTGGCACAAAAACTCCCAGGAGGAGGCGCACCCGCCACCACTGAATCCCCTCGCCGTCCCCGCATCCTAACCGAAAGTTATGATGATTTACAAGTGAATGCAAGCGAATTGGTGATGCGCTTGACAGAAATCACCCTAGCTGAGGATAGTACCATCGCGACGGTATCTATCACCAATGGTCGCCGTGAAATTATCAATATTAATACAAAAAAAGAGAATATCATTCTCTATGATGATGAAGGGAATACATATCGTCTAGCCATCCCTCCAGATAATCCACTCATTCAAATTCAACCGGGTACAACTCTTAACGGCAAATTTGTGTTTATTGGTCGATTATCCCCCGAAGCTGCTTATATCAGACTCAAAACAGTAACTTATTACGAAGACCAACTTTATTCTCGCACAAGGGGCATAACATTAGAAATTAAAAACGTTAGAGTTCCTCGGGAGGGGCAAAATGCACCTAGAAATTAAACGGCTACAAGTTGCGATCGCCTCTAGCTTGCTGCTGATTGGCACCGCTTGCCAAAATCGCTATCAAGACTTACCGAAAGTTACCACATTTGAAATTGTCCCCGTTCCTGTCACTCAATTAGAAATAGCAACCGTTGAACAGGTGACTACAAGCACCTTTGATGTTCAATCACCCACCACTACAACCACCACGGTTGATCCATCTATTGTCAGTACAACTCAAACCGAACAAACGGCAACACCTTCGAGTTCTACTTCTGTAGAAACGGCAACGCCTTCGAGTTCTACTTCCGTAGAAACAACACCACAACCGAGTTCAGCAACTACAGAGACTTCCCCTCCGGCGACTTCAGTTCAAGTAGAACCGCCACCGGAACCGACTATAGTAACTTCGGAAGAAGACCCGACTGATTCAACCCGAATTATGGTAGAAACGGTGTTGCCAACGCCAACGGAGGTAGAACAGACCCTCACGGAATTAAATGCGGAAACCACTATTGAAGGGATTAAATTCAATCTTTCCGATAATATTTTATTTGAATTTGATAAATATCACGTCCGGGCGGCAGCTAAACCAACCTTGGAAAAAGTCAATCAAGTGCTGACCCATTTTAAGGATGCCCAAGTCTTGATTCATGGACATACAGACAGCAAAGGAACTGACGAATATAATATAGAATTGTCGCAAAAAAGAGCAGCGTCAGTGAAATATTATTTTGTCAATAACTTTCAAGCGGAACCAACCCGCATCCAAACCAAAGGGTTAGGAAAAAGTCAACCGATCGCCCCGAATACCAATCCCGATGGTTCCGATAATCCCCAAGGACGGGAAAAAAATCGGCGGGTTGAATTTACCATTCAAACCGAAACTCGAACTGTTGAAATTGCGCCCAATTCTGACCCCTTTGGGGAAGCAGTTAAGAAGGCAACGAGTGCAGCAACCTTGACACAAGCAGCCAAAACTCCCGAACAGTGGTTACAAGTCGCCAAACAATGGCAAGAGGCGATCGCCTTCCTGGAGGCAGTCCCCCAAACTAACGCTAATCATGGCATGGCTCAAGTTAAGATTGTAGAGTATCAAAAAAACTTGCAGTATGCTCAAAAAAATGCGGGATTGATTTAATTTCAATCCCAAGCTAAATTCACTTGAATCCCCGAGGGGAGGGGGTTAAAAAAAATTAGTTTCCAAAACGGTAACCAATTCCTCAACTGCTTGTTTAAAGTGTCAGACTATCAATAGATGAATCCAAGAAGAAACTTTACCCATGAATCGATTAATGCCTACAAAACTGAATGTTTGGAGTCCGATCGCCGCTGCTGCTCTCGCTTTGGGACTGTTTAGTATCCCTCCCAGTCTCAATGCTGTTTCTGCCCAGGAACAACCCGCGCGTAATCTCACCGTTACGGGACAGGGAACCGTAGGTATTCCCACCACCTTAACTGAGGTGAGATTAGGGGTGGAAGTGCAGGGAAAAACCGCCCAAGAGGTGCAACAAGAGGTAGCAAGGCGATCGCAAGCCGTGGTAGAACTGTTGCGATCGCGCAACGTGGAGAAACTCCAAACCACCGGCATTCAACTCAACCCGGTCTATCGCAGTAATGACAACGCAGCGCCTACGATTATTGGCTATGCTGCCTCTAATATTGTTAGCTTTCGTCTCTCCACCGATCGCGCTGGAACCTTGTTAGATGAGGCTGTCAATGCCGGTGCAACTCGCATTGATGGAGTCAATTTTATTGCCCCAGATGAAGCAATGGAAACCGCCCGTCAGCAAGCCATTCGGGCAGCGACTCAGGATGCCCTTACCCAAGCAGATACCGTCTTATCAGCCCTCAATTTCACTCGCCGCGAAATTGTGAAAATACAAGTCAATTCTGCTATGCCTTATCCACAAACGATGTACGCGATGAGGGATTCTGCTCCTAATTTTTCCACCCCAGTCATGGGAGGTGAACAGGAGATTTCTGCTACAGTTACGCTGGATATTAGCTATTAAAATAGGATAGCATAGTTACCCCTTTTACGAGTTTAAAAGGCTACCAATCCAGTGGAAGACTAACATTCCCAATAATATCCAGAGCAGGACAATAATGGTAGCAGCTACCCAATTTTCAGGAGTTCCCTGCTGGTTAGCTGCTTCTGCCTGTTCTCGACATTCAGCAATCACCTGGGGAGGAATCATTTTTAGCACAATCCAAATTCCCAGGGGGACTAAAATTAGATCGTCTAAATAACCGAGAATGGGAATGGCATCGGGAATTAAATCAATGGGACTAAAAAGATAGGCAACGACCCCAGCAGCCAGCACTCTAGCATACCAAGGAACGCGGGGGTCTTTACTGGCTAAATACAGGGCGTAGGTTTCGGTTTTGAGTTTATGGGCGAACTGTTTTAAGGACTGCATAGCTTCAGGGTCAGATGGGTTTTTCGTATTATATCTGCGATCGCCCTCACTCGATTGGTTTACCCCTTGCAACCCGCCCGAAATATGAGGGGAATTTCAGGGAAGAACCGCCCAAGGGGTTGAACAAAAAGAGGCGATCGCAAGCAGGGGTGGAACAGTTGCGATCTTATCTGCCCTTAATCTCACTTAGCGAGAAACAGTCAAAATCTAAGTCAATTTAGCCGCACCCTATAGCCGATATTCTCACACCGGGAAGCGGCAACCGATTTTTCCACCCCAGTTGTTACTAAGAACTGAAGAACGACTCAAACCCTTCCTCACACCGGCACTCTATCTCCGGTCCCCCCCTCAAGATATCGGGGAGGGGTAGAAACAGGTCCCCCCAACGGCGGGATTTTTTAAAACCGCATGATAACATATTAAGAACCTGAAATCCGATAAATTTTAATTCTTCATCAGTAATTCGCTATGTTAAGATAACATCATACTGGTTGTCTGCAAGAAAAACAACGGATAGCAGCTAAATTAATATGCCCCAAAACACGCTTACGAAAAATCGCCGGTTAACTCAGGTGGGATTGCTACATTTAGGCCGATACCTGCGTTGGCTTAGACATTATCGGGGTTGGACGTCAGTCCATGACCTGGGGCAGTACATTGCAACCCAAGAATCGATGTTGCTGAAAGAACGAGGGAAGGACCTCTATATCGACCCGGAACTGGTCCCGGGGATATCGGGACCGCAGATTAATCGGATTGAGGGGGGTAAGATTACGCGTCTGGCGATCGATCAGTTGATGTTGCTGATTGATGTGCTCGAACCTGTGCATCCGCAGTCGATGGATACGATGAGTTTAGAAAGTTTGCTGGATATTGCGACAGGAGAGGCAACGATTGAAGTGCCGCCCCTGGGGAGTGATTAAGGCAACGCCTCGGAGAATTTAGGGCAATCTCCGGGGAGTCTTAGGGATTCGTTGGGATTGGTCCTGATTGGGAGATAAACCAGCGTTACGTTACATTGACTCCTGGGCAATGAATTGAATTCGATTGCCACAGGAGGATAACTCCCAGGGTAAAATTGACCGCATATATCAGAAAAATCCTCATACAAACCAAACATCGGCCTCTCCATTAAAATGACTAAGCGAAGTTGGCTAGAAATTCTGGAATATTTATCCGTGGCGGGTTCCGTGGCGGGTTCCGTGGCAGCGATCGCGACGCAGCAAATTGTTTATGCTGCAACGCCGCTTTCCCTGTCGGTGGTCCTCAATTTGGCTAATCGCCGTCGATTAGCGCAGGAACCGTCCATTGGAGGCAATGACATTGAACTCCGGGATAAACTTGCCCGGGAATTAGGGATATTGCGCGAACAAGTGCAGGGATTGCCGACGGATTCGGATTTTAATCATGTTCAGTCGGCAGTATCGAAACATTCGGAAGAATTTGAAGAGGTTAAGCGACAGTTAGAAAAAACTCTGTCCCTAGCGCAAGGGTTAGAGTTGAATCCCTTGCGCCAAGATATTTCGGTACTCCGGGAGAATTATGCCGGGGTCCAGGAAACGTTGGCGGCCCTGAGTGCTCAACTCAGTGGGGGAGACTCTTCCAAAAGTGGACATGGGGTTGAGCGGTTGGAGAGTGCGATCGCCCAGATTAATAGCAAAATTGCCCAATTTCAAAATAAACTCTCGAAATTGGAAACCGGCGGTGGGACTCCAGATTTAAACCCGGTTTTGTCAGAGATTGCTCAAATTGAACAGCGACTGGAAACGGTTCGGGCGAGTGCTAATCAAGCGATTGAGCAGGAAATTGCGGAGTTGCGGGCGGATCTCGAAGCGCGAGTTAGTGCCGGAAATCCCCTGGAATTTGGGGCGGAACAGGTGAGTTCCCTCAGTTCAGAGATTGCCAAATTGCAGGAACGGCAGCAAGCATTAGAACAGGCGATCGCCCCGGTGAGCGAGTTGCGGATTCAATTGGAACAACTGAATCAGAAGGTGGCAGCACAACCGGATTTCGAGCAAGTGGAACGCTTGAGAAACGCCTTATCCCTGGCGATCGCCTTGATTCCTCAACTGGAACAGCAGTTAGATTTAGAACGCCTTGGGGTTTCCGCCCGTGGTAACGAGGAGGCGGTAGATTTAACCGGAGTCGATGAAGCACTCCGGAAAATTGCCGAATCTGTCAGCGAGGCGATCGCCGAAATTGATACGCGGTTAGCCCCCTTAGAAGCGGTGAATCTGCGTCGCATCCAAGAGGATTTGGCCCTGCAAACTCGGGAATTAGAACAGTTAACCAGCGGATTAGCGGCCCTGCAACAAGAACAGGGGTCTTGGCAAACTGCCCTTCTCGGATTACAAGAGAAAATCGACGGATTACCCTTACTCATCGCCCCAGAAGCTCTGGAACCGTTGGAAACCGCCCTCACTACCCTCAAAGAACGGGTGGATCTTCTGGCGGGATTTCCCATTCCCGAACTACAGGACCAGCTTGAACAGTTAGCCGATCGCGTGAATAATTTACCCGAAGCGATCGCCTCACAATCCGATGTGCATAAACTGAATCAAGCACTGCTGGAAGTTACCGCGAATCTAGCACAAGTGCGACAACTCACGACTTCCCTGGAAAACCAGAGTGAAGTGAGCAGTCGCCTCAGTCAACTGGATAGCATGGTAAGCGAACTCAGTTCCCGCCTGGATGAAACCTTGCCCCAAGAACGGGATGCCTTGCGCCAAGAGGTGCAGAGTCTGCGGGAACAACTAGAATGGCAAGGGAGTGGCGTTCCTAATGCGGTCTCAAGTGAGGTAACTCACCAAATCCACGAACTTCTCGAACAGTTCAACTCTCGTCCCGAATTGGAGCAAATCGAGACCCTAAGTGCCAATGTCAGCGAACTGGATCGGCGACTGGAACAACTGCCCAATAGTCCCTCTTCCGCTGAGGAACGGGATGCAGAAGTAATTGATGTCCTCCGGCTGGAAATCTCTGAGTTGCGATCGGCCCTAGCGCAAGTGAGCGAATCCATCGGTCACTTATCCGATGTGACCCCGGAGAGAATCGAACGGTTAGAAGTGGCATTAGGACGACTGGAAGGACAACTGGAACAGTGGCGGAATCGTCCTGGACAAGTTTCAGTGCAGCCGCAAATTGAGCAACTGAGTCAGCAGCTTAAAGCCCTGGCAACCCATCCCGAAGTACCTCACAATACCCCGGGAAGCGGTCATCTGCAATCTCTGATTTCTCCGGCGATCGCCCAGCAACTGTATCAAATCGAATCTTTACTAGAAGGGATTAAAGCCCATCAGTATGAGTTGGTATTTGACCGACCCTCGATTAGAGCACAACTGGAAGAGGCGATCGATACCGCTCAACATCGTCTGATTTTAGTTTGTCCTTGGGTCAGTCGTGCGGGGTTGGATGGTAATCTGCTGCAAAAGCTGGAAGGACTGCTGCAACAGGGTGTTCAAGTCGAAATCGGTTGGGGACATCTGCGGGATATTGAAGCCGGAGAATTCCCGATTCGGATTAATGAACATTGGCAATTAGACCCGATGGCGAAACGCGGGTTATATGATGCCTTGAATGATTTGGAACATCTGCGGACTCAATATGGCGATCGCTTGCAATTGAAAGTCCTCGGCACTCATGAGAACTTTTTGGTGTGCGATGACAAGTGGGCGATGTTAGCCACCCATCATTTCCTGAGTAGCAGTGATGCGCTACCGGAACGGGAAGTGGGATTACGGACTACCGATCCGAAGATTATTCACGGGTTAATTGAGCGCTTTAGCGAACCCTTGCTGAATCCTGCTAATGCCAGCGCCTACTACAATCGCGGATTTGAGCGGTTGGATATTGGCGATTACCAAGGGGCGGTTGAGGATTATACTCGGGCGTTGCAGATTGATGGCAATCAGCCAACGGCGTATAATAATCGCGGATTAGCGAAGTTCCAAATCGGCGATTTTGCCGGTGCGATCGCCGACTATACGCGATCGCTGGAACTGAATGACAATGAAGCGGTGGTATATTTTAACCGAGGATTTGCCCGGTTTAATCAAGGCGATTATACAGGAGCAATTGGCGATTACACTGAGTCAATTCTGAAAGCGCCAGAACAGACAAGCGCGTATTTCTATCGCGGAGAAGCCTACGGACGCTTGGGGAATTATCAACAAGCGGCAGAGGATTATACTCGTGCGATTCAACTGAATCCCCAAGATGCGGTAGCGTATAACAACCGAGGATTAGCCCGGTATAACCAAGCGGACTATGCGGGGGCGATCGCGGATTATACAGAAGCGTTGCGCCTGAAACCCGATGATGCCGTCGCCTACTTGAATCGGGGGGTTGCCCGGTCCGCCGGGGCCGATTATCATGGAGCAATCGAGGACTTTACCCAAGCCCTGAGTCTGAATGAGAAGTATGCCAGTGCCTATAACTATCGGGGTCGGGCGAGGGCAGAAATGGGCGATCGCCAAGGGGCGATCGGGGACTTACAAACCGCAGCAAACTTGTTTTCTCGCCAAGGAGATACCATCCATCACCAACAGGCGATCGCGGCCCTGACGGCGTTGGCGAGTGCAGACTAAACCCTCCCGGTCCCCTGAATCTCAGGGGACCCGAAAGCCGGTTTCTAGCCTAGAGTGATTCCAAATGGATCAAGAGTGAGTGAAGAAACCCCATTGTTTTTCTAATCCTGAAAAACGTCCTAGCGGGAATTTTTATTCCCGCTTTTTTGTGGAAGTGACTATAATTGGTGCAAAACCGGGCGTCCTACCACCAACCATGCAAACGATAAAACCTTCCAGTCAAAGTTTTAGGGGCAATCTTAACTCGTATCCCTGGCAAACCTGGGTTGAAGGCACTTGTGTTGCCGGATCCGCCGTGGGAACCGTCGTGGCAGCCATTTCGGGACAAGTCGTCTATGCCGCAGTTCCTCTCACCTTGGCGTTAAGTCTGAATTTGTCCAATCGAGTGCGATCGCAGCAGCAAACGGCACAACAAACCACATCGGCGATCGCCGATGTCCGTCAAATGGTGGACGCTCTCCAAACTAACATCCGCCAACAACCGCCAGTGGAAAAGGTGAATTTGCATCCCCTGCATCAAGCCATTTCTCAGTTGCAAACTATTACCCAACGCCTCCAAAAAACAGCAGTTCGAGAAGATGACTGGGAAACCGTGAACGTTCGCCTCTTATTAATGCAGGAACAGTTAGACCAACTCTCGACTCCACCCCAGGCAAAATCAGAATTTGTCAACACTCCAGGGACAGAGGAAACCCTTCCTCCCTCTTCTAATTTGCCTGAATTCCAGTTGCAAATTCAAACCGAACTCGAACCCCTAGCCCGTCGCGTTAAAACATTAGAGCAACAAAACAAACAAATTGTCAAGCCCTATCTGCAACGTCTCACCCAAGCCGTTAAAAAGTTGGAACAGACGGATTCTCTCACTGCCTTAAAACGCAACTTAGACCGATTAAGAGCTGAATTTCAACAGCATAACCCGGAATCTGAAGAAATTACCGCTCTTCAACGGGAAATGACTCGAATCAGCGAGGGATTAGCACAGCTTCAGCAGCGTTTTGAAGCCCTACCCCCCTGGAGTAACCTCGACCAACTCGGGAAGATTGAAGCGGCAATTGCTGCATTATTTGAAAAAGTTTCAAGCCTAAACGCACAGATGCAAAGACGGCTAAATTCTTTAGAAAAAGAAGAAGTGGAACGCCTTCATCAAGAGATTGATTTTCAAGCAACCACGATCGCCTCCTTACAAGATGGATACGATCGCCTCTATCATTCCGTCACCGATTTGAGCAGCCGCCTAGAAACCTTGCCGCACCGTGAGCATCGAGAATACGAACATTTCTAGTCCCGTAGGGTGGGCATTTCCCACCCTCTATCCAGAACGGCTAAAAATTGGTGACAGGATGCAGAACTCTTGTTAAAAAACCCGGGTTTCACACTTTTTATCCTATCTCCCACGGAAGTGAATCCCCCCAGCGGCATAAAAGATATTAAAGTTAAAGCCTGTTTGATTAACCCTTGAGCATTATAAATTTCCAGGAGTTTCAGGAGCAATATCAATCCCTCGTCCTTGTTTCATTTCATGCTGAGGGGTAATCAAATCGCTGAGTTCACTAATTTCAACCCCAATATCCTGGCAAGCTGCTTTGAGTTCTTGGGAAAATAGGCTAGTATTCTGCCCATAACCACTCTGTGCCGCTGCTATTGCTAAACCCTGTTCCGCATTGGCTTTGGCACAGTCAATCAGTTCTAGTCCTTGGAGTTGTTTACTTGCTACCATACGTTTAGCCCTATCTCACTCATTCAGATTATTCAATTACCCTAACCAGAACCGAGCCTAAATTCATCCCCCGAAAGGAAGAAGATAATTGATAATTGATAATTGATAATTGATAATTGATAATTGATAACTTTCCATTATCCATTGTCCATTGTCCATTATCAATTATTAAAGCCAATACTTGTAAGCTGCATAAGCAAGAGTAACAATTCCCGTGACGATCGCCGATTCATCGACCTCGAATTGAGGATGATGGAGGGGGTAATTGGGTTTGTCTGGATGTCCCACGCCGAGACGAAACATCATTCCCGATGCTTGTTCGAGATAGAGGGAAAAATCTTCTGCACCGAGGGAGGGTTCAGGAATATAAATGACGCGATCGCTTCCCCACGCTTCTAATGCCGCTGATTCCACTAACTGGGTCATCCCCGTGTCATTTTGCACCGAAGGGACTCCCCGTCGGTAGTTCATTTCATAGCTGCCGCCATGCATCTGACAGACATGAGCGACTATTTTCTCAACCCAACCGGGTAAATCGGCATGGGTTTCGGGATGCAGCGATCGCACGGTTCCAAGCATCTTCACCGAGTCGGCAATCACATTCGGCGCACGTCCTCCATTCAGTTGACCAATGGTCAAAACCACGGGACGTAAGGGGTTTTGAGTCCGAGAAATGGCCTGTTGTAGGGTGGTAATCACCTGCGACGCAATCCAAATCGCATCGATTGCCTCATGGGGACGTGCACCATGTCCGGATTCCCCAATAATTGTAATTTCTAGGTCATCGGCGGCGGCGGTTAATGCTCCCCGTCGAATCCCGATCGACCCCCCGGGAATCGACGGAAAAACGTGCAATCCTAAAATATTGGTGACCTGTTGCATGGCACCATCGGCAATCATCCACCTAGCACCTTGAGCAATCTCCTCTGCCGGTTGGAATAAAAAGCGCACAGTTCCGGGTAAATTCTCCACCAGTTCCGAGAGGATCATCGCGGTCCCCAATCCGACGGTAGTATGCACATCATGTCCACAAGCGTGCATGACTCCTGCCTGCTGGGAGGCGTAGTCTAATCCAGTCCGTTCGGCGATCGGCAACGCATCCATATCCGTGCGAATTGCCAACACCCTCTCATCTGTAACTTGACTCGCCAGTTCTCCAATGACCCCGGTTTTCCCCACCCCCTCGCGCACATGAACCCCACAGGAAGAAAGAACCCCCGCGACATAGGCAGCCGTTTGATACTCTTGACCACTGAGTTCGGGATGACTGTGAAGATGTCGCCGAATCTCAATCAGGCGAGGTGCGAGTTTAGCAGCAATGGTTTTAATGTCAGTGAGCATGGGGGTCCCAGGGTGAGCGTACAATTTTTATTATAGAGTTGGTTGCTCCGGGAACTCTGTGCGACCCGATTGAGGGGCGATCGCCAAAAGCCGACTTTTTCTTAGGTTCAAGAAAAAGTCGGCTTTTGAGAAGGAATTCAATTGTTTAAGAGTTTAGCCTTCTAAAGTTTTGATGGCCCGAGTAGGTAACCGTCATGGGCAAGACAGCATGGATGGCTTAACAAATAATATCCCCTACAGTTTCTCGAACAAATTTGAGGGCTTTTTCGGCTCCTTCCACCAAAAATTCGACCTGTCCATAAGTTTTATTCAGCTTTCTTGCATCAATTTCAACCCGTTGAGCCGGATATTTTTGCAGAAGTTCTAGCAGGGAAAGTCGGCCATCATCCGCAGCCGAAAGAACCAAACTTGAGCGCAACCCTTCAATCCCTTTACGACCCGAAGGCGGATAAATGGCTTGACTGATTTCGTAGAGGAATAATTCTCCTACGATAAAGTTCAAAGAACGGTCTAAAACTCGGACATTCGCCGGAATTTCCTGGGTTAAAACCGTCCGAAATAGATCCCGATCAACATTGGCAATTCCCGTTAAAAATCGGATCACCCGAGACGCTTCTCCGGTTTCCCCAAATTCAACTAATTCCGTCATGGGAATCGCGATTCGTTGGGGACCGTATGTCAGGACCACCACTTGAGAGGCGGTTGCCGGGGAGGGTGTAAACACCACGAATGAAAGACTGGTCAGAAAAACAACGAGGCTGAGGGCTATAAATTTGACCCACTTTTTGGGTAGCTGGCTCAGACTGGTGACAAACGTTTTGATTTTTATTTTCATGGCATCGCTCCTGAAGGATTTCTCACCCTTGTTGCTGGCTTCACCAGACCCAAATTATCGGCTCATGAAGCATGAAATAGAGGCAGTAACGCTGCCTCTATAGATTGAGTTGAGTTTATTTAGACCACCCTAAGTTATTCGCCTTAGAGCCGGTGAAAAGTTGGGGGACGGGTTTGGTATCAAAGTCCGATCCAAACAATCCCTCTTCACAAACGACATCAGATAAATAGGTTTGGACTACTTGGGCGATCGCCAAAACATCCGTCGCTAAGAAACTAATTCGGTCATAGCCTTCTTCTAACAGAGGACCACTGACGCTCAACTGTTGTTCAGGATAATTTTCTAGCAATTCCAGGAGGGTAAAACTATCGTTGGCTGCTGCAGAGACGAAAGCATCAACGACTTGAGTAACATTTTCTTCAACTGCAATACCCAGAACAGGTTCAAGACGAGTGAGGATAAATTGACCAATGGTGCTGTTGAGAATTCGTCTCAAAAATTCCTGGGAAACGGGAATTTCTTGACCCAAGGCAAACCGTAAGGCTTCAATATCGCGCTCGATGATACCCAACCGGGTGCGAAATTCTGCGGGTTCTGTACCTTCGCTCACAAACCGGCGTAAGTCACCGATCGAGATGGTCTCACGGGAATCGCCGTACATTAGAATGATTCTATCTACAGCCATTGCGCTATCACAATTGATGGTAACCGCCGCCGTGACTGCTAAAACCAGTGCCAGCCCTAGGGATAAAGCTCTTTTCCAGATCCCATGAAACTGTTTAACCACGAAGGAGAATCTTTGATTAATATCGAACCCAGAGGTTATGTTCATCCACGTACTCCTGATACAACACTTCAGACTTGTCTGTTTTACAACGTTGACTATATTGATGTTAGAGGATTTTCTCTACCAGTTTTTTGTTCCTGGAAAGATTCCAGAAAATCGACAATCTCTGTGAAAACAGGTCACTCTTATGTTACTACATTTTCTCCCGCATTTTTTACTCATTCTAAAGTTAGATATTTTTAAACTGATAAAATATTTGTATTAGGGATAGTTATTTATCAAAAATTATATTCTTTTCTTAACAATAAACCCATCCAGATTTTTTCCAATCAACCCTTGAGCCTGTGTCCGCTGATTCCGGCTATTTTTTCAGGCGAATTTACTCCCCTGATTTTAGAGTTTATCTGAATCCCGTGATAACAATGGGGAACCTAAAATAGCCAGTCCTTGCCCATTCCCCGCGCAGCTTTAGGGATACTGGACTATCGGCCTGCACTTTTTTCTGAATTATCCCTCATCAGAAATTCCTTCCTTTCATTGGGCTATTCGGATTTTTCCCTCAAAAGTTAAAAAGCCGGTTCCTGGGTGAACTAGGGGATTGAGATTCTACGGCAGAGAATTGCGATCGCACCCTAGGAAATTAAATCTTTTCTCCTTACTTCTCCGACTTTACCCTTCCCACTCATCCCCTATCCGGCTAGGAACGGGGAGATAAAAGCATAAATAAATCCCATTGAACATGAGTGTTTTGAGAAATACCTGTTCCACTTATACTCCGAATTTTACCCAAACTATTTAGAACGATTTGACCTTCCGGTGATGCATTAATTTCCGGGGGAACAAATGTATTCACCCAAGCCAACAAAGACCCCATATTCAGATAACAAGAGCCGAGGTTCGCTTGAGGTAATGGTTCTAAAGCCGCTTGGAAATTAAACGCATTGGTGAGACTCTGATAAGGTTGCGGATAGAGTTCTTGAAACGGTTCTAGTCCCGTGGTTATCATCACCGTATTCTCAGAAATCCATCCATGAGCCAATACACTTTCTGTCCTCCCATTTGGGTTCATAACCTCCCAACTGGTGACTGAGTTTTCATTAATTTGATGACGAGTAATAGTCAGCGCCCCAGACATCTGACTGGCAATCCGTTCATCAAGTTGTGTTAATAGACGTTCCGCACTCGGGCGATCGCTCGTTTCAATCATCGACCCCATTCCCAATTTCATCGTTTCATCTACTGTAGGGAAAAATCCTCGATTGGTTGGAAAAACAAAAGCGGTAATTTCGCCATCCATCCAGGGGAGGATATCTTGTGTCAGATCTAAACCCAGGGTAGATTGAGTTAACTCTGGGATTTGCTCCAATCCGGGCAAAGTGAGGAGGGTTTGACCCAAAATCGGGCCGATCGCCTGCCACAAATTCAGACTGCCGCCACAGGTGAAGTAGGTCGATGCCGGAAGTCTTGCCGCCATTGGTTGCGGAGTCGGTGATACTAGGGTCTGAGGGGGTGGAGTTTTGTAAAACCCCCGAGACTGAGCGCGGATCCCTTGGGGTTCCATCCACACCATCAAATCGATCGCACTGTAGGGCGTCGTCACCTCACCTCCTGCCCGATTGAGATCTCCGGAAGCGGGTAGGGGAACCAAACGGTTTAACAAGGGAGAAGCGCTGGAAAGTTGGGCCAATTGGGGAAATTTGCCATACCCCATCACCAGCGATCGGCCCGATTGCGGATGCGCTAAGGTCCGTTGAAACTGGGGGTCGCTGGCTAAACTATTGCTCATGTCTTTTGTTGCAATCCACCGTTCCAAAGGGGCGCTACTCTGGGCCGCCACCACATATCCGGGAACAATCGCGATCGCCAAACCCGCTGTTCCCTGGACTTCTGGGGCGGGGACTCCAGGAGGGTTCGGGACGGTTTCGGCTGGGGTTCTCGGGGTAGAATCCGGCAAAATTGGCCGCGTCTGCGCCAATACCGGCAACCCTTTGAGCCATTTGCTAGTGTGGAAAGCTGAGAGGGGATTTAAGGCGATCGGGCCGCTTTCTCGGGACTCAGGAGACTTCTGTTGTTTCCTCGCCATAGTTGGCCCCGGCCATTCTAACAGGGTCACCCCCTGAAACTGACGTTCCCGAGGCTGTCCCTGAATCGCACTCAATTGGGCCACAAAATTAGGAATCCGGTTCGGGTCCTCAATGGGAGCCACCATCACCGCATTTTCTTGGAGAGAAGCCTGCCCGTTCCCTTCTGCACCGGGCATTAAGGCGATCGCCGTCCAGTCTCCCAACCAGGGCTGGATATCCCGGGCAAAATTCACCTCTGCCGGAATATAGGGCAAAAATCCCGGCCCAGAAAACCCAGGCGGGAGGTCAATAAATCGATTTAATCCATTCCAGGCATTCGCACGGGTATCAATCAGCAACACCCCGCTGATATCTCCCGGTAACACTGTCGTGACTGGCGGAGGGGAGGTTGGTGCAACCCCCTCCGGTACAGGTTGTGCTTGCAGCACTGAACCCGTTGTCAGAACTAAAACAGAAAGCACTGGTAAGGTGACGCGCTTAAGCACTGAGCCATTTCTCCCTTTTGCGATCCACAGCAAGCGTACCGTATTGAAGAGAGTTTCGCAATTTCAGATCTGCCCCTAGAGGAGAAAAGCAGTGAGGAGTCCCTTTTTTGAGTCGGGAATCCCTCCGCTTCTTAGGTCACCCAAAAAAAGGGGTTAAGGACTAGACAAGGGGGATTGACTCTGTTAAAATTTATTTTATAATGGGAGGCTTGGCAAAAATATTATTAAGCTCACCATTCGGATTATAAATATAATATTGTATCACGTCAAAAAAAGCAACCCCCACACCCCTATAATTTTTACGCTGCTCATTGTGTGAGCCGCCCTTAATTTAGAAGAAACCCGGCTTTTTCAAACCGGGTTTCTCACAACAGGACCGAGGCTATCTCACATTTTTGGAGTGAACAGCGCCTCTAAGTGCAGTCTCACACCGCCGCCACAGCCGGGAGCAACGCATCTTTGAGCAATTGCACCTTATCCGTGGCTTCCCAAGGTAAGTCAAGGTCCGTGCGGCCCAGGTGACCATAAGCAGCGACATCCTGGTAAAAACGACCGCCTCGTTCCCCAGGCAGACGCTGTAAGTTAAAAGTTTGGATAATCCCTGCCGGACGGAGTTCAAAATTCTTCTGAACCACTTCTAGCAACTTATCTTCGTCCACCTTACCTGTGCCAAAGGTTTCAATCGTCAGACTCACCGGGCGGGCGACCCCGATCGCATAACTAATTTGGACTTCGCACTTCTCGGCCAAACCAGCCGCTACAATATTTTTTGCCACATACCGGCAAGCATAGGCCGCACTGCGGTCTACCTTTGTGGGGTCCTTCCCAGAAAATGCACCGCCGCCATGACGGGAATATCCGCCATAAGTATCTACGATAATTTTGCGTCCGGTTAAGCCCGAATCCCCTTGGGGTCCGCCAATGACGAATTTACCTGTGGGATTCACCAAAAAGCGGGTGTTCTCGTCGGGTTGCACTTGAAGGTCTGCAAAACAAGGTTGCACCACCCATTTCCAGACATCTTCTTTGATTTTGGCTTGCACAGCCAGGTTATCAGTAATGTCTCCAATCCCTGGAGTGTGCTGAGTGGAAATCAAAATGGTATCAATACCAACGGGAACCCCATTTTCGTAAATCACCGTGACTTGGGTTTTGCCATCGGGACGCAGATAGGGCAGTTCGCCATTTTTGCGGACTATTGCCAGTCGGCGAGACATCCGATGCGCCAGGGAAATCGGCATCGGCATCAGTTCGGGGGTTTCATTGCAGGCAAAGCCAAACATTAACCCTTGGTCACCGGCACCGATCGCATCAAGTTCTTCTTCACTGATCTGTTCCCGAGTTTCTTGGGCTTGGTCAACCCCTTGAGCGATATCAGCGGATTGTTCATCCAGGGCCACCAGAACCGAGCAACTATTGGCCGAGAAGCCATTTTCGGCATCAGTATAGCCAATTTCCGCAATCTTTTTGCGGGCGACTTCCACAAAGTTTACTTGGGCTTGGGAGGTGATTTCCCCGGTGATCAGAACTAAGCCGGTGTTAACGACAACTTCTGCGGCGACCCGACTTTTGGGGTCCTGGGTCAGCAAGGCGTCGAGAATGGTGTCAGAAATCTGGTCGCAGATTTTATCGGGGTGTCCTTCGGTGACGGACTCTGAGGTAAATAAGTAGCGACGAGTCAACGTTAAGTCCTCCTGGGATCTGGATAACGATCGTTAAACTATCTTAGTCTGAGGCTGGCAACAGGAAGTTTCAAGATTGAATGAGGATTTCGTCTAAAGAGGCGATCGCTACATCCGCACCAGCGAGGCGATCAGAAGACGCCGGACGCCAGCTAATCCCGATACAACCGGCAGCACCAGCACGTTTTGCCATCTGAAAATCAGCAGGGGAGTCCCCCACCATCAGGGTGACCCCCGGTTCGACACCGAGGGACTGGCAAGCTTGTAAAAAAAGAGCGGGGTCAGGTTTACTTGGCCCCGAATCCACGCCCATTTGCAGTTGAAGATAGGTGTCGAGCTGATAATGTTGCGCAAAAGCTTGGACTCGTTCGGTACTGGCTGCGGAGAGAATGCCAAGTTTGAGTCCGGCCTGGGAAAGATTGACGATCGCCTCTAGGGATCCGACAAATAAGGGGGAAGGGGTGGCATTTTTCTTGAAGAATTCATCGGCTTCATCAAATGCGGCCCGAGCAATTTCTAGGGAATCGAGCCAACCACGTCCGGTTTCGGCAATGTAAGCGGCAGCAGCAATTTCGTTTTCGCCTCGGCTACCGACGGCGAGTAAGCCGGTGGGGTCGAGGGTGTTATCGGTGAGGCCAAAGGCCATGAGAAGGGGGTCTGCGGTGCCAGGAACCCGAGCGTCAATGATGCGCGATCGCTTATGTCCCAAGAGTCTTAAAAAATCTTCTGAGTCTTCTAAGGTTCCATCTTTATCAAAGATGACTGCCTCAATATGCTCAAATTTGATATCTCGACACTGAATGGTGGTCAATGTCTTTAGTCTCCTGTAACGGTAAGGATTAAAGGGCGATTGCGAAGCCGCCAGCGCGGATCATTATCATTTCCTTGAAGGGAGGAAAGAAAGAGGGTGCGCTGCTTTGAGATCGTCAGGTATGAACTGGACTGACTGGATCCCTGACCTCAGTTCAAAACTCCCCCCTAGATAGATTGTGTCCATCGGGGCAACTCAAGGGTAATTCTTGTTCCGAAGGATGACAAAGGAGGGAGCGGTGATGAGGGAGCAAGGTTCGGTGAATTAGGGACGGGGGGATTGCTTCTGAATCCAGTTAGAAGTCTAATCCATTACTCCCCGAACCCAGTCTCACCGATTGAAGATCTGGCGATCGCCCGAGTCGGTAAGATCTAGTCTTCGGCGACAGCAGAGACTTCCTCTTGAGCAACTGAAGTTTCCTCTGCTTCTACAGCAGGAGGCACTTCAATGGCGTCTTCTACAGCAGGAGGCACTTCAATGGCGTCTTCTACAGCAGGAGGCACTTCAATGGCATCTTCTACAGCAGGAGGCACTTCCACGGAACTCAAGGAAACTGCGGGCTGCTCTGGTTGTCCTTGCTGCTTGGCTCGCATTTGTTCGCGGAATTTTTGAGCCATTTCTTCAGCGCGATCGAAGACGGACTGCCGGTTCTTCACCATATCCCCGGGTTCCGGTTCGAGTTGCTTGGTAGACAGGGAGATCCGACCCCGTTCTGCATCCAAGTCAATGATCATTACCTTCAGCTCGTCATTGACATTAAACACACTGTGGGGTGTATCGATGTGATCGTGGGAAATTTCCGAAATGTGCAGCAAACCGCTGACTCCACCGATATCGATAAAGGCACCGTAGGGTTTGATGCCACGAACTGTACCGATGACGACTTCGCCGACTTCCAAGCGGTTCATCTTGCGCTCAACCAACGCGCGACGATGAGATAGAACCAGACGATTGCGGTCTTCGTCTACTTCTAAGAATTTGAGGGGGAGTTCTTCTCCGACCAGTTCTTCTTTGGGTTTGCGGGTGCTAATATGGGACCCTGGAATGAAGCCGCGCAAGCCTTCAATGCGAACCAGTGCTCCCCCGCGATTGGTTGCAAACACCTGAGAACGCACGGTGGCGTCTTCAGTTTGCAACTGGCGAACTCGTTCCCAAGCCCGCATATATTCAATGCGGCGGATGCTTAAGGTCAGCTGTCCATCCTCGTTCTCATCGGTTAGGATAAAGAACTCGCGAGTTTCGTTGGATTGCAAGACTTCATCAGGAGCGTCAACCCGGTTGATCGACATTTCCTGAATGGGGATATATGCGGCTGTTTTTGCACCAATGTCAATCAGAGCGCCCCTCGGCTCTAGACTGAATACTGTACCGGCGACGACATCGCCGGGGCTAAAGTGATAGTCATATTTATCGAGAAGAGCTGCAAAATCCTCGTGAGTAAAGCCTACATCTTTGGCGACTGTGTTCTGATTGACCATGCGATTTGATTCCTGGAACTGTTCTCCGTTCGTAGTCGTGTATTTTTTGAAAAGATGTTGTCGATGTTGAGTTTGCAGCCGTAAAACAGCTACAAATCTTGAGCAACTTTGAGTCTAGGCTAACCTGGACCTAAGTGCACCATCACACTCCTTTTCCCTTGGTCGCCTCGGTTGGGCGTCCAAGGTTAAACAAAAAAGTTAGAGTTTAGTGTGGGGCGAGAACACTAGGAGGGAGCGGGTCTGTTCCACAAATTAGGGGTTTAGACTGCTCCCTTGGTTCAGCTTCCCCGCTCACAGGCAAAGGGGAGAGAATAGACTTCGAGCAGTTTCCTGTCAAAGATGCAGCCGTTATTTTTGAAGGCTGGTTCGATTCAACTTCCGGCTTAGCTTGCAAGCGCATTCAGATGACGTCAAAAAGACGCTTCCGTACTATTTTAGACGCTTTCCTTTGGAAAATTTTAAGCCTAGAAAAACTATTATAGCTTGAATGCTCCTTTTTGAACACCGAGCTTTGGAAATTTTTCAAACAATTTTTGTACAATCTCTCGTTAAGACCCTCGATTGGAATCCCTTGTCATTGGTGAACCCGGGACAGATCCATTCCTGCTCAAGGGCGATCGCTGTCGTTGAAGAGAATTTATTTTAAGCAGAGGGTAACGGGTAACGAGTAACTTTGGACCCTTGATTGCCGTCATAACCCAGTCCTAATTTTACGTTAGGCTTGAGCTAGAGAAGAGACCGGGGGAGAATCCTGGGGCGCATCATTGATAGTTAACTGCCCTTGCTCATCAGCAGATTTTCGAGGGGAATTGTCTTCTTCCGGGGTAGGGGAGAGGTCACACCCTTGGCGATCGTTTTGATTTTGCAGGTCCTTTAAAGTTTCCACAAAATCACGAATCCCTTGGAATTGTCGATAAACCGAGGCAAAGCGGATATAGGCTACTTCACTAACCACTTGCAATTGAGAAAGGACCAGTTCTCCGATATCATTGCTCGTAACTTCTCGTCGAGATCGCTGTTGCTGCAATTGAGCTTCGATTTCATCGACTAAATTTTCAATTTGTCCAGCCTCAACCCCAGTTTTTTCACAAGCGCGAACAATTCCGCGTAATAACTTAGAGCGATCAAAGGATTCGCGGGAGCCATCTCGTTTAATCACCGTGATCGGGACATATTCAATCCGTTCATAAGTGGTAAAGCGACGGTTGCACAGGAGACACTCCCGGCGACGCCGGACGCTTTGACCGGCTTCAGCGGAGCGAGATTCAAGCACCCGACTATCAGTATGCTGGCAAAATGGACATCGCATGATTTTTGTCCTGTGAGCGAGAGGAACTCCGAGGGGAAGGCAGAAAGAAATCGGGCAATTATTCAAACCCAAGGTCTGTTTTGATCATTGGAGTTCCCGCGCTTAAATCTTCCTGCCTAAACTCGGTTTAAAGCACAGCTTAAGGCTGGCTTGAGGATGGGGATCCAAGACTGGGGGAAAAATCTGAGTCTATTTATATCCTATTCTTTTAAGGTTTAATGCGATCGCAATGACCGCCTCGCCTTCTTGGCCTTCTTTTCCCAATGGAATGAGTCAGCTAGAGGAATTAATTAACTCAGAAATTACCCCCGGATTGTTACTTGCCAATGCGAGGCGGTTCACGGAAGGCGATCGCAAAGAACAGCACACCAACGGCTAAAGTCAGAATTAAGATGTAAGCGACACTCTGCATAATGATAAATTCCTGATCATCAAGGGTAACACCAGTCTACCAAGCAATAGAAAAAAGGTCTAACAAAATGGACTTGTCTTTTAAGACCAGTCCATTTGTTAGACCTGATAGGAGCGTTAGAGGTAAACCCCTCTAAACTTCTTGTTTGCGGGTGGAAACGTCCCCGACTTTTTGGAACAGACCAAACTCGACTTGCTCTTCGAGATCTGGGTCGATCCCGGCAAACACATCGCGGAAAATTGTCCGAGATCCGTGCCAGATATGACCAAAGAAGAACAGCAAAGCAAAGCAGGCATGACCATAAGTAAACCAACCGCGAGTGCTGGTGCGGAACACCCCATCAGAGTTGAGGGTTTCGCGATCGAACGCAAACGGTTCGCCTAACTGAGCTTTCCGAGCATACTGCTTAACCAGAGTGGGTTCACTAACGGTTTTCCCGTTGAGTTCACCACCGTAGAAGCTCACCGTTACGCCGGTTTGCTCAAAGCTGTATTTTGATTCAGCACGACGGAAGGGAATATCCGCACGCACGATGCCATCAGCATCAGTCAAGACCACTGGGAAGGTTTCAAAGAAGTTAGGAAGACGACGCACCGAAAGTACGCGACCTTCACCATCTTTAAACACGGGATGACCCAACCAACCTTGGGCGAGTCCATCCCCATTGTTCATGGGTCCTACGCGGAACAGACCGCCTTTGGCGGGGTTGTTACCGACGTAATCATAGAACGCCAGTTTCTCAGGAATCTGAGCCCAGGCTCCTTCTAGGGTATCCCCTTGAGCCAGGGAAGTTTGCACACGCCGATCAATTTCCTGCTGGAAGTAATTGCTATCCCACTGATAGCGGGTTGGACCAAACAGTTCGATCGGAGTGGTGGCGGAACCGTACCACATGGTACCGGCGACCACGAAAGCTGCGAAAAAGACGGCAGCGATACTGCTAGAGAGTACGGTTTCAATGTTCCCCATGCGCAGTGCTCGGTACAAGCGCTCAGGCGGACGCACCGATAAGTGGAAAATGCCAGCAATAATGCCGACAATACCTGCTGCAATGTGGTGAGCCACGATACCACCCGGATTAAACGGGTTAAAGCCATCGGGTCCCCACTCTGGCGCAACGGGCTGGATATGTCCCGTTAAGCCATAAGGGTCAGAAATCCACATCCCTGGTCCAAATAACCCGGTAAGGTGAAATGCTCCAAATCCGAAGCAGAGCAGACCCGACAAGAATAAGTGGATACCAAACATTTTTGGTAAGTCCAGGGCGGGTTCGCCAGTGCGCGGATCGGTGAACAGTTCCAAATCCCAATAAACCCAGTGCCAGCAAGCTGCTAGGAACAGCAATCCGGATAGGACAATATGGGCGGTAGCAACGCCTTCAAATGACCAGAAGCCGACGTCCGCTGCGCTTTCGCCGGTAATGCTCCAGCCTCTCCAAGAATCAGTTACGCCCAGGCGAGCCATGAAGGGCATAACGAACATTCCCTGACGCCACATGGGGTTCAGGACGGGATCGCTCGGATCAAAAATCGCCAGTTCATAAAGGGCCATTGAACCGGCCCAACCTGCCACCAGAGCCGTGTGCATCAGGTGAACAGCAATCAACCGACCCGGATCGTTCAAAACGACTGTGTGTACTCGATACCAGGGTAGTCCCATTGACTACGCTTCCTCCTCAGTTTGAGTTATCTATTTGGACGCTATCTTTGAGCCTTTTATAAAGTCAAAGCGTTTTCACTGGGGACCAAGCCTTAAAGCTGGGGGCTTGACAGTGGCTGCGCGATGACTATCGCATCTCAAAAATGAGACAGTATTTAAAGAAGTGTAACTATTGATGGAATCGAATGCAAGAGTTTTGGTTATTGATGTAAAGAAAAGCGATCGCGCTCTTCGGGTGGCGGATGCTGATTTCTGAGAACTGGCTGTATCCGGATTCCCCAGTCTCTCAGGGTTGTACTTCCCTAGAGCGACTGGTTAAAGCCTTTAATCAGACAAATCCCCAGAGAATCGGTCCCTCAGCCGAGGTGACTCCTTCAGGTACGGACCTTGGGAGTTGGGGGTTTAGGTTGCACCCAGATTCGCAAAATTGGGCCGATTAATCTGGCAGTTGGCTTCGGCGGCGGATAAGCGATCAATGACTTGATCGGCACTCATCAGACGCCGCAGCACGACTTGCCCAATTGTGGAGGCTCCACTGGATGAGGGGGAAATTGGTTTAACTTCCACCATGATTACGGAGTCTTCCACCCGATAGAGCCATAATTTTTCGTCATTATTCTCCAAAATGCAAAAATTTATTTTCTCGATTTCAGGTTCGCGTCTCCAGGCGACTGCATTCCACAGTCCTTCCACTCCCCAAACGCGACCCACGGTCCAGCCTTCTGTTAGAAAAAAATATTTCACGCACTCCCCTTGCCATCAGACGAAGAATCTGCTGTTTTAAGATATCGCAAAAATACCCAGGCTTTGAATTTTCCACTCATGAACTCCGGGTTTGGCTCAATCTACATCGTCTCATGCTCAGATTTCCGGTTCTTGTAGATCTGGGTTGGTGCAAAATGGGGTTGAACAAATAGGTGTTTTTTTGTTGATCCTGGGTGATGAAAGACCGTAGCGATCGCCTCACTTTTAGACGCAGGCTGCGCTAAACTCTCAATAATTCCCTGTTCTGGTCAACCTCTATGATTCTCAAAACACCAAGCTCCTTGTTGATTCTTGCCATTGCGATCGCCGCTGCTGTCGGATTACCCGGGCGTGCCACGGGAGAACCTACTGCCATTATGGGAAATTGTGCGGAGTTTGACTGTGTGGAACTGCTGAATGAATTAGAAGCGGGTTTCCCCGAGGCGATCGCCGAAGCGAAATCCCAATGTAGCGAGAATCAATTCATCGGCATGAATATTTGGGAACAGAATGACAGTCGCCGAGTGAGCTTGGCTTGCTGGAACGGAGAAAGAGATAATAATGGGGGGTATCGAGAAGGCGTTTCTTTGGGTCTGTTTCCAGTTCCTGGAGAAGAAGGCAGCTTTGGTAGTTCTTGGGGATGTAGCGATCGCCTCTGCGAGGAACAGGTCAATACTTTAAAAGAAACTTATCCCGAGGAAATGCGAAACCATGAACTCCAATGTGGTTTCCTGGGGGGAGATTTATATCTATTAGTCTCTGAAACTGAGCAACAAGTTGACATTCAATGTGTCTTTTCTGCCGGTGCCATTTTTGTGGACATGGATGACGATGGCGTATCCGATGGCGAAAATAGTCAAGGAACCTTTGTAGATAATATCCTGGGTTCGTTTCCCATGCATTAGGAAATTGGGGGAGAATTAGGGATCATCATTTGGCCTTTTCCAAATAGCACCTTTTCCAAATAGCGCTTTTTTTTACCAGCTTACCAATCCCAGGTTTCAAATAGCTCGGAGACGGCTAGGGAAAAACCTGGGATAATGTCTTCTCCATCGAGCCGATCGCCTGAACGCAAAAAACCATCAGGTTCGGGGGTATGATAAACTAAGACAAACTTTTCATCGGGATGAATCACCCAGACTAACTGAGTTTCATTCTCGAAATATTCTACGATTTTACTATGAATTTCTTCCACAGTATTGCTGGGAGATAAAATTTCAACGGCTAAATCCGGCGAGCCTTGAAAAAATCCTCGGGGGGGTCGGGTTAACCCTTGCAATCGGTTTTTGGAAACAAACGAAATATCTGGGGCACGTTTATTCCCATTTTTTAGGGTAAAGGCTGTACTTGAATCACAAATTGCCCCCAGTTTATTGGGTTTGACTACGGTGATTAAAGCGGCTACTAAAATGCAGGCGATATAGCCATGTTCCATCCCGGAATTTCCCATGTCTATGACTTTTCCATTTACTAACTCGTACTGATTTCCATCTCGGGATAAGGCGATAAATTCTTCATCGGTCCAGTGTTTTTTTTCAGTGGAAACGGTCATAATTTTTCTGGATAATAATCTCTTAAATGGGGGTTTGGATTTTTGAAAAGCTGATGAGGAGGGGAGGTTGGGTTATAGATTTGTGGAATGGGGGAGGGAGATAACGATTGAAGTTGTTACTACGAACTTTGATTTTCATGAACTTCCCTAGGGAAACGACTGAAGTTGTTACTAAGAACTTTGATTTTTCTGAATTTCCCTAGGGAACAAGTATTGATGATTATTGGAGGCGACTGAGGGCTTCTCGGAGTTGTTGTTCGGATTGGGGATTGGTTTTAACGAGTTCGGTGATTTCGTTAAAGCGTTGGATGGTTAATCCGTTACTGGTGACTAAGTTTTTTGAGCCTTCGCAATAGTTGACGACGATCGCCTTGACTTCGCGATCGAGTTGGTTGACTGCATCCGTATTTCGGCAATCAATGGCAGGAACGTAACGGAGGATAGTTTCAACTTCTTCGTAGGCTTGCGATCGCTGTTGTTCGATCGCCAGGATGGATCGGGCGTAGTTCCCCATTTCTTCGGGGGTAATGGTTTGAGCAGAGGCAGAATAGGTCCCAATCCAGTGGGTAGAGTTTAGGGAGAGATGGGGAACGGAACCTGTGAGGATTCCTAAGACGGAAAGTGCGCCAGCGCAGAGGAGTTTCCCTTGGATTCCTTGAACCTGAAAACGGGACATTTTGAACATCATCATAATATCGATAGGGGATGAATTTACTAAGGAAAAAGCTTTTTTTCAGTTAATTTTTAAGCCCATTTAACAAGAAAAAATTTTTTATTTGATAATTTTTGATTTCTGATTTAAGGCTTTACCGAAAGGTTACCGCCTGGAAGTTGGGCGACAGAGTTGACATAGTTCTATGGTTTTGGTTTGGAGGGTAGAGAGTTCTTCTGTCCCTCTTTTGAGGCTGACTTCTAGTTCGAGAAGCAAGGCTAAGATTTGTTCTAATTGGCCCAGGGAGAACGCGCTGACTTCTTTTTTTAAGAAGTAGATTCGTTTAAAATTGCCGATTTCGGCAGCAGCAGCGATCGCCTTTTCGTCGCGCTCCCCACTTTCTATCATGAGTTTAACCCAGAACCAGGTTCTAAACTGCCCGGTGAGGGTGGCGGAAATTTTTAGGGCGGGTTCGTTGCGGTTGATCAAATCGGCGACTAATTCTAATGCGGTTCCTACGTCTCCTTGGCGAATGGCACTGGCAAGCTGTAAGCTGTTTTGAGTCGTTGCGGTGACGAGTTGATCCACGGTGGCAGCGCTCAGGGGTTGCGGTCCGGCACTCAGGGAATACAGGTGCAACTTTTCCAGGGCATTATACAGCGATCGCGTATCATTGCCAACGGATTCGGCCAACAGGTCCACGGCATCCGGGGTGAGTTTGACACCGACTTCTTGGGCGACTTTACGGACCGATGAGACGATTTCATCATGCTTCCAGGGGGGTAAGGGCGAAAATTCCTCGACTGTGGCGTATTTTTGTAATAGTTTGGTAGTTTTGAGCCTGCCATCAGGTTTGTTCGGGGTTGTCAGTAGCAGGACGTTGGTTTCGGGGATCACGGGTAGGGTGCGTTCCATTTCCGCTAAAACTTCGGCGGATGCCTGCTGACAAACGTTGGTATCCACCAACCACACAAAGCGCCCCCCACTGCCAAAGGGTGGGGTGACGGATTGATTGAGGCCCTGAATCACGGCATCGGACTGTTCTGGGGAAATTTTGTCGGCGTTAAAGGTGGCCCAAGCGGGATCCAGGGTGCGATCGCGCAAAGCGTTGATTGCTTTTGTCATAGCAAAGTCATCTGATCCCCAATAGAGGTAAATTGTCATATAGAAGACTATGGATAAGATCCCCGGGTCAAAAACACAGGAGGGTTAACCCTTCCTTTAAGATAAAAGAGATTGGCAATGGTCATACCACTGATCCCCGTTCAGGGCGAAACGCTCAGAATGGAGTCATTCTCACCGCACCTAAGACTAGCGCGAAACCCTTTATAGATACAGACAAGAGAGGCAATAAGAATTGGACGATACTTTACAAACCTATTTGAATCGAGTGGCGCGGATGACCCTAAAAGACGCCTATCAGTCGGGACTCCAGCATATTCAGACTTCTCCTAAATTTCAGGGGACTGAGGGTGGGGCCAGAAAGCCGGTATCTTTTCCAGGGTACACGGTGATTACTCCACCGATGAGAGAAGATGTTGAAAATCAAGAGTTTTATAAAAATATCGAGAGTTGTCAGCAACAACTCATGGAGATGCTGACACCGGGTTTAATGGTGCCGGTCCCTGCGGATAGCTTTCATGTCACTCTAGCGGATTTAATTTGGGACGGCAGCTACCGAGATGCATCGGCGGAAAATCCGAACTATGATGAGCAACTGCGATCGGCGATCGGCCAAAGTTTCCAGCAATCCCAGTCTCTGGCTGGAGGTCCCTCGATTCGCTGGCAGGCCCTCGGGGTGATGTTGCGGACTCGGGCGATCGGGATCTGTTTAGCGCCGAAAAATGAACCTTCATACGAGCAAATCGTCCAATTGCGGAGATCGATTTATCAAAATCAACAGTTAATGGGGTTAGGAATCGAACAGCAGTATCATTTTACCGGCCATATTACCTTGGGCTATTTTGGGGAGATTCCCTCCAGTTTGGACCGGGAACATCTCAGCAGTGTCTTAGCGGACTTTAATGATAAATGGCTGGATAGTCCCCAAGAAATTCTGATTCAAAAAGCCGAAATTCGCAAGTTTGACGATATGACGCGCTACTATCGCGAAGCAGATTGGCCGGTGTTTCAATTTTGACTAGGGGAGTAAGAGAATTAAGCCAGAAGAACCCATGACAAAGAATCAATGACTTCACTGATTCATCCGATACTGCAACAGAGTTTTGCCGTGATTGATGCTGAGATTGGCGAACATTCTTTTACTCCCGCTGAGTATGAAATTGTTCGGCGGGTGATTCATAGTACCGCTGATTTTGAATTTAAAAACTTGATGACATTTAGTCCAGGGGCGATTGAAGGGGCGATCGCTGCCTTGCGTCGAGGGGTTCCCGTGGTGACGGATGTCAGCATGGTGAAACAGGGAATCAGCGGGTTGCTTGCCAAAACTTTTGCCAATCCCTTACACTCTGCGGTAGAACGGGTCCCGGTGGCGACTGAGGGCAAAACCCGCACGGAAATGGGTCTGTTGCAATGCTTTGCGGAATTTCCTGAAGCGATTTATGCGATCGGGAATGCGCCTACGGCTTTGTTAGCCCTGTGCGAGGTCCTCCCCCAGTCCCCAATTCAACCGGCCCTCGTGATTGGCGCGCCTGTGGGGTTTGTTTCCGTGGTGGAATCTAAGGCGGTACTGGCACAGCAGAATGTCCCCCAGATTATCATCCAGGGTCGTAAAGGAGGTTCTCCGGCTACGGCAGCGATCGTTAATGCGTTAATTCTGTTGGCTTGGCAGCTAGAAAATTAAACGCGTAAAATCCCGATATTTTGGATTATTATACCCCTGGCGAGCATCTAGCTCGCTTCCTTTTTAAAAAAACCGCAATATTTTGAAGTTTAATGGTATAAACTCAGTGGCGATCGCAACGAAAATAAACGGATGATTCATGTCATAGGAATTGGGTTGGATGGGGTAGCGGGACTCACGGAACCCGTGCGCCAAATTATCGAATCGGCGAATCTTCTCGTGGGAAGCGATCGCCACTTGAGTTATTTTCCCCTGCATCCAGCCGAACGCCTGGTTATCGAAGATATTGGTCTAACGTTTAAAACCCTCTGCCGTCAGTTAATTCGTTGGAATTCCGGTTCATTAGACAGTCCCCCAGGGCGAAATGTTGTGGTTCTCACCAGTGGAGATCCATTATTTTTTGGATTAGGACGGTTACTATTAGCCGAACTGCCTGCGGACCAGCTTGATTTTCATCCTCATTTAAGCTGTATTCAATTAGCCTTTAGTCGCATTAAAGTCCCCTGGCAAGATGCGCGAATTGTCAGTGCACATGGACGAACCTTAGATGAATTATTAACTGTATTGCGGGAAAATGCCTCCAAAGTTGCCATTCTCACCGATGGTAAAAATAGCCCGAGTACAATTGCGCGTCTGCTGCTGTCATTGGATTTACCCAGCCGTTATGACTTTTGGGTTTGTGAAAACCTCGGCGGTTCCGATGAGCGCATTCAGGTGTTTCCCGTGCAACAAACCCATGATATTATTGCCTTAGAATCTCAAACCTTTTCCTCCTTAAATGTGGTGGTTTTGGTCCGACAATGTGGTAATAATGAAAGATTAGATATTGATAGTTTACCCAGCTTTGGATTACCCGATAGTACCTTTTTAACCTTTAGCGATCGGCCCGGTTTGATGACAAAGCGAGAAATGAGAATTCTTATTCTCGGGGAGTTGGGACTGCAACCCGGTCAAATTGTCTGGGATATTGGGGCGGGAACAGGTTCAGTTTCCATTGAAATGGGGCGATTATTTCCCCAATCTCAAATTTATGCCATTGAAAAAACCGGCGCGGGAATTTCCTTAATTGAGCAAAATTGTCAACGTCTCCAGGTGCGAAATGTGATTTCAATTCATGGTAGCGCCCCAGATATTTTAGATAGACTTCCGGTTCCCCAGCGGATTTTTATTGGGGGAACAGGAGGACAATTGCGGACGATTCTGGGGTTTTGTGGGGGACAATTAGCCAAGGGGGGAACAATGGCGATCGCCTTAGCTACCCTAGAACATTTGAATGAGGCATTAAATTGGGTAAATGAACGCCAGTGGGATTATCGCATCTTGCAGGCGAATTTATCCCGTTCCGTTCCCATTGCGCATCTCACCCGCTTTTCACCCTTAAATCCCGTGACGATTCTCACGATTAATAAGCCGGAATTGTAGCAATTCAGTTCAATTCAAGGGTTGAAAAAACTGGGTTTTTGCAACTTTCTTTAATATTCAGCACAAATTATTGACATTTTGCTAATACCGGGGGGTGACTGAGTTTGGGAAATTCCTGGTAATTTTTGAACCGAACTGCAAAGCTTGACCCTAAACCATGCCTGCTAACTCCATTACCGGAACTAGAGAATTTAAGTTAACATAAATATCTTCAGCCCGAGGGGGGCAATTTACCGGCTTAGGGCGCAAATGAGGATATTTAGTATAGTAATTTTCCTGATTGTCTCCAATCATATAATAATAGTCTAACCCTACTTGATTACTAATAATCCAATAACAATTGGGAACATACCGAGGAGAAAAAATCTCCAGAAGTTGAGTCCCGGGTTGACAGAATAGGGTATTCGTTAATCCTGCCCCATGTGGAGCTATAATCGTTTTAGCGCGAGTCATTAAAGCAATTTGCTCCCGGATAGAAAGGGCTTCTAAAATGACAGTTGTAAACCCCAAGGGTTCTAACAAGGCGCTAATTTCATCTTCATTAATAACTCGACGGACTTTGGCTTTGCGACGGCTAATGTAGATTTTTTCTGGGGTGTCAGAATCCGGGGAATCGGCGAGGGAGGTAAATCTTTCTTGGAGAAAGTTGCAAACCCATTTGGGTGGACCTTCAATAAACGGCCCAAACCATTTTTCCGTACTACTGGTAACCGAAGGAACCCATAACTGAGTTGCCTGAATGTGGGGATAGTCCAGGCTGGTTATCAATTTTTCTGGGGGGATATTTAAGGTATGAATCAGGTCTTGTTGGAAGCGATGGCTAACATTATTAATCACAAATTTATCAATTTTATCCCAATCGATGCCACTCCGGCGCAAGAGTTCAAGTCGCGGAATAATATCTACCCACCAATGATAATAGGTATCCCCTCCAAGGGTTGAAAGAAAGGCGACGGTTCCTTCAATTTTATGAACGGGAGGCAACTTATCTAAGGCGAATAAAAAAGGGACATTTCCCGTAGAAAGATCCGCTAAAAGAGTATTGTGTTCAGACCAAATCACACTGGTATATAAATCACCCCAAGCCCGTCCATTAGGGATACTTGCTAGATAGGTTTCTGGGGAATATCCCTGGGTTTCTGGGAAATAAGTCGGAACTGCTTTATCCTCCACCGCTAGGGTTTTCCCTGCGGTTAAATGAACAGAGATGCGCGGACTTATTTCCACATAAGTGATGTCCGCTGCCGGGTTATTTAATTGAAATTGGGTCGCTAAATGTTGAGTTAATCGACAGATTTTTTTGGGTGAGTTCACCGGAAGTTCCACCAAAGATTGCCGAGGTATTGCTTCTAAATGGGGTTGACCTCGGAAGTAAAGCATCATGAAATCTGCATCATATTTAATCGCCTTTTGGAAACAAGAGATGGACTCTTCTAGTTCCCCTTCCCGGTGTAAAATATTCCCTAGATTGCCATAGGCCATTGCTAAATCGGGTTCTAGGGCGATCGCATGACGGAGAGAGGTTTTGGCTTCATCGAGTTTACCTTGTTGTTCTAAAATGTAGCCTAAATTGCCGTGGGCGAGGGCAAAATTGGGCTGAATTTTAATACAGTCTCGCAAACAAGTAGCGGCGGCTTCTAGCTTGCCTTGTTGCTGCAAGGTGGTTCCCAAGTTGCGGTAGCCTTCGGCAAAATTGGGGTTAATTTCAATAGCTTTTTTAAAATAGTCGATGGCTTCTGCTTCGCGCTTGATTTTTCTTAAAATTAACCCTAAATTATTGTAGGCTTCAATCCAATCAGGTTGATGTTCTATTGTAGCTTGAAAACTAGCGATCGCCGATTCAATTTCATTTTTTTGTTGCAGCAAATAGCCCAATTTAAAGTGACCCGCAGCGAGATTAGGTTGCAGGGTTACTGCTTTCTGAAAACAGGAGATCGCCTCTTTTATTTTTTTCTGTAATTCCAAAAATATCCCTAGATTCAAGTAAGCGGGACCCCAATCGGGGTAAGTCTCGGTAAACTGCTGATAAAATGCGGTGGTTTCTTCGATGGTTGCCCGTTTACTTAACTCTAATCCCACTTGATTGTGCAGGTCCGGGGGAAACTGACTCGGATTGAGGTTTAAAGCGGTTTTCTGATACTCTATTCCCTCATCGACTCGTCCTTGTTCCTTAAAAACTTTTCCTAAATTCCAATAAACCCCAGCCCAATTTGGCTGAAGTTTTAAAGCTTTTTGATAGCAGAAAACCGCTGATTCTAAATCACCGATTTGATAAAAAATTGTCCCCTGATTGGCATGAACTTCGGCAAATTCCGGATTAAGAACTAATGCGCGATGGTAAGCCCGCATTGCTGCATCTAGTTTACCTTGAGCTTGTAAACTATTCCCCAAAGTTTTATAAATTGGAGAAAAATTGGGCTGAATTTGAATCAGTTGATGGCAGAGGGCCACTGCCTCGGTCCACTTTCCATCTTGATAATAGCGTTCAGCTTGTTGATTGGTTGCAGTCGCCTCAATATGCATCACGGTTCCACTTTTTTCGCTTGTCTGGTTATCCCTATACAGTGATGACCAACGGAAACAGTTCAAAGGACGGGGATATTATATCATGAGCGTCGCCCCAATGGAAAAGGGGTGCAGTCAAAACTACACCCCTTGGGATTGATTAAGGGAGATGAATTCAGGAAGACTACTAAACGGGGAGGATTCAGGTCAAAACAACCTCATGAAACTCTAGTTCAATCCCCTTACATACGGGGAATTGTTTAGAGATAATCCTAAATAAAGGCCGGATTTTGTTGCTTTTCCAAATATTGGATTAAGGCATAGGCCAGGTCGGCCCGAGTCATGGGTTCTAAAGGACGAATAGCTTGATTACTATTGGTATTAACAAACCCTTCTTGTAAGGCGGTTGCCATTGCTTGTTTGGCCCAATTGGGAATATTTAGGGCATCGGGATGGTCATTTAACAGTTCGGTGACGGCATCCTCAGATAGCTGAAATACCCCATAAGCTTGGGCAAAAATTGCTAATCCTTCGGCGCGAGTTACCGGGCGATCGGGAAAGAATCGGCCTTGACTATCCACGGTCATTGTGCCAGTTTTTAAGGCAATTTGAATGGCAGCATAATCTGGGCGATCGCCTGTCATATCTTGAACGTAAATTTCGGGATTTTCCGCTGTACTGCGTTGGCTTAATTTAAAGGCTTTTCCCAAAACTTGGGCCAGTTCTGACCGAGTAACCGACGCGGTGGAATCAAGGGTTTTATCCTCGGTAGGATGAGACATCCAACCCATAGATAACACTCGTTCTATCGGGGTTTGGTTCGATTGAGTTTGAGGCATTATTGTCCCTGGTTATATTGTAGGTTAGGCTATTTTTTTGACTTTCTATTCTTACGAGAAGATGAGGGGAAAATCAGGATATTTTACCGGCTATCCAGGGAACAATGAGAATTTTATTGGGCTGAAATTAAAGGGAGTCTAGCATTTTAGTCCCTCCAAACCGCTGTTAAATATCCAGGATAACCCTTGCTATCCATCCCTCTGGGGTGGATTCAAGTTTAAATTGATGTAAGGTGACTGCTTTGACATCAACCCGCTGTTCATGGCGATCGGGGTCGAGGGTTTCTCCTTTGGCGATCGCCTCTAGGTGATACAGTCCATTGTTCTGGGCGATCGTCACTTGTTGTCCGAGTAATAACAACTGTTCACTGTCTTTATAATACAGGAATTCCTGTAAATAATTAAACAGTAACATATCCAATTCATCGTTTTCTAAGGTGAAGTAACGCTGTTCGGTCAAAACAATGGTTTCTAATTCAAAAATCATCGCATTCAGCGTAGCATTTCCTGCGGCAATAAACACTTCTTCTAACTCTTTCCCTTGGGCTAGAAAAGCAATATCTGCTGTTGCCACATCTTCTAAAAATTCATAAGGCATCGGCTATTCCTCACAGGATTGCAATCGCTGGATGATGTCAGATTGGCGAGTCTGTACTTGTTTCCCAATAAACACTAACTCGGTTTTTTCCCATTGAAAGGGTTCCAATTCCCAGCGTCCAGCGACGAAATTAAACAGATAATTCCCTTCGGAAAACCGGATAAATCCTTTAGCGCGATAGACCTCGGATTCTAGGGTATCGGCAAAGGATTCAAACCGAGAACGATCAAAGAGATGGTCCGAGGTATAGCTAAAGGAATCAAATTCCAGTTGATGAACGTGATGGGGTGGTTTTTGAATGCGATCGCGATTTAATCCAAATAGTAAATCCGGGTCCACTTGGCAGCGTTCAGTTTTGACAATTGGGGCGATATTATTAATCTCGGTTAGCTTCTTCTCAATTTCCTTTAAGTGTTCTTCATCGACCAAATCTACCTTATTTAACAGGATAAAATCCGCCCCTTCAATTTGCAGGCGACTGGTATGACCAATATGGGGATATTTGACTAATCCATCGGCATCAATGGTGGTAATTACTCCATCCAAAATTACTTGAGTTAATGTTTCTTGAATGTCAAACACCAAAGCATCGGGTTCCGCCACTCCAGTAGTTTCTACGACAATTACATCGGGGTGAATCGTTTCGATAATTTCCTCAACTGCCGCCTCAAATTCTCCGGCGAGGGAACAGCAAACGCAACCCCCGCCTAATTCGGCAATCTGAATATTTTTACCTTCAATGACTTTACTATCAATGGCAATTTCGCCAAATTCATTCATTAAAATGGCAATTTTGCGGGGAACGGTCTCTAAAATATAGCGCAGTAAGGTAGTTTTTCCGCTGCCTAACGGTCCGGTAATTACCGTAATCGGAGTGCGTGTTTCCATTGTGATTACCCCTTGACATTTCCAATGGGAACTAAGCGCACTACTCGCTTACTTAATCCGGCTAATTCGGTAGCTTCTACTACCTCATCTACATCTTTATAAGCGCCTCCAGCTTCCTCGGCTAAACCTCGCCAGGAAGTGGTTCTAATGTAAATCCCTTGCTTCTGCATATCTTTTTGTAATTGTTCTCCATTCCACTGTTTTCGGGCCTTGGTTCGACTCATGGTTCGTCCGCTACCGTGGGCGGTACTAAAGAAACTTTGAGCCCCTGTGGATACCCCTGCTAACAGATAGGATCCGGTTTCCATACTACCGCCTAAAATCACCGGCTGACCATAAGGTTTATAGCGGTCTGGAATGCCGTCCATTCCTGGACCAAAGGCGCGAGTAGACCCTTTGCGATGGACCAGTAGCGATCGCATTTCGCCATTGACGAGATGCTGTTCTAATTTTGCTGTATTGTGGGAAACATCGTAAACTTGATGCATTCCTAATGCTTCAGCGGACCGTCCAAATACATCAGAAAAAACCTCCCGAATCCGGTGCAAAATCACTTGTCGGTTGGCAAAAGACATATTTAATCCACATTTCATGGCGGAAAAATAATCTTGCCCTTCGGGAGAATTAAACGGCGCGCAAGCCAATTCGCGGTCTAAAATCTGAATCCCATATTTAGATTCCATGACTTTAAGAAAGACTTGCAGATAGTCCGTAGCGACTTGATGTCCAAATCCGCGACTGCCACAGTGAAACATCACCACCACTTGATTGGGAATGGTAATCCCAAAGGCTTCAGCTAATT
Organism: Laspinema sp. D2d; assembly: GCF_025370755.1. Taxonomy (GTDB): domain Bacteria; phylum Cyanobacteriota; class Cyanobacteriia; order Cyanobacteriales; family Laspinemataceae; genus Laspinema. Next base: position 113,083 of record NZ_JAMXFC010000013.1, on the reverse strand, counting down.
CTTTATTGACGATATTTTCAGGACGGGCAACTTGAATTTCTAAATAGTGATTCCCGGACCCCAAGGTTCCGATTTGATTGCACCCGCGATCAATGGCTTTGTCGCTAATTTTAGACGCATAAGCCCCGTCAATACAGCCATTTTCTTCCGTGAGTTCTAAATCCTCGTCCCATCCATATCCCTGGTTAATACACCACTTAGCCCCCTCTTGAACCACTTGGCGAAATTCATTGCGAGAGACTTTAACAAAGCCTTTACTCCCCACCCCTGCGGGAACGCGTTCATACAGCTTATCGATTAATTTTTTAATGTGGGGTTTGACCTCTTTTTCGGTGAGATTGGTCACGACTAAACGCATTCCACAGTTAATATCAAATCCAATGCCTCCGGGAGAAATGACTCCCCCTTCGGCAATATCCATTGCAGCAACACCGCCAATAGGAAATCCATAGCCAAAGTGACCATCGGGCATACATAAAGCACTTTGGGTAATTCCTGGGAGGGTTGCCACATTGCTAATTTGGTCCGCAACCGCTTCATCCATATTGTGGATTAACTGTTGGGTTGCATAAATTCGCGCGGGAACGCGCATTCCAGATTTGTAAGAGGTGGGAATTTCCCAGAGATAATCAGAAATTCGTTCTAGGGGTTTCATAAAATTATTTGGAGGACAAAAATTGGGAACACAACCGGCAGCCCGATAACTCAGGGATGGATTGCCAACCCTAAGTTATCGGACTCTATTCGGTCTATCCTAACCTTTGCCTTAGTCTTTTGCCTACTCTGTTGAGATGGGGAAGGCAAATTAGGTTTACAACGGCTACTATTGATCCGGTATTTTAGTAGCCAAACCGCAAGAGAATACGGGATTGTTGTGGTTTATTTGCGCTTTTTCTTCTGTTTATTGCCAGCTTTTGGGTGAGTTTTAGGGGACCCAAACCCAGAGGCAACTTGGGTTTGAGAATGTTTTTCGGGATGTTTTTCAAACAAGGCGGCAATCCCAGCGGGGTCTTTCAGCTTCTTCTTGGCTTCTTTTAACCCCAACCCGACCTGAATGGTATCCCAATTGTCGCACCAATCTTTATTAATGCGATCGCCTGCAAAGGCTGCCTCAATCGCTGAAGCGGCTTCCACTGCTTTTAATTCAACTAAACTGAACACAATAAACCCGTTTAAAATTTGAGACTCGGGATCAAAATAGGCCAATCTTTCCGTTAAAATACTCACACATTCGTCCCGGACTTCGGGATGTTGAGTCGCCATCACTTCCAGAGAATTCACCGCCGAGGCTCGGGCCGAGGTATTATAATCAGGATTGGCTAAATAATCTCTCAAAGCTGGAATTGCATCTGGGCCAATTTGGGCCAAAACTTGAGGTAATTCGTCTATGAACCAATCGTGATCGTCTAATGTATGAATCAAGGAGACTAAGGGTTGAATCGCTGTTTCTGCCCGCAGTTCTGCCAGCGATCGCCAAGCATGAATCGGTCCCCAAACTTCCAGACTCTCGGCATCGGCATCGTGTAATTCATCATCCCCTATCATGCGAATTAATTCGGGAATCTGTTCGGCTGTAAATCCAAATTTTTCGAGATAATGGGTACTGTTTTTGAAGTCATACTTGAAAACTGCCCCATAAGTCAACAGGTTGCTAACCGGGGGAGTGTAATTGGTTGAACTCATGATATAGGTTTGCTCAATCGATTATTTCTCAGGTTTCTATCTTGCCATAAAACATAAAATTAAGCACTCGAATTTTCAGCAAATCCCCAAAAATCCTTAAAGCTGTTTTCGCCGCATTTCCTCTCGATGTTTGCGAATTTCAAAGCTGAGAATTGAGGCATTTAACCAAGCAAAACCCGTGGCATATCCGGCTAAAACATCCGTAGGCCAATGCAAGCCGACATACATTCGACTCCAGGCGATCGCCAACACCAGAAAAAAAGCTCCCCCATAAATTACCCCCCGCCATCGGGGAAAAGACCGGCCTAACAAATAGCCACAAAACCCATAAATCACTACCCCATTCATGACATGACCACTCGGATAACTGGAGGTATTCAAGTGATCATGGATTATTGCCCATATCTGGGGTGGTCGATCGCGATTGAAACCGGCTTTAATCAACAGACTAAGCAAAGACCCGCCTATCGCTGCCCACAACAATCCAAACAATTCAATCCACTGTCGGCGGAGCCAAAATTTGACCGTTAATCCCACAGAAATCCCGGTTAAGACCACAGGTCCACCTATATTAGAAAAGGTGGTCATCAAGATATCCAGAAGAGGAGTATGGGTTTTTTGAATAGCCAGCATGATATATAAATCCCAATCCCCAGTTTCTCCGTTCATGACCTTATGGGTAATATAAAAAAATACTCCAACGGACAGCACAAACAGCAGAATACCTGTAATTAACATCCGGGAGGGAAGAGATAACACGGATTGAGAATTAAATTGCTGGTGCCAAAATCGAACCAACTGGGATGCTTTTTGCCGAAACTTAAAAATGGTCATTTTAAATCCACTAATCGAACTCAATCAAACCCGAGAGGCTCCCTCTTCAGTTTAGAATCAAAAGACTCCGGTAGAAATTTGAGCGCTGAATGAGTGGCGATCGCCCCCGATCCTGATGTGCTCTGTCGAGTCTCAAATGGGACAGTTTTTGGATATGATGAATCATTTGCAAGAACTTGTTGAGAACCTATGACCCAAAACTACCGCATAACTCTTCTTCCCGGCGACGGCATCGGCCCTGAAATTATGGCGATCGCGGTAGACGTCTTAAACCTGGTCGGACAGCAACTCGACTTGAGTTTTACCTTCACCGAAGCGGCGATCGGCGGATCTGCCATCGATGCCACCGGAGAACCCCTGCCTTCGGACACCCTCAAACAATGCCAAGATAGCGATGCCGTCCTCCTCGCGGCGATCGGGGGCTACAAATGGGATAACCTCCCGCGCCACCAACGACCGGAAACCGGCTTACTAGGACTGCGGGCGGGTTTGAATCTGTTTGCCAACTTACGACCCGCGACCATCTTACCGCAACTGGTGGATGCATCCAGTCTCAAGCGGGAAGTCGTTGAAGGTGTAGATATCATGGTCGTCCGGGAACTCACCGGGGGCATTTATTTCGGTCAACCGAAAGGCATTTTCGAGACGGAAACCGGAGAAAAACGCGGCGTCAATACAATGGCCTATACGGAATCAGAAATCGACCGTATTGGGCGCGTTGCCTTTGAGACAGCCCGGAAACGCCAGGGTAAACTATGTTCCGTGGATAAAGCAAACGTCTTAGATGTCTCCCAACTTTGGCGCGATCGCATCACTCAACTCGCCGCAGAATACAGCGATGTAGAACTCTCTCACCTGTATGTCGATAACGCCGCTATGCAATTAGTCCGGTGGCCCAAACAATTCGATACCATTGTCACCGGCAACCTGTTTGGAGATATTCTCTCGGATGCTGCTGCCATGCTTACCGGCAGTATTGGAATGTTGCCTTCTGCCAGTTTAGGGTCATCCGGTCCCGGTTTATTTGAACCCGTCCACGGTTCGGCCCCAGATATTGCCGGACAGGATAAAGCGAACCCGATCGCCCAAGTCTTAAGTGCAGCGATGATGTTGCGCTATGGGTTAGATCAACCGGAAGCAGCAACAAAAATTGAGCAAGCGGTTCTCCAAGTTCTGGATGCCGGATATCGAACTGGAGATATCATGTCCGAAGGCATGAAACGGGTGGGATGTCGCCAAATGGGTGATGCGTTACTTCAAGCCTTAGCCGGATAAACGCCCCCTTGTCCCCTGTAAACCTGACGATTGATGGGTTTAAGTTAATCTAGCCCTCCCCTGTGTCATGGGGAGGGTGGACTCCTGGGATGGTTGGGCTATTTTAGAATAGGTCTTTAAAAACCAAATTTAATAACCGTCAGGGATGCTGAAGGAAGGAACCATGTGGGATCACATTGCGAAACAGATTGCTGAGGTAACCGGAGAGAAATTTGCCCTGGGCGATCGCCGTTCTGTGGGTGGGGGTTGCATCAATCAAGGGTATCGCGTCACGGGAGGCAATCGCACCTACTTTGTCAAGCTGAATCGCGCTGTGGATCTGCCCATGTTTGAGGCGGAGGCGTTGGGATTGCAAGAAATGTGGGACACCCACACCATTCGAGTCCCCAAACCGATTTGTACTGGCATTGCCAATGATTCAGCCTATATTGTTTTAGAGTGGCTGGAGTTGGCGTCTCGCGCCGATACTGAAGTTTCCCGAGAAATGGGGCGCAAACTAGCTGCATTGCATCAACATTCCGGTTCAGGCAAATTTGGCTGGAGTCGGAATAATACCATTGGTTCTACCCCACAAATTAATACCTGGACCGCCGATTGGACGGAGTTTTGGGCGGAACATCGCATCGGGTTTCAACTTCAACTGGCGCAACGAAAAGGGGGGCAGTTTCCCCAGGGCGATCGCCTCATCGATGCAATTCCTAAATTATTAGCAAATCATACCCCCCAACCCTCCCTCGTTCACGGCGATTTATGGGGTGGCAATGCCGGGGTGACTGAAGCGGGGGAACCGACTATTTATGACCCTGCCACCTATTATGGCGATCGGGAAGTTGATATTGCTATGACTGAATTATTTGGGGGATTTTCCACAGCTTTCTATCAAGGATATAACGAAGTTTGGCCCTTGCCTGCGGGATATGAACAGCGCAAAACCCTTTATAACCTTTATCACATTCTGAATCATTTTAATTTATTTGGGGGCGGGTATGGGTCCCAAGCCAATCGAGCGATCGCCACCCTATTAGATTAACGTATCCCCCAAATCAGAAGCCCAGACTTTTAAGGGTCTGGGCTTCTTTTATAAGCTAACTGACGGCTATTAAAAAACAATCGAGGGCTTTAGGCATCGGGAGTCAGTTAGCGGTTTTTAAAACTTTATTGAAAACCGTCAAAAAAAGGGATAACCGTTGCTGGTTTTAAAGATAAGCAACCAATGTGAATATCTGATGAAGATTTTCCTAACTTCAAAAAATTTTTTTAGGGACTTTGGCCCTCCCGAGGTTAGTCCCTGCCTATCTTGGTAATTCTGGTAAGGGATTTCCATAAAAAAACTTCTGCATTAGAAGTAATGCCGAATTATTCAAGCCCCCCTGGAACTAAATATTTATTCCTCTGGCTTCCCCCTTAAGAAGGGGGACGGGAGGGGGATCTCCCGGGGGGTTGGGGGGATCTCTGATAGAAGATTTTATTTTGTAGAGTTCCCTAACCTAAAAGGTTCCCTCCCAAAAGGGAGCAGATTTCGGATCCAATACTTGGAGACTCCACCCAAATAATAGGCCCAGACCCCGAGGGATCTGGGCTAATTTTATAGACCCGCTGACGATTATTCAATGGTAGAGGGCAAGGCAACAACTAAGTGTCAGCAAGTGAAGTTTAAAAGAGCTTTGAAATGAGTTAAAAAGAAGTTAAAACCTTTATTGCTTATTAAGATAATGAAAGAATGTGAATATCTTATGAAGATTGGAAAATTTTTCTAAAAATTTTTTGAGGGGTATGAGTCCGTGATCCCAGGGCCTCTCCTTTCCCCCGGATCCAGTACCCCAGAGCTAAAATTAGCTCTAAAAATATAACCAGACCCAATTGGGTCTGGTTATGGGTTATTTTTATAAACTGGCTGAGTCCTTATACAAGAAACGATTGTAAAAGGCATCAATACAGCCAGTGGTTTTTAAAGGGGCTTTGAAAGAAGTTACGAACAGGTTTGGAACCTTAGCTGATTATCAAGATAATGGAGAGCTGTGAAAATCTTGTGAAGATTTGCAAAACTTTCCAAATTTTTTTTACCCGGCTTTTGGAGTCGCGATTTTCGGGGCTACATCCAACCCGAGTCCCCCTCCTGCGTCATCTGGAATCCGGGAATTATCTGATTCTACTCCATTTCCGCAATGGCTTCCGGTGACTGGGGTTGGGCATGAATTGTAACCGTATCAACGCATGATTTGAGCTAAAATGATGTCCCGGATCGTAGCCGAAGCTGGAGAAGGGCGATCGCTCAATAGACCCGGAAACCTAAACTCATCAAAGAACCGTCCGAGGCACCCAAGCTAGGAACGATAACTGGCTAAACTGTTCAAGAAGATGGCCTTGTTCCACGTAATGACTTGACCCGATAACAAATTAGTTATATGAAAAGACTCGCGTTTGTGACTTTGAGACTGTTATCCCTGGCGATCGCACTCCCAGCAGTAACTCAAACCCTGTGGATTCATCCAGCGATCGCTCAGGGGGTCGTCAACGCCCGAAGATCCCAGTCCCAACCCTTCCCCTCCTTTAACAGTCAGCGACTCGACGAACAACTGATCCGCTATCAGCAACAGTTGAACCAATCCGGACCTCCAGATATCTTAATCGTCGGCAGTTCCCGCGCCCTACAAGGCGTAGACCCCCTCGCCTTAGAACTCGCCTTAGCCCATTATGGACATCCGGGACTGAGAATTTATAACTTTAGCATCAATGGAGCCACGGCCCAAGTCATTGATCTCCTATTACGGAGAATTTTGACCCCGGATCAACTCCCCAAACTGATTATTTGGGCCGATGGCGTGAGAGCTTTTAATAATGGTCGTCCCGATCGCACCTATCAAGCAATCCTGGAATCCGAAGGGTATCGCCTCCTCTCCAGTGGCGTGCGTCCTCTACAAACCCAAGGTTCATCCACCCCCACCAGAACCGGACCGACAAGAAGGCGGCAAAGTGCGGTCCCGGGGGCCTTTCCGAAAATAGACCCGCCCCCCCCACTCACCACCAATGATGACCCCCGAGAAGCCCTTGCCACAACCTATCAAGCGATGAATGTCTGGTTTAGTCAGGTCAGAGAAGAAATTGCCGCCACATACAATGACGAGGCACAACAGGCGATGTGGATCCGACGGGGGGACCCCGGAGACCGTCGGAACAACCCCAGACCCAGCACCCCCACTCCTGGAACTGGGAGACCCCCCCTGCCGACCATAGAAGCCCTGACTGCCCAGCAGACCCCGAACCAAATGCAACCCACGGGGTTCGTTCCCGTGAGCGATCGCTATAATCCCGAGACCTACTATCAGAAACATCCGCGAGTATCGGGGCAATATGATGGAGATTATGCAGCATTTAGCTTGCAAGGGGAACAAACCCGAGCATTAGAGGCGATCGCGCAATTTACCAACAGCAAACAAATCCCCTTAGTCGTCGTTAATCTCCCCTTAAATAGCGATTACCTCGACGCCGTGAGAAGTTCCTCCGAACAACAATTCCGAACTCAAATGCAACGCATGGCGACTCAACGAGGCTTTATTTTCCGCGACCTCGGGCAACTCTGGCCCACCCAGGATAATTACTTTGCCGACCCCAGTCACCTCAACCGCTACGGAGCCTTTTCCGTCGCCGTAGAACTCGCCGCAGACCCAACCATTCCTTGGGGGAGAGCGAGATAAACTGAGGGTTAATTATCAGGAGAATTAGCAATAATTGAAACAGGCATTTTAGGCCATAAATTCATAGATTATAAACCGGGTTTCTTCAGAGAAAATTTGGCAAATTTATAAAATTTTTACAGAAACCCGATTTTTTGTCCTGAGCAATCTAATCCCTTTCACCGTTCCCCTCAGTGGCTTGGATTTGGGGCATAGTTGAGTATAATAAAAATACCCCCTTACTCCCGCTAACCCATGCAAGCGTTTGAATTTAAAACCATTCTCCAAAACGGAACCATTAGCCTTCCGTCGAAATACCCCCACCAGTGGGAAGGTAAAATCATCCGCGTCATTGTTTTAGAAGACATCGATAGCACTTCGCCATCACTAGAAACGAACCCAATCACATGATTTCGCTGTTAACTATGAACGCAATTAACCACAATATCGAACTGCCCTTCGCCCAAATTCAAGCGTTTTGCCAACGCTGGCACATCACAGAATTTGCTCTATTTGGCTCCGTCTTGCGCGATGATTTTCGCCCCGATAGTGACATTGATGTGCTGGTCACGTTTGACCCGCAATTTCGGCGGGGTTTAGCCGAAACAATCCAAATGCGTCAGGAGTTAGAAACCCTTTTTGGCCGGGAAGTTGACTTAATTGTAAAACCTGCGATCGCCAAAAGTGAAAACTGGCTACGCCGTCAACAGATACTGGAATCTGCACAAGTTATCTATGCCACAAGATCTAGAATCCCTAATTGATATTGAAAATGCCGCTAAGCGTATCCTCCGCTATGCCAATGGTATTGAGCCAACTGAACTGATCACTAATGATGAAAAGGTTTCAGCGATTCTCTATCAGATTACAATCATTGGAGAAGCCACAAAGCGCCTTTCAATGGAATTTCGTCAACAACACCCAGAAATCCCTTGGCGAAACTTAGCTGGGATGCGTGATGTGATTGTTCATGAATACGATCAAGTTGACCTCGATATTGTTTGGGACGTAATCCATGGCGAAATTCCTCAACTTCTCGTACAACTTAAACCTTTAGTGATTAAGCCTCCAGAACCGTAAATGACTCCTGAACACCCCCCTGAAAAAATCCCTTATCTTGAGTTTCTGAATACTGAACTTAAACCCATTTCGGATCGCACCGATAAACCCTTGGTGATTGACCTATTTTCCGGTTGTGGGGGATTTGCATTAGGATTTGAAGCGGTCGGATTTAGAACCATTGGATATGAAATGGACTCCGACGCCTGTATGACTTATCGGAAAAATCTCAATTCTCTTTGCCATAAGGTTCTATTAACCCCTGAAAGTGAATTAGTTCAAGGCGCATCGATCATTATTGGGGGTCCTCCTTGCCAACCTTTTAGTGTTGGGGGAAATCAGCAGGGAGTCAAAGACAGTCGAGATGGATTTCCGATTTTTATCAATGCGGTAGAACGCCATCAACCGGCGATCGCCATCTTTGAAAACGTGCCCGGAATGCGATTTCGCAATAAAGCCTATTTTGAAGAAATTATCAACAGCTTAAAAGCCTTAGATTACATCATAGAATGGGAAATTCTTACCGCAAGTGATTATGGTGTTCCTCAACGCCGACAGCGATTATTTTGTATCGCCCATAAAGGCGCATGGGAATGGCCCAAAAAAACTCATCACTATCATCCTTACACCGCTGGAGAAGCCCTCGGAGAACTGGCATTGATGGCACCACCCAACTCCAAATTTCTAACTCCTAGTATGGATGAATATATTAGAAAATATGAAAAAGCGTCTAAATGTGTCAACCCTAGAGATTTACATTTAGATCGACCCTCTCGAACTGTAACCTGTCGGAATTTGAGTGCAGCAACGGGAGATATGTTAAGAATTCGCTTACCGGAAGGACGGAGACGACGGTTAACGGTTCGTGAAGGTGCACGCCTGCAAAGTTTCCCGGATTGGTTTGAATTTTATGGCAACGAAGACAGTCAGTGTAAACAAATTGGCAATGCCGTTCCCCCCGTTTTAGCCAAGTCGTTAGCAGTTAGGGTTAAGGCATATTTGAGAAATAGGGCGCGATCGCCCTCAAAAAAATGTCTTAAGTTTGAGGAACCTATTCAGCTATCTTTTAATTCTCTAAATTCCGATTTTCTGGAAGTAACTGAATAAAGCAAAATTTTTGAATAAAGTCCAGCGGTTCATAAAATTGAACAAGCTTGGTCGTCTTAACAGAAACAAAGAGTGATGTTTGTGTTGGTGTAGGTGAAAAGCCCGGTTACTCTGTCAAAAATAATACAAACTAATACCATAGACTCTTCGGATTTCCTGACTGTGCTGCACTCTTTATGGCCGCGTTGCTGAATGGAACAACGAAACAATCTCTACAGTCTGTCTGTTGTTCTTACTCAGTCTATCACGAGTCTCATTCAGTCTTAAACGGGGCCAAGCAGCCCTCCTGGTCTAGCGAAATCTCCCTGAAGAGGGGATTTTACCCTTTCGACTGCGGGTATAAGGAAGGGATATTTCTGAGATTGTCTTGCGGATTAAAAAAGTTTTCAAAATTCACCGGATTTTCTATTTGACCTTTGTTTTTATTAAGTCTAGTATAACGTAAAAATAATAAATTAGGTAATTTTATAAAATACTCCTGAATTTTTTAAGCATTCTTGTAGGAGGGGATGACCAATTTACCTCTACCAGTTCTATGCTTAAACAATTAACATTTTTCGTCTTTTTTGGTTTAGTTTTTGGTACGGTAATTGGGGTGCCTCAAGTTAAAGACAATCTCAGTAAGACCACGGAATTTATCAGTTCAAATCATACCCATACTGTTGATTCAGTCACTCAACAAAATCCGGATGAGAAAAAATGTACGATTCCTCGGGGTAGCGGGAGAAGAGATGACTGTTCTACTGAAGCATTTACACAACCCAGTTCCCAGGAGATGAGAACAGACTCTGTTGCTAGTTAATGAATATCAATTTTGAGTGGAATAGTGAAACCCAGTAGATCACCTACTGGGTTTTTTCAGGTTGGGGAATTGTTTAGGAGTGATGTTTTGACCCCTGAGAAAAGATATGGAGAGGTAATGCTGTACGATCGCCAATTAGTCCCAAGGATTCAGGGACCCTAACCTTTGCTGATCGCTGTTCCAGGGACGGAGGTAGCGATCGCCTCTCAACGAATGCGACAATAGAATACCTGTTCACTCAATGAAACTCGTTAACTAACTCATGCCTGCTGTTCCTGAATCCCTCTCCGGTAACCAAATCCGCGAAAAGTTTCTCAATTTCTATGCCGCTAGGGGTCATCAAATCCTACCGAGTGCCTCTTTAGTCCCAGAAGACCCTACGGTTTTACTCACAATCGCCGGGATGCTGCCGTTTAAACCCATTTTTCTCGGACAGCGCACTCCGGAATTTCCACGTGCCACTACGTCTCAAAAGTGCATCCGCACCAATGATATCGAAAATGTGGGACGCACCGCCCGCCATCATACTTTTTTTGAGATGTTGGGCAATTTTAGCTTTGGGGATTACTTCAAAGAACAGGCGATCGCTTATGCCTGGGAACTCTCCACCGAAGTCTATGGACTTCCCAGCGATCGCATTGTTGTCAGTGTCTTCCGCGAAGATGACGAAGCGTTCAATATCTGGCGGGACAAAATCGGCATTCCCCCCCATCGCATTAAGCGCATGGATGAAGCGGATAATTTCTGGGCCTCCGGTCCTACGGGTCCCTGTGGTCCTTGTTCAGAATTGTACTATGATTTTCATCCCGAACTCGGGGATGACAACCTTGATTTAGAAGATGATACCCGCTTCATCGAATTCTATAACCTGGTTTTCATGCAGTATAACCGGGACGCTGAAGGCAATCTTACCCCGTTGGCAAAAAAGAATATTGACACGGGATTAGGGTTGGAACGGATGGCGCAAATCCTCCAAAAGGTTCCCAACAATTATGAAACGGACTTGATTTTTCCGATTGTCAAAAAAGCGGCAGATATTGCCGGAATTGATTACGCTACGGCAGACGAAAAAACCAAAGTTTCGCTGAAAGTAATTGGGGACCATTCTCGCGCGGTGGTCCAGATGATTGCGGATGGGATTACCGCCTCTAATATTGGCAGAGGGTATATTCTGCGCCGGTTAATTCGTCGGGTGGTGCGTCATGGACGATTAATCGGGATTCAAGGGGTATTTACTCCCGAGGTGGCAGAAGCAGCGATCGCCTTGGGAGAAGGGGCCTATCCTAATCTACGCGATCGCGAGGCGAGTCTGAAGGCGGAACTGCAACGGGAGGAAACTCGGTTTTTAGAAACCCTGGAACGGGGTGAGAAACTGTTAGCAGAACTGATGGAGAAAAACCCCAAAGAAATTCCGGGACGGGATGCGTTTATCCTTTATGATACTTATGGTTTCCCGTTAGAATTGACTCAAGAAATTGCCGAAGAACGGGGAATGACGGTAGAATTGCCTGGATTTGAGGCAGCAATGGAAGAACAACGGGTGCGATCGCAAGCGGCCCATGAAACCATTGACCTCACGGTTCAAGGCAGTTTAGATAAACTCGCTGAACATATTCGCGGGACTGAATTTTTAGGCTATTCTGAACCCGTAACCACCTCAGAAGTGACGGTAATTTTGATGGGAGGTAACTCCGTTGAGTCGGCGACATCAGGCGATCGCGTTCAAATTGTCTTAGATAAAACGCCGTTCTATGCTGAATCCGGTGGACAAATAGGCGATCAGGGATTTCTCTCGGGTCAAGATAGCTTAGTTCGGATTGAAGAGGTCAAAAAAGAATCAGATTTCTTTGTGCATTTCGGACGGATTGAACGGGGAAGCATCGCGGTAGGCGATCGCATTACTGCCCAAATTGACCGCGCTTGTCGTCGTCGGGCGCAAGCTAATCATACCGCAACTCACTTGCTCCAAGCAGCATTAAAACTGTTGGTGGATGAGGGAATTTCTCAGGCAGGTTCTTTGGTCGATTTTGACCGTTTGCGCTTTGATTTCAACTGTCCTCGTGCCCTAACTCCTGATGAGTTGAAACAAGTTGAGGACCGAGTGAATACCTGGATTGCGGAAGCGCATCAAGCCCAAATTGAGACGATGGGATTGACGGAAGCGAAGGCAAAAGGTGCAATCGCCATGTTTGGAGAAAAATATGCCGATGAAGTGCGAGTCATTGATTTTCCTGGCGTTTCAATGGAATTGTGCGGGGGAACTCATGTGAGTAATACCGCTGAAATTGGCGCGTTTAAGATTGTTTCTGAATCCGGGGTTGCCTCCGGGGTCCGGCGGATTGAAGCAGTAGCAGGACCGGCGATTTTGGACTATTTGGAAGTGCGCGATCGCGTGGTTCGGGAATTGAGCGATCGGTTTAAAGTCAAACCCGAAGAAATCTGCGATCGCATCGAGAGTATTCAAGCGGAATTGAAAGCGACCCAAAAACAATTAGACAGCCTGAAAGCTGAATTGGCTATTGTTAAATCAGACCAATTACTCGCGGATGCTGAATCTATTGGGGAGTTTAAACTCATTGTTGCTAATCTCGGTGAAGTGGATGCAGAATCCTTGAAAACTGCCGCCGAACGGTTACTACAAAAACTCGGAAATGGGGCGGTTGTTTTGGGTTCAGTTCCCAGTTCAGATAAAGTCAGTTTAGTGGCTGCCTTTAGCAAAGAAGTGAATGCCAAAGGATTGCAAGCGGGTAAATTTATTGGTGCGATCGCCAAAATTTGCGGTGGCGGTGGCGGGGGACGTCCGAACCTGGCACAAGCAGGGGGACGAGACCCGAACCAGTTACAACAGGCGTTAGAGACAGCTAAATCCGAGTTAAAAGACGGGTTGCAGTAAAGTCACTGGGGTGGGCAAAGGCCCACCCTTTTAGCCCATTCCAAGGTAGCAAAAGTGGGGGATCGCTGCTTATTTTTTTTGCAATAAAAATTAACCTTTTCTACCCTCCCGTTTTCTAAGGGCGATCGGATATCCTCGGAACAAGCCTTTCTACGAGAGCGAGATATCTATGGGTAACTTCATCAAGCGAGCTTGGCACCAATTCTTGCACTTACTGTATAAACGTACCATCCTCGTTTTAACGGTTTTATTCTGCATTGGGGTGGGGGTAGCGATGGCAAATATGTCCCGGCTTTCTTCCCATTTGATTACCTCTCAAGCCCTTCAAAATACCTCATTATTTGCGGAGGCAATGCAAGAAGCTAGGACACTTTACAGTTCCCAAGCTGTTGCCCGAGTTAATGAAATACCGGGAATTACTGTCACTCATAACTATAAAAATCAAACCGGGGCTATCCCTTTACCGGCAACGTTTCTACTGGAATTAGGCCATACCATTAGCGAAAAAAATAGTGGAATGTCCGCCAATCTTTATAGTGATTATCCTTTTCCCTGGCGACGGCAAGAGGGGGGACCGAGAGATGCTTTTCAACGGGATGCCTTGCGCTATTTAAAACAATTTCCGGACCGTTCCTTTTATCGAACTGAGAAAGTCGGGAATAATCAGATGTTTCGGTATGCTCAAGCGGATTTGATGAAAGCTACCTGCGTGGCTTGTCATAACTCCCATCCCGATAGTCCTAAAACCGATTGGCAAGTGGGAGATGTGCGCGGCATTTTAGAAGTTTCTCAGCCTTTAGGTAGTTTTATTGCTGATACTCAAAGGGGATTAAGTGGGACATTTTTGATGCTGGGCGGGCTCTCGGGATTAGCATTATTTGGACTGACTTTAATTCTCGGTCGCTTACGGGAAACAGCCAAAGAATTAGAACAGAGAGTTCGGGATAGAACGGCTGATTTAGCCATTGCCAATGGGGATTTAGAAAAACGTAATAAATTGATTCAGCAGGTATTTGGACGATATTTGAGTGATAAGGTGGTGGCTAATTTACTGGATACGCCGGAAGCACTCAAGTTAGGAGGCGATCGCCGTCAAATTACTATCCTGACGTCGGATTTACGAGGATTTACGGCCCTTTCGGAACGACTTCCCCCCGAACAAGTGGTGGAAATTCTCAATTTTTACCTCAAACAAATGGCGGATATCATCACTGAATATGAGGGGACCATTGATGAATTTATGGGGGATGGCATTTTAGTGCTGTTTGGTGCACCGACTCCGCGATCGGATGATTCAACTCGGGCGGTTGCCTGTGCCCTGGCGATGCAATTAGCCATGAATGGGGTGAATGAAAAAATGACCGAATGGAATTTACCTCCCTTAGAAATGGGGATTGGAATTAATACTGGGGAAGTCGTTTTGGGAAATATTGGTTCCGAAAAACGCACGAAATACGGTGTGGTAGGCAGTCAGGTTAATTTAACTTATCGCATTGAATCTTACACCACAGGGAGTCAAGTTCTGATTTCCAGTTCAACCTTAAGGGCCATTACGGTTCCTTTACGAATTACCCATCAAAAACAGGTAAAACCGAAAGGGGTCAAAGAACCCATTACCATTTATGAAATCGGAGGGATTGGCGGTGATTATAATCTCTATCTAACACAAGAAGAAGAAATTTTTGTGACGCTACCGGACTGCATTCCGATTCAATATACGATTTTAGAAGGAAAACATATTGGAGATCAGGTGATTCAGGGGGAGTTCATCAAACTTTCCCCCAAAAGTGCCGAAGTCAGGACTACAGAAGGGAAAGAAAACTTGAAACCTGCTCCTTTGAGTAATATCAAGCTCAATTTAGTGGAACTCTCGGAAGAGGGAATAAAAGTCAGTGAAGATGTCTATGCTAAGGTGCTGGAGAATCCAGGGGAAGCGGACAGTTTTTATATTCGATTTACGGCTAAACCTCCGGGGGTTAGAGAAAAGTTAGATCATCTCTATCACGCCCTGGAAGCTGAGTAATATTGACAGTTTAAGGAAACTTCCAAGTTTCTGAGTGCAAAGTTTAATCGGATTTCTGAGCGTGAATCACTTGCAAACTTCCCCCGGCATAGAGTCGGGGGGAATCCACTTTAAAACCAATTTCTTGCAACAGTTCGGGCAAATTCGTTTGAAGTAATTGCCAAGCGGTTTCGGTTTCAAAGAGCCAGAAAAATAGGGTCAATCCAGGCCAGAATAGGGGATTAGTAGGCGGATGGAAATCAACGATCGCAAACGTTCCTCCCGGCTTCAGGACCCGATAGACTTCCTGGAGAATTTGCCGCAATTGTTCAGGGTCCATTTCGTGCAGGGCGGCGCTAGTATGTACGAGGTCAAATTCACCGTCGCCAATGGGAATATTTTCGGCGAAGGCTTCAATGTAGGAGGCTTCTGGGACATTGTTTCGTGCCCGATTTAGGGAGAGGGGAGAGGCATCCAAGCCGGTGACGTTCTGGGAAGATTGGACCAGGTAGGCGGTGGCTTGTCCACTCCCACAGCAGAGATCCAGAATTTTGCTCTGGGGATGGAGGGTGAGTCCTTGGAGGGCTAACTGCCGAAAGCGCGATTCCCCACCGACGCTGAGGGCGGCGATGCGGGAGATGCCATCATAAAGCCACTGATAGCGATAACTCCAGTCTCTAAGAATTGTTGCCACGGATACCCCCTTGAATAAAAATGCAGATTTAACTCAAACTGTGACTTAATCAACGGTATTATTGTTAAAATAAGTAAACAATAATGAAAACTCTAAGGAAACTGTGACTGCTATGGGCCGTGTAGGGGTACTGTTACTGAATTTAGGTGGGCCGGAGCAAATTGAAGATGTTCGACCCTTTCTGTACAACCTGTTTTCTGACCCGGAAATCATTCGGTTGCCTTTTCCGTGGATGCAAAAACCCCTAGCATGGCTGATTTCGAGCCTGCGGAGTAAAAAATCCCAAGCCAATTACATGGAAATTGGCGGGGGTTCGCCTTTGCGTGGGATTACCGAGGAGCAAGCGATCGCCTTGCAACAAAGTTTACAGGACAAGGGACAGGATGTGCAGGTGTACATCGGAATGCGCTACTGGCATCCGTTTACGGAAGAGGCAATCACCCGCATTAAGCGCGATGGTGTCGAACAATTAGTCATTCTCCCCCTGTATCCCCAATTTTCGATTAGCACCAGCGGATCCAGTTTCCGATTATTGGAAAAAATTTGGTCAGAAGACCCTTCTTTGGCCCCGGAAAAACATACGGTTATCCCTTCTTGGTATCAGCGTCCCGGTTATCTGCAAGCGATGGCGCAATTAATCGCCCGAGAACTGGATGGCTTTGAAAATCCCGACCAAGTGCATATTTTCTTTAGCGCGCATGGGGTCCCCGTCAGCTATGTGGAAGAAGCAGGCGACCCCTATCAGGAAGAGATTGAGGAATGCACCCGACTGATTGTGCAAACCCTGAATCGTCCCAATCGTCATACCCTGGCTTATCAAAGTCGCGTGGGTCCGGTGGAATGGCTCAAACCCTATACGGAAGATGCGATCGCCGAGTTGGCAGCAGAAGGCATTAATGATTTACTGGTAGTCCCCATCAGCTTTGTCTCGGAACATATCGAAACCCTTCAAGAAATCGATATGGAATATCGAGAAGTGGCAGAAGAGGCGGGAATTGAACATTTCCATCGGGTCCCGGCATTGAATACGCATCCGGTGTTCATTGAGGATTTAGCTAATTTAGTGGTAGAGGCGATCGATGCGCCACCCTTGACCCTGGATCAAGTCATGCGTCCACAGAAAAACTTCAAAATGTATCCCCAAGAACGCTGGGAATGGGGAATGACCACGGCTGCGGAAGTCTGGAACGGACGACTGGCAATGCTGGGGTTTATGGGACTGTTAATTGAGTTAATCAGCGGTCATGGCCCGTTACATTTTATCGGATTGCTGTAGTGGCTGCCGGAGACTGAGGGATTTCTCAGTAACCGGCAGGGTTTAGTTTATAAAAACCTACACCCTCCAGGGTGGGTCTACAAAAACGAAGCTTGCCTAAGCCCGCTAGTAGAGAAAACCAACTTTTGACAACCGGATTTGGTATTAGTCCGGTTCGTTTTTATTTTGACGCGGATTTTTCCGCGCCCCTTGCTGGATATACCAGCGATACCACTCCTGAGATGAACGAATCGCTAACCATAATAGGAGTAGGGCAATAATGCCGCCCTCGGTGGGTGCGTCGAAGGCGAAGAGTACGAGACAAATACATAAAGCATCTTGAGCGAGAATCGCCCAGAGGGGTAATTTCCCGAGGCGATAGAACCAGCCGACTTGCACCAGTTGGAGTACCAGGGCTAATAATCCCCCGACAACGCCGATTAGGGCAACGATAAAGGTGGGGGCGTCACTGTCGTCCCGAAAACTGGCAGCGGCGATCGCCATGCCCATAATTGCGCCCACAAAGGGACTAAACAGCAGTTGCACGTTTTGAAGGAGGCGCTGTCCCCAAGGTTGTTTGGAGGCAAAAAGCTCAAATAAGGACCAACTCACCAGAACCCCGATCGCCACCTGGGGGGAAATCCGCGACAGCAGGGGGACGCGGGACCATAATTCATCCGCATTTAATAAACCGATTAACAGCAGCGGTAAGGCAATCCGCAGACCCCCTGCTGCTGAGGCCGATAGCGCCGCTAGGAGTGGAATCATCATATTGGCAATTTAGTCTCTTGGAATCTTATGGTTTCCGCTCACCTAGTCCAGCTATCGGTGTTTAAGCACTCGGCGATCGCCAAGCGGTTTTAGCCGCCGATCTCGAAGGGGGTGGCGATCGCACCCCGCCTGGTTTAGGGTTTTGGTGCATCCCCTGTTCATAGTTTAAATGCTTAGGCGGTTATCTGCTTGCAACCGGATTCAGTTCAGTTCGGGTTTTCTCTACTCCTGCATGATTCCCTCCTGCCTACTCCCTTCTTGAATACCTTTTCCACGGCTCCATTCCCTGCCGTTTTAGTTTAAATTAAACCGGGGATCAATGAATTCACTATGGGTCTCAAGGAATTAGGGCTTAAATTGGCCGAAGTTGTCGGGTTTAATTATCCTGAAATTCAATTAAAAACTGTATAATAGACTACAGTAGTGCGTTGCTAACAAACCGAATTGCCCTATCTTTTTACAGTATAAGCATAAAATATTTTTTTTGATAATTCTATGTTTTATGCTTATAAGTAACCCAGAACGCCTAATGTCAAGTCCCTCTAATCTCCCCTCAGACTGAATCCAGTTGTAGTAGGTCTAAAAAACCCGCACCCTCAAGGGTGGGGCTATCAGGACAAAGCCCCCCTAGGCGGCGTCAGAGAGAAAACCGACTTTTTGCAACCGGATTTGATATCAAACGAACCCGATCGGCCTACGGGGGTCTCTTCGGACTCATGCCAGGGCTGCTTAAGGCATGACCACAGCAGAGGACAGATTCACCGGACTTGAAATGCTCTCGCCTTGTAGAAAACTGGGGTAATTCAGGGTTTGCACCACCAGCGCGATCGCCAATATGGAGCCTAGTAAAATGTCCGATTCACTCTTTGCCGATGCCAGCAAACGCTTAGAACGGGCCATGAAATACGTCTCGATTTCCGAAGACGCCCTCGAATATCTTAAATATCCTAAAGCGAGTCTAAATGTCTCCATTCCCGTGCGCATGGATAACGGTTCCTTACGCATTTTTCAAGGCTATCGGGTCCGCTACGACGATACCCGAGGTCCAGGGAAAGGAGGAGTCCGGTATCATCCCAATGTTTCGATGGATGAAGTCAAATCTTTGGCTTTTTGGATGACCTTTAAATGTGCGGTTCTCGACTTACCTTTTGGCGGTGCAAAAGGCGGCGTCACCGTCAACCCGAAAGAACTTTCTAAACTGGAATTAGAACGATTAACTCGGGGTTATATTGATGCGATCGCCGACTTTATTGGACCTAACATCGATATTCCCGCCCCAGACGTTTATACTAACCCCACCATCATGGGTTGGATGATGGATCAATATAATATTATCCGTCGTTCTCTCAACCCCGGCGTTGTCACCGGTAAACCTGTCACCCTAGGCGGCAGTTTAGGTCGCGATACCGCCACCGGAAGCGGTGCTTATTATGTCATAGAAGCCATTATGGGGAAATTTGACCGACTCCCCCATCAAACCACCGTTGCCATTCAAGGATTTGGAAATGCCGGTTCTGTGGTGGCCGAACTCCTCGCCAAAGCGGGATACAAAGTGGTCGCCGTGAGCGACTCTCAAGGGGGAATTTATGCCAAAAAAGGGCTCGATATTCCCAGCATCCTCCACTACAAAAAATCTAACCCCGGAATTCAAGCGGTCTATTGTCAAGACTCAGTTTGTAATATTGTTGAACATGAAATTATCACCAATGAGCAACTGTTGGCCTTAGATGTGGATATCTTGATTCCCGCTGCCTTGGAAAATCAAATCACGGAAGCTAATGTACAAGATATCAAGGCCAAATATATCTTTGAAGTTGCCAATGGACCGATTAGTTCCGGGGCCGATCGCATCCTAGAAGACCGAGGCATTTATGTCGTTCCGGATATTTTAGTCAATGCCGGAGGGGTCACGGTCAGTTATTTTGAATGGCTGCAAAATCGCAGCGGTTTATATTGGGAATTGGAGGAAGTGGAAGAACGCTTGCTGAAGAGAATGCGCAAAGAAACCGAGAAAATTTGGCAAATTGCCGATGAATTCTCCATTTCCATGCGCACTGCCGCTTATGTGCATGGGTTAAACCGTCTCGGAGAAGCCCTCAGCGCCAAGGGGACCCGGGATTATTATGTGAAGAAATAAGTCAGAATCACCATTAGAGGGCGGTGGCAGGGTGCAAAACTCAGCCACCGCCAAGGGTCCCTAGAAACAAGCCCCATTGAAATCAAGGTCAATTTATGATAGGGTAAGTGCCAAGATTTAACGGGGCTTCTAGGGTGGCGATCGCCTCAGCAACAGGGGGAGTTTGATAAGGAGTCTAGTCAAGCGTATCATCAACCAATTAGGATTAATCCGTTGAGGAGAGAACTATGAGTCGGGGAATTTATATTATTGCTAATGACCGGGTTAAGGAGCAGGCGATCGCCCTGCTGAATAGCATTCGCTTATATGATCCGGATGTGCCCGTTGTGATGATTCCCTATGACGAGACTTATCAAGAAGTAGCTGACACCCTCCAGGAAAAATTTGGAGTTAAAGTTTATGAAGATTTAGAGTTTATTAAACGGTTATCTCAAAAACTTCAGGAAATTTTTGGCGTACAATTTTTTGCGCGTCCCAATCAATTTAGAAAACAAGCCTGTTGGTTTGGGCCCTTCGATGAATTTGTATATATCGATACCGATATCGTTGTTTTTGAAAAAATTAGCGATAATTTTAACTATCTAAACGACTCCGATTTTATTTGTTGTGATTATCAACATTCCGGAGGAATTACTAATGTTTTTTCCCCTGAAATTCTAAAAGCCGGAGTTTTCACTTCAGAACAGCTTCAAGATATTTTTAATGGCGGATTCTGGGGGTCAAAAAAAGGGTTAATTACGGAACAAGATTTATATGACACCTTTACCGAATGTGCCGCCCATCCGGAGTATTTCGATTTCTCCCAAAAAACTTCAGATCAGCCGATTATCAATTACATGATTTTGAAGAAAATTCCGCGCCGGTTTAACATCGTGCGCCGCCCAGGAAAAGCCCCGGGCAACTGGGCGGGAACCCAAAAATTTCAGCCCATTGATGGACCCAAACTATTTGACCCGGATATCAACCAACCCTTACAATATTTGCATTGGGCGGGCTTTCGGATTGAACCGGGATGTCCCTATTGGGAGATTTGGGAACATTACCGCTATCTGAATGAACCGAAACCAGAACGCCCCGAGTACAAACCGGCCAAAAAAAGCTTCTTGAAGGTACTGCGCGATCGCCTCAGAAAAATCAAAGCTAAATTTTGAGGACTGACCTAAATCAAGCTGTCAAAGACCTATGTTCTCTCTGACAGCCCGATTTGAAATGAGGGATTTAGAGTAGCCCCCCGTGTCTGGGTCGGAGTTAGCGTTCTCCCTCTAAGCAGACAGAGATAAGACCCCAACTTGATGGGAAATGGGAATTTCCACTTCAAAGATAGTGCCTTGGTTGGGTGCGGAGGTACAGCGTAGATTTCCTTTGTGTTTTTCTACCACAATTTGCCAAGTAATCGAAAGTCCGATTCCGGTTCCTTTCCCCGGGGGTTTCGTGGTGAAAAAGGGATTAAAAATACAACCTCTGACGGCTTCAGACATTCCCGGGCCATTATCGGAAATGCGGATAGTAACCTGATTTTTTCCGCTCACTTCCGTGCGAATTACAATTCGCGTGGGATGCGCTTTCATTTGAGGGAGGGTTCTAGTGTCGTTCCATTCATCCACCGCATCGATCGCATTGGCGATAATATTCATAAACACTTGATTGAGTTCGCCGCCATAGCATTCGACTTCCGGTAAATGGGAATCATACTCGCGGATTACTTCAATCTCTGGGCGATCGGATTTGGCTTTCAAGCGGTTATTTAAAATCATCAAGGTACTGTCAAGTCCTTGATGCAAGTTAACCCGCTTCATGTGAAATCCCTCATGACGGGAAAAATGTCGTAAGGATAAGACAATTTCCCGAATGCGCTCGGCCCCCACTTGCATGGAGTCCAAAATTTTCGGTAAATCTTCCTTGAGGAAAGGTAATTCGGTCGATTCCATCGCTTCCTCTATCTCAGGAATCGGTGCCGGATAATGCTGCTGATATAGCTCAACAATTTCAATCAGGTCTTGAGTATAATTATGAGCGTAGGTGAGATTACCATAAATGAAATTAACGGGATTGTTGATTTCATGAGCGACCCCGGCGACCAACTGTCCTAAAGCCGACATTTTTTCAATTTGAATCAGTTGGCTTTGCATTTGCTGGAGTTGCAACAGGGAACGTTCAAGTTGGAGGGCCTTCTGTCGTTCTCGATGTTCAGATTCCTGTAAGGCGATCTGGGCTTGTTTGCGTTCATTAATTTCCTGGCTGAGGCGATTGTTAGTTTCCAGCAATGCCTTAGTCCGCTGTTCCACCCGGTGTTCTAACTCTTGGGCGAGACATTCCAGTTCACCCCGGGCGCGATCGCGCTCGACAATTTCTGCTTCCAGCTTTTGCGTGAGATGGCGGATGCTCAGATGAGTCTTGACCCGCGCTAAGACCTCTTCATGTTGAATCGGTTTGGTAATATAGTCAACGGCACCGGCATTAAACCCTTTGACTTTATTTTCCGTATCATCCAGGGCCGTCATAAAAATGACGGGAATATCTCGGGTAATCGGATTTTGTTTTAACAGTTCACAGGTTTCAAAGCCGTCCATTTCTGGCATAAGTACATCTAACAGGATTAAGTCCGGTTGAGAATACTCGACTTTTTTTAAGGCACTTTTTCCACTGCGAGCGACCCAGATTTTAAACCCCGATTCGCTCAAAAACTCGACGACCGACCCTAAATTAGTCGGCATATCATCGACGATTAAAATCGTCCCCAATTCCAAACTGCGATCGCTCATTGTCCTGCCTCCATATACCCTTGAACAAAAGCTAGTAATTCCTCTTCGGCAAAAGTTGTAGCCAAGTGAATCACCTGCGTTGCAAACGGTGCATACCGCCGATCCCCATCTAGCAAGCGTTGCACTCGTTCTTGGATCGTGACCAATTCGCCCTTCATTGCCAAATCGAATAAGATAGCTAATTCCTCTGCGTTAGGGGCGATCGCTTCACTCAAGTGAGGGGGGATAGAAGCAGGGATCAGACTGGACTCATCATTTTCAACTGCTTGCTCCTCATATATCCATTCTAAATGTAAATGGTTTCTTAAGCAACTTAAAAGTTGTTCATCTCGAATCGGTTTGAGGAGAAAATCATTACAACCCATCTTCAGACAAGATTGTTCCTGAGACGAAAAAATACTCGCTGAGGTCCCGATGGCTACCAAATTTTGGGCTTCAGGCATTTTTCTAATTTGCCGCATGGCTTCAAACCCATCCATCACCGGCATCACCAAATCAATGATAATGCAATCCGGTTGGAACGAAGAGACTTGATTGAGACAATCTTGCCCATTGATTGCTTCGTGAACTTCAAATCCGAGAGGACTCAGTAAATTCACCAGAACCGATCGATTTTCCCAGCGATCGTCCACCACCAAAATTTTCCGAGGTACGCCCACAAATCCTCGAATAATTTTTGACGATTCTTGGTGTTCTTCCGTGCAGTTGTCGGCTCTAGGTAATTCGACCTCAAACCAAAACAGACTACCTTTTTCCACCTCACTTTCTACCTGAATTGAACTCCCCATCATCTCCACTAACTGAGAACTAATCGCGAGTCCCAATCCTGTCCCTTCCGTTTGACGAACCGTTCCATTCACCTGTTCAAAGGGTAAAAAGATGGTGGCAATTTGGTCCGGTTCAATCCCAATTCCCGTATCTTGGATTAAAAAGCGCAGGGTAATTAGAGGGTGATCCGGGTCTAGGAGCGGCGGGGGTATAGCTTCGACTTTAAAGGTAACCCGACCCGTTTCCGTAAATTTGACGGCATTTCCCAGTAAGTTAATTAACACTTGGCGCAAGCGTTTTTCATCGGCACAAACCCCTAGAGGCAACTGAGAGGAGGGTTCATAAATGAGGGAAATTCCTTTACTGTCCGCACGAACCCGGCAGATGTCAGCAATACTTTGTAAAAACTCTGGCAGATGGAATGAGGTGGGCTGCAATTCCATTTTTCCAGCCTCGATTTTGGACAAATCTAAGACATCATTAATTAGAGTCAGTAAGTGCTCGCCGCATTTGTGAATAATTTTTACACCGCTTTTTTGAGAGGGACTGAGGGTTTTATCTCGGTTGAGAATTTGGGCATAGCCTAAAATTCCGTTGAGGGGAGTTCGGAGTTCATGACTCATACTGGCGAGGAATTGACTCTTAGCCCGATTCGCTGTATCAGCCGCTTTTTCCGCCCGTTGCCGTTCTTGAATTTCGATTTCTAAACGGTCATTTTTAGTTTTTAATTCCTGGGTTCGGGCTTCGACTTTTAGCTCTAAAGTATGGTAAAGCGTGGCATTTTCTAAGGCGATCGCGAATTGGCTGGATAACATCTTGAGCACTTCAACTCGCCTCGGGGTAAAGGCTCCAGCAATCAGATTGTTTTCTAAATAAAGAATGGCACTGAGTTTTCCTTGGTAGAGGATGGGTAAACACAGCAGAGACTTCGGTTGATGTTGGCGGATATAAGCATCGCCACTAAACATTGCCTCTTCACTAGCATCGGTGAGGATGATATCTTGTTGGGTGCGCATCACATATTCCAAAGCGGCGATCGCCACCTCGGAACTCTCATGAATCGGGATTGATTGCATCACCTGTACTCCCCCTGGATTCCCCTCGGCTTTAATTACCCATTCCTCCCCTTCACAGAGGATTAATGCGCCTTTTTCTGCCCCCGCATTTTCAATTAAAATCTTCATTAACTTTTCTAGCAAATTGGGCACTAGAATTTCCCCAGAAATTGCTTGAGTTGCTTTGATCACCGATGCCATATCCAGAAGACTCGGGTCAATTATGCTGTTCCCGGTAAGGGTTTCCTGGGTGATAGTGGCGATCGGTTCACCGTTGGGGACCAGGGGAAATGGGTTCAACACCGCATCCAGTAATTCAGGATAACGTTCTTCTAAATCCTTAACTTTAGCTTGTGCACCCCAACGGATATAACAATAGTAGGCATCTATCAGATAAGTTTTAGCAATTTTCTCCCGCCCGAGGGACAAATGAAACTCCGCTGCGAGTTCATTGCCTAATGCTTCGTCTTGAATATACTCTTGCTCTTTTGCTCCTTTAATAGCTTGCTCATAATAATCCATTGCCTGTTCTTTTTGCCCTAATACCCTCGCTTTTTCTGCCTCCACTAATTTATATTTATGTTGAAAATTTTCGGGACAATGGTAGGCCCAATTTGCCATTTTTTCCTGATGGGCGGTGATGTCGATCAGGTATGCTGCTTGTTCCTGGGGTTGGGCATTAGCATATAAGCCTAACAAGGCGAGGGAATAGTAGAAGTTATAGGCAACGCTATACATTAAACCTAGCCCTCCTTGGGCATAGGTTAAGGCTAGATTTGCACTGACTACGGCCTGTTGATAATCTTTGAATAAGTAAAGTAAAATAATTTCTGAGACATAGTAACAGTATAATAAAGTTTGATTTTGGGACTCTTCCATGCTGGGAAGGATTTTTTTAAACTCAGAAATCGCTCCCGTTAAGCAAAATTTCTCAACAGGTTTGATTTCAAGCATTTTAACCAATTGATAAAAAATTTTAATATAGTAAATGTCAAAATCTTGTTTCATTTTTTGACATAAGGCATCATATTTAATTTGCTCTTCTTTTACTTTTTTTAAATGGTATCCACTTAAAAATAAATAATTGCAATAAGTGCCAGAATTATGACAGGCAAAGTCTATATCTCCCACTTCCAGACCACTTTGAATGCCTATCTTAAAATCTTGAAAATATCCTCGAATTGGCTCTTTCCAATGTCGAACTAGAGCATTAAATGTGGCCCAAATTTTTGCTTGAACCGATTTAGCTTCAAATTTTTCAAGCAAGTAAACGCCCTGTTTCCCAAATCGATATCCAGAATCGATATCGTCGAATCCACCACAGAGCAGCCCCCCATAAAAAGTATAGGCGTAAGCAGCATGAGCCGACTGTCCATATTCAATGGATAAACTGATCATGGTAGAGATAATCAGGGGAAACAGCGCCGGATGCCCCAAATAAGCTACTGCCAAAAGAGTATTTAATATTTGCATAGCGGCAATTTTATCTGGGTCGGTCATGACGGGTAAATCCGCTAAATTATCAATAACCAGCCCTTCATGGGGTGTTTGCTCCAAGCGGACTCCGAACATTTCTAAAACACTGGTTCCAGTTTCTATCGCTGCTCGGAGTTGATTTTTAGAAATATCAAATTGAATTTTCAACTCATAGACTTTAACTTTTTCAAGAAGGGTTTTTGCCTGGGCCAAAAGAATATCCGATAGGAAGTGCGATCGCTCAAAGTTGGTAGTTATAAATTCACATTCTGCCGCTTCTAAATGCAGGGTAAATGTTAGCTCATACTGGCGTTCCCAGCTATCTTCGCCCAAAAGCGCTAACCCGACATTCAAATATTTAACTGCTGACTCATAAGCTGTAGCCGCTTTGGCTTTTTGTCCAGCAATCAGGTTCAAAGCCGCCAATTCATCCTGATCGGTCTCCGAATCAAGTAAATCTATTCCGTAATTTAGTTGGTTAACTAAAGCAAATATATTTTCTTTTCGTTCTTCGGGGGTCGTTTTTTTCAGCAGTAATTGCCCTATTTTGAGGTGGGTTTGTTTTTTCTCCTCATCAGGAATTAAAGAATAGGCGGCTTGTTGCACTTTATCATGTAAAAACTTATAATCAACCTTGACATCAGTTAAGACAATCCCCTGGGCTTCCTCCTGATTAAACACTAGAGGAATTTTATACTCGTTACTCAGGGGTAAAATCAAACCCTGCTGAAGGGCTGACCACAATTGCACCGCCGTCAGGGAGGTAGATTTCTGGTGTACGATCGCCAGGACCTCTAAATTAAACGTATTGCCAATACAAGCGGCAAGTTTTAAAATTTCTTGGGTCGCTTCTGACAGTTTGCGGATATTTCGGGCAATCAGTTCTACTACGTTATAATCGGTAATTCCGATCGCCTGAATTTGCGCGATATTCCATTGCCACATTCCCGATTGCAGGTCATAGCAGAGCAAATCTTCCTGATACAGGGCTTTTAAAAGTTGAGTTAAGAAAAACGGATTTCCTCCAGTTTTATTAAACAGGAGTTCGGCTAGGGGTTTTGACTGGACGGCTTCTTGTAATGTATCGGCAATCACGTCTTCTACCTGAGTCAAATTTAAGGGCTGGAGGACCAAATTATTCAGAGTCGTCCCAGCTTTTTCTATTCTTTCTATCGTCTGAATGGTGGGATGGATGGGAGAGACTTCATTATCCCGATAGGCCCCCAGCAATAACAAATACTGACTCTCGCGATCGGTCAGGAGTAACTCAATTAGTTTTAACGAAGCAGAATCAGCCCACTGCAAGTCATCTAAAAAGACAACTAGGGGATGTTCTTTGCTGGTAAAAACACTAATAAATTGTTTAAAAACCCGACTAAAACGGTTTTGAGATTCGGTGGCCCCCAGTTCGGGAAGCGCAGGCTGTTTCCCGATAATTAATTCAACTTCGGGAATCACCTCGATAATCACTTGACCATTATTGCCTAATGCAGATGTTAATCGTTCTCGCCAAACTTGAATTTGAGCATCCCGTTCCGTGAGGAGTTGCAGGATTAAAGATTTGAAGGCTTGAATCAAAGAGGCAAACGGAACATTTCGCTTAAATTGGTCAAATTTACCGGAGATAAAATAGCCCCGTTGTCGCACAATCGGTTTGTGAACTTCTGCCACTAACACGGTTTTACCAATGCCGGAATACCCGGAAACAAGCATAACTTCCGTGCTTCCATTGGCAACCCGCTCAAACGTTTTGAGCAGGGTAGCAATTTCTGCATCGCGTCCATAGAGCTTTTGAGGAATAGTCAGTTGTCCGGCTTTGTCTGCATGACCCGGTATAAACTCAGTAATTTCCCCGGTGTTTTGGAGTTGAATTAAACAGGTTTCTAGGTCAAATTTTAATCCGGCAGCACTTTGATAACGGTCTTCGGCAGTTTTCGCCAGCAATTTCATGATCACAGCAGAAATCGCTTCAGGAATTTCAGGATTGATTTGATGGGGGGGAATCGGTGTTTTAGCAATATGACGATGAACCAGTTCTAAGGGGTCGTTACTGCTAAAGGGAAGCTGTCTCGTCAACAGTTCATAAAAGGTCACCCCCAGGGAGTAAAAATCACTCCGGTAGTCTACTGATCGGTTCATTCTCCCGGTTTGTTCGGGGGACATATAGGCCAACGTTCCTTCCAGTAAATCGGGATGACTCAGGGTGGGATTTTCTCGTTCGAGTCGGGAGGCAATGCTGAAATCAATCAGTTGAATCGTTTCGGTGAGGGGATTAATAATAATATTTTGAGGTTTAATATCTTTATGAATAATGTTCTGGTGATGCAGTTCACCAACGGCATCGACGAGGGCCGTTGCTATTTCAAGAAATTTAACCAGGGAAAGCGAGTGAGACTCTAACCATTGATTTAAAGCGATCGCCCCCGTATCTTCTAAAACGAGCGCCCACCCATTTTTATAGGGTTCTAAACTAATGGGTTGGATAATAGTATTGATCTGGAGGTTTTCTAAAATTTGATATTCATGGCGTAGGCGCGTAATGTCAGCCAGACTCGGGTATTCAGACTTAAGGGTTTTGACGATCGCCTTGGACCCATCTACCGGGTTTTGAGCGCGATAAATGACTGTTTTCCCTCCTCTGTGCAGGGTTTCTAGGAATTCATAGTGTTCTATTAAGTTAACAGTCATTGAGATTCTCCAAGGTAGGACAGAGAGGATGAGGGTCCCACCTTCGGGGTGGCACCTCCTGACAACAAAAAGGTAAAGAATTATAACATTGAGATTGAACCGTTTATCGTGGCGATCGCCTTGGGGTAAAGGTCCTAAACAGACTTGCCTTCATGGAATGAAACCCTGTCTGCTTAACCTCAGCCTCTCTATCCCTGTTATTTTAAGACAGGCCAGACCCTACTTAGGGTTTACTTAAATTTAGGATGCCACAAAATTTAATAAAAAATTCAAAGTTAATAAAATTTAATTTTAAGTCAGCCAAAAAACGTTGGGAATAGAGAAAATTACTTATTTATTTCAATGCTTCTGCCAAAAGACCTAATAAAGACTCCGATTTTCACCCCAAAGTCTCTGCGAAACCCATTTGGCTTCAGCCTTGAATCTTTCACAAAAATTACATCCAGTTCACCCCCCATCAAAATTATTAAGTAATTTTGCCAGTTGACTTTTATCGATTGACTTCTATTTTTTATGACTCCTTCTCCATTCTAGGCCGCTTTTTCAAAGGGAAAATTAAAACTCTTGTATAATACGGAAGCCGGTCTTGATAGACTCAAAAAAACTACCCCCTCAAGAGCAAGTATAAAAGCGGACCAAGCCTGCACTTTGGTTCAAAAACTGGCTGCACAGGCTACTTTATAAAAATGATTTTTGATACCCAGATTTGATAGAATACCAAACCCAGTTGTCAAAAGTCGGTTTTGTTGATGAGCAAGCTAAGGGAGGCTTCTTCCTTGTAGCCTCGCCCTTTCTTAACGGAACCCTCCGCAAAAAGGGTGGGGGTTTTTATAGACCTGGATTCCGTATAATTCTGGAACTTTGCCGTTTGTTAGGGCGGATTAAAGGTTCTGGGTTCTGATGACGGCAATAGGTTATTCTGTGGCCTTTATATACCCTTGCACAAATGCTAGTAATTCCTCTTCGGCGAAGGTTTTAGCCAACTGAATCACGTGAATTGCAAAGGGTACATAACGCGGGTCAGCGTCGGCCAACTGTTGCACTCGCTCTTGAATGGTGACCAATTCGCCCTTCATGGCTAAATCGAATAAAATAACGAGTTCTTCAGGTTTTGGGGCGATCGCTTCCCCAGATGAAGAGGGGGTTAGAGGCTCAGTGAAACTGGATTTAACAGTCACAACCGCTGGCTCATCATAAATCCATTCTAACTCTAAATGCTTACCTAAGCAATCCAAAAGTTGCTCCTCCCGAATGGGTTTGAGCAGAAAATCATCACAGCCGATTTCTTGGGACAATTGGTCTGCCGGAGATAAAATACTGGCTGAAGTTCCGATCGCGACAACCTTTTTAAAATCAGGCATTTTTCTAATGCGCCGCATAGCTTCAAACCCATCCATGACCGGCATGACTAAATCAATGATGATACAATCGGGTTCAAAAGACTCGACTTGATTGAGGCAGTCTTGCCCATCACTGGCCTCTTGAACTTCAAACCCAAGGGTTGTCAATAAATTCACGAGAACCGAGCGATTTTCCCATCGGTCATCTACTACCAAAATTTTGCGCGTTTCTCCCCCATAGCCTTGGATAATTTTAGGGAGTTCTTTCGGTTCTTCTTGATAATGTTCGATCACTGGAAGTTCTAAGTCAAACCAAAACTGACTCCCTTTTCCCGCTTCACTTTCAACTTGAATGGTACTCCCCATCATCTCTACTAATTGACGACTAATTGCCAGTCCCAACCCAGTACCTTCGGTTTGTCGAATGGTCCCCTTTACCTGCTCAAAGGGTAAAAATATGGTGACGAGTTGTTCTGGGGTAATCCCGATTCCGGTATCCTTTATCCGAAATTGCAGTCTCATTAGAGGATACTCAGGGTCTAATTTTACAGGCGGGATAGATTCCACTTGAAACGTTACCCGCCCGCGTTCCGTAAATTTAACCGCATTTCCCAGTAAATTAATCAACACTTGGCGCAAGCGCTTTTCATCCCCAAAAACACCCCGGGGAAGATTCGGCGCGGGTTCATAAATCAGGGCAATTCCTTTACTTTCAGCCCGAACTCGGCAGATATCGGAAATGCTTTCTAAAAATTCCGGGAAATGGAACTCTTTAGGTTGCAATTCCATTTTTCCAGCTTCAATTTTGGACAAATCTAAAACATCATTAATTAAGGTCAATAAGTGTTCACCACATTGATGAATGATTTTCACTCCACTTTTTTGAGCTTGATTTAAGTGTTTATCCCGGCTCAGAATTTGGACATAGCCTAAAATTCCATTGAGGGGAGTTCGTAGTTCATGACTCATGCTGGCAAGGAATTGACTCTTGGCTCGATTGGCGGTATCAGCCGCTTGTTCTGCACGTTGCCGTTCTTGAATTTCAATTTCTAAGCGGTCATTTTTGGTTTTTAATTCTTGCGTTCGGGTTTCGACTTTCAGTTCTAAAGTGTGGTAAAGGGTCGCATTTTCGAGGGCGATCGCCGCTTGACTTGATAACATCTTCAGCACTTCTACCCGCCGGGAGGTAAAGGCCCCAGCAATCAGATTATTTTCTAAATAGAGAATGGCGCTGAGTGTGCCTTGGTAGAAGATCGGTAAACAGAGTATAGATTTGAGTTGATGTTCGCGGATATAAGCATCGCCACTAAAGACGGGATCTATACTAGCATCGGTGAGAATCACATCTTTTTGAGTGCGGGTGACATATTCCACGACGGCGATCGCCACATCATTACTCTGATGAATGGGGACCGATTGCATCACCTGTACCTGATCTTTTGTCCCGGATGCTTTGCTCATCCATTCCCCATGTTCCAATAAAATCAACACGCCTCGTTCTGCACCGGCATTTTCAATTAAAATTGTCATTAACTTGTCCAGCAAATTCGGAAGTACAATTTCTCCAGAAATTACTTGGGACGTTTTCATCACCGATACCATATCTAAAATCGTGCCATCAATGATATTGGTTCCCGCGAGGGTTTCTTTGGTCAGTTGAGCAAGGGGTTGAAGGGTGGGGGATGTTAATTTGGGGTTCAGGACTACATCCAGCAAGTCTGGATAGCGTTGTTCCAAATCTTTGACTTTCGCCTTTGCACCCCAACGGATATAACTATAATAAGCATCCGTTAGGTAGGATTTGGCAAGCAGTTGTTTTCCTTGAGACAGGTAAAATCGTGCGGTGAGTTCATAAGCCAGGGCTTCTTCCTGGATATATTGATTTTCTTGCGCCCCTGCAATGGCTTTGTTATAGTAGTCCATTGCTTCAATTTTTTGGCCCAAAACCCGAGCTTTTTCTGCCTCGACCAAGTAGTATTTATGCTGAAAATTTGAGGGGGCATGACTCGCCCATGTTTTCATTTTTTCTTGATTGCTTTGAATGCGATCGCGAATGACAGCTTGCTCCGATTCCTCCCGGGTGAAATAAACTGAAAGTTGGGCCAAAGACTGGTAAAAGTAGAAGGAGGGCACAGCTATCCAGCCGGTGACGCCATCTAAATACTGTTCAGCTTGATTGCCATTTTTTAGGGCTTCTTCAAACTCATAAAAGAGATAGCACAAAATTAACTTATTTAAAAATACATAATGAATAACGGTTCGCTCATTGGCTTGAAGATGTAAGGGCAGCGAATGTTCTTCATGATATGCAGAACCTATTAACTTACAGGGAGTTTCTCCTTCTCCCATTAAATTCAAAACCCCTTGATAAAAAGGTTGATGCCATTTTAAGGCAGTTTGTTGATTAATTTTAATAATGGCTTTACTATAAGTTGCCATTTCCTTGTGTAGGGTATTGAGATCAACCCCCATCCAATATAAATGTTGGCATCGCTGAGTAGCAGAATAGCCAGCATTAGCAATATCTCCATATTCTAATCCACTGGAATAAGCCTCCTGTAAAAGCGCTAAAGTCTCCTTGAGATGATGTTTCCAATGAACCGTAAATGAAGCGACTTTAAACAAAGTTGCTGTTTTGACCTCTTTGATATCTAGGCGATTCAACAAGTTTAACGCGAGTTGTCCAAATCCATACCCCAGTTCAATATCTTGCAGCAGCCCAATTAAAATAATGCCATAATCTGCAAAACCACAAGCAGAATAGGCCGAGTTCCCAAATCGGTAGGACAAGTTAACGTGCTGACAAACTAACAGAATAAATAAGGAAGGAGCCGATAAAAAGGCAGCCGGAACCAGGTTTGTAATCAATCGTAAAATTGCCTGTTTAGTCTCATCTTCTACTAAAGGCATATCTAACAATTGAGCCAGACTTTCTTCATTGAGGGTGGCTCGGGTCGTAATTAAAGCCTCTTCTACTTCAGCAGGAGTTGGGGATTCGCTGAGTTCTACCCCAAGCCCTTTGAGAATGTGTAAGCCGAGTTTGACCCCTTTGAGCAGTTCCCCTTGCATTTCGCAACTTTTCAGGCGAAGTTCATTAATTTTCAGGGTATCTAGTAAGATGTGAGCATGGGTTGCAACCCCTGCTGCTAACGCTTCCATGACCTCAAAATTACCATTCAAAAGTGCGGCTTCGGCTGCTTCTTCATGGAGTGCCAAAGTGAGGGGATACTGCCGGTTCCAGCAGTCTTCTGGGAGCAATCCTAACCCCACATTCAAATATTTCAGAGCAGACTCAAAAGCCGTTGCAGCTTTAGCCTTTTGTCCCGCCATCAAATTCAAAGCAGCCAATTGATCGCGATCGGCTTCAGTGGTGAGTAAATCCGTCCCATAATTGAGTTGATTAACCAAGGCAAAAATATTTTCTTTTCGTTCTTCTTCATTAGTAGACTCCAGCAGCAGTTGCCCAATTTTTAAATGGGTCTGTTTTTTCTCCCCATCGGGAATCAGGGAATAGGCCGCTTGTTGTACTCGGTCATGTAAAAACTTATAATCAACCCGGACATCAGTTAAGGAAATTTCAGAGGATTCCTCGGGACTAAAGACCAAGGGAATTTTATAATCATTACTGAGGGGTAAAATTAACCCAGCTTGCAGGGCCAACCATAATTGTGCGGCGGTCAAGGACTTAGATTGCTCATTAATAACGGCTAGAACCTCTAAGTTAAAGCTATTCCCAATACAAGCAGCCCATTTTAAAAGATGTTGGGTTGTTTTAGGCAACTTTTGAATATTGCGGGCAATTAATTCCACTACGGTGTAATCCGTAATTCCAATGGCTTGAATCTGAGCAATATTCCAGTGCCATTTTCCCTCGCTCAATTGATAAACCAGTAAGTTTTCTTGATACAAACTTAAGAGCAATTGAGTCAGGAAAAAGGGATTTCCTCCAGTTTTATTAAATAAGAGTTCCGCTAAGGGTTGGGAGCGAACCGTTTCATTCAGAGTCTCACTGACTAACTGTTCAACATGATTCAGTTGCAAGGGAGAGAGAACAATGTTATGAATGACGGTTTTGGCTTGTTCTATTCGCTCAATGGTTTGAATGGTGGGATGGACCGGGGAAACTTCGTTATCACGATAAGCCCCAATTAATAAGAAATACTGACTATCCGTATCAGTCATCAGGAGTTCAATCAGTTTTAACGAAGCTGAATCGGCCCACTGTAAGTCATCTAAAAACACCACTAAGGGATGTTTTTTCGTGGTAAAAACACTAATAAATTGTTTGAAAACCCGACTAAATCGGTTTTGAGATTCGGTGGGTCCCAGTTCGGGGACGGGGGCTTGGGCCCCGATAATCAGTTCAACTTCAGGAATCACGTCAATGATGATTTGCCCGTTACTTCCTAATGCATCCAGTAATCTTTCTTTCCATAGAAGGATTTGAGCTTGCCGTTCGGTAAGCAGTTGCAAAATTAAGGATTGGAACGCTTGAATGAGGGAGGCAAAGGGGATATTTCGTTTGAATTGGTCGAATTTTCCGGCAATAAAATACCCCCGTTGGCGGACAATGGGTTTATGAACTTCGGCGACTAATACGGTTTTGCCAATTCCCGAATATCCTGAAACCAGAATCAGTTCGGTTGGACCAGAGGCGACCCGCTCAAAGGTAGTGAGAAGGGTTGCGATTTCGGTCTCACGTCCATAGAGTTTTTGAGGAATAGTGAGTTGTCTGGCTTGGTCAGCTTGTCCGGGGATAAAGTCGTGGATTTCTCCGGTGGTTTGTAAGCTGAATAAGCTGGTTTCTAAGTCATATTTTAAACCTTGTGTACTTTGATAGCGGTCTTCGCCAGTTTTGGCAAGTAATTTGACAATGATCTGAGAAATAGCCTCGGGGATTTGAGGAGTGAGTTGATGAGGGGGAATCGGGGTTTTCGCTATATGGTTATGGACCAGTTCTAAGGGGTCATTACTGATAAAGGGAAGCTGGCCGGTTAACAGTTCATAGCAGGTGATTCCTAGGGAATAAAAATCACTCCGGTAGTCTACACTCCGGTTCATTCTGCCAGTTTGTTCTGGGGACATATAGGCGAGAGTCCCTTCCAGTAAGTCGGGATGACTGACGGTGGGATTTTCGCGCTCCAGCCGTGAGGCAATGCTGAAATCAATCAGTTGAATCGTTTCCGTGAGGGGGTTAATAATAATATTTTCCGGTTTAATATCTTTGTGAATAATGTTTTGCTGGTGTAGTTCGTTTAATGCACCCACTAAATCAATAGCTATTTCCAGAAATTTAATAAGAGAAAGGGTATGAGACTTGAGCCATTCGCTTAAAGAGATTGCGCCCGTATCTTCTAGGACAAGCGCCCATCCATTTTGATAAGGTTCTAACCCAAGGGGTTGGATAATTGTGTCAATCTGAAAGTTTTCTAAAATTTGATACTCATGACGGAGGCGGGTAATATCAGCGAGACTGGGATATTCCGATTTGAGGGTTTTGACGATCGCCTTGGACCCATCGAGCTGGTTTTGAACCCGATAAATGACTGTTCTAGCTCCTGAGTGCAGGGTTTCCAGGAATTGATAGTTATTTAAGTTGACAGCCATGTTAATTCTCCCAGGGATAAAACAGGTGATGAAATTGAGCGGGTTATAGTAACAGCAGGTGGGACAAAAGGTTTTTGGGTTGTGGGGTTTTAACGGTTAAGGGTGGCGATCGCCTTGAAGGTAATGCTCCTCAACTCAGTGGTATTCAGGGGATGAAGACCTCTTTTCCAAGCCCAGCCTCTACCCCTGTGTCATCGGAAAACAAGCCGGTGTAAAGTTCGTCTTTTTTTGGGTAATCTTAGAATGCCACTAAGATGCCTGAAAGTTTAATAAATTCTAAAAATTTAATAAAAATTAATTTTAATTTATAAAACAATACTCGAACTCCATAAAATTACTCAGATTATCTCAAGGCTTCCATAAACCAACCCAAACAAACGGACCTGTTTTATTGACCGCATCCTCGCTAAGGGATTTCCATAAAAAAACTTCTGCATTAGAAGTTTTGCTGAATTATTCAAGCCCCCCTTAATAAGGGGGGTTGGGGGGATCTCTGATAGAAGATTTTATTTTGTGGAGTTCCCTAACTGTTGTGGTTGAGTCTCGAATACTTGAAAACAATGAACCCCCCTGAACGGATACCCAATCCTATACAGACCTATCTGTATAGGATTGAGTATATAATAAGGAGTATAGTTGTGGGGGCGGAATGATGACAAGGGGTTATTCTCCCGCTTCCAGATAACTTTGAACCAAGGCGAGTAATTCCTCTTCGGCAAAGGTTTTCGCTAAGTGAATCATCTGAGTGGCAAAGGCTGCATAACGAGGATCTCCGTCAGCCAACTGTTGCACTCGTTGCTGAATGGTGACCAATTCCCCTTTCATAGCTAAATCGAATAAAATCGTGAGTTCTTCCGTATTC
Organism: Laspinema sp. D2d; assembly: GCF_025370755.1. Lineage (GTDB taxonomy): Bacteria > Cyanobacteriota > Cyanobacteriia > Cyanobacteriales > Laspinemataceae > Laspinema. The sequence goes on along the minus strand of NZ_JAMXFC010000013.1, from coordinate 76,339 downwards.
GGGGCGATCGCTTCCCCAGATGAGGAGGTTGGAGCATCGGTATCACTGGATTGAACACTCACAGCGGCTGGCTCATCATAAATCCATTCTAACCCTAAATGCTGGCCTAAGCAATCCAAAAGTTGCTCCTCTCGAATCGGTTTGAGCAGAAAATCATCACAGCCTATTTCCTCTGAAAACTGGTCTCCTGATGATAAAATACTGGTCGAAGTCCCGATCGCGACAACTTTTTTAAACTCGGGCATTTTTCTAATGCGCCGCATGGCTTCAAACCCATCCATGACCGGCATAACTAAATCAATGATGATGCAATCTGGTTGAAAAGACTGCACTTGATTGAGACATTCTTGCCCGTCATTGGCTTCCTGGACTTCAAACCCAATGGTTGCCAATAAATTCACGAGAACTGAGCGATTTTCCCATCGGTCATCTACGACCAAAATTTTACGAGGTTCTCCGACATATCCTCGGATAATTTTCAGGTGTTGTTTGAGTTCTTCTTGATAATGTTCGAGTACCGGGAGTTCTAATTCAAACCAAAACTGACTCCCCTTTCCGGCTTCACTTTCCACTTGAATGGTACTCCCCATCATCTCTACTAATTGACGACTAATCGCCAGTCCTAATCCGGTCCCTTCGGTTTGACGGACCGTCCCATTCACCTGCTCAAAGGGTAAAAAGATCGTAGAGAGTTGTTCGGGGGTAATACCAATTCCCGTATCCTGGACGCGAAAGCGCAGGAGCATTTGGGGTCGCTGCGGGTCTAGCTTTGCCGGGGGTAACGATTCGACTTGAAAGGTTACACTACCACTTTCCGTAAATTTGACTGCATTTCCCAGCAAATTAATCAACACTTGGCGTAAGCGTTTCTCATCGCCAAAAACACCCTTGGGCAGATAAGGAGAGGGTTCATAGATTAGGGTGATGCCTTTACTTTCGGCTCGAACCCGGCAGATGTCGGAAATACTTTGTAAAAACTCCAAAAAATGGAATTCTTGAGGTTGTAATTCCATTTTCCCGGCTTCGATTTTGGATAAATCTAAGACATCGTTAATTAGGGTGAGCAAGTGTTCCCCACATTGATGAATAATTTTAATGCCGCTTTTTTGAGTTTGATTTAAGTATATATCCCGGTTAAGAATTTGGGTATAGCCTAAAATTCCGTTGAGGGGAGTTCTTAGTTCATGACTCATGCTGGCAAGGAATTGGCTCTTGGCTCGATTAGCCATATCAGCCGCTTGTTCTGCCCGTTGCCGTTCTTGAATTTCAATTTTTAAGCGGTCATTTTTGGTTTTTAATTCCTGAGTTCTGGTTTCGACTTTCAGTTCTAGGGTATGGTAGAGGGTGGCATTTTCTAGGGCGATCGCGGCTTGGGAGGACAGCATTTTCAAAACTTCGACCCGCCGGGTTGTGAAAGCACCAGAAATCAAATTATTTTCTAAATATAAGATGGCTTTAAGTTGACCTTGGGAGCGGATCGGTAAACAGAGTAAAGACTTGGTTCGGTGCATCTGAAGGTAGGGGTCATTACTCAAGAAGTCTTCTGTACTCGCATCATTAAGAATGACATCTTTTTGAGTTTGAATGACATATTTAATGGCGGCGATCGCCAAGTTTATACTGTCTTCAACCGGGAGGGATTGTAATACCTGTACATCTTCTTTTGTTCCCGTGCCTTCAATTAACCATTTCCCCTCATGAAATAAAATCAGGGTTCCCCGTTCTGCACCCGCATTTTCAATTAAAATTTTCATCAATTTATCGAGCAAATGCGGCAGCACAATTTCCCCAGAAATCACTTGGGACGCTTTGATCACCGATGCCATATCCAGAATACTGGTATCGATCGCACTGGATGACGTGATGGTTTCATGGGTGATTGAGGTAGTCGTAGGAATCGTCTGTATAGGATTCGCCGGATTCAATACGGAAGCCAATAATTCAGGATACCGTTGTTCTAAATCTTTAACTTTTGCATTCGCACCCCAGCGAATGTAACCATAGTATGCCTCAGTCATGTAGGCTTTGGCAATGGTTTGTTTCCCCCAGGCTTGATAAAATTTTCCACTTAGTTCATAGGCGAGTGCTGCGTCCTGAATATAGTGGTTTTCTTTGGCTAAGGCGATCGCGCGATCGTACATCTCGATCGCCTCCAACTTGTCCCCTACAACTCGGTAGCGTTCAGCCTCTACTAAATAGAATTTATGTAAAAAATTCATCGGTGCATGAGTCGCCCATTTCTGGAGTTTGGCTTGATTTTCTTGAACCCGTTCAAGAATTAAAGTTTTCTCAGCCTCCGACCCCTTTTCATACAGAGCCAACCGAATGATAGATTCATAGAAATAATAAATGGTGACTGTCACCTGTCCTGGGGCTGCGCTCAAGGAATCTTTAAGGATTTCAATCGCTTGCAATCCTTCTAAGTAATGTTCAAACACGCAACAAAGCATGATTTTATAAGTCAAAAAATAATGCTGTTCCAATTGGTTGTTAATTTTTATCTCCGGAGCCATCATCATTTCTTTATCATAAATTCTGCCCTTCAGTCTCGCGGGATTTTCTGCTTTTTCGATTAAATTTAAAATGACTTGCCACACAATTTTCTGATACTGCAAAGAGTTTTCTTGGTGGGCATTTTTCATAGCTTCAGTAATTTTTGCCACTTCTCGTTCTAGGGAAATCAGTGGCTTTCCGGCAAAAAACGAGTAATAACTATACTCAAAAATAGAATAAGTGCCGTATTCTATTTCTCCCGTTTCTACTCCCGAAAAATAATTAGAACGCAATGGTTCCAAGGTGTTAATTAACGGTTCTTTCCACGGAATAACTCCGGCATAAATAATTCCATGAACTTTTGTTTCAATATTTTTTAAATTTAATTGAGAAGCCAACCTTAAAGCCATTTGACCCAACTGATAACCGCGCTCAATCTCCCCAAAGCCACACAAGAAAAAGGCATATAAGGCATAGGCAAAAGAAGAAATGGGCGCATTGCCATGTTCCACCGATAAATCCACCTGTTTACAGACGAGTAGAGGCCCCATTAAGGGAAACCCAATATAGGCAGAGGACCAAATATGGGACAGAATACTAATAGTTGCCAATTGATGAGGATCGCTCATCAGGGGAAGATTCAGCAACTCTTCATTTTCCTGATTCCCCAAAACGGATGCGGTATGGGAAAATGCTTGCTGAACATCAGATAAATTTGGCTCATTAGGCAAGTCAATTCCTAATTCCTTTAAGACAGACAGTCCCAACTTTAGGGATTCTAATACCTGACCTTGGGCTAAATAGGCTTGCATCTGGATTTCATATACCTTGAGTTTATCCAGGAGGGATAAAGCTTGATGTAAAACCACCTCAATCAAACCCTGCATCTGGGGAAAATCACCCGTTAGATATACGGCTTCTGCTGCCTCATTATAAAGAGATAAAATGAGAGAATAATCAGTTTTCCAAGCCCGTTCTCCTAATAATTCTAAACCCACATTTAGATATTTAAGCGCCGATTCATAAGCCGTAGCGGCTTTGGCCTTTTGTCCCGCCATCAAATTCAGCGCAGCCAATTGATATTTTTCTGAATCAGAGGTGAGTAAATCTGTCCCATAATTCAGTTGATTAACCAAGGCAAAAATATTCTCTTTCCGTTCTTCCTCTGTGGTAGACTGTAGGAGCAGTTGACCAATTTTTAAATGGGTCTGTTTTTTCTGGTCCTCGGGAATTAGAGAATAGGCGGCTTGTTGTACTCGGTCATGCAAAAACTTATAATCTACGCGGACATCGGTTAAGGAAATTCCGGAGGATACCTCCGAACTAAAGGCCAAGGGAATTTTATAATCATTACTTAACGGTAAAATTAACCCCGCTTGCAAGGCTAACCATAATTCTGCTGCGGTCAAGGCGTTAGATTGCTCCTTGACAATTCCTAAGACTTCTAAATTAAATGTATTCCCAATACAAGCAGCTAATTTAACGATTTCCTGGGTGTTTGGGGGCAATTTACGGATATTGCGAGCCATTAATTCAACCACGGTATAATCGGTAATCCCAATGGCTTGAATCTGCGCAATATTCCAGTGCCATGTTCCCTGGCTTAAATGATAAACCAGCAAATTTTCTTGATATAAACTTAAAATGAGTTGGGTCAGGAAGAAGGGATTTCCTGCGGTTTTATTAAATAAAAGTTCTGCTAAGGGTTGGGAGCGAACCGTTTCATTCAGCGTTTCACTAACTAACTGTTCAACATGATGCAGATGTAGGGGATCTAAAACAATGTTATGAATAACGGTCCCGGCTTGTTCGATTCTTTCGATAGTTTGAATCGTGGGATGGACCGGGTTGACTTCGTTATCTCGATAGGCTCCAATTAATAAGAAATACTGACTGTCCGTATCAGTCATCAGCAATTCAATCAGTTTTAATGAAGCGGAGTCGGCCCATTGTAGGTCATCTAAAAAGAGAACTAAGGGGTGTTCTTTTGTGGTAAAGACACTAATAAATTGTTTGAAGACTCGACTAAATCGGTTTTGGGCTTCTGTGGCCGCTAGTTCCGGGACGGGGAGTTGTTTGCCGATAATGAGTTCAACTTCGGGAATCACGTCAATGATGACTTGTCCGTTACGTCCTAATGCATTCAGGAGTTTTTCTTTCCAAATTTCAATTTGGGCGTCTCGTTCCGTGAGCAGTTGTAGGATTAAGGATTGGAAGGCTTGAATCAGAGAGGCAAAGGGAATATTTCGCTTAAATTGGTCAAATTTACCCGAGATAAAATAGCCCCGTTGGCGCACAATGGGTTTGTGAACCTCTGCCACTAAAACGGTTTTACCAATGCCAGAATAGCCGGAAACCAGCATCATTTCAGTGGTGCCATTTGCCACTCGTTCAAAGGTGTTTAACAAGGTAGCAATTTCTACTTCCCGTCCATAAAGTTTTTGAGGAATGGTGAGTTGTCCGGCTTGGTCCGCATGACCCGGAATAAACTGGGTAATTTCTCCAGTGGTTTGTAACTGAATTAAACAGGTTTCTAGGTCAAATTTTAATCCGGCAGCACTTTGATAGCGGTCTTCTGCGGTTTTGGCGAGCAATTTCATAATCAACGTAGAAATTGCTTCGGGAATTTCTGCGTTGACTTTATGGGGGGGAATCGGGGTTTTGGCAATATGACTATGGACAAGTTCTAAGGGGTCGTTACTGCTAAAGGGTAAGGTTCCTGTTAACAATTCATAAAAAGTGACCCCCAGGGAATAAAAATCACTTCGATAATCTAAAGTGCGATTCATTCTGCCGGTTTGTTCCGGAGACATATAGGCGAGAGTCCCTTCCAGTAAGTCGGGATGACTCAGGGTAGGACTTTCTCGTTCTAGGCGGGAAGCAATGCCAAAATCAATCAGTTGAACCGTTTCAGTGAGGGGATTGATAATAATATTTTGAGGTTTGATATCTTTATGAATAATATGCTGGTTATGGAGTTCGCTCAGAGCAGTTACGAGGGGAATGGCGATTTCCAGAAATTTAATGATAGAAAGAAAGTGAGAACCTAGCCACTCACTTAAAGATATTGACTCGGTATCTTCAAGGAAAAGTGCCCACCCGTTTTTATAGGGCTCTAACCCCAGGGGTTGGATAACGGCGTTGACGTGGAGGTTTTCTAAAATTTGATATTCGTGGCGTAGGCGGGTAATCTCAGCGAGGGTGGGATATTCCGATTTGAGGGTTTTGACGATCGCCTTGGACCCATCCACCTGGTTTTGAACCCGATAAATAACTGTTTTGCCTCCTGAGTGCAGGGTTTCCAAAAATTGATAGTTATTTAAGTTGACAGCCATTCTGATTCTCCCAGGTGATGAAATCAAGGGTGAGGGTCTGATTGTGAGTTTAAAGTTGAGCGCTTTACCTTGACGATCGCCTTTGTTGCGCAGTCCTCCACTGCTATTCCAGCGGCGAGTTCAAAACCTATCATCCGAACCCTAGTCTCTCCATCCCTCCAATGCTGAGACTTGCGTTAAGATTAGTCCGGTTCTATTTTAATCTACCCCATCAAAATAATGATATAAAACCTTTCAAATTTAATAAAAATTAATCTAACTTAGTAGAAGCACTCTTTTTGTCCCTGAACTCTGTCCAGTAGTCTTTAATTTTGCGGAAAATACTGACACACAAAAAAAATTAGTGAGAATAGACTGCTTGCCTAATTCTCAAAAATGCCCATTAACAACCAAGAGTCACTTTTGAGAATTGGGCAAGAAATCTAATTATTGACCTCTAATAAACCTGGAGGCGGATTGATTTCTACCCGACCGGCAGCCATGTCTACAATGGGCACAATTTCTTTCACAAATGGAATTAAAATATTAGGCGGTGATTTGCGTTTGGTCGGAGTTGCAGAAGTTTCGGAACTCTCAAAAATTTCAGGAGTTTCAACCGATGTCACAGGAGGTTTAATTGCCAAGATATCATGACCCGCGCTGAGAATTTCGACGACCGTCCCGATTTCCTCTCCGGTGCGTTGGTCGATCGCCACTAAGCCAATTAAATCCTGGATATAATACTCATCTTCCTCTAAATGGGGACGATCGCCTTGGGGAACAAACATCAAACAACCCCGCAACGCTTCGGCCTGATTGCGATCGGTTACCCCGGCCAGTTGTACGATAAAGATTCCCTTATTTTCAATCAATCGACCTTGCACTAATTCCACAGGTTGAGGAGTAGATTGATTGGGATACTTTAACCATCGCTGTCCCGGTTCCTCAAACCGTTCTGGGAAGTCCGTGGAGGGATAGACTCGAACTTCACCGTTGAGACCTTGCACGCCAATGATTTTACCAATTTCGATCCATTCATCGGAGGGGCGTGTGTTCGGAGTTGAGGGCTTTTGTTTCATGGTTATCAGGACAAAAAGACGGAAGGATAGAGAATCCCTGCGGCGATAGCGGGCGATCGCCATGATGACAATCGCCCGCTTTTAGGTTCCGCACTTCAAGAATCTAGGGCGAAAACTGCCCGGATGATTCCATGCAGTCGCCCTAATCTGAGGGTTAAGGATTTAAGACAATTTTAATGCAATTGTCACGCTTATGCTTAAATATTTCATATCCTTGAGGTGCTTGATCCAAACTCATCTCATGGGTAATCACAAAGGTGGGGTCGATATCCCCATTTTGGATGCGCTCAAGTAGCGGTTTAAGGTATTTATGGACATGAGTTTGTCCCGTTTTCACCGTTAATCCTTTAGAAAACAACGCCCCCAAGGGAAACTTATCGACAAATCCACCATACACTCCAGGAATCGAGAGCGTACCGCCTTTGCGACAAGCAACGATCGCCTGTCTTAATGCCGTGGGGCGATCGGTTTCCAAGCGTAAACTTTGTTTCGCTTTATCATAAAAGGCATCCAATCCAGTCCCGTGAGCTTCTAATCCTACCGCATCAATGCAAGAATCGGGTCCAATGCCACCCGTCATTTCTTTAAGTGCTTCTCCGGCATCGATTTCTTCATAATTAATCGTTTCCGCTTTCCCTTCGCGCGCCATTGCTAACCGTTCCGGAACCCGATCAATGGCAATCACACGTTCTGCACCTAACATATAGGCACTGCGAATCGCAAATTGTCCAACCGGACCACAACCCCAAATCGCTACGGTATCTCCCGGTTGAATGTTACAATATTCTGCCGCTTGATAGCCTGTGGGAAAAATATCTGTGAGAAACAATACCTGCTTATCGGTCAATCCTTCGGGGATTTTTAAAGCTGCGGTATCTGCAAAGGGAACTCGCACATATTGCGCTTGACCCCCGGCATATCCGCCCAACATATGGGAGTATCCAAATAATCCCGAGGGCGTGTGACCGTAAGCCTTTTCCACTATTTTACCATCGGGGATGGAGTTATCGCACAAAGACCAGAGATCGCGATTACAAAAGAAGCAGTGACCGCAGGCAATGGTAAAGGGAATCACCACGCGATCGCCTTTCTTCAGGTTTGTTACTTCTGGACCTTTATCGACCACTTCCCCCATAAATTCATGACCGAGAATATCTCCCTTTTGCATGGTGGGAATATACCCATCATAAAGATGTAAGTCTGAGCCACAAATGGCGGTAGAAGTAATTTTTAAAATGGCATCTCTAGGATTTAGAATACTTGGATCGGGAACGTTTTCAACCCGCACATCGTTCTTGCCATGCCAGCATACTGCTTTCATTTTTTAAATTCTCCTAAATTTTAATAAATGGGGATTTATGAAGCGCTTCCCCGACTTCTTAGGGTCCCGATATTTTGTAGCTCTAGGGAGCAATATACTCACCTTACAGCCTATCTGGACCTCACCGGACTCTAAAATACTAGACTTCTTGCAAAATCCCGTAGAGATCCCCCTAACCCCCCTTAAGAAGGGGGGCTTTTTTGAATTTTGCAAGAGGTTTACTATTTGAGTTAGAAACCCATCCCTAATTCATCCAGTCCCCTCCTCTTTGCAAGGGAAGGAGTAGGGTGGGGTTCTTCTCCATTTACCCCTAACAAACCATCCCTGATTGATATTGCTGAACTTCCCTATACTCCAGGGAAAGCTTTGGATATCACAGAGTAGAGATGGCTCTCTCAATTACCGGCGACCGGAACGAGTGGAGGAGCGAGTTCCAGGAGCATCGGGGTTATCCGGATTCAAGGTTTCATCGATATTCTGCTCAATCACTTTGGGAATATTTTTCCCTAAGTTGCGAATATTTTTTAAACCCGTATCTCCAATTTCTTCACTGGGGAAATCTTCAGCACTGTTTTTAATCTTCTTAACTGTAGCTGAGTCTACTTGTTCGGGATTATGTTTGGGGGTCGTTAATTTAGCGGCCTGGGCGCTGTTATCCGTGATGCCTCCAAATGTAAATCCGAACAGCAAAGTGAAGGTAGCTAGACACCAGCCAATCATTTGATTGAGGCGAATATTTTTTAGCCAAGATCTGTTTAAATTCATAAGGTCAATGGTTTTAAGGGTTTTCAAGTTTTTTGTTGAACAACTTATTTCATTGGAACAATAATTGTGGGATTTCGTCTCTTTCTTTAGGAATAAATCCTCATTCCAACTAGGACCAAATTTAAGAAGCACCGGAAGGTTGACCTTCTATGGTAGCAATTTCTCCGGCTTCTGCCAGCATTTTAAAATGACGAATATCATCGCGAATTTGCTGTTCAGCCGATTGACCCACTAGGTGAGCAAAGGCATCGGTAAGTTTGCCTCCGGGGGGTTTATATTCCAGGACTACTTTGACTTCAGTGCCTCGGTTTCCCGGCGCAGGTTGGAAGCGAACAAATCCGGAATTTTCAATATCGGCATTTTCAACGGAAGTCCAGGCAATCAGATGATTTTTTCGGTCCGTGATAATTTCAGCATCCCATTCTAAGGTTGTATTTAAGGGTGCTTTTGTGACCCAATGCGATCGCGTCTCATCCAGAACTTTGACGGACTGGAGATGCTTCATAAACAAGGGCAGATTCTCAAAATTTCGCCAGATGTGGTAGAGTTCATCAGGAGTACGATTGGCGATGGTCACGGTTTGTTCAACGGAGATTTTATCGGTGCTTTGAATTGCCGACTCGACAGCAGATTTCAGACTGCTTTCAGAGGTGGCAGCACGATAGGCTAAACTACCGCCAGCGATCGCGAGTAATACACCGCGTAAGGAAGCTTGTTGCAATCCCATTAAAACCATTGCACCGCCGCCAATCAAGGAACTCCAACGCTCGGTATCGCTCATGCTAGTCTGTTCAGGCGATCGCGGTTGAGAATTGGGAACCGAATCGGATGTGGATGACATAATTTTTTCCTCAAATCAATCGGAGTTATCCTGATTAGGGAAAACTCGCGAATAACGAATAAGTCTGTTGACCACTTTAGCGAGGGGGAACTCCGGTGCACTCTGCCAAAAGGGGGAAGCCACACTCACTCGGTGGGGATAGATGAGGAAGCGATCGCCCCGTCGTCCATTAATTTTTATCCCGTGGAGTATAAAAACTACACTTTAGAGGATTCGGCGGTGGAGAAAACAGATTTTAAAACAATGGATTGGGTTTGGATTCCCGCCTAAGCGGGAATAAAAGACTGAGAATCTTCACGGGTTGCTGTTGCGTTTAATTCGGTTCAGCTAATGATTTAGCAACCTGAGCTTTTAAGGGAAATTCTCCACAAATATGCCATCGTCTATCTTGAAACATCAGTAAAGTTAGATGACTGGCTGAACATTCGTAATACAACTCACGATCTTTAAATTCAGCCCAGCCCATATTAAAATGGTGGCGTCTAAGATCTTTAAAGGCGATCGTCATGTGTGGGGAAAACGATCGCCCCTTAGATTTTGGGTCATAAATTCCCAGAGACGAGTTGAGATCTGCCGATAACTCCGACTGAAACAACAATAATTCTGGGGTTTTCTTGACATTTATATAAATTACGCGGGGAGGAAACGAACCAAACCCTGATAGAACCATCGGCACAGGTTCACGGACCTCCGCAAACCCTCTGAGAAACTCTTCTAGGAGTCCCTGCTTTTCTACCTCCCATTCAAAAGGGGCTTGTAGGGTAACATGGGGGGGAGACTTGAGAGCCTGACGCGTTTGGTAGTTCTCAGCAAAGTGCTGTTTGTATCCGGTGACTTCCTCTTGAATTGCCTCTGGGGGTAAAAGTGCAATAAAATATAACGTGGGATCGGTTGAAATCATGGCATTCCTTGGGTGTTGACATACAATCGGTTTTGAAATCGGGGCCTCAAGCCTGGAGTATCCCTGGGGTAATCGCCCTAAACCGGAAAACCCTGGAGTCCTGACTCAAATAAACTTACGATAAATCATTCCGTTAAGGATATAGAGTAACCTAATCCTTAATCACTTGGCTGAGTTTTCAAAGGGATTTGTAGCGATTAGTCCAGTACAATAAGCTAAATATCCCCGGTTTCGCGCCCATCTGGAAAAAGATTTAATCCAATTGAGCGGCGGATTCCAGGCTGAAATATCAGCAAATCATGATGACTGATGCGATCGCTTTAAAAGATATGTCCCGAAGCATGACTACTGAAAGTTCTCTCGTTCCCCTCTCCTCCCTCAATCCCTTTGAATCCCTGACTCCGGAACAGATTTCCGAGTGGGCGGGATATCATTTGCAATATGTTGATTTTAAAGATGTGGTCAATGAGGAGGGACTCCATCAACTCCCAGATTTCCCCGGCTTATATTTCGTCTATTTTATCATTTATGATTCCAAGGGGAAATGGACCGAAAATTTAGTTTATATTGGCATTGCCACGACCAGCATTAGTCAGCGATGGAAGTCTAATCATCAAGTTCCCATGTTTGGAAAAATGCATAAACTGGGCCTTGAAATTCTGGTTAGAACGTTTACGCTCCTGCCCGGAATGGTCACTGCAGAAACTCTACAAATGTGGGAGCAATCGTTAATTCAAAAGCTCCATCCCGTGTTTAATGAGGAAATGTAACAATTAGATTTATTGCAAAATAACTGAGGGATCCCCCCAACCCCCCTTAAGAACGCCAATCGGCTTTTTAGAAATTAGCAATAAGTCTATTAGACTTCTTGCTAACTTCTTCATTTCTCTTAAGCCCTCCTTTTCAAGGGGGGTTCGGGAATTCAATTCCCCAGTCTATTATTGTTATCCCATCCCTTGTTCTGATTGCATAAAATCCACAAATTGACGGGCGGTGCGTCCGGAACGACCATTATTGCGGGTAGCCCATTGTAAGGCTTGAAACTCTAAGTCTTCCGGGGATAAATTTAATCCTGCTTCTGTGGCTAAATGACAGACGATCGCCAAATATTTATCTTGATTGGCGGGTTCAAACGTTAAGGTTAATCCAAAGCGATCGCTAAAAGAAAGTTTTTCCTGAAGGGTATCCCAGGCATGAACTTCATCCGCCTGAGAAGGGCGGGGTCTCTCCTCAAAAAACTCCCGGACTAAATGGCGACGGTTAGAGGTGGCATACACCACTACATTCGGAGGACGTGCAGTGAGAGTCCCTTCTAAAATCACTTTTAAGGCTTTAAAGGAATCGTCATCTTCCTCAAAGGATAAATCATCTACAAAAATAATAAATTTCTGGAGAGCATCACGTAGTTCATCGACAATTTGGGGTAAATGTTGCAGTTGAGATTTGGGAATTTCAATTAATCGTAATCCTTGGGGGCTATATTCATTTAATAATCCCTTGACTAAGGAAGATTTACCCGTTCCTCGACTGCCATAGAGTAAAACATTTAAGGCGGGTTTACCGGCTAATAAAAATTCCGTATTCTTTTTTAAAGTCTCCTGCTGGAACTCATAGCCAACTAATTGCGTCAAGCGCACCGGGTCAGGGTGTGGGATGGCTCTTAGTTTCCCTGACTGTGAAGTAAAGGCTTGATACTCTGTAAATTGCCCGGTACCCTGTGTTTGGTAATAGGCAACTAACTCCTGGAGAGTATCAGGCCATTTTTTTTGGGATTTGAGGGCTGCGATCGCCCGTTTTCGGGAACCCAGAGGGAATTGATCCATCGCCTCGGGTTCGGTAAAAGATTCATTCCAAAGTACGGGAGGAAGGGGGATACCACTGGCGGATTCTACCCACTGCCGGAGGCGATCGCCCGAACAGTCATAAAAACATTGCAACCCCTCTAAATCATTCATAACCGCCGCGATTAATGGCGGGGGGATTTCTTCAAACGGCTGACGTTGTATCTGGTAGGTAAAGGGATTTTCATCTTTCAGGATGCGATCGAGCAGATAGTCTTGCCAGCTCATTTCTTCTGCCGCTAAACGCTTAAACCAGCAACCATAAGCCTTCAGACAATTTAATCCGATCCGGCCCCCAGCGCCGCCCCCGGAACTTTCATAAATCAACTGGATCAGTTTTATAAAAGATTTCCCCAGTTCACTGTTAAAAACTCCTTGATACAGCAATAAAGAGGCTGCTTTAATTTCTAAATATTGAATTGAACTAACTGTTTCACTATCCATTTGATGCCCGAATCAGAAATGAAAAATCAAAATCCAATGAATGATGGATTAAATAATCGCTTAGTTTAGCCCGCTCAGGCGGGCTTGATTGTTTAAATTTTCTCCCCATAAAGGGAGGAATTTCATCCTAAAATTACCCTTACTTTTTCTTTTGTTTCATGACTTTTTTAACCAGCCCTGGAATTTCGGCAGGACTAGAAGCCACGGGAATTTTTGCGGACTTAAACGCCTGAATTTTGCTTTGAGCTGTATCTGGATCAGCCCCAATAATGTTAAAGGTTTTACCCGTAGAAAGTCGGGCCGCCATAATATCCCCGGCATGACCGAGGCGCTTGCCTTTCGGTGCATGATGACCGGCGACATAAGCCACCACAGGTTTATCAATAGCAGCGGCGATATACTGTGCCGCTTCCTCTTCACTACTGCCGCCAATTTCACCGACTAAGACGATCGCCTCCGTCTGGTCATCTTCATCCAGAATTTGCAGCCATTGGGCAAAGGAAGAACCCAAAATTGCATCACTGCCAATCCCCACGGCGATCGATTGACCTAACTTAGCCTGAGTGAGTTGCAGAGCAATTTCATAGGTGAGAGTACCACTGCGACTGATTAACCCCACGGAACCGGGGGTATAAAAATCGCTCTTGTGAATCCCTAACAAAACCTTTCCCGGGACGATAATTCCCGGGGTATTAGGACCGAGGACTAGAGTATCTGTCGCCTCTGCCTTTCTGACGAGTTTGACCATATCCAGAGGCGGCATTCCCTCGGTGATGATAATAATCTGACGGATGCCAGCGGCGATCGCCTCCAACGCTGCATCTAGGACCGCATAAGGCTTAACAAAAATCACCGTCACATCTACCGGACCGACCTGGCGTAGGGCCTGTTCGACCATATCAAAAACGGGAATCTCCTGAACCGTTTGACCCCCAAAGCCCGGACTAATTCCGGCGATCACATTGGTTCCATAGGCTTTCATTAAAGCAGCATGAGTGGCACCGATCACCTCGGTAATGCCTTGAATTAATATTTTGGTATCCGGCGTAAAATTCATCAACCCTCCTTTAGGCATTCGTTGCCAACGACACGGACAAAGCGATCGCCTCATCCAAGTTTTCCACGACCGTGACTTCTACCGCCTGCAAAATTTCTCGCGCTTGGTCAATTTCGCTCCCATATAACCGCACGATCACCTTGACCTGGGTTTGAGGATTTCCGGTGGCAGTTTCCCGCTGACTCTGTTTTTGGTAATGGGCGATCGCCTCAATAGCCTGAGTGCAGGAACAGAGACCCCCGAGCAAATTCACCAACACAACCTGGACATTTTTTTTCTGACTCACCAGGGCCAACCCGAGCTTGATGCGATCGCACAGGAGTTCCGGGGTCAAATCCCAACGACATTCTCCGCCAATATTCACAAAATTAGCAGGCTTGCCTCCGGCAGCATACACCAAATCCAGAGTCGCCATTGTCAGGCCCGCGCCATTACATAACAACCCAATATTTCCATCGAGTTCCACAAACTTCAATTCCGGTGGCACCACCATCACCGGATACTCGGACCCCGCCACCAATCCCTCATCAAGCTGAGTCTTGGGCAGTAACTGTAACAAACTCGGGTGACGTCCCAGGGCCTCATCATTCACCGTCACCTTGCCATCCAGGGCCATCACTTCCCCCCCTGGACTAATTCCGAGGGGATTGATTTCTACCAGGTCCAAATCCCTCTCCACAAATAGCAAATACATCTTTTCGACGATATCGCTCACCGCCTCAATCAGGGGACCCGTGCAACCCATCTTCAGAGTTAAGCGACGGGCATAAAAGGGCGAAAACCCTTCATCTACGACAACCTGCTGCATCTGTTCCATCGCCAATTCTGTACTGGTCCCCCCTTGGCTGGACCCTAATAACAGGGGGCGACGGGCGGCGCGATCGAGAACTACCGCCAAATAAAATTCGCGATCGGTGTCATATTTAGCCTCAGCTAAAAGCACCTCGGGATATTCCGTATTGATGGGAAGATGAAAAATATTTTGAGCCGCTGCCACTGCATCAATCGTATTCGCCACAAACTTGATACCACCTGCTCTCCCTCGTCCTCCGGCCCGGACTTGGGATTTAAGTACAACCGGATAGGGAATCTTCAGTCCCTTTAAGTCTTTGGGATGGTCGATCCGTTGCGAGGGCAAAACTGGGATGCCCATTTCCCTGAATAGTTCTTTTGCTTGATACTCTAATAAATCCATGAATGTATGAAAAACGGTGGGGGTGAACGATCAAACGCTGAACAATAAAAGGCATCAAAGCCGGTTTAAATTATCGCCATTCAATTATCGCAATTCGGGGCTTCTCGATATCTGGGGTTTACTCCGTTTGTAGTGTGGCCTACTTTTGATCAAAGTGCCAATCCATGAGGGATTGAGGGTGAGGGCAGGAGCGCATCCGCCAGACCCGACTGGCGATCGGGAGTGTTCCCTAGGGGATTTGCCATCTCTAATCGGGATTTGTCAAGTCTCAAACCCACCAAACTTGATAGAATACCACATTCGGTTACCCCACAGGGGCGATCGCCCCCATTCCCCCATTCGCCGAAACCCTTGCCAGTCGGGATATCTCCGAACTTCCCCCCTTGCGTCAAAAAAAGCTAACATCTGAGCGTTTTGAGGATGTTGTATGCTATCTAATTAATTAACTTGAAGGCTTGCCAGTTCGTAACCCGTGCCGGTAAGCACCAAACCTGCACTACAGGATGTGTACCGGGGGTAAAAACTTATGACAACTGCAGTCCGCCCAGGCGATTTAAAAATGATCGCCGAACTCATCGAAGAACGCTTGCACGCCGAATTGCCGGAAAATTTGCCGTTGCGAATTCGGTGCGCTTACAAGCAAGGCAATTTAATCGTTTTGGGAGAACATACTCCCGAGGTCAAACTCGACCTGCCACCGACCTTTAAAGCCATTCAACAAGCGATTCTGGCTTTGGTGGGCTATCTCCCGGGTCAGTTACGACTTTATCTGCGAGTCAAGGGTCAAAAAACCCCCTACGCTTACCATGCCTTCAAAACCCCTCAACCCCTCGGGGCGGTCATGGATCCGGAAGGGGGCCAACCCGTACTCCTGCTCGATCGCCCTCCCCATCGTGCTACCCATCGCCGGGAAGCCGCACCTCCGGTTAGTGAAGAGGCAAGGCAGGCAATGGATTTGGCCGCCGCCGCTTTTCCCCTCAATCCCTTTGATGCCCCTCCACCGGAGGACGCTTTTGAGGAGCAACTGGAACTGGAACCGGAACCCCAACGGCAACGGCAACGACCACAGCAACGGTCATCCCAACGGCAACGAGCACAGCAACGGGAACCGCAACGGCAACAGAAGTTGGGAAACCAGCCCAGTTCTTGGTTACTGCCCTTTAGTGCTTGTGCTTCCATCGCCCTAGTTTTGGGGTCAGCCACATTTTATGCCCTGTCTCGTCCTTGCGCGATCGGCACCTGTCAGCAACTCGTCACCGCCAACGAGTTGACCCAGGATTCTGCGGAATTGCTGCAAGCGGCTCAATATCAACAACAAATTCAAGCTGCCCGAGCCCAACTTACCTCCGCCAGTCAACTGTTAACCGGAATTCCCCTCTGGTCCAAAGATTACGGAACCGCTCAACGCCTACTCCGACGAAATCGCAATCTGACCGCTGGTTTAGATGAAATGGTCAATGCCTTAGATACCGCCTTGAGTGCGGTTGCTCAAGGGAAAAATCCGCCCCATCCGTTGCAAGTGTGGGAGGGAGTTGCCTCAAACTGGCAACAGGCGATCGCCTTTCTGGAATCCGTTCCCCCCGATAGTCCGGTTTATCCTCTGGCGTTAGAAAAATTACCCACTTATCGGGCTAATTTAACTGAAATTAAACAACGGATTCAGGCGGAAAAAACCGGACGCGAACAAATGCAGGCGATTCTATCTGTAGCTAAAGTCGCCCAAGCGCGCAGCGGCGTTGCTCAGTCCGTGGAAAGCTGGGAAACTATCTATACCAGTTGGGAACAGGTAATTAAACAGTTAGAGGCCCTGCCACGAGGGACAATGGCTCATCAGGAAGCAAGTCAACTCTTGCCGAGTTATCGATCGCAGCTTGAACTCTCCCGCGATCGCAAAACCAAGGAGAAAATCGCGACGGAAGCTTATGAGTCCGCCATTCTCGCTGCCGATCGCGCCGAAAATGCCGCCCTCAACAATCAATGGTCCCAAGCGGTAGACCAGTGGAATCAGGCAGTTACTTCAGCAGAACAAGTCCCCACCGGCACCTACTATTATCCCAAAACCGCTGCCTCCCTCCAGGAGTTCAAGGCACAACGGGAAGTAGCGCAAGAGGAACTCAAAAAAGCTAACCTCATCGCTAAAACCCGGGCAGATCTGAACACTACTTGTCAAGGCAATCCCAAAGTTTGTGAATATACCTTGACCGATAGTGTGATCAGCGTTTGGTTAAGTGCTGACTACATTCGGAAAATTCAACAAACGGCTACAGTTGCCACCACCAACCGCGACCCAAAAGTCCGTCAAAGCTTGGATCTGCACGTCAATACTCTGCGAACCGCCTTAGAAGCGATCGCGGATAACGCCCAGCTTCCCCTGGAACTGTACGACCCCTACGGGTCCTTTATCGGACGTCATACACCCAATTAACCTGGGTAAAATAGGCTCAATTAAATCTACCCCAAGATAGATTTAATTGAGTCTTTCCTTGAATTTAATAGACAAATAAAGGAGTCTATCTCCTTGTCTATTGAATTCAGTTCTATTCTAAGCAAATGGATAATCTTGTACCCGAGTCAGTTTGGGATCTGACTCCAACTATTCCAAGTACCCTGGTTCCCTCTGATCATCAGCTTGCTTCCCTTCAAAATCCCCAGGGAATGGCTGAAAACACGGTTTCTTTTAGCCCCGCAACAGATTCGATTCCTGTTGATTTTGACAATCTTCCTTTAAGTTTTATTGCCAATGTTGGACAACTTGACCCCGAGGTGCAGTTTCTTGTCCAAGGCGCACAACATGATATTTTCTTTACCCCGGATGAAATTGTCTTAAGCAAATCCCAAATCATCAATGATGAAACCATCTCTCATCAAGTCAAGGTTTCATTTGCCGATGCTAACCCAGACCCGACCATTGAGGCAGTCGCACCATTGCCGGGAGTAGCTAACTTTATCACCGGAGATGATCCGTCCCAATGGCATGAAAATATCCCTACCTATCAAGGCATTGCCTACCAAAATCTCTATGATGGAATTGATTTAATTTATGGGGGGAATGAGGGAGAACTCAAGAGTGAGTTTATCGTGAATCCGGGTGTAGATCCCGGACAAATTCGGATGAACTATGAAGGGAGCGATCGCCTGAATATCCGAGAAGATGGTGCATTGGTAATCGAGACTCCCTTCGGTGAATTAGTCGAATCTGCCCCCTATCTCTACCAGGATATCAACGGAGAACGGGTCACCGTCAGCGGGGCTTATCAACTCTTAGACAATGCACAAGTTGGCTTTACCATTGGCGAGTATGATCCGTCTGTCCCTCTGGCGATCGACCCCACTTTAGAATATACAACCTATCTCGGGGGTAGCCAATTTGACTCAGCCCAGGATATTTCTGTAGATGACGCGGGAAATATTTATCTAATCGGAGCGGTTAGTTCACCGGACTTTCCCACGACAGGCAACCCGGCAGTTCCTGGAAAAGCTTTTATTTCCAAACTGTCTAATAATGGCACATTACTCTATACCACATTTTTGGGGGGTAATGGGTTTAATCAGGGGGAGGGAATTGCTACCGATAATGCAGGAAATGCCTATGTAACTGGCTTAACTCTTTCTAATGATTTTCCCATTCTGAATGCAATTCAAGGGAATTCAACCCTATCCCACCAAGCCTTTATCGCTAAACTTTCTAGCACCGGAAGTTTAGTTTATTCCACCTTGTTTGGGGGCAGTAGTTACGATGCTGCTCGCAGTATTGCTGCCGATAATAATGGCAATGTTTTTATCACCGGCGAAACGACTTCATCAGATTTTCCCCTCCTCAATGCCATTCAACCCGCTTATGGCGGGGCTCAGAACAATTTTTCCTTGAGCCTGGGAGATGCCTTTGCGGTGAAACTTTCTCCTGAGGGTCAGTTAGTGTACTCGACTTATCTCGGGGGTAATAATGATGACGGAGGTTTAGGAATTGCCACCGATGGCAACGGCAATGCTTATATAACCGGCGCGACTTATTCTAATAACTTCCCCATCCAAAATGCCGTTCAAAGTAGCTTTGGCGGGGTGCAAGATGCCTTTATCACCAAACTTGCTTCCGATGGAAATTTAGTTTACTCCACCTATATCGGGGGAACGGGAAGTGAACTGGGAGAAAGTATCGCCGTAGATACTAACCAAAATGTGTATATCACCGGAACGGTAAATGCACCGTTGCTGCCGGTTTTCGTGCCTCTACCCTCTGTACCGGCGATCGGCGATCGCACCTTCTCTGACCCATCAACTATTCTGCTTTCCCCCGACGAAAACGGGAGTCCCCGCACCTTCCTGTCTCCTCCCCCCATCAATCCCTTTGAAGCGAATCTCGGTGACTCACAAAGCGCCTTTGTCACTAAACTGGCGAACGATGGCAGTCGGCTGATTTATTCCAGATTACTCGGAGGAACCAGTAATGATAACGGCACTGGAATTGCCGTTGATAATAGCGGTAATGCTTATGTAACTGGAACAACTAATTCTGCCAATTTCCCGGCTGCTAATGGCTTTCAAGCTTATAGCGGCGAAGGAGATGCCTTTGTTACGAAATTTACTGCCGATGGTACTGTGGAATATTCCACTTATCTAGGTGGGAGTGCTCAGGATACGGGTACTGGCATTGAAGTTGATAATGCAGGAACAGTTTATCTAGCTGGAAATACTTATTCACCGGATTTACCCAATAGTTTGAATCAGTTTGGGGGGAATTTCAATGCCTTTCTTGCTAAAATTACGCCCCAACCTGGCCCCAGGATAGAATTACCTTTTATCAATTTAATCGATGCCTTCTCAACCTCCAGTGGCGGATCGATCTTGATAGGCACTCCCTTGGGGAATATCTTATTTGATGAAAGCTTTTACCTGTCCAATAATCCTGATGTCGCTGAGGCAGTAACTTCGGGTGTCTTCATTAATGGATTTGATCACTTCTTCTCCTTCGGGCAACTTGAAAGACGGCAACCTAGTCCTTTTTATAATGAAGGGCGTTATTTATCCCAAAATCCGGGTGTAGCGGCAGCAGTGGCCGCCGGAGGATTTCGGAGTGGATTTGAACATTTTTTAAATTTTGGATTCTTTGAGGGACGCGATCGCCGGACTCAATTATTCCACGAAGGGTTCTATCTGAATACTTACCCAGATATTGCAGCGGCTGTTGCCGAAAATCTGATTAATCTCGGGTTTAACCATTACATTCAGTTTGGACAACAAGAGGGACGCAATCCGAACCGTTTCTTTGATGAAGGCTTCTATCGGACAATTTATCCCGATGTTGCCGCAGCGATCGCCGCCGGAAATATTGCCAGTGGCTTTGAGCATTTTGCCTTCGCCGGGGAAAGGGAGGGACGGCAACCGAGTCCTCTGTTTAATGAACAGTTTTATCGGGCCACTTATCCTGATGTCGCCGCAGCCGTAGCAGGCGGTAATTTCCCTAGTGGATATGATCACTTTTTGCGGCTTGGATCTACGGAAGGACGAGCAGGAGTGGGGTAAATTGATACCGAATTTCTATTTTCAGTAGTCCAATAAATCCCCAGTAGAGAGGTAAAATTTTACCTCTCTACTCTTGTCTTGGGATGGTTTTAAAGCCGGAATTTTTTATACAAAGCTGGCAACCCGATCGCCTGATAAAGCCGGTAAGACGCGATCGCCAAAGGCTTGGATAAACTCCTCCTGTTGTCGGTTGACGTTATGCAGAATCAGTCGGTTAAATCCCAGGTCCATATCATCACGCAACCACTGGATATGCTGTTCTAAATCCGCAGAAATTCTCACATGATCGTCCAGGTCCTCGGGTTTGACGAACTGTGCGGCAGCCTCAAACTCTTCTGGGGTGGACAGTTCCGCTAGAACTGAACTTTTAAAGATATTCGTGTACCACTGTTCATAAGCACCCTCCCTTGCCTGTTCCAATGTTTGAGCGTAAGACAGTTGCACCTTGAGGTGCATGGGTTTCCCTTTTCCCCCTCCTCGATGAAAGGCTTCGACGACTTTTTGAAGTTCTTCTGGCGGACGAGAGGTGGTCAACAGTCCATCGGCCCAGGACCCTACCCATTCTGCTGTTTCTAACGTAATCGCTGCCCCAAAAATGGGCGGGAAATCATCGGGACGGGTATAAAGTTTAGCCTGTTCGACAGTGAATAACCCGGAGTGGTTAACGGTTTCTCCGGCAAATAAGGCCCGAATGATATCTACGCTTTCTTTGAGGCGGGCGTTTCGTTCGGCTTTACTCGGCCAGCGATCGCCTGTAATCCGCTCATTAATCGCCTCTCCGCTGCCTAATGCCACGGAAAAGCGCTTGGGAAACATTTCCGCCAGGGTGGCTACCGCTTGGGCGATAATCGTCGGGTGATAGCGTGGACCTGGGGCGCAAACGACGCTACAGGGTAGGGAAGTGGCCTGCATAGCCGCCCCTAACCAGGCCCAGGAAAACCCTCTCTCTCCCTGGCGATCGCTCCAGGGTTTGAAGTGATAAGACGAAGACCCAGCAGTAAATCCAGCCTGTTCCGCCATCTGGATATACTTAAGCAGGACGCTGGGTTTAAATTGTTCATGAGAAGCGTGATAAGCAAATTCAGTCATAGGGTTATTTCATCAATCAACAACATGAATTTAGAGGGTTTAATCTGTTTATCAATACAGCATTTACTTCCATGTTGAAACCTAGCCTAAATAGGTAGACAGGAGTGCTACAAAGGCAAATCCTCCCACAAAACAGAGTGTTTCTTGATCGTTTTCTTTTTCATGTTCACTGGCTTCCGGCACCATATTTTCAACCACTAAGGTGGTCAAAATCCCAGCGGTGAATGCCAAGAGCATAAATTTAATGACTTCCGGTTGACCGATGACGATCCAGTATCCTAGAGTTGCCCCAATCACCGGCGGAAAGATAAAGGATGCGCATAACAGTTGCCGAAATAGGGCGGATGTTTTACTATGTTTAAAACTGGAAACGACTGCTATACCTGTGGGGATATTGGCTAGGATATGACCTACTGCAACCATCAGGGCTAGACTAAAGGCAATGGTTGAACTCGTCCCCACCATTAAACCATCGCTAAATAAATCGATGCCTACGGCTAAGGAAAGTACCCAGGCTGAGGATTGCTTTTCCGATTTTTTAGAGCGGTTTTGTAAAAATTTAATCCCTCTTCTCATCAGAATAAAGAAGCCACCTCCTACAAAAAAGGCGAGGAAAATTAGCCAAGGGGGGTCGGCTGCCAACATTTGAGGCATAATTTCCACTCCCACTACGGAGAGGATAATTCCTGCTGCCGCATGAAGGGTTAAACTTAAATTCCCTTTAGAAGGAGGAATAAATTCGGAGAGGAGTCCGCCTATATAGCTGCCGATCGCTGGCATCGCGGATAGAGCTAGGGTGCTTAAGTAAGGGTTCATAATAAATAGGATGTAAATTTGGTGAATTTATAAAATACTCAGGGCTTTTAACTTTTAATTGTTTATCTGCTTATTTTTATCCCTGGAACTCCTCGGTGAATTTAATTTCAAATTACAGTTGATTTTAGAAATTTTAAAAACTCGTTAGTAACAATTTGTCCAGCAATTTACAAGCATTTTCAGCTTAAAATTAAAAAGGGTTTAACTTTTAGCGGCTTGCAATAAATAGATTTTTTTTAGAACAGTAGTAGCAGAGTTTTAAGGTTTACTTAAGAAAATTCTAGGTAAAAAAACGCCTAATTTGTTCCTCCTTGAGGAAGAGATTAGGACCTGAACGGGTGAAGAAGTATCTGGAAAATTGCCATGCGATCGCCCTTGAACTTCTGGGGGTACGCCCCAACTCAAGTTCAACTCTGGACAGTGCAATCACCTTGCTTGCACTCCTGATAACCTCTGAGTCTGGGAACCGTTATATGCCCTGCCTTCTGTTCCTGTGGTCATAAAAAGTCCCAAACTGGACTATTCCCTACAAATAGGGGCACGGGTTCAAAATTTTTGAAGTTGTGCCGCTGAATTGAAAAACTCTCGGGCAATTCCTTTGGTAATTAATAGGGTACTCAAAAGAGAAGCAAACGCCAGCATAAACATAATTAAAATTTGATAGGCGGCGGCATTCAGGGGATTGACCCCACTGAGTAATTGGCCTGTAATAATTCCGGGGAGGGTGACGAGTCCGACCACCATCATGGTATTAATCGTGGGAATGAGTCCGGCGCGAATGGCATCTTTACGGTAGGTGACGATCGCCTGTTCTGGAGTCGCCCCTAAAGCTAAATGGGTTTCAATTTCCACTGGGGAAGCATTCAGGGTACTGACAAATCTCTCCCCGGCGATCGCCCCACTGTTCATGGCATTTCCTAACACAATCCCGGTTAGAGGAATAATATATTGGGGATTGGTCCAAGCTTGTGGCTGTCGCAGGACCAACAAGTTAACGTAAACCAAGGTAATGGCACTACTAATTGCGATTGAACCCCAGACCCAAGGTAACAACCGAGGCACCTTTTGACTAATCCGATTGCGGGCAACAATTGCGGCAATGGTGAGCATGACCATCAGGACTGCTAACACCGCTAGGGGATTTTTCCAAGTAAACACCACTTCTAAGAAAAATCCCACCATTAGCAACTGGATCATCGTCCGGGCACTCGCTAACGCCAATTGACCCTCTAATCCCAAGCGTTGCCATGCGGATAGAGCGATCGCCAACCCCATCAATCCCAGGGCCAATCCCAAATCGATAAAATCTAGTTCAATGCGCTCCATAAGGGTTCTGATTGGTGATAGTTTTTCTAATGCTTAAGGAAAGATGACTTGTGCGCCACTGCCGATTAACTATAAAATGCCTGAGAAGTTTTTTGAATCCACCCTTCCGATGATCTCGATGTAGCGTAGCTGCCTGGGCGCGATCGCCCATCAATGGGTTGAATGGGGATGGGGCCACTCCTAGACGGTAACCTTTGTCCTGTTCTGCGTTGGTCCCCCTGGCAAAATCTGATTGTATCTAAAAAATGATGGTGTAGAGGCGTGAATCATATCCCCCCCCTGGATCTCTCTTTGCAGTACCACACGATCGCCCAAGACGTGGAAGCCTCAGTTTTAGCACTGTTGGCCTCGGGACGGTATATTGGCGGTCCGGTTGTGGCAGAATTCGAGCAGCAGTTTGCTGCTTATATTGGAACCGATCACTGTGTAACCTGCAATTCGGGCACTGATGCCTTATATCTGGCACTGAGGGCGCTGGAGATTGGCCCTGGGGATGAAGTGATTACCACCCCCTTTACGTTTTTTGCCACGAGTGAAACGATTTCCCGGGTGGGTGCAACGCCGGTTTTTGTCGATATTGTCCCCGAGACGTTTAATTTGGATGTAGAACGCCTAGAGGCGGCGATTACGGAAAAAACTCGGGGGATTCTGCTGGTGCATCTCTATGGACAGCCGGTGGAAATGACCCGGTTAATGGCGATCGCGAATCAATACAATCTTGCCGTTATCGAAGACTGTGCCCAATCCACGGGGGCCACTTGGGCGGGACAGCGGGTGGGAAGTATGGGTCATGTGGGCTGTTTTAGCTTTTTTCCGACGAAGAATTTAGGGGCCTTTGGCGATGGCGGCGCAGTCACGACGAATGACCCGGCGCTCGCCGCTCAAATGCGGATTTTAAAAGAGCATGGGGCCAGTGGGCGTTATTATCATGAATCGGTCGGGATTAATAGCCGTCTGGATGCGCTGCAAGCGGCAATTCTTCAGATTAAGTTACGCCATCTGGATTTTTGGAACGATCGCCGACGGGCGATCGCCCAAAATTATCACCGCCTCCTCGCACCTCTAGCAGGAATTGTCCCTCCCCAGGAATTACCCGGGGGTCAAGGGGTTTGGAATCAATACACGATTCGGGTAAAAAGTCAAGAAAATAATAATCAACGGCGCGATCGGCTTCAGCAGCAGTTAAATGAGTCGGGAATTGCTGCTACGGTTTACTATCCGCTGGCGCTCCATTTACAGCCGATTTACCAAGAGTTGGGCTATGCCGTCGGTGACTTGGCGATCGCCGAACAGGCGTCTGGGGAGGTACTCTCTCTACCCATGTTCCCTGAATTATCGGAGGAACAGCAGCAAGAGGTCGTTTATGCTTTGAAGTCGTTTCTGTAAATTCCAGGGGGAAGACCGTCTGAAGGCTTTGCTACAAAAGGGAAAACAGGTTTCCTCTATTCACTCCGAGTCCCGAACTCCGGCGTCTTCTTTCCCTGTATCCATCAATACCACCCGTGCGGTCAATAGAGTGAATTCTATCGGTCAAAAAGGGTTAAAGAATTGTAAAGATGGGTTAAGATATTAAGAAATAAGTAAATAATCTGAATAAGCCAGACCACAAGGCTGGTGGTCACTTCAGATCCAACCCAAGTATTAGAGGCAAGGAAAGGCGTGAGTTCTAAAACCATAGCCCAGATGCGGCGGTATGATCCGCAGGCGATCGCCAGTTATTATCGCTCCCGTCCCTGGAAAGTGATCTGGAGAGCCATTACCGTTATTTGGTATTTGTCTAGTTTTATTTTGGGCTTGAAGTGGGATGAGTGGACAAACCAAGCGGAACAACAGCGCCCAAAAAGAGCTAACCAGCTCCAAAACATCTTAACCAATCTAGGACCCACCTTCATCAAAGTTGGTCAAGCCCTTTCCACCCGTCCGGATTTGATCCGCAAGGACTTCCTCGATGAACTGATCAAGCTACAAGATCAACTCCCTTCCTTTGATAGTGCGATCGCCTACCGCATCATTGAGCGAGAACTCGACAAAACCGTTGAAGAACTGTTTGCTAAAATTACCCCCGAACCTGTTGCCGCAGCCAGCTTAGGCCAAGTGTATCAAGCCTATTTGCACAGTGGCGAAAAAGTCGCGGTCAAAGTACAGCGTCCGAATTTGAAACCCGTTCTGACCCTGGACCTATTTTTAATGCGTTGGGGTGCAAAGGCGATCGGACCTTGGCTGCCCTTGAATTTAGGTCATGACCTAGGTTTAATTGTCGATGAATTCGGGACCAAACTCTTTGAAGAAGTGGATTATCTCAACGAAGGACGCAATGCCGAAAAATTTGCGACCAACTTCAGCGGAAATCCAATGGTCAAAGTCCCCAGTATTTTCTGGCGATATAGCAGCAATACGGTCCTCACCCTGGAGTGGATTGAGGGGTATAAGCTCAATGATATTCCCACCATGCAAGGGGCGGGAATCGACACCAATGCCTTAATCGAAGTGGGGGTCACCACGGGGTTACAGCAGCTTTTGGAGTTTGGGTTTTTCCATGCGGACCCGCACCCCGGGAATTTATTTGGTCTGGCAGATGGTCGCATGGCCTACATTGATTTTGGCATGATGGATCAGCTAGACGAAACCACCAAGGAAAACCTGGTGGAGGCGATCGTTCATCTGATCAATAAAGACTATGTAGAATTAGCCGAACAATTTGTCAAACTGGGATTTTTAACCCCCGAGACGGATATCTGGCCGATCGTCCCCGCTTTAGAAGCGGTATTAGGGGATATCCTCGGCCAAAGTGTGCGGGATTTCAACTTTAAGACGATTACCGATCGCTTTTCGGAGTTGATGTACGAGTATCCCTTCCGGGTCCCGGCTAAGTTTGCGCTGATTATTCGCTCCCTGGTGACTCAAGAAGGGTTAGC
This sequence comes from Laspinema sp. D2d, assembly GCF_025370755.1. Taxonomy (GTDB): domain Bacteria; phylum Cyanobacteriota; class Cyanobacteriia; order Cyanobacteriales; family Laspinemataceae; genus Laspinema. Next base: position 49,422 of record NZ_JAMXFC010000013.1, on the reverse strand, counting down.
CTTGACGATGGATCCTAATTTCAAAATCGTCGATGTCGCCTATCCTTATGTGGCAAAACGGTTACTGGCAGGAGAATCACCCCAGTTACGACGCCGGTTGATTGATGTCTTATTTAAAGATGGCAAGTTCCAATGGAGTCGCCTGGAAAACTTGATTGCGATTGCCCGTTCGGACACCAATTTTGATATTATCCCTACGGCAGAGTTAGGGTTGCGCTATCTCCTCTCGGAAGAAGGTGCATTTCTGCGCCGTCAAATCTTACTGGCATTAGTAGAAGATGACAAACTGCATACGGAAGAAGTGCGCCGTCTATGGAACTTGATCAAGGAAGATATCCATCCCAATCGCATATTCGATGCCGCTTGGGGCGCTTTGGCAGATTTCTCTCGGGAAAATGCAGCGGCATTGTTACCTTCCATGCCTACGGGAATCCCCTTTTTCGAGGAAAAGTAGTCTCAAAAAGCGATTTCCTGAGCCATCATCCTTGATCCGAAACCGGGTTTCTCACGGAAAATTGCTGTGAACTGTTCCAGATTTTCTCAAGCAACCCGGTTTCTTTTCTCTAGGGTCCCCAGTTACCTGGAAGAATGGGCATTTTTGATTGACCCGGTGTGGTTTCCTCTTTACAGTTGAGCCTTTCCCCTTTACCGTTGATAGTTGACCCTTCTGAGTTGACAGTCTTGTAGGAGAGATTCGTGCCTAACTTTCCCTATCCAGAGCCACCTTATTTCCTGTTAGCCGCTGCGTTTATCGCGGCGATCGCCTCGGGAACGGCCTTCTATGCCACCCTCACCCAATTGGTGCAAGCCTGGTCTCGGAATCGCTCAACCCGCAGTCTCTCTCAAGCCAGAGGTATGGAATTACAACTGCCTTTTTTGGGAATGGCTGGGGCGATTTGTGTCTTTCTGGCATCCGGGTTACAGGTTTTCGGATTTACGGTGTTTATTTCCTACGTGTTTTCCTTCCCCTTAACCATTTTAACCGCTTGGCTGGTTTGGTCTCAGTTGGGTAATCTCTTGATGCAACTCCAACGCGGTGGTTCCAAAGCCCTTGACCTTGATTCTTGGGAATAAAGTGCCGCTCAATTATCAGCCGATATTCCGGTTATAACCGGAGTGAATGGGAAAAAGCAACCTGCTTTTTCCTTTTCTTTTGAGGGGGTTTTGAGGGGAGAAATGGGGTAGATTAGACGGGTGTTCTCGCCCTAGGGCTAAATGTTTCTTTCTGATTAATTGAGTTAGAGGGAGGGGGAATATTTTTCCAACACTGCGCGATCGCGTCCCAGGGATTTCGCCTTGTATAGTGCGCGGTCTGCACTCAAAATTAATTTCTCCACGGAGTCTTGAGGCCGAGGTAAAGTTACCGAAACTCCCAGACTAATCGACACATAACCCACGGGGGATTTAGCATGATGAATCCGTAAGGCTTTGACCTGATTTCGGATAATCTGCGCTACTTGCATCGCGCCGTCGGCATTGGTATGGGGCAGAATGATGGCGAATTCCTCTCCACCATAGCGGGCGACTAAATCAGCAGGACGCTTGACGGAATCCGCGATCGCCTGGGCGACTTGTTTCAAACAAGTATCCCCGGCTTGATGCCCGTAAGTATCATTGTATAATTTAAAGAAATCAATATCACATAATATCAAAGACATCATCGAATGTTCCCGAATGGTGCGCCGCCATTCCCGATGGAGAAATTCATCAAAGGCCCGACGGTTGGCGACATGAGTCAAGCCATCCAAAGAAGCAATGCGTTGTAGTTCTTCATTCGCCGCTTCCAACTGTTTAAATAGGGTCGATTGTTGAATGGCGATCGCCAGTTGCGCGGACAACTGCTCAAATGCGCTAATCTCAAACGGTTGCCAGTGGTGAATCCCATTACATTGATGCGCCACCAACAACCCCCAGAGGCGGTTCTCATGTAACAACGGGGCAATCATTTTCCCATTCACCCCAAACGATTGCAAAAACTCGATCAAACACTCCGGGGAATTCGCCGCCTTGAGATCATCGATCGCCTTAACCGTTCCATTACAATAGCGCTCATAACAACTGGGGGGGAAAATTTCTTCTCCAAAACTTTGTCCCAGCATTGAGGGCCAAGGCGGAATCACAGATTCTGTCACCACACTCCCCGACTGGTTGGGCCAAATCTGATAGATTACCACGCGATCGCAATCCAGAAATTGTCTCACTTCCGAAACCGCTGTATTCAAAATCTCTTCTAAATTCAAGGATTGGCGAATTCGGGTCAAAGTCCCCCTGACCAGTCGTTCCCGGTCGGACTGGTGACGCATGGCTTCCTCCGCCCGGACCCGTTCCGTGATATCCTGGGCCAGAGAGGCTACGGCGATCGTCTCCCCATCCCGGTCAATCAAAGGAGTGGTGTACCACTCACAAATAGTCCGCTGTCCATCTTTCCTGACATTTTCACAAATTGAGCAAGCGCCTCCCTTTTGATGCAACAACTCCTGCCATCGTTGACCCGCCTCCACTTCTTCCGTTGCGGGGAATAGCAACGTCATCCCCCGTCCGAGGATTTCCCCTTTGCTATAGCCAAAAATTGCTTCTGCCGCTGGATTCCATTCCACAATCTCTCCGTTGAGATTGAATTCCACCACGGCTAAGGGCGTTTGTTCCAGGTGCAGAGAGAGTTTTTGTTTGGATTGTTGCAGGGCCGCTTCCACCTGTTTTTGAGCCGTCAAATTGGTACTAATCCCAATCCGTCCGATGATTTTACCTGTGGGGTCTTTAATTGCATCGGCGCGGAGGAACACCTGAACAATTTTACCGCTGCGGGTGCGCTGTTCCACCGAACCGATCCAGGATTGACCCGGGGCGATCGCCTCAAAGATTTCCTGGGCAATTTCGGGGTCAGTATAAAGAATAGAGGGACCCCCGGCGGCCTTCAACTCTTCAACCGTGCCATACTCAAACAGGGTAGAAAAGGCCAAATTGTGATAGATATGATTGCCATTGGCATCGCTGATGGCGATCGCATCACTGGCACTTTCCACTGCTTGGGCCACATACTCTAGGGCGGCTTCCGCCTGTTTGCGTTCCGTGATATCCCGCAAAATTGCGACAACCCGGTCTTCCGCACAAGCCATAATTCGGGCTTCCCGGCTGTAGCAGTTGCCATGAACGGTTAACTCATATTCCCAGGTTTGAACTTCCCCAGTTTCCAAGGCTTGAAGTATATATTTCATCGCTTCCGTGGCGATGGATAGGGGCCAAATTTCATAGATAGAAAGCCCGATTTCAAAATTGGGGGGGATGGCTGTCGTCTGGTCCGGCACATTTTTGCAGTCCAAAATCGTGCCATCGGCTTTTAAATACAGCATCAAATCGGGAATGGTTTCCATTGGGTCCTTATTTTTGCCCAGGTTCCCTCGGGATGACTCCTCAATTTGGAGGCGATCGCTGAAGTCAGGGTCCCAAACCACCGTAATGGTCCCTTGCCTACTGCCATCGCTGTTGAATAGGGGGGTTTTTTTGATTTCCACGGACCGCAGTTCCCCGGAAACCGTGGGAAATTCCACCGGGTGATAAATGGTGTTGGACAGTTCCCAAGCGGTTTGATCTAATTCTGCATCAGCCCTCAAGATTTCTTGAGCGAGGGGGTAGTCTTGACTTAACTGGAGGTTGGTTTTACCCGCATACTCGACCCCCATTAATTGGAATAGCCTCAATGCGGCTTCGTTTGCCAGCAGCCAACATCCCTGGTCATCTTTGAGGATGACACTTTCTGAAATGCTCTGAACTAAAGGTTTGAGCCACTGGGACAGGGGGCGATCGCCCAAGAGTCGGTCTATTCCGTCCCTTTCAGCCGCCTGGGGCGATCGACTCGGTTGAGGAGTATCCAGTTCGGGCCCCTGATTGGACTCAGAACTGGGTTCCGTCCAAGATTCCTGTTGAACTAATTGGGGTTTACCATTCATGATGCCAGTGCCTCCCCTGAAATTTTCTACGTTATAAACTTACTGTTGGATCCGCTGCTTTTATTTTGACCTTTTCTATCGGGCGATCGGGGAAAAGCAGCAGACTAGATTTCCTGCGGTTTTTCCTTAGAGGTGCTGCCTTTTTAAGGGATTCCTGCCCAGATTAATGATTGAAAAAACTATAAAAACAAAATAACCAACCCTTTAAGATACTGGCGTATCTACGATAAATTATAAGGGCTATTCTGTCACAAAATTTAATTGTGCTTCAGCCCTTGCACCGCGTTGGACAACCGGGCGGGAGTCTCCCGTAGCCTCGGACGCAGCCCAAGGGAGTCTCCAAAACTATCCCTTTGGCCGTTTCATCTTCCCTGAATCCACGACCGAGAGCATCGGTATCGTTTAGAGAGACCCGGGACAAAAAACTCGGTTTTTGGCCCAAAGTGAATGCTTTCTGAGCCAAAATGGCCTGAAAAGCCCCGTTTATCTTCCCTTGAGGGTTTCCCTGGACTAAGCCCTTTGGCGGTTCTGCCTGTAATGGGGAAGAGTTATCCGGCAAGCAACCGTGAGGAGAGCTAGAAGATGAGTCAATCCTACTCTCCCCAAGGCACTGAAACATTCCAGTTCGGCAATCCCGTCGGAGGGAATTTTTTGATGACTTCATCCGAGTTAAACTCCCGGCAAGAGAATTTCAAACTCAGTGCCAATATCTGGGGGTAAATCCTCTGCATTCAAGGTGCGCGATCGCAGATAAAGTTCTCCCCCATGTCTGGCGGTGACAATCCAATAACTCACCGCAAAGCTTGTTTCTTTTTCCGCTAATTTAGACATTCCAAACGAGGCTAAAATTTCATTGATTTTAGCTTGAGGAATCCCTAGGCCATTGTCCGAAATTTTAATCGAAACCCAGCGGGAATCCGGCTGGCTCGGCGTTAAAGCGGGTCGAGATATCAATTCTGTGGATATGACAATTTTCGACCGAGTTGGAGCCGGTTGAGGTTTGGCTCGAAAGCCCGCTTCGCTGAACTCTAAAGAAAATTTTTGATGCACCGCTTCGTGCATTAATCCCTCAATGGTTTTGCTGAGGATATTAATAAATACTTGATTCAGTTGAGAGGCGTAACAAGATATAGGCGGGAGATGTCCGTAATTTTTAGTAATTTCAATTTCGCCACTCATCCGGCTTTTGAGCAGCAATAAAACACTATCAATGCAGGCATGAATATCCGCAGGTTTGGGATAAACTTCATCAATATGACAAAAGTTTTGCAAGCTAGTAGCTAATTGTTTTAAGCGGTCTGCTCCATTTTTGAGACTGGCGATCGCCCGAGGTAAATCTTCTTTTAAAAACTCATATTCAATCTCTTCTTGAAAATCCTCAATTTCTGGCACCGACTCCGGTAAATATTTTTCATAAACTGCCACCAACTCCATTAACTCCTCAGAATAGCTGGCAACGTAGGTTAAATTTCCCCAAATAAATCCCACCGGATCGAGAATTTCATGAGCCACCCCATCCACCAACCGTCCCAAACTCGCCATTTTATCCGTTTGTACCAGTTGCGCTTGAATTTGCTCAAATCGCAATTGAGTTTCAATGCCGCGAATTTGCCAATAGGCGAGGTTCAACTCATGAATATTGAGTAATAAATAGTTATCGGAACTGGTTTGGACAACGAGGGGCTCGCCTAATAATTCAGGCGATCGCCGTAATGCCTGTCGTGCCGCTTGGACAATCGTTGTCTCGGAACTTAGGAGCATAATTTGAGTCCGAGCGTAGCTATAAAGCATTTGCAAAGGAGCATTTAAAAACAACTCACTTGCGCGCGGACGAATTAAATATTCTAGCAGTCGCTGTCGAGACATCATCCCGACAAATTCTCCCGCATCTCGCAAAATCACCCCAGTCAGAAGGGGATATTTTTCAAAAGTGCGAACGACATCACAGCAGCGGCGGGTGACATCCACCTGAAAATCAAACAGGGGTAATTCTCCCAGGGTTGATTCGACGCGTAGATCTCGATAACTTCCTTCAAAAAATACAGGCTTTGAGAGTTCAGAAGGGGGTTGATTTGGCACGAGCAAAGGATATCGCCGGTCAACACCGACGCCTAAACAGTAGAGTTAAAATGGGGTGGTAGATGGGTTGTCCACCCTTGGGGCGATCGCCGTTAGACCTGAGTGCACTCATCATAAACTAAAAGGTTGCGATCGCCCGATTGAGATCGTCCTTCTTTCCATTCTGTATTCTGTTGGGCAAAAAAATCAAAGTCCCTCTCCCAAATGGAAGAGGGATTTAGGGTGAGGGTTGTATCTGGGTGCAACCCCGAAGATGACCCCCTGAAGCCCAGGAGAGGGTCAAGTTTAAGAAGTTCTCATCATGGTTATACCCCGGGATATGACATCGGGTAAAACCAGAAAAATACCCAGTCTTTCACAACACTGCCGCAGTTCGCCCACTTGTTTTCAGGCGAGTGTTTCCCCCAGAAAATAGAAACACTCGAACTCTGTTAGATCACTACTCCTCTTGAGCTTCCTGGATATAGACCGGCTGTGGATTCAATTCTCCCATGCGGTTAGGGGGCCAAAATCGAATCACCGCACGACCGATAATTTTATCCCGAGGGACGAAACCCCAGTAATGACTATCGTAACTATTATTGCGATTATCCCCGAGAACTAAATATTGATCATCAGGAACAGTTTCCGGCCCATATTGGTAGTTGGGTCCTTCTTCAATATAGCGTTCCTTGATGGGAATATTATTAATGTAAACTCGTTCCCCTCTGACCTCTACCGTTTCCCCAGGCAGCCCGATCACCCGCTTGATAAAAGCATCTTTAAAATTTTGTTCTTGTAGGGTTTTGGTGGGATAAAATACGACAATATCGCCTCGGTCTGGATTGGTGAAGCGATAGCTCAACTTATCGACAATCAGGCGATCGTTAATTTCCAGGGTGGGTAGCATCGAACCCGACGGGATATAGCGTGCTTCGGCCACAAAGTGACGAATCCCGATCGCTAAAATCGCACTCAAACCAATCGTTTTAAGTGCTTCAACCCAAGAATTTTCCAGATTGAGTGGGACGCTTTTAGAGGAAGGTTGCTGAGAATTTATATCAGACACGGTTTCTTTTGCACGAGTCATGTTTGAACTGTTGACCTAAGAGTGCTGCTGGTTTTTAACACAATATTAGGAAGCATGGGAAATTGTATCTCCCGGGAGAAGTAGAGGGGGCTGAAAATCCCACCCACTTCCTTGAACCTTTAATCATCAATTATAGCTTGAACCTTCTGTGTATTTTTAACAACCCAATGAGTGGGATTATGGAGAGATTGACGCCGGATCTTCATAGGGTAATGTTGACCTCACTCGGATTAAACCGTCTACGCTTTTCCCCTCGGTCTTCGTCCCTCACCCCTTTCCAAGTCAGGGTGAAAACATTCACCTGAAAATCCTAGTTAAGCTGGGAGTACGAAGATCTCGCCCCTCGATCCGGGAAGCGGGTGAATCACGCCCCAACATCGATCGTCTATTGTATCAAGGTCCACTTCTTAATCTAGTGTAAAATGTCGGTCTAATTTTGGCAACTAGAAGGGCAAACAGACTCCCCCCATAACACCCCTGAACGGGATATCCTTGACTTGACCGAACCCGGGTTAAACATAACACAAGGAACTTGACCATGACAGACTATTTATTAATCCGACAAGCCCGGATTTTACAGCCCGATGGGGAATTTTTCCAGGGTGATGTCCTCATCCAAGGGGGAAAAATCCGCCAGATTGAACCCGATATTCCGGTGGTGGGTGTTGATACCAACCCTGACGAAAATCTGGAGGTGATTGACGCAGTGGGGCTGACTTTGTTGCCTGGGGTTATCGATCCCCAGGTTCATTTCCGCGAACCGGGACTGGAATATAAGGAAGACCTGTTTACAGCCAGTTGCGCTTGTGCGAGGGGAGGGGTAACGTCCTTCTTGGAGATGCCCAACACGCGACCCCTAACCACCACTCAGGCGACTCTGGATGATAAATTGGCCCGGGCGGCGCGATCGTCCTTAGTTAATTATGGCTTTTTTATTGGGGCAACGCCAGAACATTTACCGGATTTGGTGGAAGCCCATCCCTCATGCGGGATTAAAATTTTTATGGGGTCGATGAAGGGCCCGTTGTTGGTGGATGATCAGGAGGCATTGGAGGCAATTTTTAGTCAAGGCGATCGCCTGATAGCCGTCCATGCTGAGGACCGCGCCCGTATTGAGGAACGCCGTCAACAGTTTAGCGATCGCACTGATCCAGCGGTTCATTCGGAAATTCAGGATACTCAAGCCGCCTTAATCGCCACCAAGCGCGCTTTAAGCCTTTCTAAAAAATACCAACGCCGCCTCCATATTTTGCATCTTTCCACTGGAGATGAAGCCCTGCTGTTGCGGGAAGATAAACCCAGTTGGGTTACCGCTGAAGTCACCCCCCAACATCTGCTGCTGAATACCAGTGCCTACGATACTATCGGCACCCTGGCGCAGATGAATCCCCCCTTGCGATCGCCCCAGGATAATGAAATTCTCTGGCAAGCCCTCCTCGATGGCGTGATTGATTTTATTGCCACGGACCATGCCCCTCATACCCTGGAAGAAAAAGCCCAAGGCTATCCCAATACCCCCTCGGGAATGCCCGGAGTGGAAACCTCCCTGCCTCTGATGTTGACTCAAGCCATGCAGGGCCGCTGTACGGTTCCCCAAGTCGCCCACTGGATGTCCACTGCCGTTGCCAAAGGCTATGGAATTCCCAACAAAGGGGCGATCGCCCCGGGTTATGATGCGGATTTAGTCCTGGTGGATTTAAGCACCTACCGTCCCGTATTACGGGAAGAAGTCGTCAGCAAATGTGGCTGGAGCCCCTTCGAGGGCTGGAACCTCACCGGCTGGCCCGTGGTAACGATTGTCGGCGGTCAAGTGGTCTATGATCACGGAAAACTTAACACTGACATTCGCGGCAAAGCCTTATCCTTTGGCGGTTAATCTCTCCTAGAAAGCTGGCGGGGGTTTAAAACCCCGCCCGGGGTCGCGACTACTCGATCGCCAAGGGCATTAGGGCATCCAAATTAAAGTCCCCAACGGGGATTAATTCAGCCTGACGACCCTCTTCCTGATGAGTCAGGACCAGGCGCAAATAATCGCGAGGCTTGTAGGGTAAGCGTTCCGCCCATTCGATCGCCACCAGACCCGGTTCCGTCTCAGTCCCTTCCCAGTAACTGTCCAGATTCAGTCCTGAGACTTCGGTGGGGTCCAAGCGGTAGAGATCCAAATGATAGAGAGGGATGCGCCCTTCCAGATATTCCACAATTAAAGTAAAGGTGGGACTGACAATGGATTCAGCGATCGCCAAACCGGACCCAATCCCTTGAACCAGGGTGGTTTTACCCGCGCCTAAGTCTCCTTCGAGTAAAATTGTGGTCCCGGGAGGGCAGCATTGTCCGAGGGTAAAGCCCAGAGATTTCGTCGCATCTGCATCGGGCAACACTAACTTAACGATGGATTGACTCATGGATGAAAGAATAAGCGTAGACCGGAACTGGGGAATCCGTGAATAAAGTCCTAAAAATTATAACAGAATGGCCGATAAAAAGACGATTAATTGGACTCCCTATTGAGCCGTTAAATATGGAATAGTTTAGCGGTTAAATAGTAGCGTGATTTAGTCCAGTTCAGTGTCCTGGGAAACGGTTAGAAATTTATTAGTCTGGACCAGAGGAACGGTGTCAATGAAAGGCGTGTGAGGAGACAGAAACCGTGAAAGAGTAGCGAGGAATTGAGATGGCGATCGCGCCTAGCGGGCGGCAGAGAGAATTCTGGCACTGCTTTTAATATGAACGTGAGCGTACCAGCGGATCAATACCTGAGCCAAGAGTTGGTGATCGTGACGGACATAACCCGTTTCCCGGTCTTCCTGCATGACATTGGCAAACACCACACTACGGCCAAGTTCAGTAATGGTGGGGCGATCGACATAGACCGGATGGGAGTTATCTTGGGAATAGCGAATTAAGGATTGAGCCGAAGGCATTTGCTGTTGAACCAATACAGAACTAAACAGCTTTAATCCACAAGCTCGATCAATCGCTTTAATATGATCTGCAACGGTATAACCATCGGTTTCTCCCGGTTGGGTCATGATATTACAGACATAGATTTTAGGAACGTTGCGCTTGGCAATTTCTTCGGCAATTTCGGGGACTAATAGATTAGGAATTACGCTGGTATAGAGACTTCCCGGGCCTAAAATAATAAAATCAGCTTCACGAATCGCCTGAATAGCTTTAGGCAGCGGGGGTGGATTAGCGGGAGTGCAACCAATTTTGACAATTCTGCCATTCGCTTCCGTAATACTCGATTCTCCCTCAATGCGCCGACCATCGGCCAACTCCGCCCAGAGATTAACATCACAGAGGGTTGAGGGGAGGACTTGACCCCGGACTGCCAGAACTTTAGAACTGGTGGCGATCGCCCGTTCCAAATCCCCACTAATATCACTCATCGCCGTCAGAAAGAGATTCCCAAAACTGTGTCCCGTCAGACCATTTCCCGCCTTAAATCGGTATTGAAATAGTTCCGTTAATAACTTTTCTTCATCAGCGAGGGCCGCTAAACAGTTACGAATATCTCCCGGTGGCAACACCCCATTTTCCCGGCGTAGCCGTCCCGAAGACCCGCCATCATCGGCTACGGTCACAATCGCGGTAATGTTAGCACTGTAAGTCTTGAGTCCCCGGAGTAGGGTAGAAAGACCCGTGCCACCTCCAACTACTACAATTTTCGCGCCTCGATTTAACTTCCGGTGATGCAGCAGCACATCAATCAACTCGTCCTCCGCACCGGGTCTTAATACTTCCGTAATTGAGCCCACAGTGCGGGTTTGGCCCCAGAGAATAAAGAAAATCCCAAACAGGAGGACAAAGGGACCGCTAATATAGCTAGGAATCACCGTTGCCAGTTGGGTCAGTGTTTTTTCAATCAACTGAATCGCGAAAAAAATCGGGGTCAGTTTAACCCATATTGCCAGACCGAGAAGGGTTAATAAGACCCCAACCGCACTTAAGAGCAGCCAGCGTTTGACGAATAATCCAGGGGCTAACCATTTAAACCAATGGTTAAATCGCATCCCTCGCCGGAACAGGGGCTCCGGTTTGAGGGCATGGAAAGCTTGTTTGAGTAAACCAATTGACATGATTAATTTTAGGAGAGGGGATTAAAAAAGGATAGAGCCGAAATTTAGACCTTTTTGGTTTTGATTCTAATTGCAAAAGGTCTGTTCCGAACTCAATGGGACAATTGCCTGTCACGGATTAGAGATCATCTCCATCGGTTAAATAGGAGAATATGCTTACCAGGATATCGGGATTGTTCCCCAATGGCGAGAGACCCCGGCCAGAAGCGCCCCGGTTGAGGGTGCGGGTCCGGATTAGAATCGATCAGGGTGAGGCGATGTCGCTCAATAATTTTCCAGTCTGACAGGAAGCTAGAGCGTTCCATCCCTGGGGAGAGTAGCGACGATGAACTTCCCACCAGCCCCGTGGCTGGACTACTATACTTAACCTTTAGTGATTAGTCCGTAGAGCGTTACCGTAGTTGAGCCGATGAGTGAGCCATTGATTGAATTGAAGGGAGTGTCTAAGTCCTTTGGGCGGAACGTGATTTTAAAAGATGTGGATTTAAACATTTACCACAACGAGGCCCTTTCAATCATTGGACCCTCTGGGACTGGCAAATCGACAATTTTGCGGATTATTGCGGGACTGCTGGAGCCTGATGCCGGGGAAGTTTATGTACAGGGAATGCGCCGCGATCGCTGGATGGACGATTTGGCCGATCCCATTGGCATTGGCATGGTCTTTCAAAATGCGGCCCTCTTTGATTCCTTAAACGTCGATGAAAATGTCGGATTTTTCCTCTACGAACACTCCAAATTATCTCGCAAGCAAATTCGCCAACTGGTCACCGAGAAGCTCGAAATGGTAGGGTTGCCAGGAATCGGCAATAAATACCCCGCCGAACTGTCTGGAGGGATGCGAAAGCGGGTGAGTTTTGCCCGGGCGATTATGGCGAATCCAGACGACCCCACCGCCAGTCCAGAAGTGTTGCTCTATGATGAACCGACGGCAGGTTTAGATCCGATCGCCTCTACGGTGATTGAAGATTTAATCCGAGAGTTACAGGCGGCCCGAGGCGGCTGTAGTACCTATGTCATGGTGACGCACCAAGATAGCACCATTCGCCGCACCTCTGACCGCATTGTGTTTTTATTTGATGGGAAAGTGCAGTGGCAAGGTGGAATTGAGGAGATTGACACCACCGAGAACCCCTTAGTCCGACAATTTTTCAGTGGGAGCATTACCGGACCGATTCAACTAGCGGGTTGAGCATCAGGCGATCGCAAGGCAGCATGGAGGTAGCAGTGCTGCGGTGGTATGGCATCATCAGAGTCTGGGTAGGACTGTACAGGTGGGAGTCAAAATCATCACAACAACGTCAAAAGAGCAACTATCGCAGAAGGAGAACCCATGCGTTCGTCACGAAAGCTGAGAGAAGGATCGATTGGTTTATTACTTTTAGCCGGTCTAGGATTATTTGGGGGCATTATCTTATGGCTGCGCGGGGTCGGATTAGGCCGCGAAAGCTATACCCTGGTTGTGTCATTCCCTAACGTGGCGGGAATGCAAGTGGGGGGTCCAGTACGTTACCGGGGTGTCAGCGTGGGCCGGATTGCCAATATTATCCCTGGAACCAATGGAGTGGATGTGGAGCTGATCGTATCTCCCGCAACCCTGGTGATTCCTAATGCCGTGTTGATTGAGGCCAATCAGGGGGGGTTAATTGGGGAAACCTGGGTGGATATCAACCCCCTCCAGGCTTTACCGCCTCAAATTATTAAAACCACAACTCCCCTCGCCTCGGATTGCAATACCGAGTTAATTTTGTGCAATCGGGAGCGTCTTGAGGGACAGATTGGGGTGAATTTTGACGAACTGATTCGCGGTTCAATGCGGTTTACGAATTTATTTTCCGATCCTGCATTTTTTGCCAATCTGAATGCTTTGGTGAAAAACTCCACGGTTGCCACGGGTGAAATTACCCAACTCAGCCGCCAAATGAATATCTTGAGCCAATCGGTAGAACGAGAGTTAGGGATTTTCTCCACTGCCGCCCTCCAATCAGCTTCGGCCCTGAATACCGCTGCGGGACAAATTGGGAATACGGCGAATCAGGTGGGGGCAATTTCGACTCAACTGGGGAGGACGGTGAATCAATATGGGGCGATCGCCGGGGATATCCGCACCGCCACCAATCAAATTGGGGCGACTGCCAATCAATATGGGGCGATCGCCGGGGATATCCGCACCGCCACCAATCAAATTACCGCTATCTCCAATCGCTATGGGGCGATCGCCGGGGACCTCCAACGGACGGTCAATCAAATTGGGGCCGCCGCTGAGGAATATAGAGGCGTTGCCGGAACCTTTGGGGCCAGTGCCGATCGCATCAGTCTCACCCTCGATCGCGTCGGTGGCACCGTCGAGGGACTCGGCGGCACCGCTGGAGAACTCAACCTCACCGCTGCGGACCTCCGCACCCTGATTGGCAGTGTCAATGAACTCGTTGCCACCAATCGCGGTACCCTCGTCACCACCCTCAACAACATCAACACCACCAGCGAACAACTGCGAATCAGCGCGCAACAGATTACCCCCCTCGTCGCCCGGGTTGAACAACAACTCACGCAATTTGAGGATTCTCAACTCTTAGCGAACCTAGATACCCTCTCGGTTACCGCCAATGAACTCGCCGCCAATGCCTCCGCTGCCTCGGCCAATCTCGCCCAACTTACCGATACCGCCATCTCCCCGAGCAATCTGCTGTCATTACAACAAACTTTAGATTCAGCCCGCGCCACCTTCCAAAATGTCCAAAAAATCACCTCGGATTTGGAAGAGTTAACCGGCGACCCCGCTTTATTTGAAAGTATTCGGAATATTTTGCTAATTCTGGGGGATCTGCTCTCTTCTACAGAACAACTGGAAGAACACGCGCGGTTTGCGATGGCTTTAGCGCCCCTTTCTCATACCGTCAGCGACCCTTCCTTACAGTCCCAACTCCTCCCCCCAGCTTCTGACGAGAAACAAAGCCCCCCCTCTGCATCTCCAGGCCCTAATCCGGATAAACCCACGGCAGGTAACCGTTGATTCCCCGGACCCATCCCGGGGAAAACGGGTTAACCATAAAGAAACCAGTCCCCCACCTTGAGGCTAAATTGAGCCGGGAAGGAGGGGGACTGGTCTAAATTTTGAGGGAATATTTAGAAAACTCGACTAAAACAATGGGTTGTTTTACAGTTCTCTAATCCTCATCGTCTTCGTCGATCTCCTCATCGTCTTCGTTGAGGAAGTCATTTTTACTACTATCGACCTGAATCAGGTGGATGTGCTTGTAACCCAGCTTAATTTCAAACTCATCACCGGGCTTTAATCCCATTGACTGGGTATAAGTTGAACCAATCACAATTTGCCCGTTTTTGTGGACGCTGACTCGATAAGTTGCCTCTCGACCGCGACCATCTTTTGAGCCCTCTGGACTCAGGGGAATCCCGCGAGCTTCCAGCACGGCATCATAAAAGTCCGTGAGGTTTACCCGAAACTCTTCATTTTTTGACTTACTGTAGTATCCACAGCGCTTGGCGGTTTCTCGGCGGGGTAAGTGCGAGAGTTCTTTTACTTTTTGAAGCAGCGCCTTTCCTTTAAGGGGGGTTGTAGCAATTTCACTCATTGCTTTCAATGATTATCCTTCCCGATCTAAAAACTGAAAATTCAGCCGCATCATTCAATTTGGCCTAGTTAAAAATATATCCTCAAACCTGTGATTTTTAACCATAATTTTTTATAAAAAAATTAGACGGCTCAATTTTCAACCCCGGTTCACGGGAATCGACCGGGGTGAACATCCCTGAAGTCCTTGGATCCGACTCTCTCCCCTTTCCCAAAAACCCACTCCCCCTTGACAAATTTGCCTAGGTCTGTGCGGAATCGGAATACTAATTTGACTTGGAACCTAACAAGCGCTGGAGTTGCTTGAGGGATTGATAAATTTCGGGAAGACGGTTGGAGAGGGCGACAGTTTTCAGCCAGTGTTTGTTAGGAACGGCTGGAAAACCAGAGACGATCGCCCCGGGAGAAACATCACTGGTAATGCCGGTTTTAGCAGAGGCGATCACTCCATCTCCGACTTTCACCTGATTGTTAACCCCTACTTGACCGCCTAAAATCACGTTGTTCCCTAACTTGGCCCCACCGGCTAATCCCACTTGGGCGGCGATCGCACAATTTTTGCCAATTTTGCAGCCATGACCAATCTGTACTAAATTATCAATTTTGGTATTCTCCCCAATCCGAGTTTCCCCAACTGCGGGACGGTCTATATTGCTGTTACAACCGACCTCTACGCGGTCCTCTAGGACGGTATAGCCCGATTGCTCCATTTTCACCCAACCGGCGCGAGAGGACACAAATCCAAACCCTTCAGACCCAATCACGGCCCCGGCGTGAATGGTACAGTCTTTGCCGATGCGGGTGCGTTCATGAATGGTGCAATGGCTATGCAAAACGGTCCCTTCCCCGATTTCGGCATGGGGATAGAGGGTGACGTTGGGATGAATACAAACATTGTTGGCAATTTTGACCCCATTGGCGATGGAGACAAAGGCCCCGATCGCTACATTTTCTCCCAAGGTGGCATCAGGATGAATCGAGGCGGTGGGATGGATGCCTGCGGGGAGTCGAAAGGGTTGATAAAACAAGGCGATCGCATGAGCAAATAATAATCGCGGTTCCCGGGTTGCAATCCAAGCAATCCCGCGATCGTTCGCCTGTTGCTGGAACTGAGGATTCATCGGCAAAATTAACGCCGTAGCAGCAGTCACCGCGATGCGATCGGCAAATTTACCGCCTTCGATATAACTCAGGGTCCCGGGAGTTGCCTCGTCTACTGCTGCTACTCCAGTAATTTCCGGGTCATCCCCCTGAGAAACGGCGGGACTCTCCGGCAGATGAATGGCAAGTTTTTGGACAATTTCACTAAATTTCATCATAGCGATCGGCGGTTATCGAAGGTTGGCCCGGGTCATCAAAACCCGCACCCTCAAGGGTGGAGGCTCACAGGATGAAGCCTGGGAAGGCAGGCTACCAGAGTATTGTTAGGGTGTTGACACCCTTAGAATTCTCCAAGAAGTCGAGTCTTTTCTCTCGGTTATTGGTGGCACTAAAGTATCCACTCCCCAAGGATTCAACCGCTAAAAATACCATAAAACTTGTTGCAGTTTTTAATCTTTGGGCAATCCCTACCTCTATCAAAAAACAAAGCCTACTTATGCAGCAGGCTTGAGGGGTGCTATTTATTCAAGAAATGAATTATTGATTGACGGAACTGGCTTCTACATCTACTACCGTAGAACCCCCCACTGTTGAGGCGGTATTGACAGGATTGGCGGATTCTCCGACTTCACCTTTTCTGGCTTTGAAATAATCCATTGCAATTTGAGATAACTCAGCCACTAACAAGGTGGCTAGGGCGATATCGTCAAGTTGCCCAATCACGGGGATGAAATCGGGAGCAACATCAATTGGGCTGAAGAAATAAGCCACGGTTCCCAAAATAATCCACCAGCGATATTTGGGGTTGCGAAGGGTATTGCGATACCAGTTGTAAATTGATTGAATAGAGTTATTCATAGTTTGTCCTCCAGTTACTCTTCAATCTTGACAAAGCGATCGCCCAATTGTCGGTGTAGATAACCCCCCTATTTTTGCCTGGGAAGTTCTACTATTGACCGATCGCTGTCTTGGAGACGGGAAAATACTCCCCCTTCAATTCATCGGGTCCAATGGCAATTTATCCCTCAGCCACAAGGAACGCGACGGCTTCGACATGGGAGGTTTGGGGAAAGAAATCTGCCGGTTGCAGGAAACTTAGCCGATAAATTCCGCTATCACAGAGGATTTTCAGGTCCCGGGCGAGGGTGGCGGGTTTGCAACTGATGTAAACAATCCGCTGAGGTGCAATTTGAATCAAGGTATCCAAAACGCTGCGATCGCACCCTTTTCTTGGGGGATCCAGTAATACGATATCCGGTTTCTCTCCCGCCGGTAATCCCAGATTTTCTAATTGGGGCAATAATTTTTCAACGGAACCCCCCTGAAAAGAGACATTAGTCAATCCATTGAGTGCGGCATTTTCTTGGGCGATCGCGATCGCTGCCGGATTGATTTCTAAGCCGATCGCCTGTTTTACCCGTTTAGCCAGGGGTAGGGTAAAGGTCCCTATTCCACAATAGGCATCCACCAATCGCTCAGTTCCCTGCAAATCCAAGCGAGAGGCGATCGTTTCTAACAGGACCTCCGCCGTTTCCGGATTCACCTGAAAAAACGTATCTGAGCGGAGTTGTAACTGCACTCCGGCAAATTCATCCACAAAATAGGGTTGACCCGCCACACAGCGCGTTTCCTCCCCTAAAATCGCATTAGTCCGGTTGGGATTGTAATTAAGGCAAACTCCCACCAAATCCGGATAGCGGCTCAACCATTCTTCCGCCTGAGCCTCAATATCCATCACCTTGCGATTTGCAGAGACCAAAGTAAGCAAAATCTGTCCAGTACGGCGACCAATTTGCAGCGCCAGGTGCCGTAGATTGCCCCGGTGTTCCGTTTCATTGTAAATCGACCATCCCCGGTCCTGAATGTCCTGTTTCACCTCAGCCAGAAGAGGATTTAATCGCGGATCCTGCACAGGGCATTGATTTAAGTTGACCAGACGATGACTATTTTTTTCATAGTACCCCGCTTGGACATTCCCCGAAGCGGAACGACTCAGGGGATAGGTAGCTTTGTTGCGATAGCCAAAGGGGGAAGGAGAGGGCAGGATCGGTTCTACGGTCGCCTGTTCAATTCCGCCAATCCGGGCGATCGCTTGGGTGACGAGATTTTGCTTCGCTTGGAGTTGAGCAGAATAGGCGACACTTTGCCACTGACAGCCGCCGCATTTATCCGCGACGATACAATGAGGGCGAATCCGGTTAGGAGAGCGTTCTAGGACTTCTAGGAGCTTACCACTGGCATATTGAGGCTTCACTCGCACCAGCCGGACCAGTAGGCGATCCCCGGGAACCGCATCGGGAACGAAAACCACTCGCCCCTCATAGCGCCCCACCCCGTCCCCGGTGTCGCTCAAATCCTCAATTTCTACTTCGATCGCGCAACCTTGTTGCCAATTTTCATCCTGCCGATCCCCGACTCCGTACTTGTTTTGCCCATTAGTGGCATTCACTGTAAATTTACCTCTCTTTATTTGTGTTCCCCTCAATGGCTAAACTACAGAAATGGATCTCCGATGTTTTGTAAAACCATGAGTGTAGTTAGTCAAGTTATTCTCAAAGCCGACGATGAACTCCGTTATCCGACGAACGGGGAACTCACCAGTTTAACACAATTTTTTCAAACCGGCCAGCAACGGGTGCGAATTGCCACCACGTTAGCTGAGAACGAGAAGAAAATTGTGGAGCAAGCCAGCAAACGCCTTTGGCAAAAGCGCCCCGATTTTATCTCTCCGGGGGGCAATGCCTACGGCCAACGTCAACGGGCTCAGTGCCTCCGGGACTTCGGCTGGTATCTGCGTCTAGCCACCTATGGCGTCCTCGCCGGAGACAAAGAACCCATTGAAAAAATCGGGATCATTGGTGCTCGGGAAATGTACAACGCCTTGGGCGTTCCAATGGCAGGAATGGCCGAGTCCATTGTTTGCCTCAAAGAAGCGTCCCTGGCACTTCTAAGTCAAGAAGACGCCAACGCTGCTGCCCCCTACTTTGATTACATCGTTCAAGCGATGTCCTAAGTCAAAGAGCATTTCAAATCTAATTTTGATTAGCTAGATTGTAGCGGATAGATCTTAGTGCAGCAAGCATTAATACCTATCCGCTATTCTTTTGGACTAAATGTAGGATTCTCCCCCATCCACCCCATCTCCCCCATCCACCCCATCCACCCCATCTCCCCCATCCACCCCATCCACCCCATCCACCCCACCCACCCCATCTCCCCCATCCACCCCATCTCCCCCATCCACCCCATCCCTTGAATAAAGAAAAAAAAGATCCGGAAAATTTATAAAAAATTGGCTTATTTAGACGGGCATTAAGATAAGTAGCTAATCGGTAGCGTCAGGGTTCATTTGATGCAATTCCTATCAATATAATCCACAAGAACTGGTCTATGATGAATAAAATCAGCAGCTATCCCCTCGTTTTAATTACCTTATCGTTGCTGAGTGCAGTAACGGTTATTCTCGGGAGTCAGGGAGAGAACGTAGATGGGGGTAAAGTCCTGGCAAATGTTCCCACGATTCAGCCGAGTATGAGTGTTCAGCAACAGATTATTTATGTTGATCCGAAGCGGGGAAATGACTCAGGAAGTGCCGGTCAAAGTGAGGCGAATGCGTTACGAACCATTACCGCTGCTTTGGGGCGGGCGCAGTCGGGAACGGTGATTCAATTAGCACCGGGACGCTATCATGCGGGGGAAGTTTTTCCCTTGAAACTGCAACCGGGGGTGATTCTGCGTGGGGATGAAAGTAGTCGGGGTGATGGGGTGGTCATTACTGGGGGAGAAACCCATCTCAGCCGGATTTGGGCGGGTCAAAATATTACGATATTAGCCGGGGATAGTAGCCAAATTCTGGGGGTGACGGTTACAAACCCGAATCCTTACGGGACAGGAGTTTGGATAGAAAATGCCAATGCGATTGTGAGAAATAGTACCTTTACCAATAATAATCGCGAGGGGATTTTTGTATCAGGGACGGCTCACCCGATTATTGAAAATAATCAGTTTATGTATAATGGAGGAAATGGAATTTCGGTAACGAAGGAGTCGAAAGGGGAAATTCGCCGGAATGTGTTTCAGGATACGGGTTTTGCCCTGGCGATCGGGCATAATGCTGCCCCAGTTGTTGCCGGTAACCATATTCATCAAAATCGAATTGGGATTGTGGTGACGCAAGCGGCGCGTCCGATTTTAGAGGGGAATATTATCGAAAATAATAGCGATTATGGGTTAGTGGCGATCGCAGAATCTCAGCCCCAGATTGCGGCGAGTAATACGTTTCGTGGGAACGAACGAGAAAATCAACTGATCGCCCGCAATCCCCAGGGAATTCCCCCGACTCCGGACGAATCGACAGGCATTCAGCAGGCTTATTTCACCTGCGAACCCTACGGCAACAATTATGCAACAGTGGCTCAACAAGGGTATGCTTCGATTCCCCAAGCGATGATTGTTTGGAAGAGTTCGGAGGTGGATTTACCTGAAAATCGCTGCAATGAAGTGACTCAGAAGTTAAACCAAAAGGTGACGGCTTATGGGGGTCAATTGCATAAAATGTTATTTGCTACGGGACGGGTGAATAATGACCGGGTGATTTGTTTGGTTAAGGATTTACAAGACAGTTGTCAGCCCGATAATATGTTGTTCACTTTAAGCGGATTTAATGCCAGTGATCCGACTCAAGTGTTACGCCAGTTGATTGCGTTTAGTGTGGAAGGCAAGGGCAATCCGGTACAAGAGTTTGGTGAGGAGGCGATCGCGCCCTTAGAATCGGTTGCTCACAATTTACAACCGGCATTGGGATTGTGGTTTGTTAGTGGGTTAACTCCATAACAGTGCAGGAGATCGCCACTCTTTCTTTAGTGCTTTTTCTCTCAACACCTTGGGCAATTTGCCTCTATCAAGGCGCGGTTTATTCTGCGCTTTTTTTGTTTATTTAATTGCTACAAAGTTGGGAATGCAAAAGTTGTTTAGGGTATGATTGGCACATTTGTCTTAATTATATTCTAATTGAAAAACTGGAAAAAAGCCTTCTATTACGGGCATTTTTTTAGAAAAAATTAACAAGAATAAAGGAATATTTGAAATGCACAATATGAATTTTAATTATCAATTTTTGGCAGGAATGGTAACCGTTACAGTGGGAAGCTGGAATCTAATCGCTTTGGCATTGACTCCGGCGGAAGTGGATGCGGTGGCATGGCAAGTTTCGGTGTTAATTAGTCCGAATTTGACCCAACAGGGAGATGCGTTTCTGATTGAAGGAGAAAAAACAGGGAGTGGGGTGATTGTAGCGCGGGAGGGGAATAGTTACTATGTGCTGACTGCTTTGCACGTCGTTTGGAAACGGGGGGGATTTCATGCGATCGCCATGCCAGATGGGCAGGTGTATTACGTTGAGGCTTCGGAAAATAGTCGGGATATCATTCCCCTGGGTCACCCTTCGGGGGAGTTGGGACAAACGATCGCCGGATTGGATTTGGCCCTGCTGCGGGTGCAAAGCGATCGCACCTATCCCTTGGCGAGAATTGCCTCGAATCCTCTCCAGTCAGGAACTCCGGTGTTTGTGAGTGGATGGCCCAATCCCGACGATTTGCGGCAAAAAATTCGCGATCGCCAGTTAGTCGAAGGTGCGATCGCTGAAGTGACTCCGCCTTCCAATGATGGCGGTTATCGGTTACTCTACAGCAATCCGACGCGCAGTGGCATGAGTGGAGGCGGTATTTTTAATGCCAATGGGGAACTCATCGGGATTCATGGCAGGGGACGGGGAGTTCAAAATAATTGTAGTACCCCAGAAGTCAATGCCAACAATAGTTGTGGAATGTATATCGGTGAGTTTTTAGCAGACGATCGCGTGCAAAGTCTCCAGTTATCCTGGAATCGCAATCCAGTCGATCTGGGGATGATTCAATATGGATTGACTTATACCAGTCAAACCGATCGCGTCAATGGTTCTCCTGTGGCGCGGAGTACCCCACCCCCTGTCATCCCCCCAACTCTCACCCCGCAGACCCCTCAGACATCGCCATCCCCTCCTCCCGTGGCAGATTTTCCCACGCCCTCTCATGAGGCGATCGCTGAAGCACAAACGATTTATTATGTTGACCCCAATCACGGCACCAATGGCGCTACTGCGGGACTCACTCCCGAAAATCCCTTTCGGAGTATCTCCTATGCGCTACAAGGTGCGCGTCCCGGAACAGTAATTTATCTCGCCCCTGGATTGTATAGCGCCCGGGAAACTTTTCCCTTGAAACTGAATCCAGGGGTGATTTTAATCGGTAATGAATCCCAGCAGGGAGAAGGGGTAATTATTCGCGGGGGAGGAATTACGTCCACGCGCACCGCTGGACGACAAAATTATACCCTATTTGCCGGAAACAATAGCCAAATTTTAGGGGTAACCCTGACGAATCCGGACCCAAACGGAACGGCAATTTGGATTGAAGATACAACCACTGCTTTGATTCGCAATAATACTTTGATGGATAATCCCCGAGAGGGAATTTTAATCGGAGGAACCGCTACCCCAATCATTGAAAAGAATCGGTTTGTTAATAATGGCGGAAATGGGATTTCCGTCATCCAGCAAGGGCGAGGAGAGATTAGAAATAATGATTTTACTAACAATGGAATTGGGTTGGCGATCGCAGGTATGGCAAATCCCTCAATTGCGGACAATCATATTCGCGGCAACCGCAATGGAATCGTTGTTACCGCCTCAGCAACACCGACTATTCAAGGGAATATTCTGGAAAATAATCAGAATTATGGGATTTTAACCCTTGGATTGGCCCAACCCACCCTCGGGGATAACAACTTGTTTAGAAATAATGGAATCAGTAGTCAAATCACCGCTAGAATTCAAGATTGGGCAGGAGATATTCCCCCAAGAACTGTTAACTCGACGATATTTGGTTGCCTGGAATATGACGGGGGTTTAGCCACCTTTGCTTACACGGGTAAGGGGTCGATTCCGCTGCCCTTTTTAAACTGGAATCATACGGCTTCTGACTCGGGATTAAACCGTTGTCGCTTGGTTACTTCTAGTTTAAATAAAATTCTGGCCTTAAATGGTCAAGAGTTATCTACAATGGCACTAGCTACGGGACGAATTCATAATAATAATGCAGTTTGTTTAGTCGAACAGTCCACAGGAATTTGTCAGGATAGCAATCTGCTCTTTTATTTAGGGGGAGAAGAACAGCGCAATCCAGAAGAGGGATTAGCACCGCTACTCCTGTTTGATTGGGAAACCGCAGGAAATCCAGTCCAACAGATGGAACGCGGTACATTTTTCCCCCTAAACGCCTTTGCACAAAGGTTGAAACCTGAACCAGGATTATGGTTTATAGATTAGATTAGACCTCTGGCAAAATTACAGATTACTCCCCCAAAACCACTTTGTTAATGGGGGCTTAAAGATTTATAAAAAAGGTGTAGTAAGGTTGATAAATTATATAAAACATCTTAAAAGTTTTCCCTGGATTAGGGGGTGGGGATTGTGACTTTAAATTTTTAAACTCATATCTTTATATCATCAATCAGAAAGTTTCATTTAAGGTAACGCTAAATATCCGCATAATCCCCGGTGAAAGGGATACAGAGGTTCCCCATTCATGAGATTCCTTTGGGGAGTGCGAGCATCTGGCTAACTATTTTTAAGAGGCTCACACTCCTCTAAAGGTTTAACTTAAATGTTTGAGAATTACACCACTGTTTGGCGTAAGGGGAAGAGATTTTCTTGAGAGGTATCCTGGGAAAAGACATTAGCATTGACGCCAACATTGACGTTGTTTAAAGCCTTGATATTTGACACTTCAATTAAAGAACTTTGGCCGCCGGATAGATTAGCTGATTCTTCCTCGGACAATGGCTCCAAGAAATCTAAATTAGAAAGTTCAGTGCTGAGATTGATGTCTTGAATTTTCATGATTTTGGCTCTCCTTATTTTTTTTGAATTCTGAATGAAAAAATGGCTTTGGTTTTCAAAGCATTGATTACATTAAGCCGCACAAAAAAATGAGTCGTGTCATCCTTGCGGTATAAATGCAAAGATTTTTCCGAAAAATGTCAAATTAATTACAGAAAAGTAAGACAGGGACTGATGTAGGTCGATCGCCCCTTCTGGAATGAGACCCTAAAGACTACTCCGTTAGTTAGGGTTTCCGCCCGTTTTACGCCCTTTACGGCGTTTCTAAGGAAGGAGAAGCTGAAAGAGGACCTATGCCTTGAGAAATAAAGCAAGTATGATTACTCAGCAATCTGGCCGAAATATTTCTGAGGGAGGGATAATCAGAATCGAGGGTCGGTCTTTTCAGACGTTCCCGGAACTGATAGGATAACCTTTAACACCCATCCGATCCAGGGATACCGCTATGGTTCCGAGTACCGCGATCCGCTTACCCAATCACAGGTGGCAGATTTATCCTCAAAAACCCGAACTCGCCCAGCAGATTGCTGAGGCAGTGGCGTTGCCACCCATTTTGGCGCAAGCACTCATTGATCGCGGCATCGAAACTATAGAAGAAGTCAAGGCCTTTTTAGACCCTGAATCGGTGATTTTGCCCTCTCCTGTAGATGAGTTTCCCGACTTGGCATTGACGGTAGAACGATTAGAAAAGGCGATCGCTACTGGGGCAAAAATTGCGATTTGTGGCGACTATGATGCCGATGGAATGACGAGCACTGCCTTACTCATGCGGGCATTACGGGCATTAGGTGCGAATGTGGATTATGCCATTCCCAGTCGCATGGCAGAAGGTTACGGGATCAATGAGCGGATTGTCAAGGAATTCCACAGTGAAGGGGTAAAAATTATTTTAACCGTGGATAATGGCATCGCCGCCGTCAAACCCATCGCCCTGGCGCGAGAATTGGGGATGGATGCAATTATTACGGACCACCATGAACTCCCCGATGAACTCCCTCCGGCGACAGCCATTCTTAACCCAAAACTGATTCCAGAAACCTCTCCCTATCGGGGAGTTGCTGGGGTGGGAGTTGCTTATATTTTAGCCATTTGTTTAGCACAAAAGTTAGGTCAATCCCAACCTTTAATCAAACCCTTACGAGAATTATTAACCCTGGGGACTATTGCGGATTTAGCCCCATTAACGGGGGTGAATCGCCGCTGGGTGAAACGGGGATTGCGCCAATTACCGGAGTCGGAGTTAGCGGGGGTACAAGCGTTAATTCAGGTTTCCGGTGCCAGTAGCAGTGGGAAAACCATGAAACCGGATGAAATCGGGTTTCGGTTGGGCCCGCGCATTAATGCGGTGGGACGGATTGGTGATCCGCAGGTTGCGATCGAACTACTGACGACGGATGATCCAGGGATTGCGTTAACGCGGGCGATGCAGTGCGAACAAATCAATCAGGACCGTCAGCAGATGTGCGAAACCATCGAGGCGGAGGCAGTTGCCTGGATTGAAAGCAGTGGTATGGACTATTTAGGGAGTCGTGTGTTAGTTGTAGTCCAACCGGGTTGGCATCATGGTACTATTGGTATTGTTGCTTCTCGCTTGGTGGAACGCTACGGAGTGCCGGTATTTATTGGTACTTATGAGGACGATCGCCAGGAACATATTCGCGGATCAGCGCGGAGTATTCCCGAATTTCATGTGTTTGAGGCCATGCAACATTGCGATCGCTGGTTGGGAAAATATGGCGGACATCGCGCAGCAGGGGGATTTACCTTAAGTGTACAGAACTTAGACGGGTTTCGCCAAGGGTTGAGTGAGTTTGCTCATGGATGTCTGGAACCCCATCATCTCAAACCGGCGATCGCTATTAATGTGCTGGCAGAATTTGAGCAAATTGACCTCGACTTATACCGAGAAATCGATCGCCTCCACCCCTGCGGCATTGAAAACCCCTCCCCAGTATTCTGGACGCCGAATGTAGAAGTAGTGGAACAGCGTATCGTCGGCAAAGGACATATCAAAGTTACCCTAGAAAGCTCGACTCAAAGTTTCCACCCCAATTCGTCAAAAATTGCCACGCCGCGACGGATTCAAGGGATTGCATGGCGCTGGGGGGATTATTTTCCCTTGCCTCGATACATTGATGTAGCGTATAAGTTGCGGGAAAATACTTGGAATGGGAATACCAGTGTAGAAGTAGAACTGATCAGTGCCCGTTTGCCTGAGCACGAAGAGAGTCACCCGAGTGAGATGATCCGACAGTCCGGGCCCCCCCAACCCCCAGTCCGGCGATCGCTGAAAACGCCACCGAAACAAGCCGTCCAGGAATCACTTCCCCTAACAACGGTGGGCGTTACTATGTCTCGGGTTACCCCAGTGATCCCCGAAGCACCTCCGGTTACCGTTGATCCAGAATGGTTATCCGGAAT
The DNA here is from genome assembly GCF_025370755.1 of Laspinema sp. D2d. Lineage (GTDB taxonomy): Bacteria > Cyanobacteriota > Cyanobacteriia > Cyanobacteriales > Laspinemataceae > Laspinema. The sequence goes on along the minus strand of NZ_JAMXFC010000013.1, from coordinate 23,195 downwards.
TGCCTTACAATCCTTACTCCCTCACTTACAGGGTCGGGTGTTGTTCTATGGTGCCGGTAGACCGGAAATTGGCGCGACAGCCTGCGAAATTGAGTGGAACTTTCCTAAACATCCCTGTGATACGTTGTTACTCTGGACGTTACCTCCCTCGGGTACACATTTGCAATGGCTACTGGGGAAAGGGATGCCCCGTCAGGTATATGTTTATAATCACTTACCGCCTTTGCCATCACCGATGCAGGTGCGATCGCACCTACGCGATCGCCTCCAGGAGGCAGGGACTCAACCCTTGAACCTGTTACAAATGGGTCAAGAATTGTGGGTTGCACCGAGTACCTTGCTGGCGGCTTTACGGGAATTGGGCGATTCTTATCCGGAATTTCCTCCCACCCAAACCCTTGATTGCGAATTAGAACGGTTGTATCGTTGGTATGCCTTTCCCCCCGGGAAATTAGCGCAAATTAATTGGCGATCGCCCTTGCATTAGTCGCACTATTCCAGAATCGTAATATGATTGGTGTTATCGATAGTAATTTTTCCCTGGTGTTGTAACTCGCTCAGGAGGCGGGTAACAGTAACGCGAGTTGTGCAGGAAGCCTCGGCGAGTTCCTGATGAGTGAAGCGCAGACTCAAGCGGGTTCCGTTGGCAACAGGTTCCCCTAAAATGGTTTTTAAAACCTGGAGGAGGGTCAGCAGGCGATCGCTGGCGCGCCTTCTCCCACAGACGGATAACAACAATTCAGATTGCTGTAATCGCTGGGTGATTCCTTCAGCAATCAACTGAGTGAGATGAGGAGAGTGAGCCAGTTCTAGGTGAGAAATCGCGATTAATTCTACGGTTTGGGAAAGAGCAGTCACTTGATAGAGAGGAAGAACCGTTAAAGTCCGACAAAAGGGGATTCCTTTACCCGCTATTCCCATCAGCACCTCCCCATTATTTTCCGTCAAGGTACTCAATTTCACCCACCCTTTACAGATCAGCCAGAGGGCATCCGGTTGTAAAGGGATATTTTCTCCTTTAGAAAAACTATGCCTAGTGCGATCGCAGAACAGGTCCTCGGTGTTCTTTTTTTTCTGGGCCCGTGCGCGCTGGCTCTCGCTGATGTCTCGAATACAGAGGCAACTAGAAACAATGTTACCCCACGCATCCCGTTCCACCGTGAGGGTCAGCGCCGCATCAAACGGTTCCCGATGGGGGGAATAGAGTCTCGTAAGCCACTCCTGATCGTCCTCAACCTGTTGCCGCCTTTTCAGTTGTTCCCGAAACTCCCGGCGTGCCTCCATCGGAACCAAAATACTGACGGGTTTGTGCAGTAGCAATCCGTGAGTGCAGTCAAATAATCGGGTTGCCGCACGATTCACCGAGGTAATTGTGCAAGTGCTATCCAGGGCAATGTAAGGATGAGGTGCTTGCTCAAACAGGATTTGATAACGCTTGCATTCGGCTTCGAGTTGGGTGCGAGATTCAACCAGTTGTTCTTGTTGTTCCGCCAGTTGTTCTAAGGCAACGAGTAATTCTTCCGAAGCGGTTCCGAGTTCTTTAAAGGCGATCGGCAATAACTCACCCTGGTGCTGCATCCCCGAATGTTCAGCACTCCGGTGATACAGGTTTTCAATTCGCTGATTCATCGCCGTAACATACTGGGTAAATAAATCGAGTTTAAAAATACCTCCCTCCTGATCAATCTTCTCGATTTGGTATGAGTTAGTGGGTTTACTTGAGTTGATTGTTCATTTTCTAGCCTTTAGAATCAGAAATCTTAAAAATTAGTTATAGTAAAATTATACCCTAGTTGTGATCAAGATGCAAGTTTTGAAGGGGTTTGTTTAAAGGGGTTGCAGAAGGGTAAAAAGCCGATTAGCGTTTGATCGGGGGTTGGGGGTTGAGGGGACCGCTTCACAATTTTGCCCCAGGTGTTTTAAACCCTCCAGACTGAGGGATCAAATCCTCTGTTCTTCCCCCCTTTTGAGGCAGTCATCCTGCCCAAGGGCGATCGGGCCCGAGTGCAAAACCGGGGATTGCCCAGTCACCGAGTCTCCAAAAAATTGAGGACCCTAGTCCGGGGTAGGGTAGCCGGATCAACTTCATCATCCACAAGGGTTTCTGGATTTACTGTAGCCCCAGATACCAAAAAGGTTAACAAAAATTCTCTCTCGGGATAGAGTTTGAACTCTGGACTAGACTTTAAAATTAGTTAACACTTAAATATTTTACAAAGTAAATTTGACTCTAGCCTGAATAAAGTTACCTCAAAACCGGGAACTTTTTCCTGGGGTTTAGAGTCACTCTATTTTTAGTAAAATTTAAGTATAAAACAAGGTATGTTTTTCAACAACTGGGCATTTAAATGGCTGTCAAGGAGTTAACTGCAGGACCATGATGACCCTTAATCAATTGATGGAAATTTCGCACCCCGGTGATTTTTAATTTTATAAACGTTGATTAAAAATCATCTCCAGATATCAGTATTGTTAATTTTTAGACAGGAAGAAGATTACGGGACAACGAATTTCTATTCATCCCAAGTAGAGAGTATCTCTACCGGATCGGAACACTAATTAATATAGATGCAGAGAAACAAATTATGAATCGAGTAGCCACGCGCCCCCAAATATTAGTCGTTGAAGATAATCTCGCTTATGCCAATATCTTAAAACTCACTTTTGAATACTCAACATTTTGGGCAGAAGCAGAAATAAAAATAGTCAATGATGGCAGAGAAGCTATCGATTATCTCTCGCAGATTCAAGAAAATTCAGGCGATCGCCCGGAGTGCGGCCAGTTACCCGATTTGATTCTCTCCGATATCAATATGCCCCATTTGTCGGGATTAGAATTACTGGCGTGGGTTCGACAAACGGCTCATTTGCAACACTTACCTGTTATCCTAATGAGTAGCTATATCGAGACATTAGAGCTGGAAATTATTAAGAGCTTAAAGGCAAATTATTATTTTATTAAGCCCTTAACGATTCAAGACTTATTAAACCACCTGAATCAAACCCTTAAGCAACTTAAACCCAGTGAAGCTCACATTGTTGAATAACCCTCAATCAATCATTCAAAACCGAGAGAGACTTGGAGATTAACCGGGTCTTTCTTTATTGTTATTGCCCAGAACAGACCCATTTTGAGCTTGTTTTCTATTGTTGGGGTTCAATTCAAGGTTTGAATATCTTTTTCCAACTTTTATAACGTTCTAATCTATCTGCTGGTCAATTCACCGCAGGAATATCAGGATTGGTAGCTGTTGAACGGGTTAAAAACTGCTTTAACCGGACTGAAGGCGATCGCCCCAAACTTTCGCGTATCAGTCGCTACGTTAGTGCTTTACATCGACTCCTGTCTTCAGATAGAAATATTAAGGTCTAAAACCCGTTATCCTAGGGAACAGGGTAGTTGGGATAAATTTAACTCTATAGTGAGTCTAAACCCCGGTTGACTTCAACTTCTGGCTCATCCTGTCCCCCAGGGTCAGGGAAATTCATAAATTGCCTCCAGACTACTTCTGAATGAAGCATCAAGATTAGCATCGGAGTGAGGTCAGTACAATCTTGTCTCACTTGGCTAAAGTTTTATTAAACCCACAATCCACTCATGAATTGGATTGCGGGTTGTGGAACAGTGTTGCGCTCATCACCAAGAGGTTCCGGCAAGGGTCACAGTCCTGCTTTTAGAGGTCCCCAAACCTCTAAAAGCAGGACATCAATCGGTGTGCTTGTCTAACGGGTTGATTGAGAATCAAGATTCTAATTCGGGGTAAAATGAAGTCTCAGGGTTGATCCAATTGTCTTAAATTCGGGAATTCTCAAAAAAGCAGTCATTTGGGTATGGCACCAGATGAAGGGGTACGCTTCCCTAACGGGGTTAAGCCAACAATAGAAAACACACAGAATGACCAGTTTTTACAGTCTCCTGTGTCCGTGACAAGCGATTGGAGCATAAAGAGGCGAATATGAGCCAACAATGGTTTGCTGAACAGGATAGCTTATCCGATGCAGTAGAAGAACTTGCAGAAACCACCGTTTCCCTAGGCGTGATTTCTAGTTTTATGGTTCGCTATCAGGGTCAACAGCGTCGATTTTATTTACCCAGTGAGAGCGACTCTGAACCTTTAACGGCAGAACAAGCCTACTTGCGGTTGAAACAGTTGATGGAAGAATCAGGGCTATTGAGCCAGATCTTATTCTGATATTGTTCCAATTCTTTAAGCCGTTCAACCCCAATTTTTGTACCCTTTGACTGAACACCCGGTGTAGGGGGCGGGACCTTGATCACGGTGAGTCTGCGGGCCTGGGTAAGCGGGAAGATGGAACCCTCAATTCAGCGATCGCCCTTTGGGAAAAGTTTATCCCTGAATTTTATCCCGGAGTGAGCATTTCGAGAACCCTACAGTAAACCCTGGGAGTTAGGAAAAAGGAAGACTCTGATGGAGTCTTACTGGAGCCATTCTCCCAGGTTCTTGGTGCAGGGGTGAGTTTTTAGGCTCTGCCTTGATCATCAAGGGTCCTAGAGGGGACTACGAGCAGCCAGAACAAAACACTGCAAGGGGCAGAGTTTGACCTAGAAATCGCCACTTCCTTGGCGATCGCCCTTATCTAAGCGGGGATGGTGACAAAACAGCCCGAAAATCAAGCGCTACAGGGTTTAGGCAGCGGCGATTTGAGCTTATGTTGTTACATATCGCCGCCGCGAAATGCCAGCAAAAAGATGACCACTGGACCCGCAATCAAGATTAATCCCACGAAAGTGAGTTGAAGAATTACTTCCAGATTGAGGTTACTTGCAAAACTACTTAAAAAATCCATTTCTCCTCCCAACGGTGCCTGTCCTGAGTAGATATCTAAAACTAACAGCGCTTTACCCTACCCCGAATGGGAGAGGGGATTTGCCGCACTGTAAATCAAAATCCGCATACAATCTTACAAGTGAATGGTCCATTTTTTTAAGGAAGTTTACAAAAATCTGAAAAAACATCAACCTAGACCCGGTTTTGATTTCCCCCCGGGTCAGAGACTCCCCAGCGATCGCGGAGTAAAAAGCGCTATTGTAAAAAGGCACGAGGGTTTTATATGGGGTGTTTAACCGTGGCGAGTTGGCGATGTGTCAAGCAGTGTGGAGCGTGCTGTCATCTGGATCCCGAGGAACGTCCGGAGTTGGCCGAGTATCTATCCCCGGAAGATTTGGCCTTATATTTGAGTATGGTAGGGCCAGATGGATGGTGTATCCATCTGGATCCGTTGAACCGGGAATGTACGATCTACGACGATCGCCCCCGCTTCTGTCGGGTCCTCCCGGATGTGTTTGAGGAGATGTACGGCATCGAACCCGAGGAATTAGACGAGTTTGCCATCGAATGCTGTCAGCAGCAAATCGAGGCCGTTCATGGCGATCGCAGCTTGGAAATGCTCCGGTTTAATGAAGCCGTTGGGGCTTCCCTCCTGGAACTCCCCCCTCTCGATTAAGCCGATTCTCTTTCCCGCAATTTCTCTCTCCTCCCGCCTATTCCTTTCGGTAGAGGCTGTGGCTCTAGGCAACCTCTTCTCTACCTTTCGGTTGATCTTTGGGGGGAGAGTCGGGAATAATGAAAGAACAATGAAAAAACTACAGCAGTTACCCTCCATGCCAGCAAACCCTTCTTCTGTCAGCGATGCGATCGAGACCCTTCCCACCTTGTCTCCTGTCCCCTCCGATGCGGAAGCCTGCTTAGAACGCGCTCTAACCCTCCCCACTGGCCTAGAACTCCCACCTACCCCCTCATCCCCGGTTGCACCGAAAACCCGAACTCCTAAAGCCCGTCCGGGAGCCTGGAGTGTTTTCGCCTCTACCTTTGTCACCATTTTTCTGGCTGAATTAGGAGACAAAACCCAAGTCGCCACCCTGTTAATGACCGCTGAATCCCAATCGCCCTGGATTGTCTTTGCCGGTGCCGGTTCCGCATTAGTCGCGACTAGCTTATTAGGGGTCCTCCTCGGTCGTTGGTTAGCCAGCCGCATCTCCCCCAAAACCCTCGAAAAATCAGCGGGAGTCGTGCTGCTGTTTGTCTCTGCAATGCTGATCTGGGATATTCTGCATTAAATTCCCCACCGCCTAAAAGCCCTACCCTTTCCCTCGTTTCTTTTTTCAGAATCCTTTAAAACATCAAGCAGGAGAGCAGACAATGGACTGGCAACTTCTCGGCGTAAGTTTTCTCACGATTTTTTTAGCAGAATTAGGAGACAAAAGCCAAGTCGCGGCGATCGCCCTCGGGGGTAGCTCAAAATTCCCTCAGTCCGTATTTTTCGGGACCGCTGGCGCACTTCTTTTAGCCAGTTTGTTAGGGGTTTTAGCCGGAGAAGGGGTGGCGCAACTCCTTCCGGCTCATCTTCTTAAGGCGATCGCGGCGATCGGCTTTGCAATCATGGCCCTGCGTCTCCTCTTCAGCAAAGATGAAGAGGATGAGGAAGACGCTTCATCCGACGCAGAAACCCCCGCAATTGCCCTCTCAGACCCCGATTAAATCGACCTAAGTCCTTCCTAAGCCTACGCAAAAGCCCCCAGATACCTGGGGGCTTTTGCTGACTTAAACTTACTATCGCGAAACTCTTATGAAGCGAGGCGTTGTTGTTGATTGCGATACATCCAACTGAGTAAAATACCACTGCTACCCAGTTTGAACAATTCCAACAGCCAATATCCTTGCTGCATTTGATTCATACCCGATGGAATCCCTTGGACGGGTTCAAATACATTCAGTTGCATCGCCAACGCGCTCATTTGCGGCGTTAAGCCATAGGTATCAATCAACACAATGAATAGGAGGATAACGGATAGGATAATAGCAGGAATAGTCCACTGAGGGTTTAATTGATGCCGTTTAACCACTGTAAGAATTCCGGTTAAAACTAACGCGGCACATAATAATTCAATCCGATTAAACATCCCAAAGAGCAGATAACCGGCGGAAGCAAACCCGGCTGCATTCATCATTCCGGCTGCATACATACTCGGCAGAATGACCAGATCCAGCAATAGGCAGGCACTCAGCCAGAACCCCAGGCTGAATAGGACGATGGTTTGCCACATCGGTTGTTTGATTGTAACCGTCGGATTAGTTGCCATAATATTTCCTCTTCCGCTCCGTCTTTTTTTTAGCTTAACCAATCAGCCCGGGAAAATCCATAAAGTAACATTTCAAAAGGATACAAAATGTTACTAAAATGAAGGTAATTACGGTTCTAAATGTAAACATTTATTGCAGGCGGTTCAAGAGAGGCGAGGAGTGGGGTCCTCGGACCGGGAGAGAGGTCGAGGACCGATCGCATTCCACTCCCTGCCAAAATAGTACAAAAGGCTAACCTAGAAAAAAGCGTGAAAGCAGTTATTTTATTATCCGGAGGATTGGACTCCTCCACGGTGCTCTACCAAGCCAAAGCCGATGGCTGCACCTGTTATGCGATTTCCTTTGATTACCAACAACGGCACCGCCGCGAACTGGAAGCGGCAAGGGCGATCGCCTTATCCGCTGGGGTCATAGAACATCAAATCGTCTCCTTTGACTTGCGACAGTGGGGAGGGTCCGCCCTCACCGACGACAAACTAGACCTCCCCTGCGATCGCTCTTTGGAGGAAATGGCTCAAAGTATTCCCATCACCTACGTTCCTGCGCGAAATACCATCTTTTTGAGCTTTGCTCTCGCCTACGCCGAAGCCACCGATGCCCGTCGGGTTTACATCGGGGTGAATGCTATCGACTATTCCGGCTATCCTGACTGCCGTCCCGACTACATCCAAGCCATGCAGACAGTCTTTCGACTGGGGACAAAACAGGGGAGAGAATCTGAAACAACAGAGATTGTCACCCCGCTGATTGATCTGAAAAAAACCGAAATCATCCAACTGGGGAACCGCTTAGGGGTCCCCTGGGAAAAAACTTGGTCCTGTTATGCCGGAGGCGATCGCCCTTGTGGCGTTTGTGACTCTTGTCAGTTACGTTTATCCGCATTTGCAGAATTGGGATTAACCGATCCTTTGCCCTACCTTCAAGGGGGTTCCTGAAGCCAAATCAGGGTGAATCTGGCTGAGATTGAGGAGTTTTAAAAGGCGATCGCACCCCCGAGAGGCTGTCCGGTTTTTCAAGACTGAGAAACCGGGAGTATTTACTCATTCCCCCGACATCCCGTCAGGGGGATTTATTTGCTTGTCCCTACATTTAGACTTCTTGCACAATTCTTTAAAGCCGATTGGCGTTTTTAAGGGGGGTTGGGGGGATCAATCCTTTTTTTGCAAGAGGTCTATTTAGGATGGCATCAAGTAGAGGATGAGAGGGGGGCGATCGGTCCGTCTACGGACGCGACTTTAAAGCAGTCCAACCCCTAAAAGAAAGCCCCAAGAAAGCGGGTTTTTGACTTGAATCTTGAAGGGCAACCCATCTCCCGGTTAAAAAAACCGATTTAAAGAAACAGTTTTCCGTCCGATCGCTTGAAAATGTTGAATCAAACGAACCCCGCAGGGAATCCCGAAAAAACACAGCCACAGCTAGGCCATGCCCTGCGATCGCAAAAGTGGAAAACCATTCCTTAAGATAGAGGGTTACCTTTCTCAAAGGATTTAAAATGTTAAAGTCTAAAGCCTAAATTAGGTAGGAAAGCCCGGACTCGGTTGTGGAGAAGCCCAAACCTTTCTGAAATCGACTCCCTGCCTCATTGTCCGCCGCTATCGGCTGGCCTAAAGCTGCCTCAAAAAGTAGAGTTTTATACTGGTGCAGACCCTTTAGACAGAGCTTCCTCTATCTGGAGAATCATAACCAACTATTTCCAATCTAACTTTTTTCTAAATTATCATCTTCCTCTGGTTTGTTGTCATATTCTCAGCCTAATTGTTAACCTAGAATTGTTGTAGCAACGATAGGAACGACATGGCTAGAGATTATATGCTTCGGATTCGATTAAATACTCAAGAATTAGACCGCCTGAAAGCAGAAGCTGAACGGCGTGAACTTTCAATGTCAGAAGTAATTCGAGACTACATTAAACGAATGCCTAAACCAAAAAAAGGTTCAGATGGATTCTTAGATGAAGTTCAAACGCCAGCAATGGTGGAATGAAAATTTCTGTTATATCAGAATATTTTCAGCAAGATAGTATCTTGAATTTGAGCTGGCGCTTAAGAACGAATTCTAATGATCATCAAGCTCTAAATCGGGTGGGGAAGAGGGGAGAGGCTCCTCATCCTCATCCTGATTCTCATCTTCATAGAAATCGAAATGCTGTGAAGAAGATAAGAGCAATTCGTCCTCCTCCAGCTCGATATCTTGGGATGCAGAGGAGGATTGAGTCTCGGATTCATTGACATTGAAATCCGCTTCTGACGAAGGAGACTCCTGCTCAAGGGTATTTAGCTCTAAATCCTGGGGTAAGGAGTCAAACGAGTCGAGGTCAGAAGAGATAGGGTTCGTCACTTCTGGACGATAAATCCGAATTTGGTTCAAACGAGGGCCTTCTGTCGAGACCACCGTAAATTCCAAATTATCGTAGAGGAGGGTTTCCCCCTCCGCTGGGATTTTTTGAAACTGATAGAGGAGGAAACCGCCCAAGGTTTGATATTCATCGGTCAGGGGTAAATCAAAATTGAGCAATTCATTGACTTCTTCCAAGTTCATTTGAGCTTGGACCATCCAAGTTTGCTCATCGACCATTTGGATCGTTAACTCTTCAGAATCGGAGAGTTCGGGGCTTTCGCCGATAATTTGAGCCACTAAGTCACTAATGGTCACTAAACCGGCAGTCCCGCCAAATTCATCGACCACCATGACCATCGGTCGTTGCGATCGCTGAACGATCGGCAACAACTCGCTTAAAGGAGTATATTCGGCAACGAACCGCGCCGGACGAATCCAGGGTGCTAAGGGAGTATCTGGGGTCAGGATTCCCTGGGCTAAAGGTCCGGCCAATTCTTTAAAATAGACAATGCCGCGAACGTCATCTAAGGATTCCCCGATCACGGGATAGCGGGAGTGACCCGTACTCACGACCTCATTGAGCAACATTTGAAAAGTGGCGTCATAAGAGATCCCATGAATGCTCGTCCGAGGGACCATCACTTCCCGAGCGGAGACTTCCCCAAATTCAAACACATTATTGAGCAGTTCTCGCTCCTCCGCTTCTAAGCCCGTGGATTCGCGTTCCGTGGCGATAATAAGCTGTAACTCTTCGGGAGTGATGCGATTGGACCAAGCCTGAGCGTTAAAGCGAATACCCGCTAGACTGAGTAGCCAACGGGTTGAGCGGTCCAGGATCCAGATAAAGGGATGAAAAAACCGGGCGATCGCCAAACTCGGGGGGCCCAGGAGTCGGGCCAGTTGCTCAGAATAGAGCAAAGCCAAGGTTTTGGGACATAATTCCCCGAGGACAATTTGCAAATAAGCCACGATTAAAAAGGCCAGGGGGATTGCCAGGGAATGAGCAATCACCTGAGCAATATCCGGTCGAATCGGCAACCCGACGATCCATTCGACGACTAAAACCGCCATCGTATTTTCCCCAATCCACCCCAAGGCCAGACTGGAGAGGGTAATGCCTAACTGAGTCGTAGAGAGCAGTCGCTCAATATTGCGATGGAGATGTTGGACAATTTTGGCTTGCAAGTCGCCATTATCGGCCAAATGATTAATCCGCGATCGCCGCACGGACACGATCGCAAATTCTGTCGTCACGAAAAAAGCATTAATGGCGATCAGTCCAAATACCGCAAGCAAGCGCAGAACGATATCTTGCCAGGTCTGAAGGGAACTCTCGGGGACCACAACCGCTAAACCAGTGGCGATCGCCCTAGGCGACTGCAATCCCACAACCCCTAGGGTCACCATCCCACCCAACGCAGAAAAATAGCTTAAAGAACGCACCACCACAACTCATTTTGAAACATTTGGATTACCCATTTTAACGTTGACCGCTTGATACCGGAACCGGACCCCCAAGAAATTAGGCCCGATCGCCCTGCTAGAACATCCCCCGCACTTAAACCCCATGCTCAGGTTGCTTCGAGGGCCTCTATCCGGACTAGATTTCCCCGTTTATTGAACCGGAATTTCTGACATTTTTAGTTCAAGCTCCTGATCCGGATAATCCGTCAGGGTCAACGACAGCTTCTGGGCATTGTCCAGCAACGCCGTGGGAATGCTGACGGTGCCCTTATAGCTCTCATCGCTAGGGGGCAAATCTCCAGGCAATCCTTCCGTTGTCGCACTGAGCGATCGGCCCTTATCGTCGGTCACATTCAAGAAACTGTAAAGAAACTGTACCGATCGCGAACTCTCATTCTTTAAACTGACATCCAGCACCAGGGAGGACCCTTCTCGCCGCACCCCGGTGACCTCCAAACTCACGTCCTGGTCCTTGGTGCCGATGGGAAACCGCTCGTCTTTCTTCGGTTCTTCCGCAGCTTTGGCTTCTGCGGACTGCTCTGCTGTCGGTTCCACCGCTTTGGTTTGGGCGGGTTCCGGTTCCACTTCTTTACCCGAAATTCTCGCCTTGACCGTTTTAATTACTTCGTCTTCCTTCAAAAGCTTCAGTCCTTTACCTTTCGCTGTCGCCGGAGAATTTGACTCTCCCGAGGTATTCGGACGGACGTCAGGCTGGGTTACTTCCTTGAGCGCCGCTTTGCCTAACTCTAATCCCAGGGAAGCACTCAAGGCACCCGCGCCAAACATCATGGATAACAGCAAAAATGTCAGGATGACAGTTGGGTTGACTTTCATAGTGTTTTTTTCTTTTATGCGATCGCCGCAATACCGACTCATTGTTCTAGCTTCAAGAGTACCTGGCCTTTCCCGGGTGGAAAATGACACAAACCCTTGATAAACCCAGGCATCTCGATTTTAATCCCTATTTTTTTGATTCCATCAGGTTCTCATCGAATCCGTTCCCCGCTTGGCTCCAACTCATGATCTATCCCGTTACCCTTAACCCCTAGACAGGTTACACCCCCAAGGGTTACAATTTTAAGTGGGGTCTGTTGCTTAACTCAGAATTCCGACCTTTTGGATTAATTCTGAACCGCAAATTTTCCCCCGACTCTGCCAGGAGTCTGCTACAATCAGTAAAAAAACACGGCAGTTGGCCGAGCGGATGAGGCAGCGAACTCATAATTCGCCTTAGGCAGGTTCAACTCCTGCACTGCCGATTAAACAAGAGAGCGGGAATCAAACACGAACCCCACTTCTTCTGGGCGATCGCCCAGAAGCAATTCAGAACTCCCGTCAATTTCGCGAGTTCACCCCCTTTTTAGGGGCAGTACATCAACTGCCCCTACTTTCTGCTTACCGCAGAGGCAGGATTTCGTTTTGAGGATTAAAAGGGATCCCACTTGGGGTATAACTGGGCATCGTCTGCAAAGACTCGTTAAACGGGTTCGTCAAATCCCGGGTTCTAATAGTAGGATCGCTAGAAGTCTGGACTTGCAGGACAGCCTCATAGAGCTTGTTGACCCGTTCCGCATCCCGTTCCGCCTGTCTTTCCGGGTAAGTCATCGGCAACAGATAATAACTGATTTGGTCAAAAATTGAGCGATTCTGGTAAAACGTATCAGAACTACGAAAGAAAGCCCGCTCGAATTGTTCAGAAATGGTTCGAGGCTGGCTTTGGGCGACTGCCTCTGGTGCCACCACCACAGACGCACCTAGGAGTGCCAACACCCCGACTGCGCTTTTTAACTGGAGTCTCATTAATTTTCTCCTCACCTTTTGGCTCGATATTAGCTCAACTTCCACGATAAGATAATTATCGGCTGAAATTTTCCTCTTGTCACTACAATTAACCATGACCGAGATTACTCAAGGATTGGATGAGACATCGGTCTCAGTTCACCCTACCGATTTAAACGACCAACGCCAACAGCTTCTGGACTTACTCTGCCAGTTAGCCTATCGCGAGGGGGACTTCACCCTATCTTCCGGCCAGAGCAGCCGCTACTATATCAATGGTAAACAAGTCACCCTAGACGCGATCGGCGCACTCCTCACGGGTCAGGTGCTATTCTCCATGCTCTCCCCAGAAACCCTCGCTGTGGCGGGGTTAACCTTGGGCGCTGACCCGATTGTAACCGCCGTCAGCATCGTTTCTGCCTACGAAAACCGTCCGATTCCCGCCCTAATTGTTCGCAAAGAAGCCAAGGGACATGGCACCCAAGCCTATATCGAGGGACCCGAACTGGCTCCCGGGACCCAGGTTGTCGTCCTAGAAGATGTGGTCACCACTGGGGCCTCCGCTATGAAAGCGGTTCACCGTTTGCGCGACGCGGGGTACAAAGTAGAGGAAGTGATTTCCCTGGTCGATCGCGAACAAGGCGGTGCGGAGTTGTATCAAAAAGAGGGATTAAAGTTTCGCGCCGTCTTCACCATCGCCCAGATTCAAGCTCGCTATCAGGAGTTGGGATTATAAGTGAGAGAATGAGGCGATCGCTTGTAGAAAAATAGGCGATCGCCTTTCTGAGATTTGGGGCGATCGCATTTCTGAGATGTGGGGCGATCGCCTGGAGTCTCACAACCCGATTGTTTCCACAAAACGTCGGTGAACCGTCAAAAGATATGTTTAAAATCTGATTTTTTAAAAGCTTATTCCTGGTGCATTGGATGCGGGTAACGCCTAATTAAAGCCTCTCCCATTCTTCTCTAGTAATATTAGCCTGAGTCAATATTCTAGCGAGTAAGCTCTTGCCGATGTCGCCTTGATGGGGATTAGGAATCCATACCTTCAGTTCTCCCTGAATCATATACTGGTGTTTGCCACCGGAATAGGGGCCTTCAAATCCCAACTTTTTGAAGTTACGGATTAAATCTTGCCGTTGAATGGGTCCAAATGGGGGCATTAAGCGACCTCTTGTGGTGGAGTTAGATCAATGCCCTCGATAGGTGGGAGGTTATGCTGTAATCGCAATCCTAAGATAATCCAGCCTTCCAAAATTTCCTGCAATAAGTCTCTACAGGATTCCAGGGTTTCGGCATTAGCATAGACCCCAGGAAACCCAGGAATTTCGCCGTAAAACGTATCATCTTCAAGCAACTCATAAGTGGCCCGGTGCATAACACTTTGAATGTATTGAGTCAGCATTTTTGGAGGCAAGTTGATTTTTATCAGGGTTAGCCAAAAGTCAATCTTTGCCTATTATAATCTACAATCGCCCTCCTGCCGATAAAAGGGAGGAAACTCTGGGAAAAAAGAGGCGATCGCACTGTGGGGAAAAAGGGCGATCGCAATACATCAAGATATCAATGAATTAGCCCCCCTTCCCAAGGGGGGTTGGGGGGATCCCACCCGCGCTCGCAATACATCAAAATATCAATGAATTAGCCCCCTTTCCAAGGGGTGTTGGGGGGATCCCACCCGCGATCGCAATACATCAAGATATCAATGAATTAGCCCCCCTTCCCAAGGGGGGTTGGGGGGATCCCACCCGCGATCGCCTCTTAGTAGTATCTCAAGATCTCCCCTCTGAGAGAAGGCTCAATAGACCTCTTGCAAAATTCCGGATTGATCCCCCCAACCCCCCTGATTATCCCCCTCCCGTCCCCCTTAAGAAGGGGGAAGCCAGAGGAATAAATGTTTATTCCCCGGGGGCTTAAGAGATGTATGCAAGAGGTCTAATCTCCCCTAAAATAGAACTAACAATATCTTAATCCCTATCATTCATCGGAAAGCCAGGGGGGAGCGCGCCAAACCATAACAACTCCAACTTTCACCTACCCTACAATCCCAAACTCATCTCCATTGCTAAACAAATGCGGCAAAATCCCACACCTGCCGAGAAAAAACTGTGGCAGGATTGCTTGAGAAATTTTCCCTTGCGTGTTTTGCGACAGCGCCCGATTGATAACTTTATTGTGGACTTTTATTGTGCGAGTTTGAAGTTGGTTATTGAAATTGATGGAGAGAGTCATTTTACCCAACAGGGCAAAAATTATGATGAAGAGAGGACGCGGATTTTAGAAGGGTATGGGATAACGGTAGTTAGGTTTATCAATGTTGATGTGTTACAGAATTTTGAGGGTGTTTGTCGGGAGTTAGAGGGTTGGATCCCCCCAACCCCCCTTGGGAAGGGGGGCTTTTAAGAGCGGCTTTTGGCTGTGGGAAAAAGGCGATCGCTCTGTGGGAAAAAGGGCGATCGCTCTGTGGGAAAAAGCGAGCACTCTCTGGGATAAAGAGGCGATCGCTCTGTGGGAGAAAGGGCGATCGCTTTTTTTATAGAGCGGGGGTGATCAGGTAAAAACAACAAATCTAAAAAACAGGTTACCTGTTATCTAAAGAACTACCACTTAATAAAAGTATTCCGATTTACCCCATACCCAAGGTTTTCTAACACAGGATAGACTGGCTCCATGATAGCATCTATTCTATCATGATTCATTAAGTTATGTATATCATCTCTGTGGGGGAGTCCCAATGTATGACCTATTTCATGCATAGCTACTCTTGTAAATAAGTAGGTATTGTTTATTAATTCATCAAATTTGAATTCATTGAAATCTATCACATTATGATAGTCTATTCCATCCAAATCAACTTCTACAAAGTTAAAATTTCGCTCGGGGAGCTGTCCTTGATTTGTGCCAGCTAACCAATAAGCCTCCTCGCCCGTCAAAGGTTTTTTGACGACTGCAAGTTTCAATAAGCCACTTTCAGTAACATCTTTTACAATAATATTTTCCCAATTTTGTGCTGCCTGTTCGATAATTGCTAATTCAGAATCAGTAAACGCATTGTAATGATCGGATATTTCAATCTGTAGACCCGAATTAGACGCTTCGGGTGGAGTGTAAACAGGTTCATTGGGCGGCGTATAGGAAGGGAATTCACTGCCGCCAATTTCATACCAGGAAGTTACAGGCCCATTGGTCTCAATTCGCCCATTTTGAAATTCCTGAGAAACGAATCCACTTGCATCGATTCTCGGTTCACCAATTGGCTGACCCAACCAAGAGTTTTCACCATAAGCAGCAGAGAAAAAATTATGCACTTTGAAAGTAGGTTCATTAACAGGAGGTGAAACTATATCATCATTAACAATTGGATCTTCAATCGAGGTGTCGCTGTTATCATCTGTAATCGGAGCAGAATCGTTGGGGGGAAGCAGAGGAGGGTTTCCAGGTGGATAGCCATTTGTATAGGCGCTTGGCACCCAATAATTAGTTCCATATATGTTTGTCCGATACCATAAAGCATCTAGTTCGTTGGTGGTGAGATCGGGGACTGCTTCACCGTAAGTCCAAGCATCAAAATTCAGACGTTGGTTATAGCCTACACTGAAATCGGTGCGATCGCTTAAATTTGTGCTACTCCGGAGGTTTACACCATTGGTTGACCAAATAATAGAAGTAAAATCTCCCATAACAAGGTCATAAGCCGCTCGCTCCTCTGGGGTCACCAGACCTTCCCCACCCCAAGTATCTGGGGTCAAAAAGTCCTCTGGATCGTATTCTTCCGGGGTCATCTGCTTGGCTTTTGCTACCGCTGCATCGGGGTTGACCAAACCGGCACCTGTCTCACTATCTTCCCCTGGGATGTTCAAATCTGTTGCGGTAGACTTGAGTGCTTCGATGATTTGCCGATAGTTCAACTCGGGGTTTGCTTCCCATACGAGAGATGCTACACCCGTTACTTGTGCTGCTGCAATGGATGTTCCTGCCATTGTGCCGACATCTTCACCGGCAGTGGAGAGAATGGGTGAAGCGCTACTACCGCCTTCTGCCATAATATCGGGTCCGCGACGACCATAGCTGGAATAATCCGCCCGTTGATTGCCGTTGGTCGCGCCTACGGTGATAATATTGTCAAATTCTTGGGATGCTTGTCCCAATACTGACATGACGCTGCCATCGTTTCCGGCAGCAACGACGACCAAGATGCCATTCTGACGCGCATATTCCAGCGCTTCCCGTTCTTTTGGTGTGAATTCGTAGCGGGTTTTGATGCTTCCATCGGACTCGACTTGGGTTAAATCTAAACTGAGGTTGGCTATAGCTGTCGGTTGTTCCGAGGCAATGGCATAATCCACAAATTCTATCAGGGCATCGCCCCATTTTCCCGACCCGATCGCCCGACTCAACCACAAGGGCGCTTGGTCATTAATCCCATATATTCCTACCCCATTATTCTGGGTTGCACCGATAATTCCTAACGTATGCGTTCCATGTTCGCTGCCTTCGCCTTCTTCCAGCAAGGGGTTATCATCGCCATCTACAAAGTCGGTTCCTAATGCGGCCCGTTTGTAGTCAATATCGATGTTATTAGCATTAAATCCAGTATCGATGACTCCCACCAGTGGCAGGGGATTTTCTGCACTGACGCTGAAGTGTGCCACCGCTGCATTACTCTTACCGCCTTCGCTATCGTAGGCAAATCCTTTAATCTGATATTTGCCCGGTTCTAACCCAAAGGTGGAATAGTCAAAAAAGGCCCATCGGTCATCTTTTGTGGAAATATTAAAGGTCGTCCAATTCTCAATTTCTTCCCACTGTTCCCCTGTTTTGTGGAGGGAAAATTCGACTCGTTCCACATCGTTGGCACCACTGGCGTCAAATATCCACCCATTCAGGCGAACGGTTCCTCCTTTATAATATTCTTCTTGAGTGGCATCCAATTTTAAATGTTTTGGTGCGGGATTTTTCTTGGCATTAGCACCTCCGGCATTCTCGGGCAAATCTAAAGGCGGTGTGGGTTCTTCTTCTAACCCCATCAAGGTTTGAGAGAGTGTTACCGTTGGGGACAGTTGCTCTGCTTCTACTTCATCATCGGACGCGGTGGCATTGTCTTCGTCTTCTTCTACCTCATCAGAGGTGTCGGCAATAGTTTCTTCTTCTACTTCATCAGAGGTGTCGGGAATGGTTTCTTCTTCTAACTCATCAGAGGTGTCGGGAATGGTTTCTTCTTCTACTTCATCAGAGGTGTCGGGAATGGTTTCTTCTTCTACTTCAATCGAGACACTGGCAGCGGTTTCGCTTTCATCGGGTAACGTATCTAAATCGCCAGATGTATTGGTTTCTTCTTCCACATCTGATGCTGTGGTAATGCTGGTGGTGGGAGTTGTTTGAGTCTCAAAAACGATTGAAATCCCCTCCTGCGTCTGTTCGGCAATTGCCGAGTTTTCTACCTCGGAAGATTGGACTGTCGCTGCTTCGGAAATTTCGGGCAGGAATTGCCGTCCCTCTGCTACGCCAAATTGCTGCAAATGACCAAAGGCCAGTTTTTTATTGTCACCAAATTCCGCAGATAAATCGCTGTAATGGCTTAAATAATAGTTGAGGTCAAGTTTAGGAGAAAAGCGCCGTCCTTCCTCTAATCCAAATATTTGTAAATGCTCGAATGCTTTGGCGGTATCCTCGCCGAATGCGGCTTTAAGGTCGGCGTTATTGTCTAAATAATATTGCAAATCGACCCAAGGGGAAAACTCGCGCCCTTCGGCTAGGCCAAATGTCTGCAAATGTTGATAAATTTGTTCATGGAACGTTAACCCAGCAGCCTCTAAGTCGGGATTTTGGGCGGCGTAATGTTCCAGATTGGTCCAGAGGGAAAAGTCTCGTCCTTCGCCTAATCCATGAGTTTTGAAGTGTTGAAAGAGTTGGGGGACGGTGTTCAAACCTGCGGCACTTAAGTCTGGATTAATTTGGGCGTAATACTCTGGATCAAATAGCCGATCGCCTGCTTCTGCGGTTAGTCCAACGGGTATGGAAGATTCTCTGGTAACTGGGTCAATATCGTCGGTTGTTCCAGTCGTTGGCGCAATTTGTAGGGTTTCCTCTTGAATGAGTGTTCCTTCCTGGTTGGTGAGGGCACCTGGGTTTAGGGTAGAGACATCAAGGGTAGGACCTCCACTCCCCGGGTTCCAATTTTGTACAGGTTCCAAACCCAAAATATTGTCTGTGGCAGGGGTATCACCCATCATGCCAGTGAGCAGATTGGAAGTTCCTGAGATGTTTTGTGGTTCAAACATGATGCCCTCTGAATTAATACAATTTACGAACCCCTACTGGTGGGCGCTCTGACTTCAGGAAAACCCCCAAACCGTGATGGAGTCACAGATTGAGTGGTTTTACCCAAGCTAAATTGCCCTGCTTATTCTTTTACTAGGAGAGCGACTGCTAAATTATGCAACGGCGATCGCCGCTCATCATTAGGTCCCTGTTCTAGGGAAGCACCGATGTCGCCCTCTGTTAATCTTTACTATTCCCTCTGCCTAAAGAAAAATCACATTTTTTGGGAAACAGCCAAATTGTAATATTTTTTTACAATTAGAGGGAAATGTTGAATGGGGTCTGGAGTTGCTGCCGGTGGGAGGCGATCGCAAACCGGATGGAGGAACGTTTAGAGATCAGACCCATTTCGGCCTGTGAGAAAATAGGTTTTCATTTCTCCTTTGCCTTTAATATCAATTACACCGCGTTCCTCAATTTTATACTTATCTTGCAATAAATGATAGGTGGTTTCCGAGATTTGAATTTTTCCCGTGATTCCGTGAGATTCCATGCGAGAAGCGGTGTTGACCGCATCTCCCCAGAGGTCGTAGGTGAATTTTTTGATGCCAATGACACCGGCAACCACGGGTCCGGTGTTGATGCCAATTCGTAGACTTAAGTTTGTGAGATACTCGGCGTTGAACTGCCCGATCGCCTCTAGCATATCTAAGGCCATTTCTGCGATCGCTTCAGCATGATCCGGTCGAGAGAGGGGAACGCCACCGACTACGAGATAGGCATCCCCAATAGTTTTAATTTTCTCTAATCCATGTTTTTCCGTGAGGCGATCAAACGTGGAAACAATGGTATTGAGAAGCGTCACCAATTCTTGGGGAGAAACTTGGGTAGAGAGTTCCGTAAATTTAACTAAATCTGCAAATAAAATAGTGACGGCATCAAATTTTTCTGCAATTAGCCCTGGTTGTTTTTGAAGCTGTTGGGCGATAGTTGGCGGTAAAATATTTAAGAGTAATTCTTGGACTTTTTCTTGTTCTCGGCAGAGTGCCTCTTCAGTTTCTTTTCGTTGGGTAATGTCATGAAAAAATACAGAAAGTCCCTCGTAGGATGGAAAAACTCGAACTTCAAAGCAGCGCTTGGTGATGGGAGAACAGTCTTCAAAGGTGATGCTGATTTGTTCCGCTGCGGATTTTCGATACTCTCGTTCAAACTTAGAACCCACGGTTTCGGGCACTTCTTCCCAAATAATTTTTCCTAGCAGCTTATTAGGGTTTCGTTGTAAAATTTCTCCAACTTTTTGATTGGCATAACTAAAGCGCCATTGGCGATCAACGGCGAAAAAAGCATCAGTCATGTTTTCTAATGAATCAACAATTTGGGAATCGGTCGCCCGCAGTTTGGCTTGGGCGTCTTTTTGTCGAGCAATTTGACGTTCTAATCGTTTAACTTGGAGTCGTAATTCCATTTGGGCGATCGCCTGTCGTCCTAACAATCGCAGTCCTTCTAGTTGTTCTGGGGTAAGATGGCGCGGAATGGTATCGATGACACAAAGGGTTCCCAGAGGAAATCCATCGGGGGTGACAACCGGCGTTCCCGCATAAAAGCGGATATTGGGATTAGAAGTCACCAGGGGATTGCCAATAAACCGCTCATCTTCTAACGCATTCGGGACAACGAGAATATCATTGGGATTGAGAATCGCATGAGCGCAAAATGACATATTTCTGGGGGTTTCGGATGCATCTAAACCCACTTTGGATTTAAACCATTGACGATTGGCATCAATTAGACTCACTAAGGCAATGGGAGTCCCGCAAATTGAAGCAGCTAAGGCGGTTAAGTCATCAAAATAGTCTTCCGCTTCAGTATCTAAAATGCTATAGCGGTAAAGAGCTTGTAAGCGTTCTTCTTCATTGTCTGGAAATGCAGCGGGTTGCATGGAATGAGGGTCCAAAAAACGCTGAAACTTCCGGATAAAAAATTTTACCGGAAGAAAAGCGACGCTCCACTTTATGATTGTCTTGAGCAGGTTAAACCGGGCTTTTTTTCTCTCTATTCGCTGATTTTTCTGACGCCGATTTTGGGTTGACATTTTTGCTGTTTTTCGCGCTCAACTCAGTAACCACTTGGGTATTCTAGCATTGGTTACTCTTTAGATCTTACTCGATCAGGGTAAGAATTGAGAGGAGTGAAAGGGTTATTCAACGCTTAACCAATCGTTTCGCTTCGCGAATGCCGGAGAGGTAAGCGCCATGTACGGTGGCGGGATAGTCCCTAGAGGTTGCTTCTCCGGCGAAGAACAGCCGATCGCCGATGGGTTCAGCCAAAATATCGCGATCGCTACTCTCTCCCCCGACGGCAATATGAGAGTAGGACCCAAAAGCAAAGGGATCCTGACTCCATCGTGTCACCATCATGCTTTCGGGTTCGGGAATGCGATCGCCGTAACTCCGGCGCAACACACGCAGCACTCGTTCCCTAATTTTCTCCTCAGAAAGTTGTTCAATTTCCCGCGCAAAACTCCCCCCTATAAATGCAATTAATACGGGGTTTTTGCTATAAAATGACCCATTTAAAAACTCATAAAAATCGGGACTATTCTCATGAAGATAGCCCAATCTTTGATAGTCTTGACTCCAAAACTGTTCGGAAAATTTAAAAATAACTTTATTTAAAAGTCCCATATTTAAGCGAGTGATAGCGGCTTGTTTATGTTTCGGTAATTCCGGGGAAAATTGGATAGTTCCTGATTTCAAAACGCCGACGGGTAACGTCAAGATCGCCGCATCTGCTGTAAAACTTTCCCGTTCTGTCGTGACAGAGACACCGGAACTACTGTAACGGATTTCAGTTACCTTTTGTTGCAACTGAATTTCCAGATTATTCGCTAATCTCGTAATAATTTGGTCATATCCTTGGGGAAAGAGATAATCCCCTCCATCAAATTCTGAACCCTCATCCACATACCAACTAGAGAGACTCTCTAAATCCGCCCCGAATTCCGTCACAAATTCAGAATTGAACCCCCATTCAATCAGTTGTGCTTGTTGAGGAGTCAGAGTTTGGGCGGCTAAAACTTGTTGTAATGCTGCCCCCAGGGAAAGGTCCTGTTCGGAGTTTTCTGCTATAGATGCAGCGCGATCGCGAATTTCTTCGTAGAGTGCATAGCTCACCTCAAAATCGCGATCGCTCATCGGATTTCCTTGGTTGTTGTATAGTATAATATTATCAAAATCTGTGGGTAAGATGGGAATTTGCCACGCTTTCGCTAAAGTGGCAATGGGATTGTCCGTAATTCCATGAATCCAGGATGCCCCCAAATCCACCGGAAACCCCAGAGTGCGACTGGTGTGGATTCTGCCGCCAATGCGATCGCGTCCTTCCAACACCGTCACTTGAAACCCCTGACCCTGAAGTTCTCGCGCTGCTGCTAACCCAGCAATTCCCGCCCCAATCACTAGCACTTTTTGCGGTGAAGATTGCGCCCGGTTTTCAGCACAAGCTAAACTCAAACCCAAGGTACTAGCAAACAAACTCAACTGAAGGAACTGACGGCGTTTAAACAACGATTTCACCGGGAGTATAGGAGACATCGGCACTTAAAGGATAAATGGAAATTTGAATTTATAGCCTTATTTTAAATGATTAATTAATCACTATTTTTTCATCAACCGTTGTTTTTCGGATAGCTTATTGATGAATGATAATTGCATCTGGACTAATTTCGATATAACTGTGATTTTCTAAAAGAGTCGTAATTTGTTCCAGGTTGTTTTGAAATAAATTTTTTAACTCACTATTTTGAATATTCCCAGTAGAAATCAATAAAAGTTTATACGGCTTTTTTTGGAGCAAGAATGACTTAACAAAATCTGCATCTTTAACTAATTAAAATTCGCTGTTCTTGAAGTAACAAGGTGTTCAAGTCAGAGTCAGGGGTAGAATTGCTCTGGGGTAAATCGCTGGTATGAATGGCATCATAACCGGCACTTTGGAGAAAACAAGCCAACTGAAGGGGGAGTTGAGCATCAACTAGAAATTTCATGATGCTAGGGTATAAACTCGCTTGATCTGACTTAACCGCGCCGCAAAGAGTAAGGCGGATAAAATATCGGCTTCTTCCAAGTCTTCATAATCGGCTAAAATTTCAGCATGGGTCATGCCGGAACTGAGACTTACGGTTCGCTCATTTTAAAAAAAGTAAAAAAGATGGCAATTCAATCCTCTCCTTATGACTAGAAAACAACAGAG
>NZ_JAMXFC010000012.1 GCF_025370755.1 Laspinema sp. D2d | reverse complement strand
AGCTTCATCCGACCTGCCATCAGCCACCTCTATCAAATACTGCTTCCATCTTATGCTATTTCATTTTAAATTGGTATTAGGCCATAATTTTCCATGTCCTCCCATCCATCACCCCCAGCTATTGTAGACAGGAGCGCAATCACAATAATGTCTTTAATTAAGTGGCGTTTGGTTCGGTTTACTCTTGGATCCGGTACGTCATCAAAATAATGTGACAAGCTCCCTTGTAACTTTTGCATGGAAAGGGGTTGGTTTTTGTTCAGCCCTGACTTTGATTTAGATGTGGCCTGAACTGGTGCGAATCCTTTATTCATAGAGTTTTACCTAAGCGTTGCCGACTTACTATTTTAGACATTATAGAATTGCCCATCATTAAATGGCACACACCCTATGATTGCCTTTTTGTCAAGTACAATTTATACCAAATTAGATGAGGTTGCCCTGGGTTGTAGTAGGCTTCGGCAAAGTTAGAATTGAGTTGGATGGCTTTGTCATAGTGTTGAATAGCTTGGAGATTATTTCCAAGTTCTGAGTAAGCGATTCCTTGTCCGATGTAGGCTTCTGGTTGGCTGGCATTCAGGGCGATCGCCTGGTTAAAATATTGAAGGGCGCGCCGATAGTCTCGTTTACTAATTTCCGCAGCACCTCGATTATTAAAGTCTACTGATTTTTGTGCAGTCGCCATTTGTTGGTTAATTGTGGTCAAGTTAGTTTGATAGCTTGATAACTTTTGTTCGGCGGTAGAAATCACGATAGTATCCGGTGAAATGCTCTCTAATTGAGCGATCGCTTCCTGCCATTTCTCCTGTGCTTTTGCCCAAACTTGTAGCGGATGAGGAGGATTTTGGACGAGCACTGCCGCTTCCATTGCCAGAGTTTCTGCTCGTTTGAGGCGTTCAGTGGCGGTTAGGTTTAGTTCTACCGTAGTTTGAAGCGATCGCAATTGCGGTAAATTCGCCTGGGCTTGTTGATAGTTGAAACCCGGTAAATTAGGAATTTTTTCAAGGACAACGATGGCAGTTTTAAGAGTTTTTCGGTGCTGTTTCAGCCGGTCAATATCTACCGTTTTTTGCGCACTTTCTATCTGAGTGCCAATGGTAGTGGAGGTGGTTAGCGCCCACTGCTGAACCTGAAGTGCGGCGATCGCACTTCCCCCCACCGTCAGTCCCAACAAGGCGATCACAGCGATTAATGGTTTGGGTTTCAGGGAAGATGGTGACGCGACTGGATTCGGTGATGCTTTTGGGCGATCGTCTGTCTCGGTGTGCGCCGATTCTTCTGCTGGTGGCGCTGCCATCGCCTGACGCAACTGCTCTAACTCTAACTCAATCTCAAAGTCCTTGCCCTGTTGACCCATTTTTCCTACCGCCTGCTCGTTGGTCTATGGAACACCTACCCGAATTTGGGATATCCTGATTTTACTGTGGTTGGGACTGACAGAACGCATCGGTTTTTTAAACGTCTATCACAATCGGATGGTGTATGAGTAACCCAATATCCGGGGCGATCGCGCTGCCGACTCCACCAGGGATCTCGCTCATTTTGTTTAAACTGTGACAAGGGTGTGACTGTCTGATTGCCTAACCCTAAACTATCCCGTTAACCCATTAGCCTAATGATCGCAATTCCCTCCGTTTCCGTCACCTACGCCCATGATGGCACTTCCACCCGCATCAACTCCCTTGGGATGCGTCCCATGCAAGAACGCGCCTACCAGAAACGGGGGGAACAATATCTGCTAATTAAATCTCCCCCCGCCTCTGGAAAAAGTCGGGCGCTGATGTTTATTGCTTTGGATAAGCTGACTCACCAGAAGCTCAAACAAGCGATTATTGTTGTCCCCGAAAAGGCGATCGGGGCTAGTTTCTACGATGAACCCCTGAGTGAATTTGGCTTTTGGGCTGATTGGGAAGTTGAACCGAAGTGGAATCTCTGCAACGCCCCGGGTAATGATGGTGGTAAAGTAGAAGCGGTAAAAAAATTTATCGATAGCGAAGCGAAAGTATTGGTTTGTACTCATGCTACGTTTCGGTTTGCGGTGGATAAATTCGGGGTGGAAATGTTAGACGATCGCCTGATTGCCGTGGATGAATTTCACCATGTTTCTTCTAACCCGGACAACAAGCTGGGGGATCATATCCGCCAACTCATGACTCGTGACAAAACCCACATCGTCGCTATGACGGGTTCTTATTTTCGCGGCGATGCGGAAGAGGTGCTACATCCCGAAGACGCAGCTAAATTTCACCCGGTTACCTACACCTATTATGAACAACTCAATGGCTATCAATATCTAAAGCAACTGGATATCGGCTATTATTTTTACTCGGGTAACTACACCGATGAAATTATGGAGGTTCTCAACCCCCATGAAAAAACTATTCTGCATATTCCGAATGTTAATTCCCGGGAAAGTACCAAAGATAAAATCCGGGAAGTGGAACATATTATTGAGGCCCTGGGAGAATGGCAGGGCATTGACCCGAATACCGGATTTCAACAGGTCAAAACTGCCGATGGCAAGATTTTGAAGATTGCCGACTTGGTAGATGATGACCCCAACAAGCGGGAGAAAGTCTCCGCTGCCCTGAAAGATTCCAGCCAGAAAAATAACCCTCATCATGTAGATATTATTATCGCCTTGGGGATGGCAAAAGAAGGGTTTGACTGGATTTGGTGCGAACACGCTTTAACCATTGGCTACCGTTCCAGTTTAACAGAAATTGTCCAGATTATTGGGCGGGCGACCCGCGATGCACCGGGTAAAACCCGCGCCCGGTTTACGAACTTAATTGCTGAACCGGATGCCAGCGAAATGATGGTGACTGAGGCGGTGAATGATACCATCAAGGCGATCGCCGCTAGTCTGCTGATGGAACAGGTCCTCGCCCCCCGCTTTGAGTTCAAACCGAAGCGCCCAGACAATCAACCGACTCCCGGCTTTGAGTATGCAGAAAGTGGCTATGATTCGAGTCGGTGCAATATGGGCGTTAATCCACAAACGGGGCAAATTGAGCTAGAAATCAAGGGACTAACCCTACCCAAAAGCCCGGAAGCTGCGCGCATTTGTCAGGAAGATTTAACGGAATTGGTAACGGCTTTTGTGCAAGATAAGCCAAGTATTGAGCGCGGGTTATTTGATGAGGAATTAGTACCCGAGGAACTGACGCAATTGCGGATGGGTAAGATTATTAAAGACAAATTCCCGAACCTTGATGAACAGGATCGAGAAGCAGTTCGCCAACACGCGATCGCCGCTCTCAATTTGGTGCAACAAGCGAAGAAAACCCTGAATGAAGGAGAGGGGTTAGTTACAAAAAACACGGCTCTAATTGATGGAGTGCGGCAATTTGCCCTATCTGTAACGGATTTAGATATTGATTTGATTGACCGAATTAATCCTTTTGGGGAAGCTTATGCGATTCTCGCCAAGTCCATGAGTGAAGAACGACTCAAGCAGGTAGCAGAGGCGATCGCCGCCAAGCGCACTAATCTCAGCCTAGAAGAAGCGCGAGAGTTAGCAAAACGGGCCCGGCGGTTCCAACAGGAAAAAGGTCGTTTGCCTTCCCTCACTGCAGCCGATCCTTGGGAAAAACAAATGGCGGAAGGGATTGCTGTCCTAAAACGAAAAGTTATAGAAGAAAAAAATGGATAGGTTCCTCGTGAAGGGATTTCTGCCGACTGCCTGTAGCCGCCTGTACCTTTGATGACGAGGTAAAGTCGTTACAGGTACAATAGGCAGCTTAAACCCTTACTTAGGGACTGGAGGCAGAGCCTCCAAAGCGACATGAAAAACAAGTACAACCTAACCATGCCTAAATCCACATCCAACAAATCCACCACTGATGAAGATTTAGAATTGTGGGCTGAGTTGGGGATAGAGATCAGACCCTGTTCGTTACAGATTGCAGATGATGCATACAAATGGAACCGAGCGAGATTTACTGTGGCGTTTGCACAGCCAGAGGCGAGGAAATCGCGCCAGGTAAGCTTAAATCAGGATAAAGCCAGCCGTCGCATTAGTAAGCTAGATGTAGTAGGCCCCTTATTTTTGGTCTGGCAGCCAGAGGCTTATTAACGAAAAGAGGCTAATATTGATAATATAGAATCAAAATCGACTCAGTATTATCGGAACCGATAACAATGCTTGGGACATCGAGAGCAGGTCAATACATAGAACAGGTAGAAGGCTACAGGGCCTTTATCCCCAAACCCTTGCCGCCTAACCCTGAGATTATGATGGATCAGGAAATGTGGAATTTGCTATCTCAAGCCGATCGGGCATTGGGTCGTTTAGATGGTGCAACGGATGCGCTCCCAAACCCCGATTTATTCGTATTTATGTACGTTCGTAAAGAAGCAGTTTTATCGAGTCAAATTGAGGGTACGCAAGCGTCTTTAATAGATGTGCTAGAATTTGAATCTCAGGCTATAGAACCAGATAATCCGCAAGAAGTTGCTGAAGTCGTAAACTATGTTTTTGCCATTAATTATGGTCTGGAACGTCTTAAGGAACTGCCTATCTCTTTGCGATTAATTCGAGAAATTCATCAAAAGCTAATGAGTGGGGTAAGAGGATCGGAGCGTAATCCTGGAGAATTTCGTCGTAGTCAGAATTGGATTGGTGCAGGAGGGTGTTCCCTCTCAGAAGCGACTTATGTTCCTCCACCACCCCATGAAATGCTCCAATGCCTAGATAATTTAGAAAAGTTTCTGCATAATCCACGACCTATGCCTACTCTCATCAAGGTTGGGTTAGCTCATGCTCAGTTTGAAACGATTCATCCTTTTTTAGATAGAAATGGCAGAACAGGACGATTGTTAATCACTTTTCTGTTGTGCGAACAGAATATATTGCAACGTCCTTTGCTCTACATTTCTTACTATTTTAAAAAATATCGCGCTGAATACTATGATCGCCTTCAGGCCATACGAGATAGGGGCGACTGGGAAGGTTGGTTAAAATTTTTTCTGCGTGGTGTTTATGAAGTGGCTCAAGAAGCTGCCGCTACCGCCCGTAAAATAGTTAATTTGAAAGAGGAGCATCGGCAATTAGTGCTGAATGCAATGGGACGTAGAGCCGGTAATGCAATTGCCTTGCTTGAAAGCCTTTACTTCAAACCAATTTTCACTGTGGAACACGCTCAAGACCTTACCAGTTTGTCTTATCCCAACGCCAATACCTTGATTAAAGATCTTAGCGCTATAGGTATTCTGCAAGAAATTACTGGACAAAAACGCAATCGAGCATTTTCTTACGCCCCCTATTTGGCTGTTTTCCAAGATCCCTAAAAACAAGTACAACCTAACTATGCCTAAATCCACCCCTAACAAATCCACCACTGATGAAGATTTAGAATT
This sequence comes from Laspinema sp. D2d, assembly GCF_025370755.1. Classification (GTDB taxonomy): domain Bacteria; phylum Cyanobacteriota; class Cyanobacteriia; order Cyanobacteriales; family Laspinemataceae; genus Laspinema. The sequence continues at coordinate 155,461 of NZ_JAMXFC010000012.1, read as the reverse complement.
GTTGGCTGAGTTGGGGATAGATATCACCCCGGAACCCACTCGCCAATATTCCCCCAGAGAAGAGCGGATTATCGCCGGTTTTGAGGAAATTGAGCGGTTTGTCGCGGAAACAGGTAGACTGCCTCAACATGGGGAAGATCGGGATATTTTCGATCGCCTCTATGCGGTGCGCCTGGAACGCCTGCGGGCATCAGAGGAATGTCGCGCCCTCCTAGAACCTTTGGACTCCCAAGGGCTTTTAAATGCGGAAAATGATGTCAATTGGGCTTTAGAAACAGAACTCGAAGAAGACGAAATTGATGCGGCGCTGTTGGCTTCTCTTGGGGTTGATGCGGCTTCAGAAAACGATGTTACTCAGCTCATTCATGTGCGATCGCGTCGAGAAATAAAGGCAGCGGAGGAAGTGGCCCAGCGCTTTCCTTGTGAGGATTTTGATGAATTTAAATCCAAGTTTGATGAAGTTGCCCGTCAGTTAAAAACTGGGGAACGGCAAACGGTGAAATATCAAGATAATGCCACGATTAATCCGGGGGATTTGTTTATTCTGGAGGGACAAAAAGTTTGGGTGGTTGAGATGGGGGAGATGTTTGTTAGTGAGTATGGGCTTAAAAATTGCCGGATGCGGGTGATTTTTGACAATGGCACTGAGAGTAATCCTTTGTTTCGCTCATTTCAGCGCGCTTTAAATAAAGATAAAAAGAGCCGTCGCATTACTAAGCTGGATTTAGGCCCGTTATTTTCCTTTCAAGCTGAACCGGAAGTTGAATCCGAAGAGGATTTACCCACGGGTTATATTTATGTATTGCGGAGTGAGTCTGAGCATCCTTTTATTGCTCAAAATCGGTCGATTATTCATAAAATTGGGGTGACGGGTGGGGATGTCAAAAAGCGGATTGCTAACGCGAAACAGGATCCGACTTATTTGTTAGCCGATGTAGAAATTGTGGCAACGTTTAAGCTGGCTAATATTAACCGAAAAAAACTGGAGGCAATCCTACAAAAGTTTTTCGCCAGTGTGCGATTAGATTTGGAATTGCGCGATCGCTTTGATATGCCCGTTAAGCCGAGGGAGTGGTTTCTAGTGCCACTAGAGGCGATTGAGGAGGCGATCGCTAAAATCCAGGACGGAACCCTTGATCAATTCCGATATGAGCGGGAAACTGCTAGTGTCAGAGAAGAGATTAGAACAAATTTTAGCAAGAAAGAGCCATAAAAATTTATGTTGTGGAAACCCATCGAAGATTTGCAGTTGAACTGGCAAGATTTAGCTAGTGTTGAACTGCCACCTTTAGTCACGGTTTGGAACGAGCAAGCCGATCGCTTGCGTCAATCTGGAGAATTTCAAACCTTCAGCGAAAAGCTGCGGCGGGAAATAGCAATTGAAACGGGAATTATTGAACGGTTGTACACCCTTGATCGCGGTATCACTCGTTTATTAATCGAACAGGGCATTAATGAGGCATTAATTCCTCATGGAGCTACAGATATTCCGGTTAAACAGGTCGTTTCCTTGATTAAAGACCAAGAATCTGCTATTGAAGGATTATTTGATTTTGTTGGAGGACAAAGAAATCTATCTAATTCTTATATCAAGCAGTTACATCAAGTTTTAACGCAGAGTCAGGATAGCACAGAAGCCTTAAACCCACAGGGAAAAATCTTTAATGTTTCCTTAATTAAAGGGGACTGGAAACTTCAACCGAATAACCCCCTCCGACGAGACGGCACAATTCACGAGTATTGTCCTCCGGAACAAGTGGCATCGGAAATGGACCGATTAATCTCCTTACATCATCAACATCAAGAACAAAAAATTCCGCCTGAAATTGAGGCGGCTTGGTTGCATCATCGATTTACTCAAATTCACCCCTTTCAAGATGGAAATGGTCGGGTTGCTCGTTGTTTAGCGAGTTTAGTCTTTATTCAAGCAAGTTGGTTTCCTTTAGTCATAACCCGTGACGATCGCGCCGTTTATATTGCTGCTTTGGAAGATGCCGATCGCGGTGAACTATCGAGTTTAATTCATCTCTTTGCTAAGAGTCAAAAGCAAGCTTTTTTAAGAAGCCTAGGGTTATCCGAGCAGGTATTATCAGAGACGAGAAGAACCCAAGTTATTCTAGCTGCCATTGCGGATAAATTGCAACAAAATCAGTTAGCCTCGGTTCAAGAAAAATGTCAAAAATCGGAAAGGTTTGCTGACCTTTTATTTGATATGGCTTCTCAGCGCTTCCTGGAAATTGCTGATGACATTAAACTATCTATCAAAGATTTCTTAAATGATGGCGCTGTTTTTGCCATTGCTGCGCCAGTTGGCGATCGCCGCTCTCATTACCATCGGTATCAAGTGGTGGAAACTGCGAAACAACTCGGATATTTTGCCAACTTGCGGAATTATCACACTTGGATTCAATTGGTGATTAATATAGAAACATCTATAACTGTTCTTCTTTCTTTCCATGTTCTCGGACATGAATATCGTGGTTTACTGATTTGTAGTGCCTGTGCTTACCATCGAGATAATGGGGACGAAGGGGAACCGACTATTAGCGATCTTCAGCCTTTAACCGATTCACCCTTTCAATTTTCCTACGCTGATGAACAAGAAAATTTAATTCCCCGTTTCCAGCAGTGGCTAGAAAATGTGATTGTCACGGGATTAGAGTATTGGAACAAGAGCATTTAAGAGTATTTCCAATAAACCACTCAGAAATATACCAAAATGCCAACAAATTGGCTAATTTATAGTCTCCTAATTGGGACATAAACTATTATTAAAATCCCGCCCATTAGGAAGATAAAATATTTTACTCCTAACAAACTGAATGCTGCCCTCTTTGCTCTACTTTTATCCTACTGAATAATCACTCATTTCCCGCATAAAAGGCGGGTAAAAGCCCAGCACAATATCTTGTTTGGGTACAGTCAAGTTGACTAAATCTTCCGCAATATCATGCTCGGTTGAATTGCAAAAAATCCAAATTTTTTCATTGCGGATATCTAAATGAATAACACACTGATGAATCCAGCGCTGATGGTGCCAACCCAGATGGACAATTTGATAATGATTTCGGTGGGTATCAAAAATAGTCTGAACCTCAATTTCCCCATAAGCTGGTTTACTTTTTGCATAATCTATTAACAATTGCTGCACAATTTCTTGATAAGTTTTTAATTTATCTGTCACTCCTTCCATAGCACAATTTGCTCCAATTCAATGTCATAAACAATGAATTTTAACAAGCCTTACCCATAATAGACGCTACCCTAAGCCTGATGCTATCCCAACTTATTATAGTAAGCTGTGATAGCGATCGCCTAGAAGTTGGAACCTTTGAGAGGCTGGAGTCATTGGGTTGAGAGGGCATTTGACATCGGACTCAATTTGATGCGTCAGTCAGCCACCTAGAGGCGAATTGGGATGGAAACTCCCTAGGAATTAGAGGCCGGTGGTACTCCAGAAGAGGGAAGTTATGGTAAAATTAATTAAAAAAATTTGGGTAGGCTGGCTATGAGATTTATTAACCCCAAAACCGACTACGCTTTTAAAAAAATATTTGGTTCGGCAGAAAGCAAGAACATTTTAATCAGTTTTCTGAATGCTTTGGTCTATGATGGCAATTCGATGATTCAAGACTGGGAAATGATTAGTCCGAATTTGCCCCCAGAATTGGAAGGGTTAAAAGATACTTATTTGGATGTGAAAGCCCAGCTTAATGATGGCACAGTTGTAATTATGGAAATGCAGGTGTTAAATGTGCCAACTTCTGGTAAACAAGTTGTATTTAATGCGGCTAAAACCTATGCGTTTCAACTGCAACGGGGACAGGGGTATCGATACTTGAAGCCGGTGATTGCTTTAACTTTAACTGATTTTGAGATGTTTCCGGGACAGACTCAATTGATTTCTCGGTTTGTTTATCGAGAGAAGTCTGAAGGGTGGTATTACCCGGAGAATGAGATGGAGTTGGTTTTTGTGGAATTGCCGAAGTTTACCAAAGAATTGCACGAGCTAGAAACGCTTACAGATAAATGGATTTATTTTATGAAGTTTGCCCGATCGCTCACTTCGATTCCGGAGAATATGGATGATATTGCCGAACTTAATCAAGCCTTTGAAATTGCCAATCAAGCGGGATTAACCCTAGAGGAATTAGAAGAGTTAGAACGGCGGGAAATGTTTATTTATGACCAACAGGGTGCGATCGCCTTGGGAATCGAACAAGGAATCGAACAAGGAATCGAACAAGGAAAACTGGATGTTGCTAGAAAATTATTGGGTCAACTGAATGAGGAGGCGATCGCCCAAGCTACGGGATTAAGTTTGGAGGCGATCGCAGCTTTACGGCAGGAAATGACGAATAATTAACTAAATTTGAAATCTAACCCTAGTCTTTTTTATCTGTAATTATGAACCCTGTTGAAATCGAAGAAGCCGTTTCCCAACTTGCGGAAGCACCTTTTGACCCTGAAGAATTTCCCTATGCTTTCTTAGAGGCATTTGGGAACAAGGGGACGACGATTAAGCGGATCAAAAGTGGGAATTCCAATCAATCGGATTTACCCGGTGGGGTGCTTCAGCGGAACAATATTCATGTAAAAGTTTGCTCGGAAGGGGAAGTTACTGCTACGCTGACGGCGTTGCGCCAGAGTGCTGCTACGAGTCGGTATAAGGCTAAGTTTATTCTGGCGACGGATGGCAAAAGTTTTGAGGCGGAAAATCTGGCGGATGGGGAAATAATTGCTTGTGATTACCGGAATTTTTCTGACCATTTTGGGTTTTTCCTGGCTTTGGCGGGGATTACTACAGTACGGCAAATCCGCGAGAATGCCTTTGATATTAAAGCAACGGGTCGCCTGAATCGGCTGTATGTGGAGTTACAGAAGCAGAATCCAGACTGGGATAAGGCGGAACGTCAGGAAGAGTTTAATCATTTTATGGCGCGGCTGATTTTCTGCTTCTTTGCAGAGGATACAAATATCTTCCATAGTGAGGGATTGTTTACCCAGACGATCGCCCAAATGAGTGCGCCTGATGCTTCTAATACCCATGAGGTGCTCTCGGAGTTGTTTCGGGCGATGAGCACTCCCCTGAAGGAACGAGAAGGGTTGGGAATACGCAGTTGGGCGGATCGGTTTCCTTATGTGAATGGGGGGCTATTTTCTGGCAGTTTGGAAGTGCCGCGTTTTAACAAAATTGCCCGTTCTTATTTGCTTCATGTGGGGAATTTGGACTGGAAAAAGATTAATCCTGATATTTTCGGGTCGATGATTCAAGCGGTGGCGGATGAGGAGGAACGCGGGGCTTTGGGGATGCACTATACCAGTGTGCCGAATATTCTCAAGGTGCTGAATCCGTTGTTTTTGGATGAGTTACGGAGTCAGTTGGAAGAGGCGGGGGACAATCGGCGCAAGTTGTTGAATTTGCGGCAACGGATTGGGCGAATTCGGGTGTTTGACCCGGCTTGTGGCTCGGGGAATTTTCTGGTGATTGGTTATAAGGAAATGCGGAAGATTGAGGCGGAAATTAACCGGCGTCGGGGAGAGGCGGATCGTCGTTCGGAGATTCCCTTAACCAATTTTCGGGGGATAGAAATTCGCCATTTTGCGGCAGAAATTACTCGGTTAGCGTTGATTATTGCGGAGTTTCAGTGTGATGTGTTGTATCGGGGGCCGCAGTTGGCATTATTGGAGTTTCTACCCCTGAAACAGGAGAATTGGATTACCTGTGGGAATGCCTTGCGGTTGGATTGGTTGAGTTTATTTCCATCCACAGGAACGGGGGTGAAGGTGCAGCGGGAGGATTTGGATTTGTGGGGGGAAACGCGGGAGGAGGCAGAGATTGATTTTGAGAATCAGGGCGGGGAAACTTATATTTGTGGGAATCCACCTTATGCAGGAAAAGGTAAGAAATCATCACAACAGATTGATGATATGGAGTTTATTTTTGGCCCTCGAAAAGTTAAACATGGCTATATAGATTATGTAGGCTGCTGGTTTATGAAAGCTGCTGATTATGGTGTCTTCACTAAATCTGCCTGTGCATTTGTAACTACAAATTCCATTTGTCAAGGGCATCAAGCACCCATTATTTGGCCGTTGATTCTGGAGACTAAACATCAAATAATTTTTGCTCATACATCTTTTAAATGGTCCAATCTTGCCAGTAACAATGCTGGTGTAACAGTGGCAATTATCGGGCTTTCGCGGGAACCAAGAGAGGTTTGTAATTTATTTGCAATCTCAGAGGACGGAACCACTATTGTAAGACAAGTTTCTTATATTAATATTTATTTGGTGAGTGGAGCGAATGTACTTGTAAAAAAGCGCTCATCTCCTCTAAGCGATCTGTCATCTATGGATCTTGGTAATATGCCTTATGATGGGGGAAACCTACTGCTCACCAGGCAAAATCTTGAAGACCTGGGCTTGACGGATATGCAACGCAGCAAGTTGATTCGTCGAATCTATGGCTCTAGTGAGTTTATTAATAACTTACAACGATATTGTTTGTGGATTATAGATGAAAATTTACCCGAAGCAATGGAAATTGCTTCAATAAAAAAACGCATTGAATCTGTTAAAGAAATGCGTATAAAAAGTCCTGATAATGGAGGGCGTGCTATGGCAGTGCGCCCTCATCAAATGAGAGAAATGCGGAGTGCAAAAATTTGTACGTTTGTAATGCCTAGAACCTCTTCTGAATCTCGATACTATCTTCCAGTAGGACTAATCAGTTCAGAAAGTATTGTGTCAAGTGAAGCATTTGCTATATTTGACGCTCCTCTCTGGCAGTTGGCGCTAATCGCTTCACGGCTGCACCTAGTCTGGATTGCCACGGTTTGCGGCAAGCTAAAAACTGATTTTCGCTACTCCAATACTCTTGGCTGGAATACTTTTCCCGTCCCCACTCTAACGGAACAAAACAAAATCGATATGACCCGTTGCGCGGAACAAATCCTATTAGCCCGAGAGCATTATTTCCCCGCTACAATTGCCGATATGTACGACCCCGAACGGATGGATAGCGAATTCCCCCTAGTCCGGGAAGCGCACGATCGCAATGATGAAGTTATCGAACGTATTTATATCGGTCGTCGCTTCAAAAATGACACGGAACGCCTAGAGAAACTATTTGAGCTTTATACTAAAATGACTAGCCAAGAAAAGCCCGGGAAAAAGTCTACTAAACGGAAAACTAAATCATAATTTTATCGGTTATAATTCAAGTAAAACCAACTCGCCGCCTACCCAGTAGTTTACAATTTTGTGCCGTCAATCGTCAAACCGTCGAAGAGGCACTTAATCATCGAATTTGGATCATTTATTTAATCTCACCTCCGGTCCCCTCCCCTTGGCAAGGGGAGGGTTAGGGTGGGGTCCTCCTGACGGGGCTTCAGCCACGTCACGCACTCACAAGAGGCGATTCCCTACGGGATAGCTCCGCTTTCCGCGCTTGTATGTAGGCTGGTCCACCCTATTTTATCTTTACATCGTGAGCATCGTGAGGGGCGATCGCCCTTCACGATGACCCCACCCTAACCCTCCCCTTGCTAAGGGGAGGGGACCGGATGACCCCACCCTAACCCTCCCCTTGCTAAGGGGAGGGGACCGGAAGTGAGATTAAATACTTGCAAGAAAGCCCGCCTGTGCGGGCGTAGAGAGAAAAACTACTTTTGATAACTAGACCTCTTGCAAAATTCTAAAAAGCCCCCCTTTTTTAAGGGGGGTTGGGGGGATCAATCCTTTTTTTTGCAAGAGGTCTACTCAATTGGGTATGAACAAGTCTCAGGACTTACGCAATCTATAACAGCCTGTTTGCAGCATTGTCTTAAGCGCCCCTTTTTTAGGGCGGGTGGCGGGATCAATATCCCCTCTGAGAATAATTATCGATTCGCTCCCAAAGTTGTTAGAATTGCTCCTTACTGTCTTGACTCAGGAATAAGGAACAACAGTGTGATGAGCGATCGCCGTTATCATCGGGGAAAATCTTTCAAAAAGGTGCAATTCTGCCTTGACCCCATCATCCACTCCCACCGGGGTGAGGGGCCATCGATTCCCCACCGAGGGCAATGGGTCCTGGGAACCTTAGTGGCGAGTTTGGGGTTACTGAGTACCTCCGTCCCGGGGGCGATCGCAGTGCAAACTCCAGAAGGGGCGGGGATTGCGGAGACTTCCCTGAGTCAAGCTGCGCCGGAAACGACTCCGAATCAATTCCCCTCCCAACCCCTGACGGAAAACTCAGCGTTGCGCTTAGGGGTGGTTCGCAGTTCGGAAAATGAAGCCCAATGGGAGGCGATCGATGAACGTTTACGGGCGGCAGGATTGGTCTATGAGACGATTGAACTCGATCGCCTGTTGGAGGATTCCCTCTCTACCGAAATTACGGTTCTGTTTATCCCCAATATTTCCACTTGGACGGTTGAACAGGCCCTGGCCCTCGAAAGTTTACTCAGCCAAGGGGTTCAGGCGATCGTCTCCGGACCATTAGGGGTAAATTCGGCAACAGGGGTCCGTCATGCTTTAACCGCTACCCTAGGGGGGACTTGGCAAGGTGAATTGTCCGAACCTACGCCGATGGAACCCCTCTATTGCCGGACTGAAATGCTTTGTCCCTCGAATTGGATTCCCCCAGAGGTGAACCGCATCGCGATTCCTGGGGGAATTTTAGCGCCCAGTGGCTATAACACGGAAGTGATGACGACTTGGGGTCCTGCACCGGGGAATCCAGCGGTTCTGATTAGCGATCGCACCACTTTTTTAGGCTGGGAGTGGGGGAACCATGCGGATGTTGAGTATGATAGCGCCTGGTTACGGGCGGCCCTTGTCCGCAGTGAGGTCCAACGAGGTCCCGTGGTGAATCGCACCATCGCGGGTCAGCCGAATTCCCCAACTCAGCCCCCATCTTCTGCGGTTTCCAGTGAAGCGGAACAATTGCGGGAAGCGGAGGCGCAACGGAGGCAACAGCCAGAAGCGGCCCCCGCCAGCAGTCCAGTTCCCGCACCTGCGCGGCCCTCTCGTGGGGATAGTCTGCCCTCATTGCCCGGGAGTGCGACGCCCTCTCAACCGAGTACGGTACAGGTAGAAACGGTTTCTCCTCCGGGGTTGGATCCGGCGGAAGAAACGGCACCTCCGGGACTCCGGGTGGAACAAGGGCCGTTGCCGATTCCCTCCTTCCAGGCGATCGAGATGCGGCAAGAATTGGAAAATTTGTTAGGACGGGTGGAAAGTGCTTTGATTACCGCCTCAGTCCATACTCAAAGTCCTCAGCAAGCTGGTTCTGAGACGGAAGAGGAGATGAGGGAGAAATTGCCCATCGCCTCTGCATCCCTGGTGACGGTGGGGGAGAAGACGGAGATAGAAACTGCTGAGGCGATCGCCTCGGCGGAACAGGCGTTTCTTCCCACTCAGGAGGCGATCGTCACGGCGCGATCGTTGCTGTTGGAATTTCCCCAATTGGTTCAAGAACAAGACTATGCCGGTGCCCGCGCTAAATGGGTGGAAATTCGGGACCTACTTTGGGAAAACTATCCCACCAATGGCGTACTCGCGCAACCGGAAATCCGTGCGATCTGGTTAGATCGTGGTTCCATTGTGCGGGCGGGTTCAGAACAGGGTCTCACCCGGATTTTTGACAATCTCGCTGCTACGGGAATTAATACAGTCTTTTTTGAAACCATCAATGCTGGATATCCCATTTATCCCTCCCAGGTAGCGCCGCAGCAGAATCCTTTGATTGGAAATTGGGACCCCCTAGCTTCAGCGGTCAAATTGGCTCACGATCGCGGCATGGAGTTACACGCTTGGATTTGGACCTTTGCTGCCGGGAATCAGCGACACAATGTTTTACTCAATTTAGACCCCAATTATCCCGGTCCTGTGATTGCCGCTCATCCCGATTGGGCCGGTTATACTAATGAGGGACAGATGATACCCCGAGGGCAAACCAAGCCTTTTCTGGACCCGGCAAATCCCGAAGTTCGGAGTTATTTGTTGAGTCTTTTAGAGGAAATTACGACCCGGTATGACGTGGATGGGGTGCAGTTAGATTATATTCGCTATCCTTTTCAAGACCCGAGTGCGGAACGCAGTTATGGATATGGAAAGGTTGCACGGCAGGAGTTTCAGAACTTAACCGGCGTGGACCCGATGACGATTAGTCCGGGCGATCGGGATTTGTGGCAGCAATGGACTGATTTTCGAGTCCGTCAAATTGATACATTTGTCTCAGAAGCGTCTCAACGGTTGCGGGCGCTGCGTTCGGATTTAATCTTGTCCGTGGCAGTGTTTCCCTTGAATCCTCACGATCGCCGCAACAAAATTCAACAAAATTGGGAAGAATGGGCCCGTCGCGGGGAAGTTGACTTAATTGTTCCCATGACTTATGCAATGGATACCAACCGCCTGGAACAGTTAGCACAACCTTGGATTAATCAGGAGGATTTGGGGGCAGCTTTAATCTTACCGGCAATTCGTCTGTTGGATCTCCCAGAGATTATTGCAGTAGACCAAATCCAGGCATTAAGGAATCAGTCTGTGGGAGGATATGCGCTATTTGCAGCGGAAAATCTTAACCCCGTGTTAAATGGGATTTTTCAGCGGACTCAAGGACCTTCTGCTTTAGGCGATCGCACTCCCATTCCCTACCGCGAACCCTTTGCCACCGCCGCTGCGCGATTTACTGGATTGCAACGAGAATGGCAATTTTTGCGGGATACCGAAGCGTTATCCATGAGAGAGACTGACTTTAACAAGTTTGATGAGAAGGGATTGCAATTAACTCAAGCCCTAGAACAGTTAACGAGTGATCCTTCCGCCCCCAATCTGGAGCAAGCCCGTTCAGTTTTGAGGGAATTTCGCGGCCAGTTTCCCCGTTGGATGAATCTCTATTCTTTGCAAAAACCTTATCAAATTCAAACCTGGGAAAATCGCCTCCAAACTCTGGAAGATTTATTAAATTACGGCGATCAATTCCTCTTGCAAAGATAACCCAAAAATAGAGGATTTCACCTTCATTCATCGCTTGTAAACTACCCGCCCAACTCATCTACAAAAGTATGTTTTTCACCTCCGGTCCCCTCCCCTTACCAAGGGGAGGGTTAGGGTGGGGTATTCTGGGTGATGCGCTTCAGCACATCACCAAAAAAGCGGTTTCCCCAGCTTCCATACAGGTGCGATCGCATCCAGGGTTGGGTGAGGTGCGATCGCCTTGATGACCCCACCCTAACCCTCCCCTTGGTAAGGGGAGGGGACCGGATTTGATGACCCCACCCTAACCCTCCCCTTGCCAAGGGGAGGGGACCGGATTTGATGACCCCACCCTAACCCTCCCCTTGCCAAGGGGAGGGGACCGGATTTGTAGTTAATAGTAAGGGGAATCACCATAAAGGTAAAAACCCGAATTTTGTAAGACTTCTTTCCCCCCCCTACAGAGAGAAGGGGGAGAATAAAAAATTTTTTTTATTGCTGAAAGGGGAGAAGAAAAAAAATAGGTTTTAAAATTAATCCACCCGATTTGATATCATATTTAATCCCCTTCTCAAAAGTTAGTTTTAGCGAACAGCCTGCGAAGGCAGGCGTTGTTCGTATAGCCCCAGGCTTGAGCCTGCGGGTTTTTGATATTTTCCTTCTCCAGACTGAAGGAGTTGTCTTCCTAGAGACAGAGGATTTTCTGTGGCCGAAACGATAGCGTAGGGAAAGACTAAATAAATGTCAGCAATCCTTGGTTTATTGCCCTGGGATAAATTCTATCTGAATTTAATCCGATTCTCTCTGAAAATCGAGGGTGAGCGATCGTGCTAACCGTCTGAAGCAAGGGGAATCACCAGGGCGATCGCCGTTAGGAATTGCAGGTTAAAAACTTTGGAGAATTTTATGCCAATCGGAGTCCGAGACGATGTAGCTTACGTCGTTTTGAAAAAAATTAAGGAAAGCAGCGAAAATCAGGAAAAAGCTCAAGTTAACTTAAACCTGAGAGATTTTTCTCAACAAGAAGTTACCCAAAAAGAATTGCTCGACAATTTAGACTACTTGCAGGAAAAAGCCTATATTAACGCTCAGGTTAGTGGCAATTCAGGGGATGCCAATTCACCCTCTCCGATTATTTTGGAACAAGCCACGTTAACCGATAAAGGTCGCCAAACCCTGGCAAAAATGGAGTCTCATTCTCCAGCGGATGGGTTTGGACGTCCCGGGGCTCCCATTGCTACGGAGAATGTGGGATTTCTGGAAAAGGTAATGCTAGAAGCAAACCTGAATGATATCTTTGATGCCCGGGATTTGACCGTGGTGGTCTATCGGGTAATGCGCGATGTAATGACCACCGAAGCTGCCGATCGCGTCGGTGCAGAACTGCATAAGGAAGCCCAACCCACCGCCGATAAAACCCTGCAAATGGAAGTTGCAGATTTGTGGAAAGATACGAATCCCTTTGTAGGATTTATCAGCCGGATTCGTCAGCCTTTAATTATTAAAGACGAGCGCTTTTTATTCCGGATTGCTCAAGAAGGTTCGATGCCGGAATTCACCGATGCAGAAAGAGTGGTTAAAGCCGTATTTTCAGCCACCAAAGAGCAACTTTCCAGTGAGCGAATCGCAGAAATTGCCCAATGGCTACCGGGTAAGGTGAAGCAACTCTGGAATCAAGCCTAACTCTGACGGTTATCCCCATAGGATAACCCCATGAGGCGCAGTCTTCCCACCTTAACCCACCGGGAAGACCGTGCCTCAAACTGTTTCAGGGAAACAGATTGAGGTAGAGTACCCTCTTCATGTAACTTAAATAGGGAAGGGAAGTCTCTACGTCAAATTTAGTCAAGTCAGATTGCGAAATTTTAAGAACCTTGACCCAACTGGGAAAAGCCAGAGGCTGCGATCGCCCAGGGGTGGGAGAATTGAGTAAGGGCAAAGGAGGGATCGGTAGATAATGCCGCAATCCCTTGATAGTAAGGGTTTTTAGTGACTGCTATCACTCCCGCTGACCGATCGCGATCGCGGTATTACACCAAAAACATCACACCCGTCAAGGGGAAAAACACATAAATTAGAGAAGTAAGGAACTATAATTTAACCGTGATTATACTTATGTCCGCCTCTCAGCGATCATCAGAATCTACCATAGGCGAACTGACGGAAAAAATTCTGAATTCTCGTCGAATTAGCCGTCAAGATCAATCCCAATTGATGCGCCTCCTCTGCGGCAGTTATGTTGGAGAACAAGAACAAGACTTAGTGGATAAAATTTATCAAGGATTGCACATGGGATTAATCAAAGTTGTCGATTGAAAAATCAGCCCCAAAACTGATGGGTGTTCAAAAATTAACCGGGCTTTTTTCCTTTATATTTAAACAGACTGTTAATGTTACTTACCACAGGACCTGTTCAACCCGCATAAAGCCCGCAAATTCGGCTTAGAGTGCTGCAATGCCAGGGTTCCTGACTCGGGTCAGTTTCTCTCTACTTTTATTAGACTGATTTCACAACCCTCTCAAGTCCCGCAAATTGTCACGGATTCTTGATGTTGGGCAAGGCTTCCTCGAAACTCTACGGCAACCATTGCGTATTGTGTCACAGGTTCTTGATATCAAAAAAACCTTCAAACCCAACCCAATCTTATAATCGGGGTTTTTTTCATTAGATTTCTTGCAAAAAAAAAGGGGTGATCCCCCTCCCGTCCCCCTTTTTAAGGGGGAGGCTAGAGGAATAAATATTTAATTACCGGGGGAGGCGAGAAGAATAAATATTAGACCTCTTGCATCAATACTCTTAAGCCCCCTTAATAAGGGGGGTTGGGGGGATCAATCCGAAATAAAACCAAAAGATCTATTGAATGACTGGGTACTTTTTAGAATTAGGCAAAAAGTTCATTAAATAATGCTGCATTTAATTTCAATTTGTTTCATTTTGAATTTTATAGTTTTTTCTGCCCCAAACTATCCTAAACTAGAAAAGATCCTCGTTTAATCACGTTTGAGGCTCAGTTATGGCATATCTGTGTAACCTGGGGAACGGCCAGCAGGTTTTTGTGTACAATCAGGATAATCAAACGATTGTGACCCTCAGTGGGACTCGTCCCGGTCAACAGCAACAATCAAGTAACGGATTTTCAACAGGAAAATGGACTGCCCTCCCGATTTTATATCGCAATGACGGGGGCTTTATTTTGCGAATAGAAAGCGATCGCGGTCCCCATTATGTGCAATTGCAAGGGACCTCGATGAGTGCGATCGGTACTCCCCCCAATTTAGAAACGGCTGAAGTTCTCCCAATGCAAACCGTAGAAAATTCCCCAGGGGAAACAATGGAACCCATGAAACCCATGAAACCAATGGAACCCCTAAAACCAATGGAACCCCTGAAACCGATGAAAATGGGGGATATGGAAATGCGAATGAATCCAATGGAAATGCGCATGGGAAATATGTCCATGAGTATGGGAGAAAACCCCCCCTCATACCGGCAGAATTTCTGTCCCCAATGTGGTGCTCCCGTGAAAGAAAATGACCGATTTTGTGCGAATTGTGGTCATGGGTTATCCTAGGCGATCGCCCGCTTAATTCCCCCCATTTCTTCTTTCCACTACACTCTCCCTGTGTCACCCTAAATGTCTGTTAAAGTTGCCCTCAACCATCAAACCCTCTACCGTTTTGATCGCCCTACAATTTTGGGCCCCCATGTCCTCCGATTGCGTCCTTCTCCCCATTGCCGGACCCCGATTCAAAGTTATGCTTTAACCCTTGAACCGGATAATCATTCCCTCTATTGGCGACAAGGGGTCTTCGGTGATTTTATGGCGCGAGTTAACTTTCCGGAAATAACCAGTCACCTTCATATTCACGTTGATTTAATCGCCGAACTTCATCCGATCAATCCCTTTGATTTTTTAGTTGAACAGTACGCCGGTTCCTACCCCTTTACCTACGACGAACAACTCGCCGCCGAATTGCAACCCTGTTTACAAATTCAAGAAGCAGGACCTTTATTAACCGCTTGGGTCAATCAACTAGAAACCTCCAATCCCTTCATCACTACCTTTATTGGCAACCTCAGTCAAAAACTCCAACAAGATATCGCCTATACCGTCCGATTTGAACCGGGAATTCAAACCTGTGAAGAAACCCTCTCCAAACGCCTCGGTTCCTGTCGTGATACTGCTTGGTTATTAGTCCAAATTTTGCGACATTGTGGGTTAGCGGCACGATTTGTTTCCGGCTATTTAATCCAACTCAAACCGGATCAAACCCCCTTAGAAGGTCCTCCAGGACCCGAGGCAGATAAAGCCGATTTGCACGCTTGGGCGGAAGTATATCTTCCCGGGGCGGGATGGATTGGACTCGACCCCACCTCGGGAATCCTCACCGCCGAGGGACATATTCCCCTTGCTGCGGCGGCAGACCCCAAAAATGCCGAACCCGTCACCGGGTCAATCGGTCCTTGTGAGAGCGACTTAACCTATTCAGTCACTGTAACCCGGATTGAAGAACAACCCAGGGTAACTCAACCTTATACCGAGGAACAATGGCAAGCCATTACCCAGTTAGGGGAGGTAGTCGAGGCGCAGTTACAAGGGGCAGATGTGCGATTAACGATGGGGGGAGAACCTACCTTTGTTTCCCAGGGCGATCGCGAGTCGTCCCAATGGCACACCGGGGCCCTAGGGGAAGAAAAGCGCCAATTAGCTGAGGTTTTGCTGTCCCAATTACGCAGTCGCTTCGCCCCCGGCGGACTCTTGCATGAGGGTCAAGGTAAGTGGTATCCTGGGGAACCCCTACCCCGTTGGGCATTAGGCTGTTATTGGCGCAAAGATGGGATTCCAATTTGGCGCAGTCCCCGGGTCCCCGAAAATACTGATACAAACTATACCGCCCAAGATGCAAAAATTTTGATCACCGCAGTCGCCCAACGGTTAGGGGTGGATCGGAACTGTGTCGTGGCTGCTTATGACAAAAATCCAGAAAAAGACCTCTGTGCTTATGTTCTGCCCTTAATTTGGACTAAAATAGAGGAAAACGAGGGCTGGGTAACAGGTCCTTGGCATCCTCCCGGCGATCGCCTATACTTAATTTCCGGAGATTCTCCCGCTGGGTTTCGGTTACCCCTAAGTGCGATGAATTGGGCCTCTGAGGAAGAACTGCAAACCGAAGCCGAAATCAATCCCGAGGACAGTTTTCAGCCACTAGGGGATATTTTTGCCCGAGTTAGCAGTCGGGGAAGTGACAAGGCTCACAAAGTAGATACCGTTAATAGCGTAAAAGTCGCCTTATGTGTGGAAGTGCGACAGGGAAAATTATACTGTTTTATGCCCCCGATTAGTGCGGCAGAAAACTACCTCGATGCGATCGCCTCCCTCGAAGATGCCGCCACGGAAACGGGCTATTCCATCCATATCGAAGGATTTACCCCACCGCGCGATCGGCGTCTACAAGGCTTTCAAATCACCCCAGACCCTGGCGTAATCGAAGTCAATCTGCATCCTGCCGCCCATTGGCAAGAACTGGTAGAAACTACCACCTGCCTCTACGAAGAAGCCCGTCTCAGCCACCTAGATACAGAAAAATATACCAAAGATGGACTCCGGATCGGCACTGGAGGAGGTTCTCATATCACCTTGGGCGGTCCTAGCCTAGAGGAGAGTCCCTTACTCCGTCGCCCCGACTTACTGCGGAGTTTAATCACTTACTGGCAGCATCATCCCAGCTTATCTTACCTATTTTCCGGCTTATTTATCGGGGCTACCAGCCAATCCCCGAGAGTTGATGAAGGGCGGTATGAAAGTTTATATGAACTAGAAATTGCCCTAGCACATTTAGTCCCTAACACCGAGATTCCCCCCAACGTCATCGATCGCCTATTACGAAACCTCCTGATAGATGTCACCGGCAACACCCATCGCAGTGAGTTTTGCATCGATAAACTGTATCCGGTGGAAAATTGGAAAAATCAACTGGGATTGCTTGAACTACGCGGTTTTGAAATGCCTCCTCACCCGCGCATGGCACTGGTCCTGGGATTACTGATTCGCGCCCTCGTTGCCCGCTTTTGGCACCGACCCTATACCGGAAATTTGGTGCGCTGGGGAACAATGTTACACGATCGCTTTTTATTACCGTATTACATTGCCGCAGACTTTCGAGATATCCTCCGGGAGTTAATCAATAGCGGCTATCCCTTTGAATGGGAATGGTTTGAACCCTTTTTAGAGTTCCGGTTCCCTCGCTATGGGGCGATCGTTCGAGAAGGAGTACAACTGGAACTCCGACGGGCGATCGAACCCTGGTATGTGCTAGGAGAAGAAACCACAACCACAGGCACTGCCAGGTTTGTAGATTCATCAATGGAGCGCATCCAGGTCCTCTTGAAGAATGCCACCCCCGAGAGGCACATTGTCACCTGTAACGGCTATCCCGTACCCTTGCAAGGAACCGATACAGCAGGAGAATGCGTCGCCGGAGTGCGCTATCGCGCCCGCCAAGTGGCAGCAGGACTACATCCCGCGATCGCCCCTCATGTTCCGTTAGTCTTTGATATCGTCGATACCTGGCAGAGGCGATCGCTCGGAGGTTGTACATACTATACCGAACATCCAGGCGGTGTAGACTGGAACACCTACCCCCTCAACTCCCGAGAAGCTCACAGCCGCCTGATCACCCGCTTTCTTCCCTTGGGACATACTCCAGGGGAGATTCAGGTGCGATCGGTTTTACCCAGCCGAGAATATCCTCTCACGTTGGATTTACGGAGGGTGTAGGGAGGACTGGGGGTGAGGTAGCAGCCGGGGGGACCCCACCCTAACCCTCCCCTTGCTAAGGGGAGGGGACCGGAGTTGTAGCCCATATTTTATACAGAAACTAGAATATAAAATAAGTGAGGAATAGCCTAATCTCGCCAGTCTGAAATCCTTAACAACCTGTCACTAATTTCCTTCAATGGTTACAAGGTACTGTCTTCTAAATGATATTCTAACTGCTTGGTTCTCACCTCCGTCAATCGACTTTGACAAATATTAAACCCCGCATTTCCCCCACCACTGCGCTCAAAAGCACAGAGGGAATCGCGATATTGAATCCAATCCAATTGTGCCGTCCTTAACTGTTCTTTACGCTCCCCGGAAAGTTCCTTCATCACTTGTTGATAAATCGCATTTAAACGGTTATCAGCGCTTTGATAACTTTGTCCTTGTGCCGGGGGAATTTGTCCTCGACGATACTGATAAAGCTCAGAATTTCTAATCTCCGTTAAATTCGATAAACAGCCCGATCGCAGCATCGGTTGCATTGACCCCCCTTCTGCTAAACTGCTGTAAAAGGCGCATTCAGAATCGCGAAAAGTAATCCAAGCTCGTTGGGCTGTAACTAATTGTTGCCGCCTGCTATTGGACAGTTGCGGGATGAGTGCTTGATAGATTCGATTCAGTTCGCGATCAGTTGCCTCCCACCGTTGTCCGGCACAAGCATTCATTTCACTTTGACTTTGGGGATTGTCGCAATTGAGTCGGGGTTGAGCGATCGCACTGGGTTGATTCCCCATAGCGGCGATCGTCATCAATCCCACCAAACCCAATCCTCTCAAATTCCGCCAAACTTGACCCCGAGTTATAACTTTCATCTTGGGTTAATTCTCCTGATTCTATGGTTAATGAGACCCTGATTTTTTACCCTAAAACTGAGCCATTACCCTATAAAATTCTACTAATTTTTACTCTAATTATATCAAATTTTTCTCAGGTGTAAAGACTTCTCGCAATCCTTCTGGATCAGGATTGCAGCAAGCACAACTGCAACCCTTGCGCGGGGAAGTCCGATTTGAACACAGAGAAGGGGTGGGTTCTCATAGGGCGATCGCCCTGCCAGCGGAACGCACACACCTGACCAGAAGGGACCTATCCCATCTTTTTGATTCGGCCAGATTTACGGCGATCGGCAACCCCTGATAAAAATCCCGCGTTTTTTATTAAATTAACCTTCGCAAAAATAGTGCAAGGTTTCATTCCAAGATTTTGCCCTCTTCTTAGTCCGACCTAGGGCTAAAAAATCCTTGTATTACAAGCTTTTTGATAATTTAATCTCTGGTCAAGGCTATTGAGCTTTTACCAGGGATTTATTATTTAAAAACTTCGCATTCAGTCCAAATGTTCACCCAAACCTGTACTTTTGGCTAGGGACAGAATCCAAAAACTATGCTAAATTGGGATTTTTACGCTTCCAGTACATTTAACTTGATCAGTTTTCCGGCATTCCCCGGACCACAATTTAAACCTTGAAAGGAGATATTAAATAAGCATAAATCATTTGACTTTAATGAAATATTTTATAAATTTTTCCTAAATATTTGGCTGGCCTTTTAATAAATTGTCCACCTTTATCTACAAGAAATCTAATGATAACCCACAACCAACTCAGGGCGATCGCCTTCTTCCTCCTTCTCTCCTGTCTCACCGGAACCACAAAACCTATCCAAGCACAACCCATCACCCCCGCCGCCGATGACACCGGCACAATTGTCAACCCAGAAGGGCAACAATTTAACATCGAAGGGGGACAACTTTCCAAAGATGGTGCAAATTTATTCCATAGTTTTGAACAATTTGGACTCGACCCCGGACAAGTTGCAAACTTCCTCTCCAACCCCGATATTCAAAATATTTTAGGACGCATCACCGGCGGAGATGCTTCTATTATTAACGGATTAATTCAACTCAGCGGCGGCAACTCCAACCTCTACCTCATGAATCCTGCCGGGATATTATTTGGACCCAACGCTCAATTAAATGTCCCCGCCGATTTTTTCGCCACCACTGCCACCGGCATCGGATTTAGTCAAGGCAATTGGTTCAATGCCATAGGCGATACCCAATGGTCCAACCTAGTCGGAACCCCCTCTCAATTTGTCTTTTCCACCCTCCAACCCGGTGCGATTATTAACCAGGGAAACTTAACCCTAGAACCGGGTAACAACTTAACCCTATTAGGCGGAACCCTCCTCAACACAGGTACTTTATCCGTCCCTGGAGGCAATATAACCATTGCAGCAGTTCCCGGAGAAAGTTTAGTCCGAATTTCTCAAGAGAATCACCTCTTAAGTTTAGACATCCGAACCGGCATATCTGAACTCTCAATTTCCACTCCCCAATCCTTACCAGAATTGCTCACAGGGTCCGGTATCACTCATGCCAATCAAGTCACCGTCAACCCTGATGGTAGTGTGGAATTATCCAATTCAAAAATTCCCATTCCAACCCAAATCGGAGATAATATTGCCGCAGGAACCATCACCACATCCCAAGGACAAATCACCCTTTTAGGAAATCGAGTTGCGGTCATTGATGCCAATATTAACGCATCCGGAACCAATGGCGGAGGAACCGTTTTAATAGGTGGGGACTATCAAGGAAATGGCTCAATTCCGAATGCAATACAAACCTTTATTAGTCCTAATACCACCATTCATGCCGATGCCCTAGAAAGCGGAAATGGGGGACGAGTCATTATTTGGGCCGATGAAACTACCCAATTTTTTGGCAATATCAGCGCCAAAGGTGGCCCAGAATTTGGGGATGGCGGATTTGTAGAAGTCTCAGGATTAGAATTCCTAGAGTATCAGGGTCAAGTTGATACCTTTGCCCCTAATGGAAATCTCGGCACATTATTATTAGATCCCACAAATATAGAAATAGTCGCCGCAGGGACAGGAGAAACATTGAACTTAAATCAAGTCAATGTTTTTAATAAACCTGATATAGGCGCAGATGGGGATACAAAACTTGATGTAACGGCTATCAATGACGCTACCGCTAATGTCATTTTACAAGCCGATAATGATATTACTTTTAGTGCAGCTATTAATAATCCAAATCTAGGAGTAGGACTCAGGGCTGAAGCGGGAAAGAATATTCGAGTCAATGCAGATATTACCCTGAATGGAGGAAATGTTGACTTAATCGCAGATGGGGGAATTGCGATTACCGATGCCACAATTAATACAAGGGGTGGGAATTTCATAGCAACAGGTAATGGGAGTGCTGATACGTTCCGGGAGGGAATTTATCTTAATGCGGGAGTTATAAATGCTGGAGGGGGAAATATTAACATCACAGGAAAAGGATTCGATAATATTAACAATAGTGATAACTATGGCATTTTTATTAATAATAGTAGCAGGGTACAAACTGCCGAAAATGGTACTATTAGATTAGAGGGTACTGGTGGTAACGGTATAAATGCCAACAGAGGAATATTTTTGAATACTAATAGCATTGTCCGATCGCAAAATGGAGGGATAACCTTCCGAGGCAGCGGCAAGGGTACAGGAAACTTCAACATAGGTATTTCACTTGAAGAAAGTAGCACCGTGGAATCCACAGGCGGGGCAATCCGCCTAGAGGGGTGGGGCAGTCAAGATGCAGGAATTAACAGTTCTAACAATTATGGAATTAATTTATTTAATGGGATAACTATAAAGTCGAATAATGGAAATATAACTATTTTAGGAAACAGTGGCCCAGGGGAATATACTGATGGCGTGATTCTTCTTGGAAATAATACAGTGTCAACAGGGGGAACGGGAACAATCGAGCTGATTGGCATAGTTAATAGTAATGGACTGGAAGAAAATGATGGAATATTTCTTCAAGAATCTACTCTGCGATCTGAACAAGGAAATATAAGGCTTTTTGGTAGAGGGAGTGGAACTAGAAATTCCAATAGTGGTATCGATGTGGAGGGTAGCAACATAGAATCAACCAGTGGAGGGATTACTATAGAAGGCATCGGCGGTAATGGTCTCACTGAGAACAGGGGGATATTTGTCAGGCACACTCCAGATACTGTTCCTATCACAACTATTATTAAGTCAGAAAATGGAGATATCACCCTCATCGGGACTGGCGGTGGCAACGGCACGGGAGCATCCAACTCAGGCGTTTCTCTTCAAGGTAGCATTAGATTGGAATCAACAGGTGGGGCGATCGCCATCACCGGCACTGGCGGCACTGGCACGAATCTCAACACTGGGATAGTTATTGATACTGGCACAACCATATCAGGAAACGGAGATATCACCCTCAACGGCACTGGTGGCAAAGGGACGGGACAATACAACCAAGGTGTTACGCTTGAAGGTGGCAACAGGTTGGAATCCCGCGACGGGGCGATCGCCATCGAAGGAACCGGCGGCACTGGCACGCTTGGAAACCTCGGGATATTTGTCGATAGCACAACCTTATTTGCGAATGGAGATATCACCCTCACTGGAAACGGTGGCGATGGGACGGAACAACAGAATGCAGGTGTTGGTCTTACGGGCAGCATTGTGGAATCTAAAGGTGGGGCGATCGCCATCGAAGGGACCGGCGGTGCGGGCACGCATGAGAACATTGGGATAGGAATTAATAATAACACAACCCTATTCGGGAACGGAAATATTATTCTCACTGGCATTGCTGGCGAAGGCACGGGACAAGTTAACCGAGGTGTTCGTCTTTTAGGTGGCAGCCGGATCGAATCCACAAGGGGGGCGATCGCCATCACCGGCACTGGCGGCAGTGGTACAAATAATAATGAGGGAATATTGGTTGATAACAACACAACCATATCAGGAAACGGAGATATTACCCTTACCGGCACTGGCGGCAACGGCACAGAACAAGGCAATATAGGCGTTAGTTTTCAAAATGGCAGCAGGGTGCAATCCACAGGAGGGGCGATCGCTATCGAAGGAACCGGCGGCACTGGTACTAATGATAACGAAGGGATATTTGTTAATACCAATACAACCGTATTAGGAAACGGAGATATTACCCTGACTGGTAAGGGCGGGGGTACGGGAGAATTGAACCCAGGTGTTACGATTTTAGATGGCAGTGTTGTGGAATCCACAGGAGGGGCGATCGCGATTACAGGCACTGGCGGCACTGGTACAAATGGGAATACGGGAATATTTATTGGCACTAATCCAGAAAACACAGAGACTAATACAACCATCAAATCCGGGAATGGAAATATTACTCTCATAGGTACAGGCAATGGTACTGGAGAAAATAATCAAGGGATTTTTCTGTTAACAACTCTCAATAACACCGAACTTGGTAATGTTCCTCCCGTCAGTAACGTTGAATCGACCGGAACTGGTACTATTACCCTGCAAGGGATGGGTGCAAATGGTGTGGAGGGGATTCGGTTAGAGAATAGTTTTATCAATTATCTAGGAACTGGCAGTGGCGATGCCATTTTACGAAGTAACGATATTCGCCTGATAGGTGAGAGTCGCATCTTTACCAATGGGATGCTCACTTTAGAACCGATCGCCCCCGGTGGTGACATATCAATCAATAACACTACCGCTGAGTACGATATCACTACCGAAGAATTGCTCATGTTAGAGGTTCCCCGTGGTATTCTCACCCTGGGTTCGGAAACAGTCGGCAATATTTATCTCGGGTCTTTAGATGAAAGTATTGACCTTACTGATGCTAATTATGACCTAACTCTGAAAACGGGTCAAGGGATTTATGTCTATGGAGGCATTATTACCAATACCCAAAATCTTACCCTAGATGGTGAGGTTAACCTGCTCAATCCGGTTACATTTACCACCGATTCTGGGAATCTTACCTTTACGAATACTATTGATGGAAACTCTAATCTAACTTTAAATTCAGGAATCGGCAATATTGCTATAGAGGGGACTGTAGGCAGTCAAACCGAGTTGGATAACCTCACTATTCTGAATGCCAACAATGTCACGACTGAATCTATAACCGCCGTGAGTTTGACTCAATTGGCGGGGACAGGAAGCACCATCTTTAACGGCGAAATTGTGACAACGGGTCCAAATGGGATTAATCTGACCACGAGTGAAATAACGTTTAACGCTCCGATTACGACAACGGGAGGCGGTGGCGTAACTTTAGACAATGCAGAAATTTTAGAAATTGCGGCACCGTTTAATGTAGAGGGTATCTTCCAGCAAACGGGCATGGGAAGTGTCATCCTCAACAGTGAAATTACAACCAATCATCATAATATTGAGTTTACTGCACCAGTCACCCTAACTGGGGAGGCGAGTTTAAATGCTGGAACGGGGGGTTTAGTTTTCGGTTCCCCTCTGGATGCGGGGAATCATCCCCTCACCTTAACTGCGGGACAAATTGAGTTTAATGGACCCGTTACGGGAAGTAATACGCTGACGCTACAACCGGCAATAACAACCCAGAATATGACCCTGGGAGATAATAATATTGATGCAGAGAGCTTACATCTAACCCGCATGGAGTTGGAGTATATCCAAGATGGATTTACCGCCATTACTATGGGACGTCCTGACTCATCGGGAAGCATTTCTATTGTCAATCCTCTAACCTTTCTTGACCCGGTAACGATAGAAGCAGGTTCGGGAAGAATTGCCGTGAATGAAACAATTACGGGTTCAAATAATGCCGCGATTGCTTTGAAGGCGGCTACGATTGAACTCAATTCTGATATTATCACCGACTATCAGGATATTGCTTTGATTGGGAATGTAATTCTGGACACTGATATTACTCTCGACACAAACAGCGAAGGGGGTGATATTACTGTTGTGGGAAATATTGACAGTAATTCGGTTAATCGAACCCGCGCCAATTTAACGTTAAATGCGGGAACGGGTGCGATTAATCTCCGGGGTAATTTAGGTGAAACAACGCCGTTGCAGAGTGTGACAGTGACGAGTGACAGGGGGACGGTTCAAGGAAATGTGATGACTGATGGGGGGGATATCACCTTTAATGGCGCGATCGCCCTCGCTGAAGCACTACAACTGTCTACTGGAGAAGGCGGGGGGAACATCACCTTTGCTGGAACCGTTGACAGTGAGACGAACTTGGGGCAAAATTTGACCCTAAGTGCTGGGACCGGGACAATTACCTTTAACAGTGCGATCGGCAGTCTGCAACCCTTGGGGAATGTAGATATCTTGAATGCCGGGAATATTACGGCACTGGATACCATTGCTGCCGCCAGTTTCCGCGCCTTGAGTAGCGGAACTATTGCTCTGAATGGAAACTTAACCACCACTGCTGCACCGGGAGTTCAAATCCAGTCGGCAAATCAGCTTACTGTTGCTGATATTACTACCAACGGACAAGCGCTGTCCCTAGAAAGTCAAAACACAAGTATCACCACCGGGAATTTAGATACATCCTCTACAACCACTGGAGGATCAATTACCGTCACCAGTAAGAACGGAGAAATTACTACGGAGAATCTCACCGCATCCGGCGTGACACAGGGGGGAGATATTACCATCATTGCTGAAATTGCCATTACTGCGGGGGAGATTGATTCTAGTGCTACCAGCGGAGATGCCGGGAACGTATTCCTGGACCCGATTGGTGATATCCAAGTCTCTTGGATTAACGCACAAGGGGGAACGAATGGCCGAGGCGGTAATGTATCTATCTCAACCACCGGGGGATATTTCCGCGCTATAGAGTCCTTTGCCAGTGACTATTCTCCCACGGGATTTGCTAGTATTTCCACCGCTGGCGGGACGGGTGGTGGGAATATCACCCTGAACCATGCCGGAGGGAAAGCTGGCAATCCCGTTGCAGGATTTGAAATTGGGAATCCCGTGTTAAACGGCACTGAGGATGTGGTGATTACAGGGACATCTATCCTGAATCAGGGGGAAATCTTTCCAGATTCTTTTACTCGGGGAAATATTACGGTTACAACTGATGATATTACACCCGAACCGGCACTGGAACCGACACCGGAACCCACACCGGAACCCACACTCACAGCGACACCGACAACATCTCAGAACCCCATCCTCCCAGAGACCCTTCCAGAGGAACCCACCTCAACACCGCCACCCCGATCGGAACCGATACCCCCGCAAATTGTCCCCGAGGAACCCATTTCTACAGGGGAACCTCGGGTGATACCTGTAACAACGCCAGAACCTGTGGTAACACCAGAAATTCCCCAGGAACCGGCAGTCAATGATAGTGTGCGACAACCGGAGCCCGTCCAACCCCCGAGAATTAGACCGGCACCAGCGATTACACCGGAACCGATTCTCACAGTTTCTCCCACACCGAGTCTCTCTCCGTTGTCGTCTCCCTTAGAACCGGAATCTGTGGTCAATGTAGGGCTATCGACTGAAATTACCTCAAACGCTGAACCGACTACAGTAGGCGTGGAAGCTGTACCGATCGCCACTATAGAAAGCTCTCTCTCACGGTTACAAGTCTCAGAAGGGTCTAATGACCGGACTGAAGTAGCGATCGCCCCCCTCAAGTTAGATACCCAGATTATGACCCTGGAAGAAGCATTTTCTCGGGAGTTTATGGCCTATTTTAACTATCCTGATGATAGCCTTGAACTCCTATCCCTTGATGAAATCCAGGAAGTGCTCCGAGAAACGGAGGAAATCACCGAAGTCAAAACAGCGGTTATTTATATTATGTTTGGACGAAAGCAGTTGAATGAAAATTCAGCACTGCTTTGTCCTACCAGCGATCGCCTGGAAGATGAACTTGGCGATCGCACGGGGGAACAAGAGTTAGGATGGCCTTGTGACCCCCATCCCGAAGATCCTGTCGAGTTGTTCGTAGTGACGGGAGTTGAAGAACCCCTGCGTTTTCAAATCCCCGAAGCGTATCGCGAATTAGTGGAACAATTGGCTGTGGATTTACGAAACCAAGTCACGGATTTTAAGCTACAGTTTACGGATAATTATTTAGAAACAGCTCAAGCATTACATCACTTAGTCATGGAACCCATTGAACCCGCATTGAAAAAACGCGGCATTCAAAATCTCGTGTTTATTCCTGATGCTGGATTGCGCTCAATTCCTTTTGCTGCACTCCATAACGGAGAAAAATTTCTGATTGAAAATTATAGTATGGCCTTAGTTCCCAGTTTTAGTTTGACTCAACCTCACTATACGAATTTAAAAAATGAACGAGTGCTGGCAATGGGTTCAAGTAAGTTTGAAAATTTACCCCCGTTACCTTCAGTAGAATTGGAATTAAACACGATTATTTGCAACAACCAAGCGAACCGCAATAACTGTTGGCCGGGTGAAGTATTTTTAAACGAAGCATTTACATTTAATACCCTGAATCAGCGGGGAAATTCGGGAGATTTCCGCATGATTCATTTGGCAACTCATGCCGATTTCCAGCCTGGAAACCCGGAAAATTCTTATATCCAATTGGGGGATAAACGGCTTGATTTTACTCAGATGAAGGAGCTACAATGGAGTGAGCCAGACGTTGAATTATTAGTGTTGAGTTCCTGTCGGACTGCGGTAGGAGATGAACAGTCAGAGTTAGGATTTGCCGGATTAGCAGTGCAATCCGGGGTGAAATCGGCGATCGCCTCGGTGTGGTATGTGAATGATGAGGCAACGTTAGGATTAATGAGCGAATTATATCAGCAGTTGCGATCGGCCCCCATTCGGGCGGAAGGATTGCGTCGCGCACAACTGCAACTTTTACGCGGGGAGGTCCGGTTTGAAGGAGGACAATTGGTGGGTTCTGATGCGGCGATCGCCTTGCCGAAGGAATTAGAACATTTGAATGGAATGGACCTTTCTCATCCTTACTATTGGTCCGGATTTATCACAATTGGTAGTCCGTGGTAGCCTTTAAAAATGGCGATTTTTTAACAGCTACTTGCCATTTTTCACAGCTATTTTAGGATTAGATTTCGCCAATATTCTGGATTGATCCCCCCAACCCCCCTTGAATCCCCCTCGCGTCCCCCTTGAATCCCCCTCGCGTCCCCCTTAGATCCCCCTCGCGTCCCCCTTAAGAAGGGGGAAGCCAGAGGAATGAATGTTTATTTATCGGGGGAAGTCAGAGGAATAAATATTTAGTTCTTGGGGGGCTAAAGAGAATTTTGCAAAAATTTATTTTAACAATACTAAAGACTGAAGAATTTGCTCGAATTCCATAGGGGAAATGTTAGTATTCGGCCCACATAAATAGCGGTTTTCTTCTACGCGTACAGCATAATAAGGCGACTGATCGGATCTCCCGGTTGCGGGGAAATTATATAATCCAGGTTGAGGAGTGGTTAATTGTTGAGGACGGGGGGTATTTCTATCTCCGGGAATTTGTCCAAATCTAATCTCAACCTCTCCTAAAAGAGCGGTTTGAGTGGTATAATGAAATTCACTATCCGGTCCGCCTAGTCCTCCCCCAATGGCCTCAATCATTAAACAGGTATTGTCTGGGTTCCGATAAATGATTTGATAGGAGGTTCCTTCTCTACATTCGCCACGTTGGGGAATATCGGAGGGACAAAGGTTAATTTTAATTTGAGATAGGCTAAATCCATCGGGGATGTAGGTTGGAACGGCTACGGGAATATTCAGGGCCGCTAATGCGGCTTGGTATTCCGGAGAAAGGGCAATGGATTGGGACTGTAATGGGCGATCGGCATGGAATAAACTAAGGAGACTCAACAGGAAAACAAATCCTAACTGTTGGCGATCGCGTCGGGGTTTAGTTACAGATGTTATCATGGATTTGGGGTAACTTTATAAGGAAACCTAACTGGATTTTAGCAGAATTTAGGTGGGGGTTTAGGGAAGGCGACTGCCTGGGTTAATTGCGATCGCCAATTAAAGCAGAAATGATGGTTTCAAAGAGTTCAGTAGGTTGGGTGGTACAGCCATTTGCACCGAGTCTCTTCGCTTCGCTTTGGTGTTCCGGGAGGATGATGCGATCGTAGAGAATATAAGGCATATAATAGCCCGATCGCCGGAGTTCTTCGAGTAGGGTGTAACCGGCGCGATCGTCTGGGGGACGTTCGATATCAGAGATAATGGCATGATAAGGACTCGCTTTTATCTTGGCGATCGCCTCTTCGGTATTCCGAGAAAAACTACATTGAACCCCTAATACTTCTAAGGCTTTTTGCTCATAACTATTTTCTTCTAAGCCATCATCTACCCATAGCACTTTTTTGGTCAGTAATTCTTCAGAAATTTGAGGGTCAGAAACGCGCTTGATCGCATGAATAATTTTTTGAGATTCATGATTAGCATCGGTATTTTCCCTCCTCTCAGAGGAGTCTTGACTGGATTTCTTCTGTTCCGATGCTGCACCAAGCATCGCTGCCGACTCCAGTTGCCGAGTAAAACTCGCCTCCACTCCCGAGGGGCCTGCTTTTAAAGTTAATCCGCTAATATTATTGAGGAGTGTCTTTAAAGAGTCTCCAAAGTAAGTTACGAAAAAAACAGCAAAAGCAGGCCAAATTATAATCTGGATTAGAGAGAGAATTCCATTAAAAATATCGGTTATTGTATCAGATTTCATAATCAACTTAAAACAACATTAATCACTCATTACGAACCTTCCCCTAATCTTTATAACAGAAACTTCAGGGTAAGGTTGGTTCTGACCGAGATTTAATCCTATTATGCCACGGTAACTCCTTCAATGTCATCCTCGGTTAACGCATATAATGCTTGCAGTTTTTCTAGCTTATCTGCGTCTGGATTCCAGAAACCTCGTCCGTGAGCTTCTAGCATTCTTCCTACAATATTGCGGAAGGCTTCAGGATTAGCTTTTCGGAGTTTTTCTGACATTTCTGGGTCAAAAGCATAGGTTTCTGATGCGCCATCGTACACCCAATTATCTGTAAAATCAACGGTCCCTCCCCACCCGATTAAGGCTGTCATTCGTTGAGAGATTTCATACGCACCGCCAGACCCTTGATTTGCCATTGATTCCGCCCATTTTGGATTGAGGAGTTTGGTGCGATATTCTAAGCGTAAGAGGTCTTCTAATTTACGGGGGGTGGTATCTTTAGAGAAGCTTTCAATTAAGCTGGCGGTGACTTTTTTGCCACTTTGGGTTTCGGCGGCGCGTTTTAATCCGCCGGTGTTGGCATAATATTCCTGAATGTCGGTGAGTCCATATTCGACGGAATCAATTTCTTGGACAATGCGATCGCTCGTTTTAAGTAACTGTTGCAACACTTCCGGACGCGCTTTACCTTTATCTTTCCGTCCGTAACTAAAAGCATTGCGACTTTCCCAAGTTTTGGCTAATTCATCGCCGGATTCCCAATTTCTATCGATAACTTGGTCATTCACTAAAGACCCAAAATCTCCGGCGGGATTAGAAAATAACCGGGCAGAAACATTTTCAATTCCCTGTAATTTTAAATCTAAAGCGTGTTTGCGGATAAAGTTTTTGTCTTCCGGTTCATCGGCTTGAGAAGCCCGTAAAAATAAGTCATCTAACAGTTCAATAATGTTGACGAAGCTATCGCGAAAGATGCCGGAGAGATTGGCTAAAATATCGATGCGCGGATGATTTAGTTGGTCTAAGGGTTGAAGTTCATAGCGGACAATCCGTCCGGTTCCTTCTTTGATGGGTTCTGCCCCTACTAATTCTAACAGAATAGCTAGGGATTCACCCCGTGTTTTGATAATATCTAATCCCCATAACATGACGGCTACAGTTTCCGGATATTTTCCGGTTTCTTCCAGATGTTGAGCGATGATTTTTTGGGCAATTTCTCGCCCTCGGCTGTAGGCAGCAGGGGAGGGCATTCGATAGGGGTCTAAGGCATGAATATTTCGTCCTGTAGGTAAGACTCCGGGTCCATCGCGCAATAAATCCCCACCGGGTGCAGGGGGAATATATTCCCCATTTAATCCTCGGATGAGGTTGGTCATTTCGTCGGAGGTTTGCATTAATAATTGGCAAATTTGTACGGCTTCCTCGGGATTAGGGATGAGTTGAGAGAGGGATTCGGGCTTTTTGCCTGTGGTGAGTTCTTCTACGAGTTCCTCCTCCAAGTCTTGGTCAAAATAGGCATTGAGATAAGACTTTAATGCCTCTATATTGGGAGGTTCTCCCAGGGTATGCAGTCCCGATGAAAATAAGCGTTGTTCGACGACTTGTAAATAGTCGTAAATGGTGATAAAATAAGCGTTTAATACCTCTGGGCTAAACATTCTAGCTGTTTCAGGGGTGAAGTCAATGCCTAATTTTTTGGCTTCGGCAAAAGGACAGTCCATTTCCAGGCCAATATCGACAATTTTTTTGGCGATCGCCTCTCGCAATGCCGAATTTTTTGCCGAATCTTCCCGATATTCTCCAATCAATTCCCGCAATGAAACCATTTCTTTGTACAATCCTGCCCGACCATAAGGCGGTACATTATGGGAAATTAACACCCCATATCCCCGCCGTTTGGCTAATATTGACTCCGAGGGATTATTTGCGGCATAAATATAAAGATTCGGCAGATTTCCTAAAAGAATATCCGGCCAAGAATATCCCGTATTTCCCAGGGGAGACCCCGGTAACCATTCGACGGTTCCATGCATTCCAAAATGAACCAATGCTTGGGCCTTAAAATCATGTTGAAGCCATTTATAGAAGGCGGCATACTGAGGGTGAGGGGTCATATCCCGTTCAAACATCAACCGCATGGGGTCGCCGGAAATTCCGAGAGGGGGTTGGACCCCAATCCAAATATTTCCCAACTGAATTCCCCCGATCGCATAGTCATCGCCGTAGGTTTTGATGCCGGTATCAGTGAGAGATTTCCATTGTTTTTCAATCCGCCGGGTGAGGAGATACCCTAACCATTTATCCAGCGTTTTAATATTGACTTTAGTCGGAGTAATGCCTTGCGATCGCGTTAATTTTGTCTCTAGGGGTGACTCATCGGCGACCTTGACCCGGCGGATTAATTCTTCTCCGTCATCGGGTAAATCCCCTACAGTGTAACCGTTATCTTTGAGGGATTGGAGGAAGTTGAGAAGACTGCGGGGAACATTCAGCAAGGCAGCGGTTCCCGTTGCACCATAACCCGGAGGAAATCCATATAAAATAATGGCAATTTTTCGGTCTGCTGGGGGTGTTTTGCGCAGTTCAATCCAGGATTTAATCCGTCCGGTTAACCGCTTGACTCGTTCAGGAATTAAATAAATGTCTTCCCCTACTAAACCGCCGAGGGGGACAGTATCGATCGCCCCATCGAGTTCGGGTAAGGCATATAATACGACACTTTGCAATCCCCCAATGCCTTGGCGAGTCCAGGAATGGATATCTTGAATTAATAACGGTGCTGCGATAAAATAAGGGAGATTTTTAATGCCTAAAATACCTTTTGCTACTTCAATTTGTCGTCCTGCTTCCATTGAACCTGCCGGACCTCCAACTAAGGGAAATCCAATGGTAGAAACAATCGCATCGACTTCAACTGCTTCGGCAGATAAGGATCGGGTTTGATTATTTCCCTGTTGTCGTTGCCAGGTTTCATCGGCGGATGTCATCCAATCCCGAACGGCAACATGACCCTCAACACCATTAATAAAAATCGGCAGTGGAATTAACCCCGCTTGTTCAAACTGTCTAATTAATTGAGGAATATAAGCTTGCTGAGTGATAACGTGCTTACGATAAAGGAGAATTCCCACAACGGGACTCTCCGAGGATAGATTTTGAGTGTGATACCACTCTAAATAATGGCGGGGAGACTCAAAATAACCTGAATATTCGGGATGGAGTAATCCCATGTTAGGAGTCTCTATTGGAGGGGGAATTTCCCCAACGGTTAATCCTAGATATTTTTCGGCCAAAGTCCAACACATAGCGGCCACATTCTCTGCACCCCCGGCATTCCAATATCCATAAATAATCAGCCAATTGCGGAGATCTTGGACTTTTTGAAGTGGAACATATTTGAGCAGTTTAGGTCCGGTTTTGAGAAAACTAATATATCCAGCGAGTTTATCTTCTTCTCTACCACTAGAAAACTTACTCAAAATAAATTGAACAGGTTTCGGCATTCCTTTGGGTTTGTCCCCGATCGCAAATTTTCCTAACTGCGTTAAACTCATCAGTTCCAAGGCAGACTCGAACACCAGGCGAATGGAAATATGCTGAACTTTTTCCCGCAATTCAATGACGCAATCATAATCAAAAATTAAGCTGGCAAAAAATACATCTGCCTCTTGAAGTGCCCTGGCAACCCCGTCCGCTTTGTCCGTGAGATCTCGGTCACTAAAAACCTGAATATTCAATTCAGGACAACGCGACATTGCCACCTGTGCTGCCTGCCGGTACAACTCAGCGTTAAACGATTCAAATCCTGCAATTAAAACAATCCGTTTCATAAATTTAGTTAATTAATTTTTCTAGTTTAATTGTACCCGAAGAATGGGTCTTTAGGAACGGTTATGGTAGACTAATAATAGTCGTACAACCCCCTCGCTCCTATGACCCTAGCTACAGCCAAACGCTTTACCATAGAAGAGTATCACCGTCTCATCGAACTGGGGTTTTTCCCAGAAGGCGATCGCACTGAATTAATCCGAGGCCAAATAATCCTAAAATTTCCCCCAGGGAACCCCCCTCCCAGTTTGGGTATGAACCTGAACGAAAATTCGATTAATTTGACAGGTTTAATTGTAGCGGAAGAATTTAGAATTTAGGAAAGGGTATGGTAGAATAACAAAAGTCATCAACCCCCTCACTCCTATGACCCTAACTACGGCCAAACGCTTTACCATTGAAGAATATCACCGTCTCATCGAACTGGGGTTTTTTGCGGAAGGCGATCGCACTGAATTAATCCAAGGAGAAGCAATCCAGATGGTCCCCAAAGGAAAACCTCATGCCGTGTGTTGCATGAACCTGAACGAACAACTAATTTTAAGGGTATCAGGGCAAGGGAAAATCCGCTGTCAGGACCCGATTACTCTCCCCAATCATAGCGAACCAGAACCGGATTTTACCCTGGTACAAAACCGAGAGGATAACTACCTCTCCCATCATCCCATGCCGGATGATATTTTGCTAGTGATTGAAATTGCAGATTCTTCCTTGGACTACGATCGCCAAGTGAAATTACCTTTGTATGCTGAAGCGGGAATTTCAGACTATTGGATTGTCAATTTATTGGAAAAGCAACTAGAAATTTATACGACTCCTTACCAAAAATCAACGGGAACTTTTGACTATCGACAAAAACAAGTCAAACTACCGAATGAAACAACGACTATTCCTGGGGTTGAAGGGGTTAGCTGGGAGTTGAATCGCATATTTCCAGCAATCTCCCCGTAATCCCTGTTTCCATCCCGTGGCATAGAGGGAGAGGAGACTATAATTTATGTCTGTAGATAGATGTAATCATCGCGCACCTAAATATAAAAGCCCTAAAGATAGTAACCGATATACGTCGAAAGGCATAAAAATTACTGGGAGTGACCCGATCGCCTTACGATCGCGCTAAAACGATACAAAGAGCATGAATTGCCTCTGTTAATCGCCAATTCTCTATCTCCAAATCAGGTTATGCAACTGCCAAGTATGTCCCCTTTTCATGGCATCTCCCCCGCCTGCCTGGGGGTATCCCTTCCGACGATTCCGATCGCCCTGCTGGCGGTGATGATTGCCGGATGTAATCCGAGTATCCTCTTCACGGCAACTGCGGCACCTCCTGCGGAGTCAATTTCCGAATCGGCAGAGGAGAATCCCAACCCGGTTTCACAAGCAATCGCCCAGGCAACCTCAGCGGCTAATTTAACCCAAACCGCTGCCACATGGGAAGAGTGGGATAGAGTCATCCAGCATTGGCAGGAGGCGATCGCCCGATTAAAAACTGTATCTATCGAACATCCTCACCGAGATTTTGCCCAAACCAGACTTCCAGTATATCAGAAAAATCTCACTTATGCCCGTCAGCAATTTGACCGTTTAGACCCCTTGAAACCGGCCCTCACTAAAGGAGGACAAGCCTCACAACGGACTCGCGTTGCTGTTGACAAACGAGATTGGGACGAAGGAGTACAAGCTTGGGAGGACGCATTGGCGCAGTTGCAGATCATTCCACCGACCTATCCCCAGTATTCCCTCGTCCAACAAAAACGGGTTGAATATCAGAGAAACCTCACATTTTCTCAACAACAACTCTTACAATTTCACCCCTTTTATCAGGGAATGGCTAAAGCAGAGGAAGCCAAGCAACGGGCTGAAACCGCCTCAACGATGGAACAATGGGAGAGCGTTGCCCTGTTGTGGAAACAAGCGATCGCAATCTTAGTGAGCATTTCCCCCGACGATGACAAGGCGATCTTAGCCGCCCCAAAAATCCCAGAATACGAAAGTCATCTCACTCAAGTCCATCAAAAAATTGCCCAGCTTGACCCCTATAATCGCGCAGTCGCTCAAATAGAAAGCGCCCGAAAGCTGGAAAAAACGG
Organism: Laspinema sp. D2d; assembly: GCF_025370755.1. Taxonomy (GTDB): domain Bacteria; phylum Cyanobacteriota; class Cyanobacteriia; order Cyanobacteriales; family Laspinemataceae; genus Laspinema. The sequence goes on along the minus strand of NZ_JAMXFC010000012.1, from coordinate 120,244 downwards.
CGAATTCAATGGGTGAATGGGAAGCGGTGAGGGGGGAGTGGCAAAAGGCGATCGCTCATCTTTCCAGCGTCCCTGCCAGCCATTCCCAAAGTGCCTTGGCGGAACAACTCTTAGCCGAATCTCAGCTAAATCTGACTTATGCCGGACAACAAGTGAGACAGACTGACCCCTTTGAGCGTGCTGTCGCCACGGCAGAAACTGCCAGTCAACTCACAAAATCCGCCTTTTCTCTCTATGACTGGAATGCGATCGCCTCTCAATGGCAAGAGGCGATCGCACTCCTGCAAACCGTCCCTCCCTCTCATCGTAAACATCCTTTAGTCGCGCAAAAAATCACCGCCTATCAAACCGCGTTAGATCATGCTATTCAACAGTCCCAACAATGGTTACAGCCTTTCCCCCCTTCCTCACCTGGGAAGAATTCTCTGGCGAAAACTCCCTTGTAACACGCCCCAAGGGGTAAACCCTGGTGATTATCACTTAAGTAACTCATGAGGATAACCGCTTCTGATCGATCCCAAACCTCAGTCAGAAGTCGGCAACCCTCCAACCGTCTCTACAATAGATACAATAGAAAAAGGGCGATCGCCCTGGGTTAACCTCTACCATCAATTTAAGGATATCCTTCATGCTGACCACATCCCGCATTCATGACGTGATTGAGGCACAACGCCAATTTTTTGCCACAGGTAAAACTAAAGATATCGACTTTCGCATCGAACAACTGGAACGGCTGAAACAAGCCGTTATTGATAGCAAGGAACTCGTCATTAATGCCCTCAATAAAGACCTAAAAAAATCTGAATTTGAAGCCTATTTGCTCGAAGTCGGAGTAATTCGCGAAATCAATTATGTCCTCAAACATATTAAATCCTGGACCAAACCTAAAACCGTCGCCCGTCCGCTGGATCAATTCCCCAGTGTGGCGCGCATTTATCCCGATCCGTTAGGCGTTGTTTTGATTATTAGTCCTTGGAATTACCCCTTTCAGCTAACTATTTCTCCCTTACTTGGAGCCATTGCTGCGGGAAACTGTGTTACCTTAAAACCTTCTGAAATTTCTCCCCATACCTCGCGCATAGTCGCCGACTTAATCCGCAAAACCTTCGACCCGAGTTACATTGCCGTGATAGAAGGCGGGGTCGAAGCATCCCAAGAATTATTATCTCAAAAATTTGACCATATCTTCTTTACCGGCGGGACTCACATTGGCCGAATTGTCATGGAAGCGGCGGCCAAACATCTCACTCCCGTTACCCTAGAACTAGGCGGAAAAAGTCCTTGTATTGTTGAGACTGATATTGACTTGCCTACCGCTTGCAAGCGGATTGTTTGGGGCAAATTTATGAATGCTGGTCAAACTTGTATCGCCCCGGATTATCTCCTCGTCAATCGTCGGATTAAAGCCGATTTGTTGGTCGGACTTGAACGCACAATTACCGAATTTTATGGTCAAAATGCCATCAATAATCCAGACTATGGCCGGATTATTAATGACAAACAATTCGATCGCCTACAGGGGTTACTCCAGGAGGGAGAAATTATAGTCGGAGGTCAAACCGATGCAGGCGATCGCTATATTGCACCAACCGTCCTCAATGGCGTTTCCCTCACCTCACCGATTATGCAAGAAGAAATCTTTGGACCCATTCTGCCGGTTTTGGATTATGACAAACTAGACGAGGCGATCGCCCTGGTTAACCAAAAACCTAAACCCCTCGCCCTTTATCTATTTTCCAACGATAAACAAAAGCAGCAACAAATCCTGAGAGAAACCTCTTCCGGTGGGGTTTGCCTCAACGATACCATCATGCATCTGGGAGTTTCTGAATTACCCTTTGGAGGCGTCGGAGAAAGTGGCATGGGGTCTTATCATGGCAAAGCCAGTTTTGATACCTTTTCTCACCGGAAAAGTGTCTTAGAGAAGTCCTTCCGCTTTGATTTAGATTTTCGCTACCCACCTTATAAAAATAAATTGGACTTTATCAAACGGTTCATCGGGGGGTAGGTAAATTAGACAATTTGCATCAAGGGCAAACCTCAAAAACATCTGAAGTCGTTTCTTAAGTTGGTAGTAACGACTTCAGTCGTTTCTTCCTGTATTTACTCATTAAAACCCCAGGGCAATTATCTCTCAACCCAAAACACAACTGAGGTTTCAAAACCCCACCTTTCCCATTCCAAATGCCAGATTCCAGTGACTATCCAGACTGACCCATAGTGGGAGGGCCAACCCTAAAAATAGGGGGCTTCCCTTTCCACGGGTGTCAACTTAAGCCAAAAGAGGTCCCTGCCTATCAAGCGGTTTAACCTGATCTTTCGACAATCTCCCTAAAAGCCCTGTTTATGTGCCTGTCTTCCCCAGACTGCTTGACTTTCGCCCCAACCTGACTCATTCTGCGGAACTTCCTAGGTTAAAATTTGGTTAAAGATGGGAGAATAAGACATAAAGAACTTTAACAGCCGTTCCATTCGTGTCCATCCTCCTTGTTTGGTTAACCCTCGCTAGTTTCCTCTCCTGGTTTACCAGTACCTTAGCAGCCGCAGGTAGTCCACTCCTCCTAATTCCACTGGTTAACCTTTTGCTTGGATCGGGTTCAGTCGCACCCGTAATTACCATTGGAATGTTGCTAGGCAACTCGCAACGGATTGTTTTATTCTGGAATGATATCAACTGGAAAATTACCCTTTGGTATCTACCCGGTGCGATTGTAGGGGCAATTTTAGGAGCATATTTGTTTACCCAAATAAATATAGAGTGGCTACACCTCTTGATCGGCTTATTTCTGATCTTGAGCGTAGTCGGATTTGGAGTAAAAAAACAAGAAAGTAGTTTTCAGATTGCCACCTGGTATTTTTTACCGGCCGGATTTCTGTATGCTTTTATTTCCGGACTCATCGGCAGTAGCGGTCCCCTCTTAAATCCCCTTTATCTTAAATATGGATTAGTCAAAGAAGAAATGATTGCCACCAAAGCTGCTAATGTAGTGGTAATTCATATTGTCAAGATTGTGATTTATTTGGCCTTTGGTGCAATGACACCGCAGTACCTAGGATATGGATTGGCGATCGGACTCGCCGCAGCCCCGGGTAACCTCTTGGGTCGCTACGTCCTCCGCAGCATGAGCACCCAGCACTTTCGTCAGCTTGCACTGGCAACAATGGCAATTACAGGCATATTAATGCTCTGGCAACAGCGTGAGTTATTACAATTTATTCATTAAGGCGCTGTTACCGGGGAAGGTGATTTTTGTCAAGGATCGTCAGACATAATAGCGATCGCCTTGATCCATCGCTCACCCCTACCCTTGGCCGATACTTGAACAGTCCCTGAGATTCGCTAGAATAGTGAAGTACCAAATCCCCGGCTTTCTTTTCCCCCCTTACAGAAACGAAAGCTGACCGCCGTTGCTTTGGGTTTTATCCACTCTAGCCCAAGAGAAAAACAAGGGGGTTTCTTGCCTGAATTAACCCTCAATTCTGGCATCCATGACTAAATTAACTACTGGGAGAATCTATCGTGTTACAAAATCGTGAAGGTCAAACCGTTCCTGATGTTACCTTGAAAACCCGTCAAAATGGAGATTGGATAACCCTTTCCACCAATGAGCTATTTGCTGGGAAAACCGTAATCGTCTTTTCTCTACCGGGCGCATTTACCCCCACTTGTTCCTCCACTCACGTTCCCGGCTACAATGAATTAGCCCCCACTTTTAAAGCCAATGGTGTTGATGACATTATCTGCATTTCTGTCAATGACCCATTTGTGATGAATGAATGGAAAAAGGAACAAAAAGCAGATAACATCACCTTCATTCCCGATGGAAATGGCGAATTCACGGAAAAAATGGGAATGCTGGTCAATAAAGAAGACCTGGGATTTGGCAAGCGATCCTGGCGCTATTCCATGTTAGTCAAAGATAAAACCATTGAAAAAATGTTTATCGAACCCGAGGTGGAAGGCGACCCCTTTGAAGTCTCCGATGCAGAGACTATGCTCAAGTATATCAACCCGGAAGCGAAGAAACCTGAATGTGTTTCTTTGTTAACTAAAGAAGGTTGTCCCTATTGCGCTCGCGCTAAAGCGGCTCTCAAAGAACATGGGTTTGAGTATGAAGAAATTGTCTTAAAAGACAATATTACCACCCGTTCTTTACGCGCTATTTCTGGCGCAACGACTGTTCCGCAAGTTTACATCAACGGTAAACACATTGGGGGGTCTGATGACCTGATTCAATACTTAAATCAACAGCGTAAGTAAGGCCCCGTCATCATGAATTGGGTTTAGATTAGGTCTAAAAAATCCTCCACCTGTTTAAGGTGGGGGATTTGTGTAGATATCCCTTTTTAGTGATAAGTGGAGATAATGATCGCACTCCTAGTTGTCTATTTTGGCAAACGGCTTAGGGCCTCAGTATAGTATTAAATCAAGAGGATAAAAACCTGATTTTTTGGTATTCCTGGGTTATTAATCCTCAGAACTTTTGTTAAAAAACCCAAGTTCTAAACCTTGATGTATCCATGTCCTAGAAACGGATTCCAGATTAGGATAAAGCCTGATCAGAATTTCCTATCAGGATCTTGGGGGCCTGTTCCCCGTTGCCATTTCGAGCCTGTTTCAAGAGTTCCAAGGAACTCTGAAATACTACGGATTGTTGCGGTACAGCGATCGCAATTCCGGTTTGATCCAACCGCGTCTTCATCCGGCGGCGAAACTCTCGCCCCACACTCCAATGTTGCAGCGGCTTCGTTTTGATCCAAATTCTAATTAAAATTCCCGTATGATCAATCTGGTCGATCCCCAACACTTCCGGGGAATCAATCATTTTCTCCTGCCATTCGGGTTCGCTGTAAATCTCTAAGGATAATTCTTGCAGCACTTCCAATACCCGGTCTACATTATTCTGATAAGCCACTGTGATCGTGAGATCCACTCTTGCCCATTCTTTAGACAGATTGCGAACAATAGAAATTGCACTATTGGGAATCGTAATTAACTGTCCTTCACCATTGCGCAGTTGAGTAATCCGCAGATTCATATTTTCCACGAGTCCGCCTACATTGTCTACCAGAATCACATCCCCGATCGCATATTGGTCTTCAAACAAAATCAAAAACCCATTAATTGTGTCTTTAATTAAACTTTGAGAAGCCAAAGAAATCCCCAAACCAATAATCCCCGCCCCGGCGAGAATTGGCGCAATATCTAAGCCAATCACCGATAGAGCCATGAGAATGCCAATACTCACCCACCCCACGGCACTGAGACTTTTAAACACTCCAGAAAAGGTGGAAAACCGCAATGCTAACCGTCGGGATGCATTCAAATCTACTAATTTACCCTCTTGCAAGACGCTAAAGAACCGATCAATGGCGATCGCACTCAAGCGCACCCCCACGTATGTACTCAACACCACCCCCAGCAACCGCAAAGGCACAGGAAGTAAAGACAAAATCAGCACTTGGACGCCTCGACTCATGGGAAACAAGCCCAAAATACTGTAGGTTCCTCCTCCCCAGATAACAACTTGCCCAAATTGCGCCAATCGTTGTTGGATATCGTTGACATTGAGCTGTTGTTGCTGCTTCATTTTGTACTGCAACTCCCGCATGGATTCGGTTTGTTGCTGCACTTCAAGGGATTCCGATTCGGCGACGGGAACAGCGTCTTCTAATTGCTGAACTTCCGGGGGAGGAACTGGGGGGTTCTCTTGGGGAAGGGGATAAGGAGTGGCGTGGATTTGCTCCCGTTTCCGTTTAAATTGTTTCTGATAGTAAAACAGGATCAAACTGGATAGGACCATCGCTAAACCGATGGAAACAGACCAGACGACCTGTTGTTTGAGATAGTCGGGTTGACGCTCTAATAACGCTCGTAACAGTCCCTGGCGAATCTGTTGTTGCCAGCGATCGGCTACCATTTCCAGAGGCATTCCTAAGCGTTCCGCATCTACAGCGGTTACGGTTAGGAGTCGAATTTGTTGGGTTTCTGCTCCCCCCCACCGGGCATAAATGACGGGTAACCCGCCTAGAGGATTGTTGTAGATTTGCAGATTTTGATTGATGAAGGTGGTAATTTCGGCGGATGAATAGGTTCCGTTAGGGTTCTGAGTCTGGGGATTTTCGTCTAGTTCGGTTTCGATCGCTTCAAGCAACTGCTGGAGTTGTCGCTCGATCGCCTCTACCCGAGACCCCTCGGATAGTTCAATGGGAGCCACGGGAAATAGGGTCCTGCCATCGAGGCGGACAGGACGATTCAGATAGGGGGAAAACCAGTCGTTGGAGAGCCAGTTATTGGGAAATACAGATAAGAGGGCTGCGGTGGTGGACGAAGAGTGACGCAGTGATTCGGCGGCAGGGTCAAGGGGTTCGGATTCTGGGGAAGCCTCGGGGTTAGATTGTTCCGGTGGAAGCTGGGCGATCGCTGCTGGAACGGGACAGGATTGGAGGGTCACCACCTGAAGCGCTGCGATCGCCGCCCATTGCCCGATCTGTTTCGCAATCTTTCCGCCCACTCTGGGCGATCGGCCAATCCTAGCTGGTTTTATATCTTGACTGTTTTGAATGTCCATGATAATTTTTTCAGCTTTTAACTTCACAAAACTTAACCTCGCTTCGACTTGATTATACTGCGTGGCTGTTGGAACGTCAGTCTTTTCGATAAACTCAGGGTTAAGCTTCATCATGACAGCAGGAAAAGGAACATTTGCCCGTGACCTCTCAAGTGCCAGGACTCCCGAATCCAGACTTTACCCCCTCAAACCCCAGTGGCGAGAGTGAGTTTAGCGACTTTGATTGCTCAATGATGCGTCGCTGTATTGAGTTGGCTCAACTTGCATTAGGAAAGACGGCACCGAACCCCTTAGTGGGTTCCGTGATTGTCAAAGAGGGCCAAATCATCTCAGAAGGTTTTCATCCCGGTGCGGGACAGCCTCATGCAGAAGTCTTTGCTCTGCAAGGAGCTGGGGAACAGGCCCAAGGTGCCACAGTCTATGTCAACCTAGAACCTTGCAATCATTATGGACGCACCCCCCCTTGTTCTGAAGCCTTGATTGCAGCGAAAGTCGCCAAAGTGGTGGTGGGGATGGTTGATGCTGATCCCCGGGTGTCCGGTGGGGGTATCCAGCGCCTGCGATCGGCAGGAATTGAAGTAGTGGTAGGAGTCGAAGAAGAAGCCTGCCGCAAGCTGAATGAAGCTTTTCTCCATCGGGTCATCTACCATCGTCCCTTTGGAATTTTAAAATATGCCATGACCCTCGATGGCAAAATTGCCACCACCACCGGGCACAGCACCTGGATTACCAGTCCCGAAGCGCGTCATGAAGTGCATACCCTGCGTGCGGTGTGCGATGCCGTTATCATCGGGGGAAATACGGTGCGTCAGGACAATCCGCAGCTCACCAGTCACCATACCGGCACTCAGAACCCCTTACGCGTGGTGATGACTCGTACCCTAGATTTGCCCGAATCGGCCCATCTGTGGGAGGTTTCCGAGGCAGGGACCCTAGTGCTGACTCAGCCCGGAGCAAATCCGGATATGCAGCAGTGGCTTTTGAATAAAGGCGTTGAAGTGATAGAGCTTGATCCCTTAACTCCGGCGATCGCGATGGAGTATCTCTATCAGCGGGAGTTTCTGTCGGTTCTGTGGGAATGTGGTGGACTGTTGGCAGCGCGGGCGATCGCAGATGGCGCAGTTCAAAAAGTTCTCGCGTTTATTGCCCCCAAAATTGTCGGGGGTCAATCAGCACCCTCGCCCGTCGGGAATTTGGGCTTAACTCGGATGGGTGATGCCTTAACCTTAGACCGGGTAAAATGGCGGACGATTGGAACCGATTGTTTAGTGGAAGGGTATTTAAAACTAAAGGAATAAGGGTGAAGTCTAAACGATGAAGTTTTAAGGGACCATTCAAGCGCCATAACCCAGCTTTTTTGGAGCTTAGGGTGGGAAAGAAGCCTAGCTTAATCCTCTCCCATCCTGGATAAGTCCGCAGCAAGGGGTAGAGTTTTGCATAAAAATCACCAAATTTTAACCCCCAAATAAAATTTGAGAAATTTGCTAATCCTTGCGCCCTGAGACGGTCCCCTTCATCCCTCATCCTTCATCTCACACCCTTGAGGCAAGGAAAAATATGCAAGTCATTGTGTTGTGGAGCGTATTTGTGGGGAGTCTCGGCATTGAGGCAGTGGTTGCCGGGGGTTGGTTGCGCTGGAGGCAACTACTGTTACGGCAACAAGATCAGGAGGAGGAAGAACTTGTGACGGATCATCAAAATCATCGAAATTTAACAAAAGTCGAACACCCACCCACGTCCTTGCCTCTGAATGGCGGCAAGAGTGCAGAACAATTTTCTGTACCGCCTAAACCCGAGGAGGTAACGGCGGTGATTGCTGCCTTGCGTCCCCCTGTGCCCGAGGCGAGTGTTGGGTCTTCTCGGGATTCCCACAATGGTGAGTGGGAGTATAAAATCGTGCGGGCCAGTTTCGATTTGTTTCGCGATCCCCAAATTTTCCAGGGATTGTGTGAGGAAGAACTACAAGCCGGTTGGACACTTTTGGAAAAGCTGGACGATCGCCGGGTCCGGTTCAAGCGGGCGATCGCATGGCGAACAATGATTAAGGAGGAGGGGATCAATTTTGACCCCTATCGCTCTCATTATGGACCGGCTACAGGGTGGCTGAATGTGGTTGGTGCGATCGCCGCCGTGGCTTCGATGGTTTTACCCGCTTACTTAGGGTATGTTTTGGTCGCCAATACCCTTTCTGCAAAACCCTTGTCCCCTGCGGTACCGACCCTAAATCCCACGGGTGCTCCAGTTTTTGAGCCATCCACTCCAGAACCGCCACTGATCCCCTAGGGGCAATCCCCAACTTAATATCTGCCCAGATCCTGCTCAGTTTGGGTGTTCCTCAAATATGGAGCAGGGATGAGGTCCCTTTTGGATCGCCAACCGCGAGGAGTGAAGGGACCTACTCCCCGAGACGACAGCCATTGATTAAAAGTCCTCATACTCTATCCATCCGGTTTTTAACCCTGGGTTTTCTCTGCATAGAAGCGCCGGAAACGATCCGCTCCCAGTTGCCGAACCCGGTGAATTGATCAGGGTTTGCAGACCTAAAAATATTGGATTTTGTGTCATCATCAACCCTCAATTTTTCTGAGCCCCTAACCCCGCTCTCCGCAAGGGGGCGATCGCGCAACAAAACGCAACAAAAACCTCGAAAAAAAGCCTGAAACCGACCTATTCATGAGGGCTGAAATCGATTATGATTTAAGGGATCGCCTAAAAATAACGCGGCGTTTCCTTCCGGTCAAGGCGATCGTATTGAATGCTGAACTTAGGGGCAAAGCATGAACATTTTTGCGCATGAAGGACAACCGGATATTTACCGAGGTTTTGAACGAATTTTAGTAGTTCAACGCAGAACTGAAGCGGCCTTAGAAGTGGCAGAACAAGGACGATCCAAAGCAGTTGAGCATCTCTTAGCCACCCGATTAGGACCAGAGGGTAAGTGCCTGGGTTCCGTAGAACCCCCGAGTCTTTATAAAATTAAACAAATTGCTAAAGCTCACAATTCGACTTTAGTTTATTATTCCTTGATTTATGATTATCAACAATTTTATGAAATGTCGCGGCTGCAAATCGGGATCAAGACCCTGTACGCTTATGCGACTGAACTATTTATTTGGGTTATTTCGCCCTCGGGGAAAATTGACTTTCGTCAAGTAGACCTGCAATCGGTCTGGTACGAAGATAACACGTCCCTAGCGGGTCTGGTTCGTAGCGTCCGGGAATTAATTAATGTGGGCTATAGCGATCGCGAACGGTTGCTTTGTCGCCAACAACTCCAGTTCTTGTATCAAATTCTCATAGCACCGATCGCCGATTTGTTGCCCAAGGACCCCCAAAAACGGGTGACGATTATTCCCCAGGATTTTTTATTCCTGGTTCCCTTTGCGGCATTAATCGATTCCAATGGTCAATATCCCATCGAAAAGCATACCCTACTCACCGCCCCCTCCATTCAAGCCCTGGGGGTGACTCAGCGGCAACGAGAACCCCTCGTTGAACGGGAACTCGCATTTCAGACGGTGGGAGGAAATAGCAGCCCTCATTGCTGCTTGACCCTGGAATCCCTTCAAGAATGCCTCGTCGTTGGAAACCCTACCATGCCTAGCATTTGTTTGGAATTTGGGGAACCGCCGGTACAATTGCTGCAAATTCCGGGGACTCAACTGGAAGCGGAGGCGATCGCCCAGGTCCTGAAAACTCAACCGATTACGGGCGATCGGGCTACGAAATCAGCTATCCTCCAAAAAATGGGGTCTGCCAATATCATTCATCTGGCTACCCATGTTTTTCTTGATGACATCGAAGGATTGCAATCGGCGATCGCCTTTGCACCCAGTCCCAACACTCATGGACTGATGACAATTAATGACATCTTACACTTAAATCTCACCGCTCAACTCGTGGTTTTGAGTGGCTGTGATACCGGCAGAGGTCGAATTTGGGGGGATGGAGTTGTGGAATTATCTCAAGCTTTTATCACCGCTGGAGTACCCAGTTTACTAATGTCTCTCTGGTTACCCCCCACCACCTCCAACCTAGATTTTATGAAAGAATTTTATTACCAATTCCGCCAAACCTGTGATAAAGCCCAATCCCTAAGAACGGCCATGTTAACCACAATGGAACAGTATCCCAACCCCCGAGACTGGGCAGCCTTTACCTTAATTGGAGAAGCCTAAACTTTCCTGTTTTAGCAACAGTTGTAAACCGGGTTTCTGGGCTAAAGATTGGGGAATTTATCCCCAACTAGCAGCAGAAAGCCGGTTTATTTTTCCTCTTCGTCCCGGATTCAAATCGCAAATTTTAGGCGATGAATCTTTTTTAAAACTAACGTCTTAACTCTACCGATTCCCATACAATTTTATCGGTTCCTTAATAAACCGAATGTACAAATGCCGGAACGTAGATTTGAGAACGCGAGGCATTCCAAAATCAATGGGAACTAAGGCATCTGGCAGCTTCCAATCCTGAATATTGAAGTCAACAGGTTTCAACAAAGGAAACTGAATCTCTGCCAATTCTGGACAGATCCCCAATCGTAACGATGCCGCAGCAGTGGGGACCAGTTCTGGTGGGACATTCAGCACCTCTAGTAGGGCGCGATCGCAGGCAAACACATTCTCCGACGCCGCCAACAGTCCCAGCAGTCGGGGTTCTCCCCCACTTGGACCATTCCCTTCATGGCCGATAATCCCATCAACAATCGTTAAATTAGGAGAAATCACCCGCGCCGTTTCTACTAACATTTCCCCAAAGCGATTCACATCCTTTCCCGCTTCCAAATGCCACCAGGCTTTCATTTTTCCGGGAACACAGCCAAATAAATTTTTAACCCCCATTGTCATCGTCAATTGAACATGGGATTTCACCTTGGGTAAATTAATCACAACATCGGCTTCCATTGCCTCCTTCGATAATCGTAAATGATTAAATTCCGTGGCATTCGTTGGATATCGCTTCCCATGAAATTCCACAATCGGTAAATTCAATTGGTCCACAATCTCTTGATATCCATTGGCAAACGCTACCCCCCGGGCACTCCCAAAAGCTGGACTATCTCCTAAAAAAGGTTTTCCTCCCACTTCCATCACCATTTCTGCTACACAGCAGACGATTTCGGGTCGAGTGACACATTCTTTAGTCGGATGAGACCCGGTGAGCAAGTTAGGTTTCAGCAAAACCCGATCGCCGGGTTTGACAAGGGCACTCATTCCTCCTAGAGGCGCTAAAACAGTCTCTATAGATGCTCTAAGAGCTACTTTTTCGTAAGAATTGGCGCGAATTAAACTAACGATTGTCATGAGATAAACTGAGCTAATTTTATTAAAAAAGAGTCAACCACTACCCGGGAGGGGTAAACAGTTTAGAGTGATGAATCCCCTCCCAGGCATGACCTTGACCCACTTCAAAAATCCCCTCGATCTTCGATTGAAAATTCAACCATTTTGTGGTAAGCGTCCCGTAGCACCCCGCTGCATCGTCGTCACGCGTTCTCCGTTATTGATAACGCCGGGACCTTGCAGTTCGGGAACAGGGGGATTAATTTCTACCTTAACCACCTTAGCCATTGAGACTATCACCGTATTATCGACGAGATGCAAGGTAATCCAGGGTTGGGCTAACAACTGGGGTAACTGCTGCTGAAATTGAGCGCCAGGAACCGGAACCTTAAATGAGTCTGTATGACCATTTTCATAATAAAAGGTCACTTCTGTACTCGATTGAGCTTGCATTGTGGCAAATGAACCTCTCGCCATAATTGCACTCCATATTGACAATTGTGTGAATTTCGGTGGTATGCCGCCACCTGTACTTAATTTAACAGGTAGGCTGTCCCAGACGAAACAGGCTTGCAAGTCAGCAGGTTTACGGTTGATTCCGCACTTCCCCATACCTCTGAAGTTCTTCCCCAGGTTTATTGATCCCCGGTCGATCCCCCTCCCGTCCCCGGTCGATCCCCCTCCCGTCCCCCTTAAGAAGGGGGAAGCCAGAGGAAGAAATATTTAGTTCCTGGGGGAAGCCAGAGGAAGAAATGTTTAGTTCCTGGGGGGCTTTAAGAAATTTTGCAAGCAGTCTAATGGGTAAGTCCTGGGGAGAGAACGAGTGAAGTCGTGGCGGGATGTCCGGGTTCGAGTTTTAATGCGGGAGGGCGCTCATTTTTTGTAAATCCAGAACCTCCGCTAACTGTTCTGAGGTCATTAAACCCCGTTCTAGGACGATTTGCCGTAAGGATTTCCCGGTTTCTAGGGACTCTTTGGCGACGGCGGCGGCGTTGAGGTAGCCGATATGGGGGTTGAGGGCGGTGACGAGGGCTAAACTACCCTCAGCGTAATGTTCACAACGGCTGCGATCGCAGGTAATGCCTTGAAGACAAAACTCGCTGAGTGCCCCGATCGCATGACCTAAAATTTCAATGCTGTGAATGAGGTTATAGGCAATTAACGGCATCATTACGTTCAGTTCTAATTGTCCCCCTTGTGCGGCTAGGGCGATCGCACTGTCATATCCCATCACCTGAAAACACACCATCGAAGTCATCTCTGCCATCACCGGATTATATTTCCCGGGCATGATCGAGGACCCGGGTTGTACCGGGGGTAATTGAATTTCCTTGAGTCCCGTTTTCGGTCCCGAATCCATCAAGCGCAAATCATGGGAAATTTTCAGGCAATCCGTGGCTAAATTTCTTAATGCACCGGAAACGCTGACAAAGGGGGCCATACTTTGCATGGCTGCCATCAAGTGCGGCGTCGGAGTCAAAGGAATATTAATCAACGCTGAGAGAATCTTCACCACCTGTTCGCGATACTCGGGATGAGTATTTAAACCCGTTCCCGCCGCACTTCCCCCTATTCCCAGTACGGTGAGTTCTTTCCCCGCAGTTTCGATGCGCGTCCGGTGTTCCGTAAGTATATAAGCCCAGGCACGAAAACTTTCCCCAAGTCGGACGGGTACGGCGTCTTGCAGATGGGTTCTGCCGGATTTGACGATATCCTCAAATTCCACTGCTTTGGCTTCTAAGGCAGCGATCGCCGCGTTGAGGGCAGGATAAAGACTATGTTGCAAGGCCAAAAGTCCGCCAATACGAATGGCGGTGGGTATGACATCATTGGTGGATTGCCCGTAGTTGACCGTATCATTCGGGCTAATCCGCTGATAATTGCCCTTGCAGTCACCCAGAAGTTCTAGGGCGCGATTTGCCAGCACTTCGTTTACATTCATGTGGTGAGAGGTTCCGGCACCAGCTTGGTAAACATCTACCACAAATTGATCCCGTAATGCGCCCTTGAGGATTTCATCCGCAGCCTCGGCGATCGCCTGACTTAGTTCCTGGGGAATGCAGCCGAGTTCCCCATTAGCAAGGGCGGTGGCTTTTTTGATTAGCAAACAGGCATCCAGGTAGGTGGGTAAGGGTTTGAGTCCACTGATGGGAAAATTTTCCGTGGCCCGGAGGGTTTGGATCCCATAGTAGGCAGCGGCGGGAATTTGCCGTTCTCCCATCGAATCCCGTTCTATGCGGTAGTCTAATTCGGATTGTTCGCTCATCAAATCTTTCTGGGCTTATTGTTGAAAATTTAACTAATTCAAAGTAATTTTACCGAGCCGAGTGAGCTTTGATCGCAGTATCCTTAATATTGGAGAGATTTAATAGATTTTGCACTAAAAGTATGAGTCAAACAATGAGTCGCGCAATTTCTATCTATGAGCGCACTTTAGAATGTAGGCCCGATAGCTATTGGGAATGGTATCAACAGGCCAATGCCATGCGGGATGCGGGCCATTATCAAGATGCCCTTAGCTGCTACGATAAAGCGGTAGAATATCGCCCGGAAGATTATTGGGCTTGGTATCAAATTGGCAATGTTTTAGATGAGTTGGGGCGGTATGAGGAGGCAGTCGCCAGCTATGACCGCGCTTTAAAAGCCCGTCCGGGTGATTATTGGGCTTGGTATGAACGGGGAAGTGCTTTCCGGCAATTGCGGGAGTATGAGGAGGCCGTCGCCAGCTATGACCGCGCCCTAGAAACCCGTCCGGGAGACTATTGGGCCTGGTATGAACGGGGGATTACCCTCGGTCAGGCCCGTCGCTATGAGGAGGCAGTCGCCAGCTACGATCGCGCCCTGGAAGTACGGCCTACGGATTATTGGGCCTGGTATCGTCGAGGGATTGCCCTGGAGATGATGCAGGAGTATGACAAGGCGTTAGCAAGTTATGATTTTGCTCTGGACATGAAACCTACCGCAGAAATGGCCTGGTATCACCAGGGGAAAATGTTGGACCTGTTAGGAGAGACGGAAGCGGCGATCGCCAGCTATGACCGGGCATTGGAGATTGACCCTGAGAATGATTTGGTTTGGTACGATCGCGGCATTGCTTTGGATGACCTAGACCGGCCCGCAGAAGCCCTCCAGTGCTACGAACGCGCTATTTCTATCTACTCGGATAATTTCTGGCCTTGGTATCAATTGGGGAATGCCCATAGTCAGTTAGGCAACTACGAGGAGGCGGTGGCAAGCTTTGACCGCGCCTTGGAGTGTGAACCGAACTGGAACCGTTGGGGTGAAGAGTATGAGGGCTTAAGCGCTTGGGTATGGCATGACCTGGGAATTGCTCTCGGGGAGCTTTGTCGCTACGATGAGGCGGTGATGAGCTTCCAAAAAGCCTTGACGATTGAACCCGAAGATGGGGCAATTTGGTACGACCTGGCCCGCTACTTGATCCGCCAAGGGGATGGACTCGGGGCCGTTGCCAGCTTGGAACAGGCGATTCATTGGGGCGGAGACTCCTATCTTGAGAAAATTGCCACGGATATGGAATTTGAGGGTCTGCGGGGCGATCGCACCTTTCCCGGGTTAATGTAACTTTCTTTCGGCTGATCTTGCACTAAGAGCTTAGACTCTTGGGGTGGAACGTTGAAAGACACCGGCTTAAATTTTTCACGTTTCATCCCCTGTTTACGGTATCAAGGAAACCGACGATTCATCGGGTTGAAATTGTCAAGATTTACTGACAAAACTCCCTTCAAATTAGGGAATAAAATGCGTTTAATTCGTGAAAGAAAAATATCAATTTAATTCAATAGAAAGGGTCAAAAATCCCTTAAGATTTTAGAGGGGATTTACAATAAATGGACCCCCAGCAACCTCGGATTAAAAGTTTAGCCAGGTCAGTATAAACGCTTATCGAAAGGGCAGACAAGCAGCTAAATGGCACACAGATAGCCCGAATCGAGGGAACCAATCCACAAAGCGCAGATATTTTCTGCTTTGGAGCGCTAATATGAGCGAAAATCAAGACTCAATGGGATTAGACAGTTCAACAGATCTAGGCAACAGCGCCACCGCGACGGCACTCAAGCCCCAATCAGCAGACCAACCGCAGGATTATCAAGAGTGGTATAAGCGGGCCAGCGTTCTCCACGACTCGAAACGGTATGAAGAGGCGATCGCCAGTTATAACCACGCCCTGGAAATCCGACCCCATGATTATTGGGCCTGTTATGAACGCGCCAATGCACTGGCGGCGATCCAACGCTATCCAGAGGCTGTTGCCTCCTATGACCAGGCACTGGAAAGCAAACCTAATGATTATTGGGCCTGGTATCGCCGGGGGAATGCCTTAAGACATACCAACTGCCATGAAGAGGCCGTTGCCAATTATGATAAAGCCTTAGAATTGCGGTCCCGGGACTATTGGGCCTGGTATCAACGGGGTAAAGCATTGGGGGAACTTGGACGGCTTGAGGAGGCAGTCGCCAGCTTTGACCAGGCCCTCAAAGAACGCCGGGATGACTATTGGGCCTGGTATCGTCGCGGGGAAGTGTTAGCCAAACATAATCGCTATGAAGAAGCGCTTGATAGTTATGACTGCGCCTTAGACCTCCGTCCGCACGATCGCTGGGCCTGGTATCGTCGCGGGGAAACCTGGCAACGGTTTGGCCGGTATGAAAAGGCGATCGCCAACTATGCCGAGGCCCTGGATATTGAGGCGGATTTTCCCGAAGTCCATTATGCCAAGGCCACCTGTCATCTCCTCCTCGGTCAAATTGAACGGGCGATCGAACATTTGCACGCTTATATTTCCCAAGCCCCAGAGGACTATCAAGAACGGACTCGTCTGGATGGAACTTGGGACTCGATTCGCCATGACCTCCGCTTCCAAGCGTTGTTACATGAAATCCAGGCTTGACCCTCTGCCCTAGACCTCCATCCGAGTAGCACCTGATTATACTAATCTGGCGCTAACTCACAATAAAAAGGCGATCGCCTCTTGACAGGCGATCGTATTTTGTGTATATTAGTATCATGGGAATCTGTGCCGCAATATATATAATTTTTTTGCTTTATCTTAGTTCGTAGTCACGCCTTCAGGCGTTATTCCGGTTTGTAGTAACAACCGCAGTCATTACTACAAACCGGAAAAATCTTCTTACTTTCCTAACATCTGTAACTGATATAACCCGGCATAGAGTCCACCTTGTTGCAGCAATTCCTCATGACTGCCTTGTTCCACCAGTTGACCCTGTTTGAGGACGAGAATGCGATCAACATTTTTAATGGTCGAGAGACGGTGGGCGATAATAATCGCTGTGCGGTTCTGTAATAAATGGTCTAAGGCATCTTGAATTAATGCCTCCGTTCCTACATCTAAACTAGCGGTTGCTTCATCGAGGACTAAAATTTTCGGATTACGAATTGCTGCCCTAGCAAAGGCTAACAATTGCTTTTGTCCCCCAGATAAATTAGTCCCTCGTTCCCGTAATTGGGTATTGTATCCTTGGGGTAAATCCTCAATAAAACTGGCGACATTGGTTCGTTCTGCGGCGGATTGAATCTCAGCTAGGCTATAGGTTTCTCCCAAGCTGATGTTACTTTTCACATCCCCGGCGAACAAAAATCCATCCTGTAAAATTACACCAATATGCTGGCGTAATTCGGCTTGACGCATATCTCGAACATTGACGCCATCGACGAGAATTTGACCTTGACTCGCTTCATATAGCCGACACAACAACCGGACAATGGAACTTTTTCCCGCCCCTGTAGGACCGACTAGGGCGACTTTTTCACCGGGTTTGATGGTAAAGTCGAGGTTTTTGAGAACATATTCATCATTTTTATAGGCAAAAGAAACGTTCTCGAAGCGAATTTCCCCAGCATGAGGGTTGTTAGAGTCAGCGATCGCCCGAGACGTGCTTCTTGGGGCTGCACCTTGCCACGGGGCATCCACGGTCCTTTCCTTCACATCCGGATCGCGAATTTCGATGGGTTCGTTGAAAATATCGCTAATCCGTTCAATGGCAGTAAATCCAGCTTGAATCGCGGTGAATTTCTCGGCAAATTGGCGCAGGGGGTCAAATAAGCGCTGGGAAAATAGGATAAATTCTGCTAATCTCCCCACCGTCAGGGTGTCGCCGAGGACCAGTTGACCGCCTAACCACAAGACTCCGGCGATCGCCACAAAGGCAATCCATTCTAAGGTTGCAGAGACAGCCGAATCATAAAAAATGGTTTTGTCAACCGCTTTAATATAATGCTGGTTATTCACCCGGAAAATTTCCGCATTAAAAGCTTCCCGGCGAAAGATTTGGACCACTCCAACGCCCACAATATTTTCTTGTAGCTTAGAGTTGAGGGAGGAGAGTTCTTCTCGCGCTTTATAGTTTTCTTGGCGATATTGCTGTTGAAAATAAATAATTAAGGAAGCGATCGGAATCAGCATTAGTAATAGCAGGAGTGCTAATTGCCATTGCCGATAGAACATGATGATTAAGACGATCGCAATGGAAAATAAATCCGTGACGACCCCAATTGCGCCCGTAGAAAACACCTCTCCGAGGGCTTCCACATCGCTAGTCAGGCGGGTAATCAAGCGTCCGACAGGAGTGCGATCGAAAAACCGGACCGCCAAAGAGGTGACATGATCAAACAAATCATTGCGGATATCGGCGGTAATTTTCTGCCCGACTTCCTGAACGAAATAAGACTGAATGGCTTGTAAGGCAAATCTAACCGTAATCGTCAACAAGAGTAACCCAGAAAGGAGATTTAAACCTTGTTGCAGGGTCACCGTTGACAAAAACGGGAGATTGGTAGGTTCGCCCCGAATTAGGGAAATCGCCTGTCCAATAATAATCGGTTGGACCGCCCCTGCAAAGGCTAAGGGGACTAATAAAATCAGGGAAATCCCCAACAGACGACCACTGCGACGGGCATAAGGAACCAAGCGCAGAAATAAACGCCAATCATTTTCACGACGGGGCGATCGACCTTCTTTGGGAGTTGGGGGCGGTGATAAGCGAGTCATCAATAAACCTTATGGACAATGGAAAACAGATGTCCTCCCACTGTAGCGCAACCCCCGAGGCGATCGGTTTGGGGAATCCCCGGGATTACACAGCGGTTGTGGTCATTTCGCGGATGGCGGCAATGCGATCGCAGATGCCATCGGTATTGAGGCGATAGCTAATCGGATGGGCAATCAATCTTGCCGAACTCTCAAATAACACTTCCATTTCGATTAGGCCATTTTCCTTGAGAGTCCGTCCCGTGGAGACCAAATCAACGATCGCCTCCGACATCCCCGTAATCGGTCCCAGTTCTACAGAACCCGATAGAGGCACGATTTCCACCGGCAAATCCAACCGTTGAAAGTATTCCCGGGCACAATGAACAAACTTACTAGCAACTCGTCCGTGAGCGGGTAAATCCAGCGATCGCCGGTAGGGACTCGACTCCTTCACCGCCACCGATAACCGACATTTGCCAAATCCCAAATCCAGGACCTGGGCGACTCGCGGCTGTTTTTCCCTCAACACATCATAACCGGCAACCCCCAACTGTGCTTGACCGTACTCCACATAAACCGGCACATCATGGGTCCTCACCAACAGCGCCCTGGCGGTCCCCGTCGGGTCTAAAATTTGCAACTGTCGATTCGATGAATCCAGAAATGCACTAAAATCCAATCCCACCGACTGCAACAGTCGGATGCTATCAGTTAACAACGATCCTTTCGGTAAAGCGACGGTCAGCATAAGACAAAATGAGAATATCGGTTTTAGATTTTACTGGGGAATGGGGACAAGATTTAGAATCGGGGACAACAAACCGGGATTCTGACCCTCGTTTCTAACCTTTAACCCTCACCAATCATACATAATGCGAATTCTTTTAGTGGATGATGAAGTCCAACTCACGGAACCTTTAACTCGGGTTCTGACCCGGGAAGGATATCAAGTAGAAGTCGCCTCCGATGGCGCAACCGGGGCCAAATTAGCGCGCCAAGGGGGATATGACTTGCTGATTTTAGATTGGATGTTACCCCACCAATCGGGGTTAGCCATTTGTCAAGAAATCCGCCGTCAAGGGGATGTGACGCCGGTTCTATTTCTGACGGCGAAAGATACCTTAGACGATCGCGTTCAAGGACTGGATGCTGGGGCCGATGATTATCTCGTGAAACCGTTTGAATTGCTAGAATTATTAGCACGAGTGCGAGCACAACTGCGGCGATCGGCTACCCAGAAAACCCCTGACCCTGAGACTCACCTTCACTCGGATGACTTGGAACTCGACCGCGAAAACCAGTTAGCATATCGAGGCGGGCGCACCATCGAACTCTCCGAAAAAGAAAGTACCCTCCTGGAATATTTTATGCGCCACAGCGGACAATTACTCACCCATAGCGAAATTTATCAACATTTATGGCCTACTGGGGAAAAACCGAGTAGCAACGTCCTCGCCGCCCAAATTCGCCTACTTCGGCGCAAAATAGAAGCCCGTGGGGAGGTACCATTAATTCATACCGTTTATGGAAAAGGGTATCGATTTGGGTCCGGGGGTGAATCCTCCTCATTATCAGGCCCCGACTAGATTTTCGAGGGGATTATTCCGCCAAGAAATTAGAGTCGGGAATCAGGATATCCCGAATTAAGTCTGACGAACAGAAAATTGAACTATTCACTGATTTAGCATAGGGAAACAGAAAGTTATGCATTTGGATTATTTGTGGAAAACTCTGACTCAATTGGGCAACAATCGGAGTAGATTTAAGCCTTTAGGGTTACCACTTTTACTGGCGATCGTCACCCTGACTACCGTAAGCTGTACCACATCCCCCCAATCTCCCCCATCCCCCCAATCTCCCCAATCTCCCCCCTCTCCCCCATCCCCCCCATCTACCCAATCCCCCCAATCTCCCGTAGTCAATCCCACCTCACCCCCCATTCAAGACGATCGCGGCAGCGACACACCAGATGAAATGCCTCCAGTCGCCTCCTCGGTGTTACCTCAAACCAATGCCCAAGGGGATTATACAGGTAAATCTAATCATATCAATTGGCGAGTCGTAGACCCAGACCCCAACGGGTTGAACTGTCGCATGGGCGATCAACCCATTGATCAAGTGTGGAATCCCTCTGCCGGGGCCTTAAATATTGGCAGTTGGCCCGTAACAGGAACATTACCCCCTGATTCTACCTTTCAAGCCGCACTTTCTCCCGGTGGATTTGTCTTAACCTTTGATTCCAACAATCAACCTTGGATGTTTGTAGAAAGTAGCAACGGACCGGAACAAACGAGCAATTGTTTCATTCGTGCCAATACCCAATACATCGAACCTGTAACCATAAATCGTTAAGGTTTTCTGAGTAGTTTTTAGTAACCGCTTCAGTTGTTTCGTCTGTCCCTGGGAGCATCTTCTTTCCTTACTCTAGCCCGAAAGAAAAATGCTCCCAATCCTTAATTCTATCAACAAATTTTTTAAAATGGCAGCCTGTAATTTATGGCCTTTAAAGTGTCGGGTTAACTAAAGTTCCCATAAACAGTACAGTGCCGGTGGTATCATCGCGAATTGCAAAAAAGAAAGGGCGATCAATAATCATTTGCCTTGGCATACTGCGCGTCGCTACTACTGCCGTTACTCCCGATGCTTCCGTTCCTTCTTCATTCACTTCTAAAAACGTTTTATGCTTAACTTTACTAAGGAAAAAAGGTCCTGAAGTAATGGAGCTAAAATCTGCCTCTGGGCTAAAAGCTATTCCCATATTCATCGCAGTTAAAATATCTTTCAATTCAACGTCATATTCTATTTTAAAGCGTGGCAAACCCAACTTTATAGGTTTATGTTCCCAATATTCTTTAAGCCATCCATTCCAATTTTCGGGAGTCAACTGTTCTAAAAAAGAATCTAATCCAACTTCAGGATTTGGCAGAAAAATATATAAATTTACTTCCGCTGTATTGCCATAAGGCAAGGCAATAGCTTGGAATAAAGCATTTTCATAATAAGCAAAGTCTTGAGTTTGAAACATCAAGGGATGAAGTTTGCTCTGTCCATCAGCTAAGGTAAAAGGATGCTCCCGAGTGTCTGATTCAGAAAATGGACTCAACCAGGCCGATTTAAAGTAAATAGCATTCAATAATATAGCAATTGTACTACTATTTAAGTCCGTAGGCATTAAAATATGATCTATTTTTTGGCGAGTTTCTTCAGCTACCCATCCATTAATTACTGGGGCAGCAATGGCAGGGTTACTCAAATCAATTTCCCGAATTATTGCTTGGTAATGGGTTTGGGTCCTGTCAATAAAATTAGCATTAAAAGAGTCCCCTGGCCTCATCCAAACCGAATTGGCAAGGGATAAATCTACATCTGAATCGATTTCTTTCAGGTAAGATTGGAGTGCGGATAGGGTAAGGTCAATTTGCTCTTGATCTATCCCTGGAGTTTCCAAAACTGAGGCGATCGCCTCATAAGTTGCTCCCTTTGCACCCCCATTGAGCATTTGTAAAGCGAGAGTTAAACTGAAGGGAGAAATAAATATATTTTTCTCTTTTTCTTGTTGATAAATTTGAGACAATAACTTGAGGCCAAAGCGAGTATTCGCTGTAATAATGGGTTGAGTAGTCACCGGATTTTCTAATACTCCATTTAAACTAATCCACAAGGGTCCAGCCGCTGGCGGATGGCTCATATTGAGAGCAGGAATCAAGGGATAAGGAGGTTCAGAACCCTCCAATCGGGCCATCCAACCCAGGGTCGCGATCGCCACTGCACCCAATAACGAGATCGGTCTTACCGCATCCATACAATCTTTTTTCATACCAGTCCACTACATTCTGTATCATTTTTAAATCAGAACCTTATAGACAGCACCCTAAGCTATTATAGTTCGGGAATATCATCGGGGTAAAACCCGCTTTATTCCCTGGTTTTATCCTCATCTTTATGCAACGTAATAATGGTGACTTCTGGGGGGCAAAATAACCGTCCCGGGAAATAAGTCCCCAATCCTCGACTCACATAAAGTTGATTGTTTCCGACCTGATGTAACCCTTGAGACCACTCCCATCGCTCCACCACTTTATAAGAGTTTTTGGATAAATAAGGAATCCATTGTCTCAACCCTTTAGGAACTTTTTCACGAAAGCATTTGAAATAAGCTGGAAGCGGCCCAATTTTGGGTAAAATAATTTGTCCTCCATGAGTATGACCGGATAGCTGTAAATCCACCCGCAGGGTTTGTAAATAAGCGGCAGTATCTGGACTATGAGAAAGAACAATGCGGGGAATTGACTGATTAATTCCGGGAAAAACTGCCCGAGTATTAAACTGACCCGACTGCACCTCTGCCATCCCCAAAAGGGCTAAACCTTTCCCCAAAGGATAGGCCACTTCATTCCAAAGAATAGGAATTCCAATCTTCTCAAAAGCTGTTATAATGGTTGACTTAGAGTGAGGCAACTTGATATCATGATTGCCTAAAATCCCATAAATACCCTTGCGACTTTGGAGATGCTTGAGTTGCAATACCAAAGGGTAAATACAGTCAGGATTATGGGTTACATAGTCCCCAGTCATCAGGACTAAATCGGGGTCGGCATGATTGGAAGCGGCGATCGCCTCGGCCAAGAGTTGATCTGACAATCCCTCCTTTTCATAATGAAAATCGGATAACTGGACTAATTTTGTTCCAATCAGATGGGTGGGTAAGTCGGCGATCGCCACGTTTAACCGTTCAATTTTTAAAGATCCGGTCAGAAACCCGTGCATACCTGTAATTATCCTAGTGGACAGATAATCCCAGCATAACAAACTTTATCAAATCAACCCTCAACAGTGTTTGGCCCTATTTGTAGTTACGACTTCAGTCATTATCCCCTGTTCAGGGTCACGACTGAAGTCCTTTCTCCCATCCCCTATAAAATTAACCCAAGTTCTTGTCTTAGGCGCAATTTTCTCTTTACAAAAAGTAATTTATGTGGGGACTGCCATGCCTCGTTGTACTGCCGGTCGTTCCTGTAGTATTTCTACCCAGTGTTTCAAATGGGGATGTTGTTCCAAAGTCAACCCCATAAACCCGTAACTGGCAACCCAGGGATAAAGCGCAATATCCGCAATGGAGTAATTTTCCCCCGCAATATAGGGGCGATCGGCCAATTGTTTATCTAATACTCCATACAGTCGTAACGTTTCTTGCTCATACCGCGCGATCGCATAAGGAACTTTTTCCGGCGCAAACCGATTAAAATGATTAAATTGACCAAACATCGGCCCTACACTTGCCATTTGAAACATTAACCATTCGATAACTTGATAGCGAGATTTAGTCTCTGTTGGGAATAATTTCCCAGTTTTTTCAGCCAAATATATCAAAATAGCCCCCGATTCAAAGACAGTTATTTCTGTATCATGGTCGATAATTGCCGGAATTTTGCTATTTGGATTAATCTCTACAAAGTCTGGAGAAAATTGTTCCCCCTGGGTAATATCAATTTTATGGACATTGTAGGAAAGACCTAACTCTTCTAACAGAATAGAAACCTTGCGTCCATTGGGAGTTGGAAAGGTGTAGAGGTCGATCATCGGTGGAGAGTCTCCTAAAGTGGGGTAATTATTCAAATATTTTAAAATATGGGAGTGACCTGTTGCCGGACTGGGTAAAAACAATTCATTCCATGATGGTGAGATGGGAGCGTTTTCATTATTTCCGGCCCCTGCTTTAGTGTTTTTAATCAAAGGATTATTTTTCTCTATCCGTAATTTCGCCGATTTGTGCTAGACACTTGGGGAAACAGTTCGGGTTGTCCCGGGGGTCTCACCCACAATTTTGCCCTAAGTCAATTGGTTTGATACTTAAGGTGGGAATGCTTTGGCTCACAATTTCAATTTTTTTATAAGTTTATAGAACTTGCAAAGATATTTTTTGTAAACAAATACAATATTTGGCATAATTAAAAAATTAGTATTTTTGAAATAAGCTTTTTAACTAAAGTTTTTTATAAAAATACATTACTTTTAAAATAATGGCATTTATAAGGATTTAATCTGACCTGATAAAATGGCTGATTTTCCCTAACTTTGATTCGGATTTTAACTGTTGCAACTCCTGTTAATGATCCTCTATAGAGCAAGCGGAATTTTTGGACTCCTGTGGTGCCCTTAAACGCGGATTGTAAAGCCGATCGCCAAAGAGAACTTCCCCTTTTTTTAGGATCCGTAGGGGTAAAACCCCTCATTGACTTAACCCATCGGCACCCTCAAAATTATTCCGCTTCAAAAACCCGGTTCTTGGGGTATATGGGGGACTTTCACCCCAATTTATCCCAAAGAAACCAGGTTTTCTCCCCTCATAGTCACGGATACCCGAGACCCCTTCTCCTGGGGTGGGGAAGAGGCGATCGCCCAGGAACGGGACCGTTCCCTTGAGAAAATTGAAAAAATCTTTAGTCCCCCTCCCTCTCATGGTTTAATAAGTAACTGTAACCCTTTGTCTGTAGCGTCTTTATCCCAGTCAACCTCAGTCCTTAATTGGCAATACATATCTGGAGGCCAATATGAAAAATTTACAGTTGCTCGATGAAGCTATTCGGAACTTAGAGCAGGAAACCAATCTAACCCGCATTAAAAAACTCATGCTTTGTCTTTGTCAAGGAAGATGGGAAAATAATGCTGACTTACTGGCTGCTTTGAATTTACGAGACTTAATTATTGAAGTCTGCGAAGTAACCGGGACTTTAGATAATTTGAAATTTTCTTTAAATGGAATTGTTAGCAATATTAATAAACCTCAACAATATGCCGTGGTGGCTAAACTTTTAATTTCGACTCTGGGTAAATTTTATGAAGATGGGTCAACTCAGCCAGGATTGTCTGATTTTCCTCCTTCTCCGGATCTAGCGAATACCCTAGTTATTGTGTCTGATTTTAGTCATGAGACTGATTTTGACCTGCCAAAGCCACCTGAATCCCTCGGTCCCATCAGCCGAGAAAAAATCTTTGATTTGCGGCTCAAAGTGGTACAGCATACGAGTCCGTTACGGGCCAAAATCCTGATCTTTTCAGCACTCGATCGCCTCTTTGAATTTAATCGGGATGAAGACTGGCTCAACTTAAAAAAAATCCAGCTTGACGAACTGTTCCAGCAAATTTATGAACTCTGTCCCAGTATTGATGCCCTGGAATCCCACTTATATGAAACTGCCAAAAACCTGCCTGAAGCGGATGAAAACTATCAATCTGCGGGCGTAATTGTGCAGTACATGAGGCCGTTATATTTTCCACTCGGACAACTCCCTCTTCTGTCGGAGGCGATCGCCCCTGGGAGCGATCGCTGGAATGCTTCCCCCCAAATAGAGGAAATGGAAGAAGATAGCAGCGCTCGTCAAGGTTTCACTCCAGATGATGACGATAACGATTACAGTGAGATTAGGGAGGAAAGTGAGGAAAATAGCGATATATTGAGCGCCGTATCACCGCCCATCTCCCAGAATTTGGGAAGTCTGAACGGCAGCGATCGCAAATTTTCCTTAAGCGCCCTCAAAAAAATCGATCCGGTTCAACAAAAACAAGAACTAGAGAAAAAACTCAATCTAAAAGTCAACCAGAATGTGCAAGAAATTGTTCAATTTATTGAAAATCGCTTAAATCATCTTGAACGGGAAATTAGCGACGAACTCGAAACCCTGGACATTGAAGATGGAATTTCAGTCAAATATGAAACGATGGGAGATTTAATCACGCAAGTCAAACAAGCTACTTCTCAATTCTTAGAACTTCTGATAAACTTAGAAGAAGCTGAAAGAAACCAACCCATAGAGCGAGAAGATAACTCAGGTTCATAAAGACCAACCGGGAGAAACAAGGGCAATCCTAAATCCAGGGATTAATGTCAGGGGAAAAAGCGGGCAAAGAGGGATAATTTTGATGAATGTTGAAGAATTATTGCGGCGCTATACAGCCGGGGAAACCAATTTTAACGGAGCCAGTCTCTGGGGTGCGAACCTTCGCGGAGCGGATTTGATAGGCGCAAAATTACGGGGAGCGGACCTCCACGGAGCCGATCTAATTTTTGCCTACTTGAGCCGAGTCAACCTGAGTGCAGCGTACTTAGTCAGTACCAAACTCAGTGGTGCTAATCTTAATCAAGCTAATCTCTCGGGTGCAAATCTTAGCGATGCGGACCTACATGGGGCGACCCTCCAAGGTGCGGATCTTCGCAAAGCGAATCTCAATTTAGCCAATCTACTGGATGCGAACCTGAGTGATGCGGATTTGCGCGGAACTACCTTGAGCGGGGTTTGTTTGCGTGGAGCCTGTTTGCGTGGGGCTAACTTTCGGGAGGAACGGCGGATATACAGTCCGGCGAACTTACGGGGTGCGGATTTACGGGGTGCGGATTTGCGCGGGGTTAACCTCAGCGGTGCGGACTTGACAAAGGCGGATTTAAGTGGAGCAAATCTCACAGAAACGAACTTGCGTGGGGCCAATTTGGAACGGGCGAAAATGGCCTCAGCGATTGTCAATGGCGGGTTTCTGAGTGATGCCAATTTGTCTTATGTGGATTTGAGCGGGGCTTGTATGACAAATGTCAAGCTAGAACGATCGCTGTTGGGTGAGGCGAATTTGGAGGGAGCTAAACTGGATGTAGCCATCATCACCGATGCCAAACTGGGGAAAGCTAACTTATCGGGAGCAAATTTAACCCGGGCGAATCTCTCCCGGACAGATTTAAGTCGGGCAAATCTGTCTCACGCGCTCTTGAATGAGGCGAATCTATGTGAGGCGTATTTGGCAAGAACGAATTTAATGCGGTCTAATTTGACCCACGCCAGCTTAATCCGTGCCGAAATGAGCGGCGCTAATACTGCCGGGGCGATATTTAGCCAGACGACGATGCCGAATGGGGATGTGCAGAATTAAACCGATCGCCCCTTAATCAAACCGTGAGTGAAGAGTCCAGGGAGAACAAGCAAATGAGAGAGTATGATGCGATCGCCATCGGGAGTGGAATTGGCGGGTTAGTCACAGCAGCCTTACTCGCTCGCTATGGTAAGCGCGTAATGGTTTGTGAGAGTCATGCGATCGCCGGAGGTGCAGCACATGGATTTTCGCGCCAGGGATTTCACTTCGACTCCGGACCCTCCTTTTACTGCGGATTGGGAGATTCCCAAAGCCTCAACCCCCTGCGCCAAGTCCTGGAACTGTTGGGAGAATCGGTGCCAACCATCGCCTATGACCCCTTGGGACATTATCACTTCGGGGAAATTACCCTGCCGATTTACGGTAATTGCGATCGCTATCGGGCGGAAATTGCCGCCATTACGCCCACAGGAGCCAAGGAACTCCAACGGTTTGAACGGCGGATGTTGTCCTTGTATGACGCCCTCAAAGGCATTCCTACCTTAATCTTACGAAGCGATCGCAAGCTGTTACCCGTTCTCCTGTCATACTGGCCCGCCTTACTCCAATTACTGCCCCATATTCAGGAGATTCAAGGGTCCGTCGGTCAACTCGTGGATCGCGATATTAAAGACCCCTTTGTTCGGCGTTTAATTGACCTAGAATGCTTCTTACTCTCCGGATTTAAAGCGCACGGCACGATCGCCCCAGAAGTTGCCTTTATGTTCGGGGAACGCAGTCGCAGCGCGATCGACTATCCCATAGGGGGGAGTACCGCCCTGATTGAGGCCCTGGTGCGGGGATTAACCCGATGGGGAGGAGAACTGCGTCTGAATGCTCATGTCGAGCGCATTCTAGTCGAGGGAGGGCGAGTTACCGGAGTGCGCCTGCGAAATGGCACGATCCTCAAAGCACCCATTGTCATCTCCAATGCCACAATTTGGGATACCTATACCCATCTCCTCACACCGGAAGACCTCCCCGAGTCCTATCGCCGTGAAGCCCTAGAAACTCCGGTTTTAGATAGTTTTATGCACCTGCACCTGGGGATAAAAGCGGAGGGATTAACCGGACTGACGGGACATCACGTGGTGGTTCATGAGCGCGATCGCGACCTCACCGAACCCGGGAATACCTGTATGATTTCCATTCCCTCGGTCTGGGACCCCAAACTGGCCCCACCAGGCCATCATGGGATTCATGCTTATACGATGGAACCCTACCAGTCTTGGCAGTCCGATGTCAGTTATAAAGCGCGCAAGCGAATTCGAGCCCAATCCCTATTTAGAGCCTTAGAACGGATTATTCCCGATCTGCGCGATCGCATCGTGCTCGAACTGATTGGCACTCCCCTCACCCATGCCAAATTCCTGCGGCGCGATCGCGGCACCTATGGTCCAGCGATCGCCGCAGGCAAAGGAACATTTCCCAGTATTCATACCCCCATTGCCGGATTATACCGAGTGGGGGATAGCACCCTTCCCGGCATTGGGGTTCCTGCGGTAGCCGCATCGGGAATCCTCTGTGCCAATACCTTAGTGGAACCCGAGCAAACCGCACAATTACTGAAAACTCATCGGACTTGACCCCAGGACCCGCTTAGGGAGGGGAAATCCCTAGATTCTGGACGTCCCTGGAGGTCGTTACACCCATAAGCGATAATCAAATGATGCTGATTCAGGAGTGGGATTGGGCATTATAGGTCTGAGGCTCCCCCAGTCCGGCAACGGGATGATCGAGCTAACCAAGGCACCCCGGATCAGCAGGACTTCAACCCTGGGCTAACCTCCTGGGTAAGATACGCGATCGCTGATCGACCCCTTTTAAGGATGAGGCTGCTTTTTTTGTCATCACACCGGGCCTAGAGCGTCGGTATAGTAGAGGAAAGAGCACTGGGTTTCTTTAAAAACAGCTCTACTCCTGGACACCAAATTGGGACTAAAAACTGAGTTTCTTGTCCGGTTGATCCCATCGGGAACCGACGCTCTAGGGGGGTGGGGAATGCCGCCACTTCCCAACGAGGCGATACAGTAGGCCAGATAGCGAACAGATCACAGATCTATAGAATTATGGAGCGATCGCGCCACTCTTATTCCGTGCAGTTACGTCGTGCCAACATAAACGATTTCTTCGCCGGAACACCCGTTTTGGTGGATCGGTTGAGTAACGAAGATGAGGGTGTGAGCATTCTATGAAATTGCGAAAGAAAATACTGGTTATAGTCGGCACGACCCTGTTAGGTCTCAATGTCGTGCTGTACGCTACAGCATCGAGTATTTTACTGGGAGACTTCAAAGAATTAGAACAGAAAGTCGTCCGCCAAGATGCGATCCGAGGCTTGCAGTCCCTCCAGGAGACCCTTAACGAACTGGAATCCATCGCTCGATATCATGCGGAATGGGATGATACCTACAGCTTTATCACCCCGGGAGACCCCAACTACGTTAACTCCAATTTTGGTAATGAAACCTTTGTTCAATTAAAGCTGAATCTGTTGCTAATTCTGGACGAACAAAGAAAACCTGTTTTTACCAAAGCCTTTGATTTAGAGCAAAAGGCTGAAATTCCCATGCCAGGGGTACTTCAAGATTTAGCCTCGGCTTATCAACAACAACTTGAGAAAAAATTCGCCGAAACCGGACACCATAACCACCCCCTCCGTGGAATTGTCCTCCTTCCCCAGGGACCGGCCCTGATTGCAGCTCAATCCATTCTCACCAGTCAAGGAAAGGGTCCGTACCGGGGGACTTTATGGGTGGGACGCTTTTTGAATCAACAGGAAATCAATCGCCTCGCGGATTTGACCCAATTATCTCTGAGTGTTTATCCAATGAGTGCGTTGCCACCGCAATTGGACGAGGTAAGAACCCAGTTAGAGGGGTCTTCTCCATCCCCGACTCCCGCAGAACCTTTCCAGGGGATGGATTTGGGGCGATCGCAAAAGTTGCCCATCGTGGTCAAGGCTCTCAGCGAGAGAGAAATGGCCGCCTATACCGCCATTCCGGCGATCGCCAGCAATAACCGTTTACTCCTCCAAGTCAACCACAATCGAGAGATTTACGCCAAAGGGAAAACCAGCGTCCGCTATTTTATTGGGTCTTTGTTAGGGATGAGTTTGGGGTTTAGTGGTCTAACCCTACTGTTATTTGAAAAATTAGTCCTCTCGCGACTGACAGTCCTTAGCCGAAAAGTCGAACGCATCGGCGATAAAGGGGATCTGTCCATGCGGGTCAAAATTGCGGGACACGATGAACTGTCCAGTTTAGGAATGACCATCAATGGGATGCTCAAAGCCCTGCAAGAGTCCCAGTATAAGCTCCGAGAAAGTGAAGAACGCTATCGATTGATGGCGGAAAACTCCACGGATATGATTTCCCGGCATACCCCAAAAGGCCAGTTTATTTATGTCTCCCCCGCTTGTCATTCCTTATTGGGATATGAACCGGACGAACTCATCGGCTGTAACCTCTATGAATTGTTCCATCCCGAGGATGCCAAGACCCTCGCCAAATCCTACTTGGCAATGGTCAAGGGTCAAGTCAGTTATACCGTTAGCTACCGGATCCGCCATAAATATGGTCATTACCTCTGGTTTGAAAGTACCAGTCGCACAGTTCGCAATCCCCAGACGGATGAAATCGAAGAATTAGTCGCCATTTCGCGGGATATTACCGAACGCCATCAAACCGATGAGGAACTCCGGGAAAGTGAAGCCTCGATTAGAGCGCTTTATAAAATCACCTCTTCCCGTAAACTCAGCTTTGAGCAACGGTTGCAACGGTTACTGGTCATGGGAAAACGGCGGTTTGGACTGCCGGTGGCGATTTTATCGCGGATTAAAGGCGATCGCTATGAAATCATCGCAGTTGAATCCCCAGAGGACACCCTGCAACCGGGCGATCGCTTCCCCTTAAATCAAACCTACTGTCGTGAAACCCTCCGCCTCAAAGAACCCCTCTATTTTGAATCGGTTAGTGTCACACGCTGGCACAACAACCCCACCCAAACCCCGTTTCCCCAAGAAGCCTATATCGGGACAAGAGTAATTGTTGGCGGCAAAATCTATGGCACTCTCAGCTTTTCTAGTAGCACTCCCCTAGGACGCCCGTTTAAAGCCGTGGATAAGGAACTGCTCAAACTCATGGCTCAATGGATAGGCAGCGAAATCGAGCGTCGTGCTGCCGCTGCGGATTTAGCCCGGGCTAGGGACGAGGCCCTCGCTGCCACTCGGGCCAAAAGCGAATTTCTAGCCACCATGAGCCACGAAATCCGCACCCCCATGAATGCCGTCATTGGCATGACCGGATTACTCCTGGATACGGACCTCAACCCTGAACAGCGCGATTTTGTTGAAACCGTCCGCGCCAGTGGGGATGCCCTGCTCACTATTATTAACGATATCCTCGACTTCTCAAAAATCGAGTCTGGGAAACTCGACCTAGAACAGCAACCCTTTAACCTGCGCTCTTGTATTGAAGATTCCCTAGATTTACTCGCCTCCAGAGCCGCCGAAAAAGGAGTAGAGTTAGCCTATCTCATCGAACCTTCCACTCCGGAAATGATTATCGGCGATGTCACCCGAGTCCGTCAAATCTTGGTGAATTTGCTCAGTAATGCGGTGAAATTCACGGAAAAAGGGGAAGTGGTGGTTTCAGTGAGTGCTTCGACCCTTCACCCCCAACAGCCTGTAGGAATCCCGACTGATAGCTTAATCCTCAAGTCTCCGGAGACTCCAAACGGTCATCTTCACAAGGATTTGAACTCAGATCTCAGCACCGGCAACCCCCCCTGTCAAATTCAATTTACCGTATCCGATACCGGCATCGGCATTCCCCCGGAACGGATGAATCGCCTATTTAAGTCCTTTTCCCAGGTGGATTCTTCAACTACTCGGGAGTATGGCGGCACGGGGTTGGGTTTAGCCATCAGCAAGCGTCTGAGCGAATTGATGGGGGGTCGGATGTGGGTCGTCAGTGGCGAGGGCGTCGGTGGGGACCCGGACCCGGCCTTTCAATGGCCGATCGCCTCCGCCATTCCGGAACAGTTCTCCCCTCTTCCAGACCCCGAGCAAAGTATCTTTACCTTGACCGATGCCAAATCCCCCCATCCCGATATCCCTCCAACAGGCTCGACATTCTATTTCACGGTGATGGCAACCCCAGCACTCAATCCCTTGCCGGTGGACCTAAATGGCACTCAACCCTCCTTAGCCGGTAAGCGGGTGCTGATTGTGGATGATAATGCCACCAACCGCCAAATTTTAACCCGTCAAGTCTTGTTTTGGGGGATGAAGCCCAAGGCAGCGAGTTCCGCCCGGGAGGCCCTAGATTGGCTGCAAAATTCGGAAACGTTTGACATTGCCATTCTGGATATGCAAATGCCTCAAATGGATGGCATTACCCTAGCTTCCTACATTCGAGGAATTGTCAAAAATCGGGAATTCCCCCTGGTGATGCTGACTTCCATTGGCAGACAGGAGGTGGATCTGCCGCATAAGGTCCCCTTTGCCGCGTTTCTGAATAAGCCGATTAAACAATCCTATCTGTACAATGTCTTGGCGGGAATCTTTGGAGGGGTGCCGATTCTTTCGCGTCCCGTTCATTTGAACGCCCTCGCCATTGACCCCCAAATGTCTCAACAAAAACCCTTACGCATTTTGCTGGCGGAGGATCATTTAGTCAATCAAAAAGTGGCCCTGCAAATTTTGCATCGGTTGGGGTATCGCGCTGATGTGGCCGGAAATGGGATTGAAGTATTGCAAGCATTGGACCGGCAACATTATGATGTGGTCCTGATGGATGTTCATATGCCAGAAATGGACGGGTTAGCCGCGACTCGCCAAATTTGTCAAGATGCGCTCAACGGCAGACTCCCACACAAACCGCGAATTATTGCCATGACAGCGAATGCGATGCAGGGCGATCGCGAACTCTGTCTGGAGGCGGGCATGGATGACTATATAAGTAAGCCGATCCGAATGCCGGAACTGGTGGAAGCTTTGGCCCTCTGTCCGGTGGATTCCGACCATTCCCCCCATTATTCGACACCTACTTTATCCCCTGGAGATTCCGATAGTCCTAGGTCAAAATTATCCGAGTCTGAACCCGAACATCCTCCAGGTTCTCCCGCAACGGCGATCGCTGACCCGGTTCTGAATCTGGCAATGTTAGCCTCGTTACGCGAAATTGATGCCCTTGAAGAGGTAATCGAGATTTATTTAGAGGAGTCTCCCAAGCTGATTGATCTGCTCACCGTGGCGATCGCCCAAGATGATAGTTTTGAAATGCAAGAAGCAGCGCACTCCCTGAAATCAACGAGTGCGGCAGTGGGTGCAATGAGTTTGGCCGATCTGAGTCAGCAACTTGAGTCTATCGGGCGATCGCACCACAACACCAACACCCCTCCCCCCCCAGAAGTCACCGACATCTTCTCGGATCTGATCATGGAATACCAACGGGTCAAAATTGCACTGAACCGAGAACTCTCCAAGGGGGAAGCCAGCTAGTTGGGATTTTGGGTAATCGAGAGGGTATAGCTATGCTGTCCTCCCCCAAGGTCACCAATATAGATTTGATAAGTCCCAACAGTCCATAAACCAGACATTTCCGGCTTTTCTCCCACGGTACTATCGGCCAGTACACAGAACCGTCCCGTGGGACCTTCAATTAATAAAGTGGGTTCTCCAGCACTTTCGACCCTTAAGCGGAGATAGGGGAACTGCTGTCCGACTTCCAAGGTTTGACTCGGTTGCTCAGAAATGCTGCCACAGTCACTTTTTTGCACTCCACCGGATGTCCCTTGGAGTTGAATCGGATCGCTACTGAACTGGGGTTGCAGTTGGACGACTTCTGCATGAAGTGGATGGGGGGCGATCGCAGCTAAGAGCACTGCGAACAGCGGCGCAATAAGGGGGCGAGTGGGTAGTTGCATAGATTATTTCCCCTTCGGGTTTAAAAAGCTTTTTTCGTAATCTCTATTAGTTACAGACGCTCGGCATTTCCATCCGTTCCGCTCGCCGGAAGTAACTCAGGTTGGGGCAATTTCCATCTTCATTATAGAGGATGGGGGAGATGGGGAGGATGGGGGGGATGGGGGAGATGGGGAGGATGGGGAGGATGAGGTTTTTACGCTTAGGGGATTAGCCTCACATTACATTTAAGATTACTTCCGGTCCCCTCCCCTTGGCAAGGGGAGGGCTAGGGTGGGGTCTTGGTGACGCACTGAAGTGCGTCACCAAGAAAGAGGGTTCCTCCACCTCCATACAGGTGCGATCGCCTCCAGGAATGGGTAACCTGGCGATCGCCAGGTCATAAGAACCTCACCCTAACCCTCCCCTTGCCAAGGGGAGGGGACCGGAGATGTAATTAATAGAAAGGCAAATCCCCATCTCCCCCATCTCCCCCATCTCCCCCATCCTCCCCATCTCCCCCATCCTCCCCATCCTCCCCATCTCCCCATCTCCCCCATCCTCCCGACTAACTCTACTCAAAATCGTTATGATTATGATATTCTTGTAACGGTTCGTAAAGAATCGGGCGCAGTAATTGCCGTGAGCGTGCTTTCCAAGCCTACGCCATAGCCTGTTCGCGCCAGTTAACCCTCATAACATGGAGAATCAAACAATGACCGAAGGATGTATCCGCGTCGGCCAACAGGCCCCCGATTTCACCGCCACTGCCGTTGTGGATCAAGAGTTCAAAACCATCAAACTCTCCGACTACCGGGGTAAATATGTGGTGTTGTTCTTCTATCCCTTAGACTTTACCTTTGTCTGTCCGACGGAAATTACTGCGTTTAGCGACAGTCATGGAAACTTCAGCCAACTGAACACCGAAGTGTTGGGTGTGTCGGTTGACAGTGAATTTTCTCACCTGGCTTGGATCCAAACCGATCGCAAATCTGGGGGACTCGGCGACTTGAACTATCCTCTGGTTTCCGATATCAAGAAGGAAATTAGTTCCGCTTATAATGTCCTCGATCCTGAAGCGGGTATCGCTTTGCGTGGACTGTTTATCATCGACAAAGACGGTGTGATCCAGCACGCCACTATCAATAACCTGGCTTTTGGCCGTAATGTCGAAGAAACCCTCCGGATTCTGCAAGCTATCCAGCACGTTCAAACTCACCCTGATGAAGTTTGTCCCGCAGGTTGGCAACCCGGTGCGAAAACGATGAACCCGGATCCCAAGAAGTCTAAAGAATTCTTTGCCGCGATCTAATTCCCATTGCTGGGATTGGTACCGGAGGCGATCGCGATGGAAACTTGATCGGCGATCGCCTTTTAACCCTTTGAAACCCAACTCTTTCCCCCAGCTACTTCAGCAGGGATTGAGTTGGGTTTAAAATTTATGAATGATTTTCTTTAATGAATTGACTCAAGAGGCTTAAACCATGTTGACATCTACGGATTTTAGAGGATTACTCAATCAACGCTTTTTCAATAATTTTCTCCCGGTTCCTGCTCTCAATAAACTCTACCCGGCAGTTTGTCCCCCTGACTTTCAACTTCCTTATGTCAATGGGGAGGGTTCGATTCGTCTTTCTGAATACCGAGAAAAACAGCCTGTCATTCTCTATTTTACTCGCATTTTTACAGAAAAACAATATTGCCCCCTTTGTTTTCCTCACATTAAAGCCATGAATACGGCTTATGAGCAATTTGTAGAAGCCGGTGCGGAAGTGCTATTAATCACCAGTACCGATGAACGTCAAAGTCAAATCGTCATCCGGGATTTGGGCTTGAAAATGCCGGTGTTGTGCGATCC
Organism: Laspinema sp. D2d; assembly: GCF_025370755.1. Lineage (GTDB taxonomy): Bacteria > Cyanobacteriota > Cyanobacteriia > Cyanobacteriales > Laspinemataceae > Laspinema. The sequence goes on along the minus strand of NZ_JAMXFC010000012.1, from coordinate 83,724 downwards.
CAGTTGTTTAGTGTTTCGGGCGTATGGGACGGGACAAGCTTTGGGTGCACCGTTACCCGCCCAGTATCTACTCGATATCGAGGGCAAGTTACGGTTTAAGCATCTATTTTCATTTTTAGAACCGAATGCTCAAGTGAGCCGCTTGTTAGAGCAATTACAGCAAATTAAAGGGTGATCCCGGCGATCGCCGGGTATCCTATTTGAGGGTACAGAGTATGGGTTAGAAACTGGGTTTCTTGCAGGAACAAAGAGAACGGCAGAAACCCTGTTTCTGGTTTCTGCAATTTAAAAGTACCGAATGATCTAAGTTTACCACTGGGGAGAACGGGCTAACAATTCGGCGATTGAGTCTGGATCTAAAGGTTTGGAAAAGAGGTAACCCTGGGCGAAATCACAGCCTAATCCTCGGAGTTTTTCTAATTGGATGGGAGTTTCTACCCCTTCGGCGATCGCAATCATGCCCATTGTGTGAGCAATTCCGATAATCCCGGGAACCAATCCGCACTGATGTTCTTTGCCATCAATGCGATTGATAAATGAACGGTCAATTTTGAGGACATTGACGGGAAATTCTTCCAGGTAACTTAAGGAAGAATAGCCGGTGCCAAAATCATCAATACTTAATTCAATATGGCAGTCACGAATTTGATGGAGAATATCCAGGGTAGCTTGGTTTTTATTGGCGATCGCACTTTCAGTAATTTCCAGTTTAATCATTTGAGGATTAATTTGCGATGCTTCTAGCAGTTCCCGGAGATGCTCGATAAATGAAAATTGCAGAAAATGGCGCGCTGATAAATTGACACTACAAGTTACCGAGTCATTGATCAGGTTTTGATGTTGCCATGCTTGGAGTTGTCGAACGGTTTCTTGTAATACCCACAGATCAATACTGGCAATTAAACCCGTTTCTTCAGCGACGGGAATAAAATCGATGGGAGAGATAAATCCCCGGGTAGGATGTTGCCATCGTACAAGGGCTTCAAAGCCATAAATTTTGCCTGTGGTTAGGGAAATAATGGGCTGGTAATAAACTTTAAATTCCTCTCGTTCTACGGCCCGTCGCAAGTCATTTTCAAGCTGGAGACGGTTTAGCGCCTCATCATGCATGGCGGGGTCGAAGAGGTAATATTGGCCTTTTCCTAGGGCTTTGGCGCGATACATGGCGGTGTCCGCATCCCGGAGGAGATATTCGGGTTTTTCGTGATAAAAACTCCCGAGGGTAATGCCAATACTGGCATTAATAAAGACTTCGTAACGGGAGAGTTGAAAGGGTTCGGTTAAAGAGTTTAAGATGCGATCGGCGATGCTTTGCGCGCGATCGAGGGTGGGGAGTTCTTCTACCAGGACTGCAAATTCATCGCCTCCTAACCGGGCTAAGGTATCCTCTTCTCGGAGCGCGGATTGGAGGCGTCTGCCAATGGCAATCAGGAGTTCATCTCCGACGATATGACCGAGAGAATCGTTGACGACTTTAAAGCGATCGCAGTCTAAAAAGAGGACGGCAAACTGATAGTTTGGGTTAGCTTTTCGGAAGGCGATCGCCTGGTCCAATCGTTCCATAAATAAAGCACGATTGGGTAAATTTGTCAAGGGGTCATGAAGGGCTAAATGAAGTAACTGTTCTTGAAGTTGCTTCCGTTCCTTAATTTCCTGAACTAGCTCTTGATTCGACTGTTCTAGCTGGAGGGTCCGTTCTTGGACCCGTGTTTCCAATTCGGCATTAAGTTGCTGAATTTTTAATTCCGCAGCCCGTCGGAGGAGTTGAGTTTGAATGCGAGCCAAAACTTCTTCTAATTGAAAGGGTTTACTAATGTAATCAATACCGCCGACATTAAAGGCTTTGACCTTATCAAACGCATCATCTAAAGCACTCAAAAAAATGACCGGAACTTCGCGAGTGGCCTCATTTTCTTTTAAGATTTCGCAAACTTGATACCCGCTCATATCCGGCATCATGATATCCAGTAAAATCAGGTCAGGGACAACTACGCGACAGGCTTTGAGGGCCATCTGACCGTTTAAGGCTTTGCGAACTTTATATCCTTCTTCCGTTAAAATTGTAGCTAGATAGCGGAGATTATCTTGGGTATCATCCACAATCAGAATATCTTTTTGGAGCATGGGAACAGGTTCGGCGTTCATTGGCCCTCCTGTTGAGTCAATTCCTCAATGAGATCAAACTGATAGTTATGGGCTAACGCTGCTAAGGCTTGGGATAAGGGGGCCAAATCTGGGGGAATCTCTTCGAGTAAGCGTAAAATTAAATCGTCACTACATTGCATGGCTGCATCAGAAAGCTGATGAATCCAACTTTTAGGCATCACTTGTAAAGCCTCTGGCGTGAGAGAATAGGGGGGGTTACAACTATCGGATTGGGGGCGATTTAGGTCCGAAGAAAGGTCTTCAAAAATATAGTCAATATTCAAATATTTGCCGATAGTTTCCAGCAAAAATTCTTCTTGAAACGGCTTACGGATGAAGTCATCGCAACCCGCATCTAAAATCATTTTTCTTTCTTCCTCAAAAGCACTAGCGGTTAAAGCTACAATGGTCGTTTTTTGACCCTGAGCGGTACTTTTAATATATCGGGTGGCTTCATAACCATCCATGACGGGCATTTGCATATCCATTAAAATTAAGTGAGGTTTCCAAGTTTGATAAACCGCGATCGCCCCTTGGCCGTTCTCTGCCTCTTGCACTTGAAATCCCAAGGATTTCAAGATTGTCTTTAACAATAGACGACTTTCAAAGGCATCGTCTACGACTAAAATGCGAGATTCATTCGCCTGAGCTTGGGGGGCGATCGCCACTGCACGACGCTTGGTTTGACGAGTTTGAACCTCCGCCTCGCTACTCGGTGCGATCGCCACCGCAAAGGCAAACACCGTTCCCTGACCCACGGTACTGGTGACCTGAATATCGCCTCCCATTAATTGTACGAACTTTCGGCTAATTGGTAAACCCAGGCCAGTCCCTTGCTGAGATTTACGTCCTGTTTCAGTCTGTCCAAAGGGTTCAAACAATTTTCCCATCTCCTCTGGCGCAATCCCTGGGCCCGTATCCTCAATTTCAAAATATAAGAACTGACCCCGATTACTGGCGTCCGAAAAATCCCCTTCCCCAGAATTGAGGACCGTCGGCCCATCTTTCACCTCAATCCGGAGGATGACGCGACCCGTTTCGGTAAATTTAATCGCATTCCCCACAATATTAATGAGAACCTGGCGTAACTTACTCTCATCGGTTTTCACAAACTGAGGAAGGGTATCCCATCCCTCAAAAATAATCTGAAGTTGCTTAGATTCTGCTTTAAGCTGAAACATCTCATTTAAAGATTTCAGCAAATTGAGCAAATCAAAATTGACCGGATTAAAACTCATTCGGCCCGCTTCAATTTTGGACATTTCTAATACATCATTAATCAAAGCCAAAAGATGACCTCCGGCCCGATTAATAATTTTTAAATGCTCATGATTTTCCGGTTTCAGGGAGGAATCCCGGGCCATGACTTGCGTAAACCCTAAAATTGCATTCAGCGGCGTTCGCAATTCATGGCTCATATTCGCCAAAAACTCACTTTTTGCCCGGTTGGCAGCGTCCGCAGCGAGGGCAGCTTTTTGGAGGGCGTGGGATTGTCGCTGAGTTTTTTCCAGTAACTCCGCTTGCTGGAGGGCGACTCCCAACTGATTGCCAATTTGAACCACAACTTTAATTTCAGCTTCCTTCCAGTGGCGAGGACCGCTATTTTGATAGCTGGCTAATAATCCCCAAAGTTTATTCCCCGAAAAAATTGGCACAATAATATAGGCTTTGGCTTGAAATTGCTCTAAAATCTTGAGGTAAGCTTCATCAAAGCCCGCCTTATACACATCTTCAACGGCCAAATAAGTCAAGCCTAAATTCCACTCTTCAGTTCGGGCCGATTGCATATAGCAATCTTCCAGCCCAACCTCCTGTTCCCCTGGAAACTCAACGTCGCCCCCGTTGAGTTTCACCGCAGTTTCGGGGAAATTTTGGATGTTTTCCATTAAAGAAATCCATTCGGGGCCGGTGGATTCCGCCACCACCTCACCTCGCCAGTCATCATGAAAATGGTGCACTAAAACGCGATCGCACTTGAGTACCTGGCGTAATTCCCGTGTCGTTGCCGAAAAAATCGTTTCCAAATCCAGGGTCTCGCGCATTCGCTGAATCACTTGGGATAAGGCGCGTTCCCGTTGGACACTTTCCTGTAACGCTTCTTCCGCTTTTTTGCGTTCTGTAATATCCGTTAAAGTTCCCGTGAGTCGGTAGGCTTCCCCCTCTTCATTCCGGATACATTTGCCCTTGACTTCCACCCAAATCCAGCTTTTATCTTTCCGTTCCATGCGGTGGGTATGATAATAATACAAGGGATGGGGATTTTGCCCTTGCACATGGTCTTGTAGGGTTTGCATCGCCACGGACAAATCCTCGGGGTGGACTTTGTTAAACCAAGTGCTAACCCGATACGGTAATTCCCCCTCTTCATACCCTAAAATTTGCATCCAGACTGGGGAGTAATAAATCTGGTCATTTTTTAAATCCCAATCCCAAATCCCATCATTCGTCCCGGATACGGCTAATTTAAACCGTTCCTCACTTTCTCGCAGGGCATCTTCCGCCCGCTTACGTTCCAGCAGTTCAGTTTTAGCTTGTTCAAACAAGGTACATTGTTGAATTGCGATGGATAATTGCACCGAAAGCTGACGGAGGGATTCAATTTCCGATTCATGCCATTGTCTTTCGCCGCTACAGTGATGCGCAATCAACAATCCCCATAATTGTTCCCCTTGCCGCAGAGGAACCACGAGATTGGCTTGAACTGCAAACTGATTGAGGAGTTGCACATGGCATTTGGAGAGTCCAGCGGTGTGAATATTATCAATGCTGCGAATTCGACCTTGAGCGTATAGTGGAATGTGGGTCTCAATGAAACAGCGGTCTTCAATTTCAATTCCTTTGACGGACATCCAGGCAGAACCCACGGACTCAACGGCAATCACCCCACCCCAGTCGGGGTTAAAACGGTAGATTAAAATTCGATCCGTGGCTAAAAATCGGCGAACTTCTTTGACAGCAGTATCTAAAACTTCTTCTAAGTCGAGAGAGGATCGAATCCGTTCCTGAATCGAACTCACCAAACGTTCCCGTTTAAGCTGCTGCTGTAAGGCAATTTCGGCCCGTTTGCGTTCGCTGATATCCGTAATGGTGCCCAGATAGCCTTTCAATGTGCCATCCTCCCCGATTTCGGCGATCGCCTGACCGATCGCCCAGACTACAATCCCATCGGGCCGCACAAACCGATATTCTGACTTAAACGGAACCCGAGTTTCCGCCGCTAAAAACCACTCCGATTGTACCCGCTTCAAATCATCGGGGTGGAGATTGGCAATCCAACTTTTCCCGATCGCCTGTTCTAAAGAAAGTCCCGTTAACTCAGTCCACCGCTGGTTAACATAAAGACAATTTCCCTGGGCATCCGTGTGAAAAATACAAACTGGAGAAGCTTCAGCTAGGGTTTGATACCGACGCTGACTCTCATCTAAAGCAGCTTCCGCAGCTTTTCGGGGGGTAATATCTTTATGGGTACCGCTCATGCGTAAGGGGATGCCAGATGGGTCTCGTTCTACTACTTTACCGCGTGAGAGAATCCATTTCCACTCCCCAGACTTCGATCGCATTCGTAATTCCCGTTCATACACTGGAAGAATCCCCCCTAAATGATCTTCTAACGCCCGCAGCGTCGGTTTATGGTCCTCGGGATGTAACAAGTCCTCCCACATTTGATAGTGATTGCCAATTTCCTCCACCTCATACCCCAGCATCCGTTTCCATTGCGGGTCAAAATAGGTTTTTCCCGTAGGAATTTGCCAATCCCAAATGCCCAAATCACTCCCTTCCAGTGCCAATTGTAACCGCCGTTCACTCTCACTCAAGGCCGCTTCTGCCACCTTTTGACCAATGGAGGAACCCAGTTGGGTAGCAACCGCCCCCACCAAGGCGATCGCCCGGTCATCTCGGGGAGTTTCCGTGCGTTTAAAGAAGGTTAAGACCGCTAAAATCGCATGGCCTCGAAAAATAGGTACAGCAAAACTGGCTTTTAATCCCTGTTTAACCGCCGTTAAAGAATCAACCAGGGGTTCAGTTTTGTCCGTCAAATTTTCAATCCATTCCGGTTGCCGCGACTCCCAAACCCGCCCGGGAAGTCCTTCCCCAAACCGATAGGTTAGGGGTTGCCGTTGCAGGTGGAACTCTTCTACATCAGGTTCTGGGTAATACCAACCGGGACGATAGCTGAGGATTTGCTGATTCTCATCGGGAAGCCAAGCCTCTGCTACATCCCAATTAATAGTAATACAAATTGAGCGTAATACAGAGACTAAAGCACTTTCTAAATCCGGTGTCTGACGGATGGCTTGACTCGTCTGTAATAGTAGCCGGATATCATCTTCACTTTGTTTGCGAGCGCTAATATTACTAAAGGTACAAACCACTCGTTCTACCTGGCCCGATGAGTCGAGTTGGGGGTCCATATTCAGCAGTAACCATACGGTATCTTTTCTCCCCCAACGACAGATTCCCGTTACTTGGTTCTGCACAGGTTGACCCTGGGCGATCGCCATCTGAAGGGGATGCTGTTCTTGAATCGAAATAGTGCCATCCAGCGAAAGAATCTGCCAGTTGAACTCGAAGGCATTTTTCCCTTGCAACCCTGATTCCGGGACATCCAACAGTTCACTCGCCAGGGGATTACTTAATAAAATATTGCCTTGGGCATCCAGAAGTAATACCCCAACAGGCATATTTTCCACTAAAGTTCGGAATCGGATTTCACTTTCTTGGAGGGCCTGTTCTCGTAAAAGACGGGATTGATACCGGCGATCGACCAGGGAGGTAATCAGAGTGCCAATCAGCAAAATCAGTGTCCCCACGCCGATTTGCATCGCCAACCAGGATTGGTCCGCCCCTTCAATCCGCATCGCTTCCGGGTGGGAAAGGGCCGCAAAACAGGTGGCCCACATTCCGGTATAGTGCATCCCGGCGATCGCCACCCCCATAATCCCGGCACTCCCCAGTTTCACCCATTCCCGGTGAAGACTCAGAGAATTGCGCACCTGAAAGGCTAACCCTAACGCAGTCGTCGAAGCCAAAATGGCGATCGCCACCGACAGGGCGACCCCCCAAGGATTGTACACCAGCCTTGCCGGGACCTGGACTGCCGCCATCCCTAGATAATGCATCGAAGCGATCGCCAATCCCATAACCATTCCCCCTCCTACCAGGAGGGGGACCTTCAACTGTTGACGATGGTACAGCAACATCGCCAAAGCTGAGGCTACAATGGCATCCACCCAAGACAACAGCGTGAGAGGGATATTATATGCGGTCGGGACCGGCAACTGTAACGCCAACATCGCGATAAAATGCATCGACCAGATGCCAGTTCCCATCGCCACCGCCCCACCCACACTCCAGATTAAGCGCGATCGCACCGAAGAATTGGGATTAACCCGTCCCGCTAAATCCAACGCCGTATAAGAAGCGATCGCCCCAATAATCAATGAAAAAATGACTAAAACCGGCTCATATTGACCCTGAATCATCTCCATGAATTGTCCCTAATATTGACTGGTTTGCCTTAAAAAATTTTTAAAGAAGCGCAATGATAGACCCGGGATTTAATAACTTTAATTAAAATTAATAACCAATAAAAACAATCTAATTTTCAAGTCAACCTTAAACCACTTGCCTAAATCTCTTCCCGCCCTCTAATCAATAAGATTCTCTTAAGCCCCCCTTTTTAAGGGGGGTTGGGGGGATCTCTACAGGATTTGGCAAGAGGTCTAATATTTATTCCTATAGCCTCCCTCTTAATAAAGGCGACAGCAGGGGAATCTAAATATTTATTTCTCTAGCCGCCCCCTTAATCACCAGGACGCGAGGGGGATCTGAAGAGGGAAAAGGAGGGGGAGCAATCCGGAATTTTCCAAGAGGTCTAATATAACCCTCTGTAATAGTCAATTATAAAATACCTCAAAAAGGGTCCAATCGTCCAAACACTTTTTGAGAACCCCAATTCTTCCCGGAAGCCCCTCAATGCGGAAATATTTCTGAAAATCAGACCAATTAGCGATCGCCTCCTTCCGGCAGTAGTTTGGTCCAACTTCATCGGATAATCAAAATACCGTATTAAGCACCCATGATGATGCACCACCGGAACTCCTATCAACTGATGGCTGAATATAATTGCTGGATGAACCAGAATATTTATCAAGTTTGCGAGTCAATTCCCGACGAACAACGCAAGCAAGATAGAGGAGCATTTTTCAAGTCAATTCACGGAACCTTGAACCATCTGCTCTATGGGGATAAAGTTTGGATGGGGCGATTTACCAATCAGCCATTTTCTGGGACATCCCTCTCACAAGAATTGTATGCAGATTTTGTGGAATTGAGAGCCCAACGGGAACAGACAGACCAGCAAATTTTAGACTGGTCCAAGAACCTGGACCCGGACTGGTTAAGTCAACCGTTTGAATATGTCAGCCAGTCGGACCAGAAACGGCACGTGATGCCTGCGTGGATTTTGGTGACGCATCTGTTCAACCATCAAACTCATCATCGAGGGCAGGTGACCACCCTAATTAAACAACTCGGCTATGAACCCGGAGTGACGGATATTCCGTGGATGCCCGGGGTAAGTGGGTTGGGTTCGGAATGATTCGCGAAGGTGCAATGCTGGGGGAATAGATTCATCGGTTGGAACAGTTGCAAGTTTCAATCCCTGAAAGGGATTAGGGGTCATTGAGACGGCGCGGGTGTCGTATTTGCTATTAACGTTTTTGACCCGTTTCAATCCCTGAAAGGGATTAGGGGTCATTGAGACATTGAGACAGGGTAACTCCCTGTGCCAAGTTACCTATTTATATGTTTCAATCCCTAAAAGGGATTAGGGGTCATTGAGACCCAGAATTTTTCTTTTGTCCATTCTTGGGCATTAGTTTCAATCCCTGAAAGGGATTAGGGGTCATTGAGACCTAGGGGCAAAAAACATCAGCCATTCCCAAATGTGGCAGTTTCAATCCCTGAAAGGGATTAGGGGTCATTGACACGCAGATTCAAAGGGGCAAAGTAATCTTGTTCATAGTTTCAATCCCTGAAAGGGATTAGGGGTCATTGAGACTCTATTAGTTCACTCCCTGAAGAATGGAATGCCGGTCGTTTCAATCCCTGAAAGGGATTAGGGGTCATTGAGACGTATCTGATTCTGTGCCAAGTTACCCTTTTATATGTTTCAATCCCTGAAAGGGATTAGGGGTCATTGAGACGGGTGGGAAATTCTAAGAGAACAAATGCCGCTATTGAGTTTCAATCCCTGAAAGGGATTAGGGGTCATTGAGACCCGAGGTGTCTCGCCCAAGATAAGGAAGTAATTCGTTTCAATCCCTGAAAGGGATTAGGGGTCATTGAGACAAATGTTCACCATTAGCCGCTTCTCCACCTTTGCCGGTTTCAATCCCTGAAAGGGATTAGGGGTCATTGAGACCGGTGCGACTGCCGCTAAGGTTTGAGCCACCAAGGATCCATGTTTCAATCCCTGAAAGGGATTAGGGGTCATTGAGACTAAAAGCAAAAAACTTTCAGGGGCGTTTGCAATTGGTTTCAATCCCTGAAAGGGATTAGGGGTCATTGAGACTTTGGGAGGCGCTTGAATATGCCTCTAGTGAAGTTGTTTCAATCCCTGAAAGGGATTAGGGGTCATTGAGACAGGATAGGTTCTGTGCCAAGTTACCCTTTTATATGTTTCAATCCCTGAAAGGGATTAGGGGTCATTGAGACCTGGTTTCGGACTGGAGAAAGCCCCGCAATTCTTCCTCAGTTTCAATCCCTGAAAGGGATTAGGGGTCATTGAGACGGGGAACAAGCGTGAAATATCAATTTTCTTTTCAGTTGTTTCAATCCCTGAAAGGGATTAGGGGTCATTGAGACGCCCGTACTTGAAACCGTTGCTATATAAAGTTTTCAAGGTGCATTTGCGCGAACCTATATTTAAAATACCATTACAGCCTGTCATTTGTAAATAGGTCCATTTCATTTTCTCCTCAAATCCTCTCCCCGTATAGTTTTTAGCATTTGCGCGAACCGGGTAGAACGGGAAAAAGACTCAATGCCTTATCGAGTCAGGATTTCAGTCTCAAATTTTGTCCCCTGGTTTTCTACAGCTTAGGGTTCGCGCAAAGGAGATAAAAATTAAGGTGGGGTCCCTCGGTTTTAAAGCCTCTGATGCATTCTCTCTACATGGACTCACTGGAGCAAAAGGACTCCCCTATCGTTAAGTTTAACAGAACCGGGCGGTCAATCGGGTTAAACCCACTTGCTCTATGGGGCGCGGGTTTGAACTCTTGCTGGATTTGCGCCCTCATCCCCCAGCCGATCGCCCCTTGCCAACTGTTAAATTTTGTCAAAGAAACGCGAATTCCCTCGCAAACCCTGATTCCCTCGTGGGAAATGTCAAAAAACCATAGAAAACCGATCCGGCGCTTCAGAGTAGATCCGTTAGAATTTTCCTTAAGAACGGATACCTTAGCGTCTTTTTGACTAAAAATCATCAGACCTAGGCTAGAATCCCTAAACCCAAACTCACGGAACAAGTTAACCATCACACCCTCTCGTTGCCTCCCGTCTGGTCCCGTATCGCCAACATACTTCCGACCCCGGAACGGTGAATCGCAACTGACCCCTACTCCCGTAGGGTTTCTTTGACTCAACATCCCAACGCCCATGCTAAAGCTGCGGGTCTTTAATCTTGACCGCGCTTTTTACCTGATTTTCCATCCTTAACGACATTTATGAACCATCAAAAACTGCCACAAAAACAGGGACTCTATGACCCTCAGTTTGAACACGATGCCTGCGGTGTTGGCTTTATTGTTCATCAAAAAGGTCAAAAATCCCACTCCATCGTTGAACAGGCCCTGACCATTCTCCTCAATCTGGACCACCGGGGTGCTTGTGGTTGCGAAAATAATACCGGGGATGGTGCCGGAATTTTAATCCAAGTCCCGGATGCGTTTCTGAAAAAAGTTGCAGCAGCAGAAAACATCGAGTTGCCGATCGCCGGGGAATATGGCGTGGGCAACATTTTTTGCTCTCAGGACCCTGCCATTCGCCAGCAAGGTAGGCAGCTTTTTGAAAAAATTGTCGCTGAGGAAGGGCAAAAGGTTCTGGGATGGCGGGATGTACCCACGGATAACTCCTCTTTGGGGAATACGGCGAAATCTAGCGAACCCTTTATTTCCCAAGTGTTCATCCAACGCAGTGCCAATATCGCCGATGACTTGGCGTTTGATCGCAAGCTGTATGTCATCCGCAAACGGGCAGAACGGGAAATCCATATCAGTGAATTAGACTCGTTCTGGTATGTTTGTAGTCTCTCCTGCCGCACCCTGGTTTATAAAGGGATGTTAATGCCGGTCCAGGTGGGGGACTATTTCCCCGAACTCCATGATGAGACGATGGAGAGTGCTTTGGCCCTGGTGCATTCCCGCTTCAGTACCAACACTTTCCCCAGTTGGGAACGGTCCCACCCCTATCGCTACATTGCCCATAATGGGGAAATCAATACCTTGCGGGGCAATATCAACTGGATGCACGCCCGGGAGTCTCTGTTTGAGTCGGAACTGTTTGGGGAGGACCTGAAAAAGCTGCATCCGGTGATTGACTTAGAAGGCAGCGATTCGGCGATTTTCGATAATGCTTTGGAAATGCTGTTCCTCTCTGGACGGTCCTTGCCTCATGCGGTAATGATGATGATTCCTGAACCCTGGACCGCCCATGAGTCCATGAGTCCGGAGAAAAAGGCGTTCTACAAGTACCATTCTTGCTTGATGGAACCCTGGGATGGTCCGGCCTCGATCGCCTTTACTGATGGCACAATGATGGGGGCAGTCCTCGATCGCAATGGTTTACGTCCCTCTCGCTATTACGTCACTAAGGATGATTTAGTGATTATGGCCTCGGAAGCGGGGGTATTACCGATTGAACCGGAACGAGTCGCTTATAAAGGTCGCCTGCAACCGGGTCGGATGTTCCTCGTTGATATGAAACAGGGTCGGATTATTTCCGATGAAGAAATCAAAACCCAAATTGTCAATGAACATCCCTATCAAGAGTGGATTGATGAGAATTTGGTCGCCCTTTCTCAACTGAAAGATGCTCCCCAATTGCGGGAAATTGACCCAGTGCCGTTGATTCAACGACAAATGGCGTTCGGGTACACTTTTGAGGAATTGCGCCTGTTGATGACGCCAATGGCGACCAATGGGGTGGAGGCGATCGGGTCGATGGGAACAGATACGCCGTTAGCGGTGTTAAGCGATCGCCCGAAATTGCTGTATGACTATTTCCAACAACTGTTTGCCCAAGTTACCAATCCCCCGATTGACTCGATTCGGGAAGAAATTGTTACTTCGGCAGAAACTACCATTGGTTCAGAACGAAATCTACTCAAACCTACGCCGAAAAGCTGCAATTTAATTGAGTTAAAAACCCCGGTTCTCACTGATGAAGACTTGGTAAAACTCAAGGCAGTGAATGAAGGGGAGTTTAAATCCACAACGATTCCGATGTTATTTGACCCGACTACTGGGGTGAAGGGATTGGAAGCGGCCCTGGAAGAGATTTTTGCTCGGGCAAGTGAGGCGATCGCCTCGGGTACGAATATCCTCATCCTCAGCGATCGCGGCACCAACAAGGAAAAGGCAGCAATTCCCGCATTATTGGCGGTTGCCGGACTGCATCACCATCTAATTCGCGAAGGCACTCGCACCCAGGTGGGATTAGTCCTGGAATCTGGCGAACCTCGGGAAGTCCATCACTTCGCTACCTTGATTGGGTATGGTTGTGGGGCGATTAATCCCTATCTCGCCTTTGAAACCGTTGATGACATGATTCGCGAGAAATTACTCGTGAATGTGGAGTATAAAACCGCTGTCAAGAATTACATCAAAGCGGTGACCAAAGGGGTGGTGAAAATTGCCTCGAAGATTGGGATTTCGACGATTCAAAGCTATCGCGGCGCACAGATTTTCGAGGCGATCGGGTTGAATCAGTCGGTGATTAGTCGCTACTTTACCTGGACCGCTTCGCGGATTGAAGGGGTGGATTTAGAGGCGATCGCCAATGAAACTATTATGCGTCATTCTCACGCCTTCCCCGATCGCGATGCCAATGGTCACACTTTAGATGTCGGTGGCGAATACCAGTGGCGCAAAGACGGTGAAGCGCACTTGCTGAGTCCGGAAATCATTCATGCCTTGCAACAAGCAGTGCGTGAGGGTAATTACGAACTCTACAAGAAATATGCAGCGAAAGTGAATGAACAAAATCAGAAGTTCTTCACCTTGCGCGGGTTGCTGGAATTTAAAGCACAAAACCCGATTCCTTTAGAAGAAGTAGAACCGATTGAGAACATCATGAAACGGTTCAAAACCGGCGCGATGAGTTATGGTTCGATTTCTAAAGAGGCCCATGAAGCATTGGCGATCGCAATGAACCGAGTCGGTGGCAAATCCAACACCGGCGAAGGCGGCGAGGACCCGGAACGTTATACTTGGACGAACGAACAGGGCGACTCCAAAAATAGTGCAATCAAGCAGGTTGCTTCCGGACGGTTTGGCGTCACTAGCTTATACCTGTCTCAGGCGAAGGAACTTCAAATCAAAATGGCACAAGGTGCTAAACCCGGGGAAGGGGGACAATTACCCGGACTGAAAGTCTATCCCTGGATTGCCAAAGTGCGCCACTCCACCCCTGGGGTCGGGTTGATTTCGCCCCCGCCTCACCATGATATCTACTCCATCGAAGACTTAGCGGAGTTGATTCATGACCTCAAAAATGCCAACCGCAACGCCCGAGTTAATGTGAAGTTAGTCTCGGAAGTCGGTGTAGGAACCATCGCGGCAGGGGTCGCCAAAGCACACGCGGATGTGGTGCTTGTCTCCGGATTTGATGGCGGAACAGGTGCATCCCCCCAAACCTCGATTAAACACGCCGGTTTACCCTGGGAGTTAGGATTGGCGGAAACCCATCAAACCCTGGTTTTAAACAATCTGCGGAGTCGGATTGTGGTGGAAACCGATGGACAGATGAAGACAGGACGAGACGTGGCGATCGCTGCCTTACTCGGTGCCGAAGAATACGGATTTTCCACCGCACCTTTGGTCACCTTGGGCTGTATTATGATGCGTGTCTGCCATAAAAACACCTGTCCCGTAGGGATTGCTACCCAAGATCCGCAACTGCGGGCCAAATTCATGGGAGACCCAGAATATGCGGCCAACTTCATGAAATTCATCGCCCAAGAACTGCGGGAAATCATGGCCCAGCTTGGGTTCCGGACCCTGAATGAAATGGTGGGACGGACAGACTTGCTGGAACCGAAAAAGGCAGTGGACCATTGGAAAGCGAAAGGAATCGACCTTTCTAACATTCTCTATCAACCGGAAGTCGGTCCAGAAGTGGGTCGCTATTGCCAGATGGCACAGGACCACGGATTAGAGAAATCCTTGGATATGACAGTGTTGCTGGATCTGTGCAAAGGTGCGATCGACAAAGGCGAAAAAGTCAAAGCAACCCTGCCGATTACCAATATTAACCGAGTCGTTGGCACAATTCTCGGCAACGAAATCACCAAGAAACATTGGGATGGATTGCCAGACGGCACGATTCACCTGCATTTCCAAGGAAGTGCCGGACAAAGTTTCGGGGCCTTTGTACCCAAAGGAGTCACCCTAGAACTGGAAGGGGACGGCAACGATTACATCGGCAAAGGACTCAGTGGCGGTAAAATTATCGTCTATCCGTCCAAGAAATCCACCTTAGTCCCTCATGAGAACATCATCGCCGGAAACGTAGCACTTTATGGTGCAACCAGTGGGGAACTGTATCTGTCGGGGATTGCCGGGGAACGGTTCGCCGTCCGCAACTCTGGGGTTCATGCCGTTGTCGAAGGCGTCGGGGACCATGGATGTGAGTATATGACTGGCGGTAAAGTCGTGGTGATTGGACCTGCCGGACGTAACTTTGCAGCAGGGATGAGTGGCGGAGTTGCCTACATCCTGGATGAAGCAGGAGATTTCGCCACCCGGTGTAATACCCAGATGGCGGATATGGAGAAGTTGGAGGAACCGAGTGAAATTGCGATCGTCCGCGAGATGATCCAGAAACACGCGGATTATACCAACAGTCCCAAAGCGGCAGAAGTGTTGGCAAACTGGGAGGAAATGGTGCCTAAGTTTGTCAAAGTGATGCCACGGGATTACAAGCGGGTGTTGCAAGCGTTGGAAAGTGCATTAGCGTCGGGTTTAAGCGGCGATGACGCATTGGATGCAGCGTTTGAACAAAATGCCCGAGATGTTGCCCGGATTGGGGGTAGTTAGGAGATAATTAGGAGGGTGGGCAGTTGTCTGCCCTCTTTTGCCCCTGAAACAAGGCCCTTGAATCTGGCTTATGAGGCCAGGAGTATTTCTCTAAACTGGCTACCCTCTTAATCATCACTCTTGAAACAAAACAGTTACTAACTATGGAAACCATCAAAATTGCAATCGCTGGTCAGGCCAACACAGGCAAAACAACTCTAATCAGCACTTTTATCAAGAGTAAGGCAGGGAAGGTAGAAGATAGAGCTGGTGCTACTCCAGAGGCAGTTCGACTCGATTTTAAAAGTTTGCCCGTAACCTTTATAGATACTCCAGGATTTGAAAACGCTGGTGCAATTTCCCTATATTTGAATTCTATACAAAAGGGTGTAGACATGGGATCCTTATATCCAAATTTTAAAAAAGAACATGAAAGAGATTTTCTAGCTTTAGAAGCAATAAATGATAGCGATATTGTAATTTATGTTGTGAGTTTAGAACAGGTCCCCAACACGGCTCATGACCAAGAAATTTCTTTGATTCAAAATATCAATTCTAAAGTAATAGCTGTTCTTAATCAATACCACGTTATCCGAGAAGGAAAAGGCAAAGAAGTAGTGGAAAATCGCATTAATCAATGGGAAGCAACATTAAAAAGACACTCAATTGATAATGTAATTACTTTTGATGCTCATTGGGATAAACCTTCTCAAGTCAATCGAATATACGATATTATTTTAAGCCGCCTAGATTCCCATCAGAAAACTGGCTTTGAGAGGGGTTTAGAAAAATTAAAGATTCAGCAGAAAGCCATTCGGAAATTATCTTGTAGTTACTTAGGTGATGCGATCGTAAGTTGTCGAGAAGCAGCAAAAATAAATGTCAACAAAATGGAGATAAATAATCAAGAGAAAAAGCAAAAAGTAATTCAAGAAATTTACAAAGAAGTTGAAATTTCTTGGGAGTGCTTTATTGTGCAAACGGAAAAAATATATGAAATTTTAATAGAAACTCCAGATATATCAGAAGAGCAACTGGACAACAAACTAAGTCAAACTACAAAGGCAAACTGGTTCGAGCGTCTAAGTAGGGGAAGTGCAGGAGCGGGAGTTATGGGACCGTTGGGTGGTTTGATGTCAGCTCTTATCGCACTGGGAATTTCGGCTGGAAGCGGAGGAGCTATTCCTGCTGCAATAGTGGCACTCCAAGTAGGAGCAGGACTGGGATCGGTCGTGGGAAGCCTGTTGATGTTTTCGGATAAAGGTGATATCATTATGATGGAGATGAGTATCGAGGAACTAGAACATCGGTTGATAACTGGAGTAGCGATGATCTGGGGATTATCAAATATCGGATATGGAAGTGGTAAACCTCTTGCAGAAGAACAATCTAAAAAAATTGCCAAAGAAATTTGTGATGCTATTAAATCATCATCTTCTAGACTAGACTTAGCGAGGGCTAATAAAGACACTATTATTGGCTATGCCCAAAGAATTCTCAATAACCTAGAAAACCCAAGTAACTGGATAGTAAAAAGTTCTGTATAACCCCGCGTCGGACACTTGGCGGGGTCTCAAAAAAAATGGACCGGCACAAAAACGGTCCATAATTCATACAGGGATTGGATGCTTGCAATGAAGTCGATGCAAAGCGATGGATTAAGTTTGAAACAAGGAATCCCTAATTATGACTGATAATTTTCCCCAAGAAACATTGATAGAAAAAAGAGTAACTTACACTTTAGAAGTGAATGAAAAATTTTTTATGATTGAAAATGTGCCCGCCCGAGTTTGTGAAGAAACGGGGGAATCGTTCTTTTCTCCAGAGACAGTAGAGCGAATTCAGCAAATGATTGGGGGACAAGAAAAACCTAAGCGAGTGATAGAAACTCCGGTTTATGAGTTTAGTACGAGTTTATAGATTTCACTCTCTGATGTATCCAATAACTACAACCTCCTTCCCTGCATTGGCTTTAGGATTACCAGGCAGAGCCTGAAAATATTAGTATTTGAATGCAAATCTTAGCCATTACTGAATTAGACTTTTATAAAATTGACCGCTGTCGGCGAGTTATTTCCCATGATTGCGCTCAAAAGTTTGCGGCGATTGATTTGGGGGTTCCGTTGGGATGTTATGGACTGAGTTGGAGAAGCGATATCCTGGAACCTATTATCGTGCGATCGCCCGACTGCCTGACTGTCTGGATAGGGGTGGATCAACAGTTAGCGGCGATTAGTCTGGATGAGGGTCGGATTATTGTTGCTTTACCGTTGACTGATTATATGGTTCAAATTGTGGCGATCGCTGATGTGATTGCGGTTCTGACTCAGGAGAAAGTGCTGCTGTTTAACCCAGGTGGTTCGATTCGATTCAGTGACGATTTACCGGATCAGGGAATTGGGATGACGGTTGAGGGGGAAAATCTGGTGATTCAAATGCTGGAAGGGGAGAATTTGACTCTGAATCCAATGAGGGGTTATTTTCAGAGTATGGCAGCATCGACGACGAGGCGGTCGCCTTTTTAAAGTTGTGGGGCGATCGGCGACCTCTCAAGAACAACCGAAGGTCCGAGGTTAAGCTAGAATAAATAATGAAGACCAAATCTTAAGTTAAAACGACCCATTCTATTGGAGAAAACTATGCAAGTTCAACTTAAACAAATCAGGCTTTCACCGGGTGGACAACTCCTAATGACTGATGTTAGTTGGCCGATGTACGAACAACTGTTAGAGGAGTATGCTGAAAACCCGGGTGTGCGGATTAATTATAGTCAGGCATTATTAGAAGTTATGGTGCCGTTACCGGAACATGAAGATGATAAAGTTATTATTAGCAATTTGGTAGAAGTTTTGTTGGAAGAACTAGATATTGAATTTAGAAATCTGGCTTCTACTACATTTAAAAGTGAAAGGATGCAACAGGGTTTAGAAGCTGAGAGCTGTTTCTACATTGAAAATGAGGAAACTATTAGAGGTAAAAAACGGATTGATTTAACGGTAGATCCACCGCCGGATTTAGCGATTGAAATTGATATAACGGCTCGGACTCGCTTTAATAACTATGAAGCATTAGGGGTGGGGGAACTCTGGCGATTTGACGGGACGCGGGTGGAAATTAATGTGTTGCAAGGGGGGCAATATGTTCAGGTGAATGAAAGTCCTCATTTCCCTGGGTTGCCTTTGGGGGAGGTGATTCCTCAGTATTTAGAGCGGAGTAAAGTTGAAGGTAGAAATAAAGCAATCAAGGCTTTTCGCGCTTGGGTGAAGGGGAGGATTGAGGCAAGCTAGGGAAGAAGAAATGAGTTATACTAAGACTGTTAATTGGGGAGGCTCATGAACTGGATTAGACGAGTTCAATTGCGATCGCCCCGGTGGGTCAAAGCTCAGAATTTGGCGATAAACGCAATAAATATGTGATCCGATGCACCCTACAACTGCGCCTCAACCCAGTTGGATGATGCCCTTGGGAGGGGCAGAATGTTGGAAAATGATAACATTTGGAAGCTGGGGAGAGTTCTCGGGGGGAGGGGAAGAGAACCCGCTTGGGATGAGGATTGGCTGGATTTTTGAAGAGGAAATCTGTAGGGCCTTGCTTAACAATTCGATATTCACTTTCAAGGAAGGCAATGATAAAATACGGCAAACCTGTAGAATCAAACGGCTTGTCAGCGATCGCTGGTCCAGTTTTGACCGTCTGCCCATCCCGCCTTTTAACCCTAACCCTGACCGTATCTTGAACAGAGGACACTAACAATGGGAAAACCCACTGGCTTTATTGAATTCCTGCGCGAATTACCGTCTGAACTGAATCCCCTCGATCGCATTGGTAATTGGGATGAGTTTCACCTCCACATGGAGGAGGACAAGCTACGCACCCAGGCGGCGCGTTGTATGGATTGTGGCACTCCGTTCTGTCATACCGGCACTTTGATCAGTGGGATGGCAAGCGGTTGTCCGGTGAATAACCTGATCCCCGAATGGAATGACCTGGTGTATCGGGGTCTGTGGCATGAAGCCCTCGATCGCCTCCACAAAACGAACAATTTCCCAGAATTTACGGGTCGCGTTTGTCCCGCCCCTTGTGAAGGGTCCTGCGTCCTGGGCATCACGAACCCCCCAGTGACGATTAAAAATATCGAAAATACCATCGCCGATAAAGGATGGGATGAGGGGTGGATTACCCCGGAACCCCCGGAAAAACGCACGGGTAAAAAAGTTGCGGTGATCGGTTCCGGTCCTGCGGGATTGGCGGCAGCAGCGCAGTTGAACCGTGTGGGACATGGGGTCACTGTATATGAAAGGGCCGATCGCCCCGGTGGATTGCTGATGTATGGCATTCCTAACATGAAGCTGGACAAAGAACAAGTGGTATTACGCCGGATTAAACTCCTGGAAGATGAAGGGGTAAAATTTGTCTGTAATACAGAAGTTGGGAAAGATATCACCGCACAACAACTGATGCAGGAGTATGATGCGGTGATTCTTTGTACCGGCGCGACCAAACCCCGGGATTTACCCATTGAAGGGCGCGATTTACAGGGGATTTACTTCGCAATGGACTTTCTCACCGGCAATACTAAAGCTGTGCTAGACCGACATAAAAACGGTAGCTTTATTTCTGCTGAAGGCAAAGATGTGGTGATTATCGGTGGCGGTGACACCGGAACTGACTGCGTGGGAACCTCTGTGCGTCATGGATGTAACAGTGTGGTGCAGTTGGAAATTTTGCCGAAACCTCCAGAAACTCGGGCTGCTAACAATCCTTGGCCCGAATGGCCCAAAGTGTATAAGTTAGATTATGGACAAGAAGAGGCAGCGGCCAAATTTGGGGCTGACCCTCGGGTTTATACAACAACGGCGACGAAGTTTGAAGGAGATGATAAAGGCCGGGTGAAGGCGGTACATACCGTGGTGGTAGAATGGCTCAAGGATGAGCAAGGCCGTTATACACCGAAGCCGGTTCCGGGAACGGAAAAGGTTGTTCCAACTCAGTTGGTGTTGTTGGCGATGGGGTTCTTGGGTCCAGAACAACCGTTATTAGATTCCTTGGGATTAGAACGGGATGGCCGCAGCAATGTCAAGGCAGACCATGAGAAATATACAACCAGTCTTCCCGGGGTATTTGCGGCAGGGGATTGCCGTCGGGGTCAAAGTCTGGTAGTTTGGGCGATTAATGAAGGTCGCGGGGTGGCACGGGAGTGCGATCGCTACCTGATGGGAAATACGGATTTACCGTAACTCTGGAACACCTTGTGCCGCCGAACCGAACTGCGATCGCCAGTTCAGTATCGGCGGCATCCCCATTGGGATAAAGGGATTGAGTTTAACCCAGCTTGGGGGAGATTTGGAGTACGCTTGTCTCTAATCTACTCAATTTATCTTAATAACTATCATCTCCAGGCACTTCGTCCTCGGTTTCAACGGCTTTAGTTGAGGCCAGATCCAACGAGGCATCGTGAATCGCTTGCCATAAAGAAATTAACTCAGTCCCGCTGAGGTCACTACTTTTATACTCCTTGACGGCCTCTTCTACTTCCTTTTGAGTATGCAGATGGGGCACGGTTTGGTTATCAGATGACATAAAACAACCTCTACTGATCAAACTGACGACATGGGATTGAGTGATGGGTTGTGAATTAATGAGTAATTCTTCACCGATCATTGGCAATCCTATTTCAAACAAAGGTGCATAGGCATGAACGCCTAAAATCACTCAATCCTATCCTCCCATTCCAACTGGAATTTCTCTCCATTATCGGGATAAAGTTACGGTTGAATGGGGAATCACTGATTTGACTTTATTGTAATCACATTTCTTTTAAAAAAGGATTAACTGTTACATTTTTTCGCAATGCCTGATAAAAATTACATAAAAATTTAAGAATTAGAAACCCCGAACATTAACGTTTAATGCTGCGATCGCCCCTGTAGTCTCCTAGGAAATCCAATATTCAAAGTCTATCAAAACCCGCAGCGTCAAGCCTGGGGCTATACGGACTTAGCCCGCCTACGCGGACTAATAGAGAAAAACTACTTTGACAACCGGATTTGCTCTCAGGAGTTTTGTGCACCCGTTTCGGGTAATCCTAACTGTAGACGCACTTCGGCGATCGGTTCGTGCCAATGGTCTTCAAATCGATAACCGAGTAAAAACTCAGCTTGTTTTCCCAATGCTTGTCCTTGGGCTAAATTCGCCAAAATCGCCCCGCGCTGGCGAGGGGCGAACAGAGGATAGAGAATTTGAGCCAGGGTGAGACTGACTTGGAGAGATGGACTATAGTCTTGGGCTGCCGCAAAGGCTAAAACGCCGATTTCTCCGGCATAGCTGGTATCAAACCCCAGCAAACAGTGAAAAATATCGTGAGTCACGGCATAGCGCAGGGCGAAGACATTTCGTTGGGCGATCGCATCGAATTCGGGGCTGACATTAAAAGGTTTGAGGCGATTTGTTGTGAGATGTTCTGCATACTCGCGCCCAAACGTGCCGGAGGGATAGGTTAACAATTGTTCGATATTAATTTCGGGATAGTATCCCGTGACCCCTGCCAGTTTGGGGGCCAAATTCCGATGAGCTTTGGCACCGAAAGCATCCGCCTTTAATAGAGCAAAATCACCTAATTTCCCGGATTTCTGGTAAAGTTGAAAAGCGCGATAGAGCTGTTTAACTTGAATGCCCATAGCGGGAAAACCACAAGATAGACTGCTGCTATTTTAATCGAGATCATCCGGGATCGGCGACCCGAGTCTACCGGGCGATCGCCTCAGAAGACTCGTCCAAAATTATACTTTTTGTAAACGGGTGCAAAAGCGCCCTCACCCCTGGAGTAAAATTGGTCTAACCCAAAACAAACCACCCTATCCCCCGATCGCTCGTAGGAGGAGATGCTGATTCCGAAATCCCATGAGATAGCAACTGATCCAAATTCTCAGAGTCATGAAAATAATTTTAGTCGAAGATGACGAACCCGCGAGTGCCGCACTTTCTGTTGCCTTAAGAAAGCAGAACTATAGCGTAGAAGCGGCAGCGGATGGGGAAACAGCCCTGGAACTGGCAACGCTCTTGGAGTGCGACCTCATTTTACTGGACTTAGTAATTCCCAAACTTGATGGAATTAGCTTGTGCCGAAAACTGCGGGAACAAGGGTATCAAAAACCCATCCTGCTGCTGACTGCAAAGGACTCTCCCCAGGATATTGTCACCGGGTTGGATGCGGGGGCGGATGATTATGTGGTCAAACCCTATAATCTCTCGGAACTCATGGCGCGGATTCGGGCTTTGTTACGGCGGGGGACTACCCCAGTGACGGAGACCCTAACTTGGTTAGAGTTGTGCTTAAACCCCGTGTCTGGGGAAGTCACCTGGAATGGACAACCTTTGGGGGTAACGGCGACAGAATATAAACTTTTGGAACTATTTTTGAGAAATCCGCAACGGGTGTTTAGTCGCAGTGCGATTATCGATCGCCTGTGGTCCTTTGATGATTCCCCCACAGAAAATGCCGTTACCGTTCATATTAAAGACCTGCGGCAGAAATTCAAAGCCATCGGCATTGACAAAGACCCCATTGAAACCGTGTATGGACTCGGGTATCGACTCAAACCCGCCACGGAGTCCAATCCCGAACCCCCGGAAGTTGAAACAGCCCCTAAGCAGAAGACTCCCACCCCGGGCAAACAATTAGAAGCGATCGCCTCCATTGCCCAGATTCTGGAAAAATATCGACCCCGATTAAACCAACAAATTGCCCTGTTGCGGCAAGCTTATAACGCCCTCGCTGGGGGAGAACTCACCGACGAACTCCAAGAACAAGCCATCCAGGAAGCCCATAAACTCGCCGGGTCCTTGGGTCCTTTCGGCTATTTAGAAGGCTCCAACCTCGCTCGGAAAATTGAATACCTACTGATGTCACCCACCCCCCTAGGTCCTGCCGAAACCCAGCAGTTGGAGGAATGGACCCGAGGGTTAAGGGAAGAACTGACCAAACCCCCCACGGAAAGCAGCCTAGAACTCCCCTCTCCAGCCAAAGCGCAGACCCTGCTAGTGGTTGACGCTGATCGCGCGATCGCCACCGCCCTCAACGCCCAAGCGGCGAACCTGGGAATGAGGGTAGAAAGCGCCCTCACCCTCACCGCAGGGCGAAAAGCGATCGCCCGGACCACCCCGGACCTAATTCTCTTGGATATCGCCTGTCCTGAAACCAGCACTTCCCCCGGGGAAAAAGCGGGACTGCGATGGTTGCAGGAAGTCGCCCACCAATTTCCCACCCTGCCGATTCTCGTCTTTACCGCCCTGGATAACCTAGCCGATCGCGTTGCCGTCTCTCGCTGCGGAGGACGGGGATTTTTGCTCAAACCCGCCACCAGCGACCAAATTTTAAAAGCGATCGCCCAAGTCCTGCCGCCCAAAGCAACCCCAGAAGCCAAAGTTTTAATCGTGGATGACGACCCAGCGGCCCTTGCCGTCATGAAAGAACTCCTGCAACCCTGGGGACTGGAAGTCACCACCCTAGACAATCCCGAAAAATTTTGGGAGATTTTAACCGCAGTCGGTCCCCATCTGCTGATTTTGGATTTAGAAATGCCAAAATTTAATGGAATTGACCTCTGTCAAGTCGTGCGACAAGACCCCAACTGGGGAGATCTGCCGATTTTAGTTGTCACCGCTCATACTGATGCTCAATCCCTGCGCCAAGTCTTCGCCGTTGGGGCCGATGATTTTATTGGTAAACCCATTGTGGGGCCCGAATTAGTCACGCGCATTACCAGCCGGATCGAACGCGATCGCTTTCGGCAACAACTGGAAGCCCTCAAACACAAAACAAAGGAAAACCAGCCATGAACGGCATTTCCGACTGGGATAAAAGCCAAGGACAACTGATTGCCGAACTGGAAGAACTTCGCCAGGAATGCGATCGCCTGCGGGGGAAGCCCCTCGCCCCGGAGGAATCCCGGGTCTCCATTGCCCTCTCGGCGGATCAAGATCAGGTTCGCAACATTCTCAATCTCGCACCCCTTCCCCTGATGATCCATACCCAAAATGGGGAAATCATCCAAATTAACAAAGTCTGGACCGATCTCACTGGATACAGTCATCAAGACATTCCCACCATCGCCCACTGGACTCTACAAGCCCATCCTAACTGCTCCCAGGACGTGCAAACTGCCATTGCCAAGCTCTATGATTTGCACCCAGGCATCTGCACCGCAGAATACACCATCACCACCAAAACCGGCCAACATCGAACCTGGCAGTTTACCTGTGCCTCCCTGGGAACCCTGGGGGATGGGCGGCAAGTTGCCATTAGTATGGCAACGGATATCACCGATCGCAAACAAACTGAAGCCCTTCTGCAACAAACCAATGGGGAACTCGAAACCCGAGTCGGGGAACGGACCGCCCAACTGAGTGCCCTCACCGATCGCCTGCAACAGGAACTCCGGGAACGTCAGCAGACCGAGCAACTCCTGCAACAACAAGCCCAGTTGTTAGATTTAGCTCATGATACCATTCTCACCCGAGACCTCAAGGGATACATTACCTTCTGGAACCGGGGTGCAGAACGAATGTATGGAATCAGCAAATCCGAGGCGATCGGGCAAATGTATCACCAACTCCTCGCCTCCCAATTTCCCCAATCCCTCCCTGAAATCGAAGCCGAACTCCTGCGCGTGGGATACTGGGAAGGGGAAATTACCCATACCCCACCTCACGGCACTCCCTTGATCGTCGCTTCCCGCTGGGTCTTGCAGTATGATGAATTTCAGCAACCGCTACAAGTGCTAGAAATTAACAACAATATTACCCGTCGCCAGCAAGCGGAAGCCGACCTGCGCGAAAGTGAGTCTCGGTTCCGGCAGTTGGCGGAAAATATTCGAGATGTATTCTGGAGTGCGGACGTGATTCATGACCAACTCATTTATATTAGTCCGGCTTATGAAAAGATTTGGGGTCGCCGTTGTGAAACCCTGTATCAGAACCCGAACGACTGGCTGGATGCCCTTCATCCCGAAGACCGTCCCCGAGTGGAACAGGGGGTGAAGCGAAAATATTTTAACGGGGAATATGATCAAGAATATCGGATTGTGCTTCCCGATGGTTCCTTACGCTGGATTCACTCTCGCGCCTTTCCCATTCGGGATCAAACCGGAAAATTAGTGAGAGTGGCGGGATTAGCAATGGATATCACCGATCGCAAAACTGCCGAACGAGCGATTCAAGCGTCTCAAGCGCGATTAGCGGGGTTAGTGGAAATTGCCCGCGATGGGATCATTTCCGTGGATGGCAATCAAAAGATTACGTTGTTTAATCAAGGTGCAGAACGCATTTTTGGCTATGATGCCGCCGAGGTTTTGGGTCAACCCTTGGACCTGCTGATGCCGAGTCGTTTTGTGCTGTATCACCGTCTCCAAGTTGAGAATTTTGGCAAAACCGTGGGGCGTACACAAGCGATGGGAGAACGCACGGAAATTACCGCCCGTCGTGCCGATGGGACCGAGTTTCCAGCCGAAGCTTCCATTTCTAAGCTGGAGATTGATGGGGAACAAATTTTTACCGCAATTTTGCGCGATGTGAGCGATCGCAAACGCACAGAAGCGGCTTTATCCCAACTGGCAGCGATCGTGGAGGATTCTGAAGATGCAATTTTGAGCAAAACCCTGGATGGGACCGTAGTGAGTTGGAATGCCAGTGCCTATAAGTTATTCGGGTACTCTCCCGCCGAGGCGATCGGGCAGTCCATCTTGACCCTGATTGTACCGAGCGATCGCCACTCGGAGGAAACCAATCTGCTGGACAAAATTGCCCAAGGTGAATCCGTGCAACAGTTTGAAACCGTGCGGATGCGGAAGAATGATACGCCGATTCATGTCGCCTTGACCATCTCTCCGGTGAAAGATGGCCGGGGGAAGATTATCGGGATTTCCACGATCGCCCGGGATATTAGCGATCGCCGTCAAATTGAGCGGATGAAAAATGAATTTATCTCCATTGTTTCTCACGAAATCCGCACGCCCCTCACTTCCATTCGCGGGGCGATCGGACTTCTCGCCAGTGGAATGTATCAAAATAAGCCCGAACGAGTCCAGCGAATGCTAGAAATTGCCCTCACTGACAGCGATCGCTTGGTACGTCTGGTGAATGATATACTAGATTTAGAACGTCTGGAGTCCGGTCGTCTGGAATTAGTCAAGGAACGATGTGATGCAGCCAATGCGATCGCCCAAGCTGTAGAAGGGGTTCAGGCGATCGGCGACAAGGAAGGAGTCCGCTTCTCCTTACCCCCCGGAACCGCCACAGTCTGGGCCTCTCCCGATGCCCTACAGCAGGTTTTGACCAATTTGCTGAGTAATGCAATTAAATTTTCTCCCCCTCAAAGTATCATTACCCTCACCGTTCAATCCCAATGGCAAGGGGTTCTCTTCGCCGTCCGCGATTCCGGGCGAGGCATTCCACCGGATAAACTAGAGATGATTTTTAACCCCTTCCAACAGGTCGATGCATCCGACTCCCGGCAAAAAGGAGGAACCGGCTTAGGATTGACCATTTGTAAGCGCATCGTCCATCAACATGGAGGCCGCATCTGGGTCGAAAGTACCCTCGGGGAGGGGAGTACCTTTTACTTTACCCTCCCGGATCCTCCCAGTTGAGAAAAGATTGATAAATTTCCCTTAACTGTGTGATTTAAAACCGTGATAGTGAGCCGCTCAAGCCGTGATGAATCTTGCACAGAGGCGATCGCCCGTTTCCGCTAGGGAACCCGGGTTTTGTCTTCAAATCATGACGTTTACAGGCCAAATCCGGATGAAACACCAGGTTAGCGATCGCCCTACCGGCCTTTGTTGATAAAATTCAGTGATTGACAAATTCTCCCAGATCATAGAGAATCCTTTCTTGAAGGGGAAAGGCATTCTAGCCCCTTCCCTAGACTACATTCAGGTTAAGATAAACTACCCCAAAAAAGTGTTTCAGGGGGAACACCGTGAACAGAAAAGAATCGGAAAAATTGGAAGGATTTTCTCCGATCGCATCAAATTGGAAACTCTAGCCCCGCGTCTCCAAGTGTAACCCAGTTGATTGCCATTTTCCTAATGTTTATTGGGCTTAGAGGTGGCTATGAATGAGAAACTAATCTTAGTGGTTGATGATGAAATTACCGTTCGAGAAGTGGTGCAAATTTGCTTAGAAGACCTCGGGGGATGGCGGGTTTTATTAGCGCCCTCCGCTCAAGACGGGTTAAAGCTGGCGGCCACGGAGCAACCGGATGCGATCATTCTGGATATTTCTATGCCGGGAATGGATGGCTTTGCTTTTCTCGATCGCCTCAAAAGAAACCCCCAGTCCGAGTCAATTCCCGTCATTTTATTGACTGCCAAAGCCCTTTGGTTTACCCAGCATCAGCTAAATCAGTTAAAAGTCGCCGGTGCTATTTCTAAACCCTTCAATTCCCTGACCCTATCCCAGACCATTGCCACCTTACTAGGCTGGGAATAACCGGCGCAAGGATATGTTCTTCCCCTGAGTTCCTCGGGGGGTCTTTATCAGTTCTTTATATTCTCTGGATACGCTCGTGAGGTATTCATAACCCCCCTATAATGATTCCCTCCGTTAGAGAATCGGGACCGGCTAAAACGCCCCGGTTCTGACCCCATCTTGACCCACTTCAGAGGGTCATTTCTCTACAAACAGGACCTCCAGCGTTTTGTAGGAGCTCGTTTGCTCGTTAGGGGAAATCCCCTTGTCTAACTTCGGGTATTCACGAAGGAACGCTCGGGTTTATAATTAAAATAGCTATATTACCTTTTGTCTCTCTGAGGAGACCCAATGTAACTTATGACCGATTGGAAATTATACGTTTAAAATCTTCCTCTGTCAAGAACAAGATATCCAGCCCAATCGGTGCTGATTTCTAAGCCAATTCCGTTGCTAACTAATCACTCAATTCAGGGAAGCAGTTGCCGACATCGTTATACCCCATGCCCTCGGGGACATAATAATAGCGACAACTGCGATCGCCCCACCTAGAAACAGGAAGCTTTATTTTCCTGGAGAGGTGCGGAATTTATCCTTGGGGACCGTTGTCTGATTTTCCACCGGGTTTCTATCCTCTCGATTCATCCGGTTACCTGAATGAATGGGGGGAGAGTTCCCCTAAAACTTGTGCAGGCTGACTCAGGACAGGAGTGAGGCTTTTCATCGGCAGATCACCCGTCGGTGGGGTAGGACATGAAACGCACCTTCATGTATCTACTTCAGTAGATGGGTCAGTCCTGTTTCAGAAAAAGGCTTCACGGTGGATTGAAATCAAACGCCCCTAACTCCGAGTTAATCCTCGGGGGAGGAAACAGATTAGCTTAGTGCGATCGCCCAAATCGCTGTTTCAGTACAGTATTTAGATTTCCTACTCCAGAAACGGGGTTTAACCCTCGCCCTCTCTTAAGTCAGAATAGACCTCTTGCTTTCATTCCAGGTTTGATCGCCCTCCCGTCCCCCTTTTTTCAAGACGACGGCAGGGGGATCAAAGGGGGGGAAACCGGGGATCAATCCGAGATTTTTTAGGAAGTTTAAGGACTGGGGAAGGGGTCAAGAAACCCTCGGGTCTTCCCCCTACTGTACTGCGACCCTCCAAGCGATCGCCGGTGGAATTTGCCCAGAACTCAATCAACGTTTTTTGCTGGAAATAGAGGTCTAATGATTACCCTTTCGGATATTTCTTTAACCCAAAAACTTTACGAAAGTAGTAATTCTGAAGTCTATCGGGGCTATTTTCAAGCTTCGGGACAAGCAGTCATTGTGAAAATGCTCAAGAAAGCCTATTCCTCTCCCGAACGCTTGGGGTGGTTTTGGCGCGAATATGAAGTGACGCGATCGCTCAATTTATCTGGAATTCCGCGAGTCTATGGGTTCAGCAATGAGGGGACCAGTCCCTTTTTCCTCCTCGAAGATTTTGGGGCTGAATCCTTAAGCCGATTAAAAATTGCCGGAAAACTCGAACTGCGAGAGTTTTTAAACTTAGCCATTGCCATCACCGAGATTCTCTCACAAATTCACCAACAAAATATCATTCACAAAGACATTAACCCCAGTAACATTGTCTTAAATCCCGAGACGGGAACCGTAAAAATTATTGATTTTGGGATTTCAGCCGTGTTATCCCATGAAAATCCGACTTTTCAAAATGCCAACCGTCTCGAAGGCACTTTATCCTATATGTCCCCGGAACAAACCGGGCGGATGAATCGCTGCATTGACTATCGGACGGATTTCTATTCCCTCGGGGTAACCTTTTACAATCTCTTAAGCGGAACCTTACCCTTTCAGAGTCAGGACCCGATGGAATGGGTCCATAGTCATATTGCCAAACCCCCGATCGCGCTGCAAACTGTTCAACCCCAAATTCCAGAGACCCTGTGTAACTTAGTTGCCAAATTAATGGCTAAAAATGCCGAAGAACGCTATCAATCAGGATGGGGATTGAAGGCAGATTTAGAAGAATGTTTGCGCCAGCTTCAGACCGCAAACACTATCAAACCCTTGAATTTGGGACAGCAAGACCGTTCGGACCGCTTTCAATTACCCCAACAGTTGTATGGACGCGAGGCTCAAATTCAGACCTTATTAACGGCATTTGATCGCACCGCTGAGGGAAATCTGGACCTGATTTTTGTAGCAGGATATGCCGGGGTGGGTAAATCCGCTTTAGTCCGAGAAGTCCATAAACCGATCGCCGCTAAACGGGGTAACTTTATTGCCGGAAAATTTGACCAATACCAAAGAAATATTCCTTATTTAGGGCTAGGACAAGCCTTTAATGAATTTTGTAATTTTATCTTAGGGGAACCCGAGGCAGTTTTTCATGAATGGCGTAGTCGCATTGTAGCCGCCCTCGGTAATAGTGGGCAGGTTTTAATTGAGTTGATTCCGAATTTAGAAAAGATTATCGGCCCTCAACCTCCCGTAGCAGATTTGGGGGGACAAGAAGCCCAAAATCGTCTCCATTGGGTGGTTCAAAACTTTTTAAAAGCCCTGTGCGATCGCGAACATCCCCTGGTCATTTTTCTCGATGACCTCCAGTGGTCGGATCTGGCATCCTTAACCCTGTTGGAGGCCATTTTAAGCGATCGCGAGTTGGAATTTTTGTTAGTGATTGGGGCCTATCGGGATAACGAAGTAGATGGGACCCATCCCTTGATGATGACAAAGGCACATCTGGAAACCGAATTCCCCAACTTAATCACGATTACCCTGGACAATCTGACGGCTTCTGATGTGGCAGACTTAATGGCCGCTACCCTGCATTCCCCTCACGCCTTGGTGCAACCTTTAGCCAATTTAGTCTATTCAAAAACCGCAGGTAATGCCTTTTTTACCCTGGAATTTTTGAATTCCCTCTATCAGGAAGGGTTAATTTATTTAAGTAGCGATCGCCAAAATTGGGACTGGAATTTGGCGGAAATTGAAGCCCGCGAGATTACCGATAATGTCGTCATTTTAATGGCGAGTCAACTGGTCAAATTTAGCCCTGAAACCCAAATCCTTTTACAGCTTGCCGCTTGCATTGGCAGTCCCTTTGATTTAGAGACTTTAAGCCAGATTGCGCGCGCTCAACCTGAAGAAGTATTTACCCAGTTATTTCCCGCCCTCCAAAGTGGATTCGTGATTCCCTTAAGTGAAAATTATAAACTATTGCGGTTACTGCCCGAAATTGACACCGGAAAAATTAAGTTTAAATTTTTGCATGACCGAGTTCAACAAGCTGCCTACGCTTTAATTCCCGAAGCCCAACGACCGGAAAAACACTTAGAAATTGGTCGCTTGCTTCGGGATAGCACCCCTTCCGCAACCCAATCCCCCCAGGACCCCTCCACTTGGCTGGCCGAAACGCTATTTATTAGGGTTAATCACCTCAACCAAGGAAGTAGGTTGATGACAGAAACACCGGAGAAACTCGACCTGGCTTACCTTAATTTATGGGCGGGTAGAAAAGCCAAATTAGCCAGTGCTTATAGTCTGGCAGCGCAGTATTTCAACGCCGGTTTGAGTCTCTTACCCTCCCAGAGTTGGCAGACCCATTATGACCTCACCCTCCAGCTTCATCTGGAAGCCGTAGAAGCGGAATATTTAATGACCCATTATCCTGAAGTAGAAGCCCTAGCAGCAGTGGTGCTCAACCAGGGCCGAACCCTCCTAGAACGGGTCAAGGTTTATCAGATTCTGATTCAATTGTATAGTGCCATCAACCAGCTTCAAAAAGCGGTTGATACCAGTTTAATGGTTTTGGAAATGTTGGGGGTTTCCCTGGCTGAATTAGCCCCGATCCAGTGGGATATTACCGAATTATCCCATCTTCCTTTGATGGAGGAACCGGATAAAATAGCCGCCATGCAGATTTTAATGAGCGTTTGGGGGACGGCGATTATTGTCACTCCAGAATGGGTGCCGAGAATGGCCTTAACGATGGTCAAACTCTCCTTGGAATATGGAAAATCGCCCTTAGCTGCTTTTGCTTATGCCTATTATGGATTTAATCTTTGTGGTGCAGGGGAAATAGAACGAGGGTATCAGTTAGGGCAATTAGCGTTAGAATTGTTAGAGGAGTTTGAAAGTGCAGAAAGTCGCTGTAAAGTCCATCATATTTTTAATGGATTTATCCGACATTGGAAAGAACCCCTCCCGGAGGCGATCGCCGGTTTAAGGGCCACGGTACGTCTGGGGTTGGAAACGGGAGATTTAGAATATACCTGTTATGCCACCATGCAATATAGTTGTTATTCCTTGCTGAGTGGGGAACCCTTAGAGAAAGTTATCAAAAAGCATCAAGACTCTTTGCAAGTTATTGAAAAAAATCAGCAGGATATTCAACGGTACTATACTAAAATTTGGTTGCAGTTGGCGTTAAATCTGCGGGGAAATGCCCTCGAAGTGGGGCAGTTAAATGGGGAAGCGTTTGATCAGACCCAAGACCTGCTCATTTTAAGCCAAAATAATAGCGATACTTCTTTATTTTGCTTCCATCTGGCCCAAGGAATACTCAGTTATTATTTAACAGAGGGGCAAAAAGCGGTGGAGAGTCTGACGATCGCCGCCCATTATGAAGCCGCGATCGCCTCCTTGATGCCCTTGGGTCAACTGCCCTTTTATGATTCCCTCGCTCGATTAGCATTATATCCCTCTCTGGAAGAGTCAGAGCAACAGGACGTCCTTCAACGAGTCGAAATCCATCAAAATCGCCTGCAAAACTGGACACACTCTGGACCGATGACCTATCAACATAAATATGATTTAGTCGCCGCAGAAAAGGCCCGGGTTCTCGGTCAAAATTGGCAAGCAGCAGAATTATATGAGCGCGCTATTGTGGGGGCTAGGGAGCATCATTTTCTCCAGGAAGTAGCCTTGGCTTATGAGTTAGCCGGTGAGTTTTATCATCACCAGGGAATGATCCAAATTGCTGAACTTTACATCACGCAGGCTTATGTCCTGTATCAACAATGGCAAGCTGGGGCAAAACTCCAACAATTAAGCGCAAAATATCACCAGTGGTTAGACAAACCCGACAAGCAAAAGGGGGTGCAAAATCTGACTGAAACTCAGTCAAATACCATTAATTCAACCAGCAGTAAACCCGAAGTGGTGTTGGATTTAGGGAGTGTTTTAAAATCCTCCGCAGCCCTAACGCGGGAGATAGAAATCGAAAAGCTGCTAGGGGCATTAATGAAAATTCTGATTGAAAATGCCGGGGCACAAATCGGCTATTTAATTGGAGAAGAAAACGGGGAATGGATGATTCAAGCGGCTATTGATGAAAATCAGGTGACGACTCAACCGCGAATCCCGTTGAATGCGGTCGTAGATGGCACCGGGGATCAGGACCTCCTATCAGGGGCGATCGTCCGCTATGTGATTCGGACTCGGGAGACCGTGGCCCTGAACAATGCTACATCTGAGGGGCCATTTCGAGGCGATCGCTATATTCGCGCCCAGCAGCCGAAATCCATCCTCTGTATGCCCATTTTGGACCGGACTAAACTCAGTGGGATTATCTATTTAGAGAATAATCTCATTTCGGGAGCCTTTCCTAGCGATCGCCTAGAAGTTTTAAAATTTTTATCCGTCCAGGCGGCCATCTCTTTAGAAAATGCCAAACTTTATACCTCCCTGCGCCAAAGTGAAAGCAAATTCAACCAATTTTTAGAAGCCCTCCCTATTGGTATTTCCGCTTTAGATCCTACGGGAAAATATCATTATATGAATCAGGCGGGACAAGATTTGCTCGGTCCCATTGCCCCGCAACTTTCCCTAGAACAAGTCTCCAGCTTATATCAAATTTATCAAGCCGGGACTAATTGCCTGTATCCCCAAGCCCAACTCCCGGGCATCCTGGCGCTGCAAGGGGAAGCGGTGATGGCCGAAGATTTAGAAATTGAACGGGCAGGGCAGAGGATTCCGCTACAGGTGTATTCCACCCCGATTTTTGATGAAAGCGGGCAGGTTATTTATGCGATTAATGCCTTTACGGATATCAGCGATCGCAAACAAGCTGAAAAACTCAGAACCGACTACAACCACACCTTAGAAGTGCAAGTTGCGGAACGAACTGAAGCCTTACGCGAAAGCGAAGAACGGTTTAAAAAATCCTTTGAAAGTGCCGCCGTGGGAATGTGTTTAGTCGCTCCCGATGGGCAGTTAGTAGATGTCAATCCCGCTGTTTGTCAGATGTTAGGCTATTCCAAATCGGAACTATTAGCCCGCACCATTCAAGATATTACCTATGTCGAGGACCTAGAAAGTGACTTGAGTCACCTAGAGGAACTGATCCAAGGGGAAATTTCCTATTACCATCTGGAAAAACGCTACCAGCATAAAAATGGCAAAATCATCTGGGGATTGTTGAGCGTTTCCCTGGTGCGGGACAGTGATAACCAGCCCCTTTATGCCATCAAGCAAATTCAAAATATTACCCTAAGAAAACAACTGGAACTCAACCTCCAGGAAAAAACGGAAGAAATCGATCGCTTCTTTACGATGTCTTTGGATTTACTCTGCATTGGGGACATTGATGGCTACTACCGCAGGGCGAGTTTGGGTTGGGAAAGAACCCTGGGATACACCATTGCTGAACTAGAAGGGAGACAGTTTAAAATTTATGACTTGGTTCATCCCGATGATTTTGATCGGACAGTGAACGCGATGGGAGACTTAATTGATGGCCGAGAGGTTATCAATGTCATTAATCGCTATCGCCATAAAAATGGTTCATATCGGTGGTTAGAATGGCGTTCTATGCCCATCGGTGAGCTGATTTATGCCACCGCCCGAGATATCACCGAATCCCGAGAAGGGCAAGAGAAACTTCGCCACAGTGAAGCCAATTTAGCCAAAGCCCAGGAGATTGCCCATATCGGCAGTTGGGAATTTGATGCGGTGAATCAAAGCACCCTATGGTCTGAAGAACTCTATCGGATTTATGGATTAGAACCGACTCCAACCCCACCCGCCCTGGAACTGATTCACCCCCGGATTCATCCCGAGACTCCCTGGTTAGAACAGCGGGAGATTCAAGACAAATTGAGGGCCGGTGAACCCTGGGAACTAAAGCAGCAGATTCAGCGCCCGAGTGGGGAATTTCGGGAAATAGAAGTGCGGGGGGAACCCGTTTTTGATGGAGAAGGCAGATTGGTAAAGTGGGTCGGCACGGTCCATGATATTACCGATCGCCAACAGATTGAAGCCAAACTGCGCCAGAGTGAGGCGGCATTGCGAGAAGCGCAACGGATCGCCCATATTGGCAGTTGGGAACTGGACCTGAACCGGGAACAACTCACCGCATCGGAGGAATGGTTTCAGATGTTTGGGGTCAATCCAGCGGCCCCCGAATCGGCCTATCCGGCGCATTTTAATACGATTCATCCCGAGGATCGCGTGCAACTGCAAGAGAATCTGAATCGGGCCATAGTTGAGGGCCGGTCCTATAAAATGGACCTGCGGATTATCGAGGGCGATCGCATTTGCCGCTACTTAGAAGCGCGCGGGGAAGCGGTTCGAGACGACCGGGGAAGGGTAATCTATCTGCGGGGAACGGTCCTCGATATTACGGAACCCAAGCGCACCGTCCTGGCCCTGAGTGAAAGTGAAGAACGATTCCGCACCGCCTTTGACTATGCCGGGATTGGCATGGCGATCGTCGGACTCGATGGCCGATGGTTGAAAGTGAATCGCGCTGTGTGCGACATTATCGGCTATTCCCATGATGAACTGTTAACCCTGGACTTTCAAACCATTACCCATCCCGAAGATTTAGATCTGGACTTGAACTATGCCACCCAACTGATGCGGGGTGAAATCACGTCTTATCAATTAGAAAAACGTTACATTCACAAACAGGGGCATTCTATCTGGGTCCTGCTCACAGGTTCATTGGTGCGCACGGCGGAAGGGGACCCATTACATTTTATCGCCCAAATCCAGGATGTGAGCCTTCAGAAGCAGGCAGAACAAATCCTGCGATCGCAGATGCAGCGAGAGCAAGTCTTGCGGCAATTTGTACAAAGTATTCGCAATTCTTTGGAGTTGACGACCATTTCATTTAGTGCCGCCCATGAAAGCGGACGGCTATTAGGGGCGGATATGGTGAAAATTCTGCAATATTTCCCCGAAGAAGGGTTGTGGCGCAATGTGGCGGAATATCGTCCCTTTGATACCCTGGAAAGTACCCTGGACCTGGATATTCCCGATGTCGGCAACCCCATTACTGAGGAAATTAAACGCTTGCAACCCGTGATTTTATCCGGTTGGATACCCCATGCGGATGATCCCCGGGTGGAGTTGATCGGCACTTTTGCGGGGCACTGGTTGATGTTGCCCTTACAAATGGGGACGGGGGTCTGGGGAGCCTTATGTTTGGCGCGGAATTTAAGGGAATCGCCCTGGGATAGTTCGGAGATGGAATTGCTCCTCGCCATTGCCAATCAACTGGCGATCGCCATCAACCAAGCGGAACTCTATCAACAGGTGGAAAAAGCCCGAGAAGCGGCGGATGCGGCCAATCAAGCTAAAAGTGCCTTCCTGGCGAATATGAGTCATGAATTGCGATCGCCCCTTAATGCCATTCTCGGGTTTGCCCAATTGCTCCTCTCCAATCCCTCGTTATCCCAGGATGCCAAAGAAAATGTCGCGATTATTCATCGCAGTGGAGAGCATTTGCTCACGTTAATTAATGATATTTTGGATTTGGCAAAAATTGAGGCCGGAAGGACGACCCTTTCCCCCACTAATTTTAAGGTTTCTGACCTCCTAGAAGATTTACAATCTATGTTTAGGCTCAAAGCTTATAGCAAAGGATTGGAGTTCGTTGTAGAACAGTCCCCGGAGGTCCCGATATATATCCGCACCGATGAGATTAAATTGCGGCAAGTCCTGATTAATCTGATTGGGAATGCGATTAAATTTACTCACAGAGGCCGGATCTCAGTCACCCTGCGGGGGGTATCTTGGGACGGTTCCTCCAGTGTCTCCGATCCGGATTCCCGGGAACCTCAACCCTTGAATCTGCGGTGCGAAGTGTCGGATACGGGACCTGGGATCGCCCCGGACGAACTCACCCATCTGTTTCAAGCCTTTGTGCAAACGAGTACGGGACTGGAAGCCCGCGAGGGAACGGGCTTAGGATTGTCCATTTCTCGCAAGTTTGTGGAGTTGATGGGGGGATCGATTCAGGTGCGATCGCAGCTTGGGGAAGGGAGTACCTTTAGCTTTGAAATCCCCGTGACAGTAGCAGCGGAGATGGAGCCTAAACCGACAGTCCCGCAACGCCGCGCCGTGGCCCTAGAACCGAACCAAACCCAATACCGAATTTTAATCGCCGACGATCGCCC
This sequence comes from Laspinema sp. D2d, assembly GCF_025370755.1. Lineage (GTDB taxonomy): Bacteria > Cyanobacteriota > Cyanobacteriia > Cyanobacteriales > Laspinemataceae > Laspinema. The sequence goes on along the minus strand of NZ_JAMXFC010000012.1, from coordinate 46,415 downwards.
GGATAATCGCACTTTTGTGATTAAATGCCTCAAACCTTTGGGATTTGACCTCCTAGAGAGTAGCAATGGTCAAGAAGCGGTTAAGCTTTGGGAAGAATGGGAACCGCATTTAATTTTTATGGATTTAAGAATGCCGGTCATGGATGGCTATGAGGCTACTCAACAGATTAAAAGGTCGATCAAAGGTCAAGGAACGGCGATCGTGGCTTTAACCGCCAGTTATATTGAGCAAGAAAGTGCCGTTGGGCTTTCTTATGGATTTGATGGATTTATCCGCAAACCGTTTCGGGATACAGAACTGTTTGACTGTTTGTCTCAACAGTTAGGGGTCCGCTTTCTCTATGAAGACCCCGCCGTATCCTTGGTGCAAACCGTCCCGGTTGCCCCGGTCCCTCTAACCGAAAGCGATTGGCGTGATATTCCCCGGGACTGGTTAAAGTCCTTTGACCTAGCGACGAAATCCTGTGATGTAGAATTAATGGACACCCTGTTGGATGACATTCGCGATCGCCATGAATCCTTTGCCAATACCTTAACGAACTGGACCCAAAATTTTGAGTTTGAGCAAATCTTAACCTTGATCAAATCGGTCCTAGAGTGACCCGAAAGACCGAAGGCAAAGGAGTCTTAAACCCCCAGAAGGAGTTAGGGAAGCAGTGGATTGAAGATGGCCTACTCTAGCTGATTCCGTTCACACAGAAGAGACAGAGCCGATTCAGGATATCTGCGATCGCCCTAAATTCCTACCAGAATTCTCCAACTGCCTAGACCCGGGATTTCGAGTTTCCACCCATTTTCCATCTTGATTGTATCGGCGAGGTATTCACGAATGAAAACAGAGGGAGAGCGGTCTTATAAAGGTGAAGTCCTGGTTGTTGATGACACGGTGGCTAACTTAAAACTGTTAGTGGATTTACTGTCGGGTCATGGATATAAAGTCCGCGCTGCACCCAATGGCGTATTAGCACTTCAGGCCGTGGATGTCAACACTCCCGACATCATTTTACTCGACATCATGATGCCGGACATCAATGGATATGAAGTGTGTAAAAAGCTTAAATCCCAAGAGGAAACCCGCCATATTCCGATTATTTTTATCAGCGCTTTATATGAACCGTTTGATAAAGTTAGAGGATTCGCCGTGGGCGGATCCGATTATATTACCAAACCGTTTCAGGAAGCCGAAGTTTTAGTCCGAGTTGAGCATCAAGTTAAACTGCAACAATTAGAGAAGGAATTAAGAGAGCGAAACTTTCAACTCAGTTGGGAAATTCAGCAACGGAATGCGGCGGAACGGGAAAAAGATCGATTAATTCTTTCATTACAAAAAAGTCAAAGGTCATTAGCCACCGCCCAACGAGTAGCCGGAGTCGGTAACTGGGAATTAAACTGGTTGACCCGGCATTTAATCCTGTCTGATGAAATGTTTGGGGTTTTGGGGATTAAATATCAAGTTAAACCCAGCTATAACGAAATATTAAAAACCATTCATCCCCAGGACCGGAGCCAGGTTTCTAAAACGTTAAAGCAGGCGATCATCACAGGAAGTTCCTATCAAATGGAGGTGCGAATCCAGCGAACTGACGGAGAAATTCGCTATGTAGAGGCGAAAGGAGAAGTGATTCTCGACCTTAATGGCAAACCGAGTCAACTCTTTGGCACTGTTTTAGATATTACCACTCGCAAACAGGTCAAAATTCAGTTACAAAACCAATTAGTGCGGAGCGAACTCCTCCGAGGCATCACCGAAAAAATTCGCTCGGAATTACAACTCGAAAAACTGCTGGATACTGCCGCCCAAGAAATTAGAGATGCCTTTGGGGTCAGTTGCACTGAAATTCATACCTACTTAGAAACCCGAACTCCCCCTTTGCAAGTGGCTGCTTTTGCCGTAGCTGAGGAGTATCAATGGAACTCGGAGTTGGAACTGCCCCTGGATCAAACTCTCTACACCGAAAAATTTTTACAAAGCGATCGCGCTGTCGCTATTAATGACCTAGAAACCGATCCTTTATTTCAGCCTCTTTTGGCGGGATATCCTCAGTTTGAGGTCAAATCCATGCTGTTAGTGCGAACCTCCTATAAAGGAAACCCGAATGGGGCGTTAGTCTTGCATCAGTGCGATCGCCCCCGGGACTGGAGTAGCGGAGACATTGAACTAATTGAAACCATTGCGGCTCAAGTGGGCATTGCGATCGCTCAAGCCAATTTTCTGAAACGGGAAAAACAAGCCCGGGCCAAACTCAACCAACAAAACCAGCAACTTCAACAAGAAATTAACGCCCGAATTTTAACAGAAACTGCCCTAAAAAGCAGCGAAAGCAAATATCGCAACTTGGTTGAAACCTCCCAAGACTTAATTTGGACTCTCGATACCCAAGGAAAAATTACCTTTGTGAATGCGGCAGTTCGAGACATTTATGGCTATACTCCGGCAGAGGTGATCGGGCGACCCTTTATGGATTTGATTCATCGGAGTCGCTGGAGTCAGGACCAGGAATTTTTCCGCCAAATTCTCCTGGAAAAACAAAACATTTCTCAATATGAAACGATTCATGTTACTCAATCGGGAATGCCGATTTACATGATGCTCAATGCGATTCCCTTACGGGATGAAGCCGATTTTATCATTGGGATTACAGGCACCGCCAGCAATATTACCCAGCTTAAACAAACCCAAGCCAAACTGATTGAAACTAACCGCCTGCAACGCGCCATTCTCAACAGTGCCGATCATACAATCATTGCCACAGACCCCCAAGGCACAATTCTCACCTTCAATGCGGCGGCGGAACGATTACTCGGTTATAAGGCTCAAGAAGTCACCACTCAAGCCAATGTTGTGATCCTCCACACCTGGGAGGAACTTCAGGAACGTGCTAACAGCTTAACCACGGAACTCGGCTATCCCATAGCGCCCGGATTTGATGCGATCGTTGCCAAAGCCCGTCAGGGGGTCCCGGATATCCGCGAATGGACCTACCTGCGCAAGGATCGTTCTCGCTTCCCGGTGTGGCTTTCCATCACCGCCTTAGAAGATGCGATGGGTCAGATTACTGGATTTCTAGGCATTGGCAGCGATATCAGCGATCGCAAACAAGCCGAAGAAGCCCTCAAACAAGCGGCGATCGCCGCACAAATGGCTAACCATGCCAAAAGTGAATTTCTCGCCAATATGAGCCATGAATTGAGAACCCCACTCAATGCGATCCTCGGCTTTGCGCAGGTGATGGCTGGAGACCCTTCCCTCCAACCGGAACACCAACAACAAATAGAAATTATCAATCGTGCGGGTTCTCACTTACTGGAACTAATTAATGACATTTTAGAAATGTCTAAAATTGAAGCGGGGAGAACAACGTTAAAAACCGAACCCTTTGATCTCGGGCAGATGCTGCGCGATTTAGAAGATATGTTGCGGTTTAAAGCCCATGAAAAAAATTTGCTATTGCTCACCGAAATTGATCCAGATGTTCCCCTGTACGTCCGCGCCGATCAAGCCAAATTGCGGCAAGTATTAATTAACATTTTGGGGAACGCCATTAAATTTACCCAAACGGGTTCTATCACCTTGCGCGTTCATCGCAGCAGTGGAGAGTTTGAATCGGTGAATCAGGGGAATTCCGGTGCTTGCTTTCTCCAGTTTGAAGTCGAAGATACCGGCGCAGGAATTGCACTGGAAGACATGAACCTCATTTTTGAAAGTTTTGGGCAAACAGAAACAGGACGCAAATCCGGCCAAGGAACGGGATTAGGGTTACCCATTAGTCGTCAATTTGTACGCATGATGGGGGGTGATATTCAAGTGAGTAGCGTGGTAGGAGTTGGCAGTAACTTTATCTTTGAAATTCAGATCGAACAGGTGAGTCCTAGTGATGTTCCCCAGACTCAATCTAAGGGTTCAGTGATTGCCTTAGCCCCGAATCAATCGAGTAAACGTATCCTCGTTGTGGATGATATGTTAGAAAGTCGGTTGTTGCTGGTCAAACTCCTGGGTAATATCGGATTTGAAGTGTGTGAAGCTGAAAATGGACAAGAGGCGATCGCGCAATGGTTAGAGTGGCAGCCTGATTTAATTTTAATGGATATCCGAATGCCCGTCATGGATGGCTATGAAGCCACCAAACAAATTAAAGCCACCGCCGGAAGTCAGAAACCCGCTATTTTAGCCCTTACCGCCAGCGTCTTTGAAGAGGACCGATCGGCGGTATTTGCAGCAGGATGTGATGACTTTCTACGCAAACCTTTAGAAAAAGAGGAACTGTTAGAAAAAATCGGATACCATTTGAATGCAGGCTATATTTATACCACCGATATTCCAGCCTCGCAACGGTTAAAACAACCGACTGAAGCTGATGATATCTCACCGGCTCAACTCAAATCTTATTTAGACCAAATGCCAACGCAATGGCTAGAGCAAATTTATGACGCCGCTGCTCAATGCAGCGATGACATGATTTTAGAATTAATCGAAGAAATGCCTCCCGAGTTTGAGCCTCTCGGTCAGGCATTAAGCAAGTTAGCCGAAAATTTTCAATTCCATCAAATTATGCATTTAACCTACTCGGAGGAGTTATGATTCCCTTTTCAGAAGATATTAATAAGCCGGTTATTTTAATTGTGGATGATCAACCCGATAATTTACGAGTTCTGTCCTCCATGCTCCTGAATAAAGGATATAACATCCGCAAAGCGTTAAATGGAAAAATGGCATTAGACACCTGTCAAAAAGTGGTCCCGGATTTGATTTTATTAGATATCATGATGCCGGATTTAAACGGGTATGAAGTCTGCGAATCCCTCCAGGCAGACCCCCTCACCTGCAAAGTTCCGGTAATTTTCCTCAGTGCACTGGATGATATTACCGCCAAAGTCAAAGCCTTTCGTGCCGGTGGGGCCGACTACATTACCAAGCCCTTTCAAACCGAAGAAGTCCTGGCGCGCATCCATAAACAACTCACTATCGAGCGTCTGCAACACCAACTCATCCAAAAAAATAAAGAGTTACAAACCCTGAATGAGGAATTACAAAGATCCAATGCTGAATTAGAGCAATTTGCCGGGGTGGCTTCCCATGATTTGCAATCTCCCTTACAATTAATTATGGGCTATGCCGATATGTTATTATGGAAATATGATAGCTTACTCGATGAAAAAGGAGAGCATTATCTGAGTGAAATTTCTAAAGCCACTCAGCGGATGAATCAACTCATTCAGGATTTACTTTCTTATTCCCGGGTCCGAGTCGGTAAAGCAGAACTACAACTCATTGATTGCGAAGTCATCTTAGGCGAAGCCTTAGCCAATTTACAAGAAGATATCAACGGCAGTGGCGCTTGTATCACCCACGAACCCCTCCCCATCGTCCTTGGCGATCGCACCCAACTGATCCAGCTTTTTCAAAATATCCTCAGTAATGCCATTAAGTTTCGCCGTCCCCAAGAGATTCCGCAAATTAATATTTCTCTCACCCTTAAACCTAATAATTTTGCTGAATTTAAAATTCAAGATAATGGCATTGGCATCGCCGAAGAAGATTATCCCCTAGTGTTTGAAATATTCAAACGTATTCATGCTTATAATAAATATCCCGGTACCGGCATTGGGATGAGTCTGTGCAAAAAAATTGTAGAAGGACATGGGGGACGCATTTGGCTAGACTCGCACCTCAATACCGGCACTACTTTTTTCTTTACCCTCACCCTCCCCAGTCTCGCTTAACCCTAAAACATCAACTCGTTATCCTTCTAAAGCTGTCCCCAAACCGTTCAACCCGTTGTCGTACATCCTCTTTATACTTACCCAATAAAATGCGCCATAACATTCGACCCAAACAGAAAGACGCCCGCCAGGAAAACACAGCATCCCGGAGTTCTATCTCACTGCGTTCAAACCAAAAATGACCCATTAATCCCGTCAACTGCGTCAGGGGTAACCCCAACAAGATCCATGCATTCTGAAACCCCCAGGAGGCAAAGAGTAACCCATAAAAAATAAAAATCCCCACAACGTGCAATGCCACATTCATGGGATGTTGATGTTTAAGCAGAAAAATATCCCAATACTCGGTAAAGGGAACATCCTCTAGGCGATCGCTCTGATTATCTCTCACTTTCCCTTGTTTTCCCTGATCCCCCTTCATCTAATCCATTCCTCCCCTCATTCCACCACCGGAAACAACACTGTTCCCAGGGGTTCAGAACCGAGACGAGGACTCACTTGCCCCTGAGACACCACCGGAACCCCCTTGATATATACAGTGTGAATAATTTCATCAGAACCCCGCTTCACCATCCGAGGTTCCCCATCTAAAATCGGGTCGAATATTTCCACTTGAGGGGCGATCGCCTGATTCAACCCCTGGGGATTCAATAACACCAAATCCGCTTTTGCCCCCACTTTCAACACCCCCGCATCCAGGCGAAACCACTGCGCTGGTTCTCCCGTCACCCGATGAATTGCTGCCTCTGGAGTCATAAAATGGGTCGTTACCGCTTGTTTTAATAACGATAAAGCCCCATCATAATAACCCAAATTCCTAACATGAGCACCGGCATCGGTAAACCCAGGCAAAATATCCGGATGTTTCATCATCGCTAACCGAGGTTCTAGGCGATCGTTTGCACCCGTCGCCACCCAGCGTAAATCTGTATCATAACCCTGCAACAAATCCATAAACAAATCCACCGGATCCCGCTGCATTTTTTCCGCAACAGCCGCAAAACTCAACCCCTGCCAACTCGGTTCGGGACAGTTTAAAATTTCCATCAAATTCAAGTCCCGGTGAAAGGATTTGCGCCACCCATTTAACCAGTCTTTCCGAAATTGATCTCTAAAGGTTTCCGATGCCCATAACTCCTGCCGTTCCTGTCTGGAATCACAACTATTCAATTGTGCACCCGTGGAGAATTCCTCAAATAAAGGCGTAACCGGACCATCAGAATAAATCGTAAACGGTTCCGTCAAAGTTTGAAAGCGCACATTCCCCCGCAAAAGGCGATTCCAAATCCATAACAGGGGAGAAAATATCCGCCACATCTGCCGATTATGCACCGCATCTAATGCCGAGAGAACCGTCAACCGTAAAGGCGGTTGACCGATGCCAGAACCCAGGGCAATAATATCTAAAAAAGAAGCCAACCGCTGTAAATTTGGGGTGACTTGAAATACCCGGTCCCGTTGCCGACATAGCGCAGCCAATCGAGCATATTCCGGAAGTTTAGCGTGTTGGGAAGGAATGGTACAACCCCGCCATTTTCCGCTCATGCGATGCCAGGGAAACATATCAATAGAAATGCCAATAAATCCATTTTCTAAAGCCAATTCAGCGATTTGTTCTATCTGGTTAAGTTCGGCTGTTGTGGGGTCAACCGTTAGACTCCGTTCCAATCCCATCACATGAGCACGAACCGCACTATGTCCTAACATGGGGGCAACATTAGGACCGAGGGGTAACTGTTGTAAATGGTGCAAATATTCCCCGGGAGTTTGCCAAGACATAGACTGGTTTAACCATTTTGCAATCAAGCGATAGGACAAAGTTTCAACCCGCTGAAAAATATCCGCCAACATTGGCGCTTCCCCCACCGCCACGGATAAACTACAATTGCCAATCACCACAGTGGTAACCCCATGCCGAACCGATTCACTCAATCCCGGGGCAATTTCTAGCTCTAAATCATAGTGGGTATGAATATCAATAAATCCAGGAGTGACCCACAGTCCCGAGGCATCAACGACTTGAGCCACCTCTAGGGAAAGATGAGGGGAAATAGCGACTATTTGACCCTGTTTAATTCCAATTTCTCCCCGAACTGGAGGGGAACCTAATCCATTAAAAATTAAGCCATTTTTAATTAATAAATCTAGCATATTTTTAGAATATTTGAAATAAAAAATGCCTTGCTTAGGGTTGTGTAAGTAAAAAACTCACGTGTGATTAGTCGGGTTTATCGCCACCGCTAGATACCGCGTCAATCGCCCTTAAATGAGTGTCTTGTGATGTGGCTTAAGCGCGTCACGAGGAGCTTAAACCACGTCAGGAGTATAATGAGTTAATAATGCCCTTTACCGCCGGAGTACAAACATCAACAGAGCCCCCACTAAAACTCCCGCCACTGAGGTTCCAACTGCCATCAAATTCCCTCGTTTTTCAGTGTAGTTTAAAACGGGATTATCTAATAAATTAGCGGAAAAATGGAGGGATTGAATAGTCCAGGTATTCTGCACTTTTTGGAGAACCGCAGTCCAGCGCAGGGGCATTGTTTCCTCGTTTCCATCTCGGAAATAAAAGGTAGAGAGAGCTTCTCCCGAGGCGACTTCTATTTGGGGAGATAAAAAAGTTCGGATGGTTTCTCCTTCCAAACTCATGGTCAGCCGTTCAATCGGTCCGTTAAATTGTTCATTCCAATAGGTTTCAAATTCGCTGACGGTATGAAACACCTGGTTATCTACCGTTGTAATCGTAAAAGCGGGATGTAGATAGGGTTGAATACTGGTAAAATCCCGGTTATTTAAGGCATCGAGAGCAATCTGTCGGGTTTCGAGAATGTTTTGGAGTTCCTGTTCATTCACGGGTTGTCCCAAGGCAGATTCCGGCAGGGTGAAGGCGATGGGGAGGGTCAGTAATGCAGACCAAAAAAGCGAACTGCCTCGGAATTGGCGTGGCTGTTGTGGGGTTTTCATGGAGTTTGCTGTTTTAAGTGAGTAATGGTTATCTTTAGTGTTCCAGTCCAGGAAATTGAAATTTGCTATAAATTAACACAAAAAAAAGACAATGAGAATCAAGACAATCAGGACGTTTACTCATCCTGATTGTCTTGATTCTCAACGGCTAGAGAAAATCCGGTTGGGTGGGATTAGCTATAGACTAGACATGACCTCATGGGCGATCGCCAAGGTGCGATCAATATCTTCATCCGTATGAGCCAACGAGGTAAATCCGGCTTCAAATTGAGAAGGCGCTAAATAAACTCCCCGTTCTAACATTCCACGATGGAAGCGGGCAAATTTGCTCAAGTCGGATTTTTTGGCATCTTCATAACTATGCACAGGTCCGGGATTGAAAAATAAGCCAAACATCGCGCTAATTTGACCGCCACAAGCTTCATTGCCCGTTTCTTTAGCAATTTTCAGCAGTCCCTCGCTCAACTTTTGGGTAACCTTGTCCAGATACTCGTAAGTTCCGGGTTTGTTGAGCAATTCTAGGGTTTTAATTCCTGCCGTCATGGCTAACGGATTTCCTGAAAGGGTCCCGGCTTGATACATTGGACCAGCGGGGGCCACCATTTCCATGATGTCGCGGCGTCCACCATAAGCCCCTACGGGTAATCCCCCGCCAATCACTTTACCCAAGGTAGTTAAGTCAGGGGTGACGCCGAATTTTTCCTGGGCACCACCATATGCAATCCGGAATCCCGTCATGACTTCATCAAACACCAGTAATGCACCATGTTCCTGAGTGAGGACCCGCAATCCTTCGAGGAATCCAGCATCGGGGGGAATAAATCCCGCATTGCCGACAACGGGTTCTAAAATTACCCCCGCAATCTCCCCAGGATTTTGCGCAAATAAGGTTTTAACCGCTTCTAAGTCGTTGTAAGGTGCGGTGAGGGTATTGGCGGTGGTGGATTTGGGAACGCCGGGAGAGTCGGGCAGTCCCAAGGTGGCAACGCCGGAACCCGCTTTCACCAGGAACATATCGGCGTGCCCGTGATAACAGCCTTCAAATTTGATTAATTTCTCTCGTCCGGTGAAGGCACGCATCAGGCGTAAAACCGCCATACAAGCTTCGGTTCCCGAGTTGACAAATCTCACCATTTCGATGCAGGGAACCGCATCAATCACCATTTCAGCGAGGACGTTCTCTTGGTAACAGGGTGCACCAAAGCTAGTCCCTTTATTTAAGGCATCATGGAGGGCCGCAATTACTTCGGGATGCGCGTGTCCACAGATGGCGGGTCCCCAAGTTCCCACATAGTCGATGTAGTGGTTTCCGTCTACGTCCCAAACATACGCGCCTTCGACTCTATCAAAAACGATGGGTTGTCCCCCTACGGATTTGAAGGCACGCACGGGAGAACTGACCCCTCCGGGCATCAGTTTTTGGGCGGCTGCGAAAATTTCTTCGGATTTTGTGGTATTGAAGGTAGTTGTAACCAAAGGGGTCTCCTTTGCCAGAGGCTTAACGGTTGACTTTGTTTAGAATACGGCTTTTGGGTGGGAAGTGTTTAAGAGGAGCGTCCAAGTTATAATGTTTAATCCTACCCCGATCGCAGTCCCGAGGGCTAGTGCGCTCTTAACGCGAGTCTAAATCATTCTGACAAGGGCTCCAAGGCTGATAGTCTTGTAGTGCAAGCCTCTTGCTGGGGGTTTTATGATCAACGGATTTAACCTCGCTAGAGAGCGGTTAGAAACTGGGTTTATTGACACAATCTTTATCGGCTTTTCACCCAATTGGGGCGATGAAATCCGTTTTCTTCTCCCCTTGATCTCCTCCCTACCCAGAAATCTGATTACCCAGTGTTAACAGAGTTTTACAGACAGCGACTATGCGGGTTTTAGTGACCATTCCTCATGTTTTCAATCCCAATGGAGGGGGCGGTTATGCATCGTTAAGCCCAGACTCCCAGCCTAGGATTCAAGCCCTGACTCAGTGCATTGAATCGTTACAGGGTACTTATAATCAGCGATCGCAGTTCTATTTTCAGTACAATCAGCAGTTATATACCCTCCCGGCAAATGGGGAAACTTCTGTAGAACTCTCGATTATCATCTGCACGACTCAAGGGTTACATCTGCTGGAACAATTGCCGGTGACTGCGGATTCCTATACCCATCAGTCTTTTGCTTGTCATCCCATGTTGTTGGGGTTTGAATGTCACGGGGTATTAAAACAACAGTTAGGCCGCTATGATTATTATTGTTATTTAGAAGATGATATTATTTTAAGTGACCCGGATTTTTTTCAAAAATTATCCTGGTTTACGGGTTACATCGGCAATCATGCTGTGCTACAACCCAATCGCTTTGAACGGGTGAAAAAACAGCCAGTTAAAAAATTTTACATTGACCCCGAGTTAGAATTTAAAACGGGCAAACAAGATAATTTTGCTCACTATTTTAGTGATAATCTAGTGCTAACGGGTAAAGTTCTGGGTCAACCGATTACCATTAAGCGGGCAGAAAATCCCCATTCGGGCTGTTTTTTTCTGAATCGGCATCAAATGGAACAATGGGCCAATCAACCGTACTTTTTGGACCAGGATTCGCGCTTTTTTGGACCCTTGGAAAGTGCAGCGACTTTGGGCATTGCCCGAACTTTTCGAGTTTACAAGCCTGCGCCGCAAAATGCAAATTTTTTAGAAGTTCAGCATTACGGTGATGCTTGGAGTCAGAAAATCAAAGATGTTAAGTTTACATAACTGTTATGTCGGAGACTGAAATGGTAAGCAGTAAAACGGCGATTCCGGTGGATCGGATTCGCTATAATGAACAGGGTCTAGTTCCGGCGATCGCCCAGGATTATCTGGATGGAACCGTGTTGATGATGGCCTGGATGAATGCGGAATCGTTGCAAAAAACCCTGGAGACTGGGGAATGCTGGTATTGGAGTCGATCGCGTCAAGAATTGTGGCACAAAGGGGCAACATCGGGACATCTCCAAAAGGTGCGATCGCTACGCTATGACTGCGATAGTGACTGTCTATTAATCGGCATTGAACAAGTGGGTGATATTGCCTGCCATACGGGGGAACGCAGTTGTTTTCATCAAGTTGAGGGCCAAATTGCTGCGCCTCCGGCAGATACGCTATCTCAGGTATTTGCGGTGATTTGCGATCGCCGGGACAATCCCTCAGAAGATTCTTATACGGCTAGATTAATCGCGGGTGGGGATAATAAAATTCTCAAGAAGATTGGGGAAGAATCGGCCGAAGTGGTGATGGCTTGTAAAGATGATGATGCCGATGCGATCGCCGGGGAAGTCGCTGATTTATTCTACCATTCAATGGTTGCTTTAGCGAAACACAATGTAGATTTACGAGAGGTTTATCGTAAGTTGCAACAACGTCGGCGATAAAAAATAATAACATCTGAAGGCGTTACTAAGAACTAATAAAGATGATAATTTTTCTTGTTTTAGTAACGCCTTCAGGCGTTTCCGGATTCATCAAATTTGCGATTCACTCAGCCGTTTTCTCTGAACCAACATCCGGTCAAGAACTTGTAAAATCCAGATCACAACCCCCACACTGACGACTAATCCAGGCCATAATCCATCCGAGAGGGGACGGGGTAAATCTAACACCCATCCCCCTAAAATAGGGCCGATAAAATAACCGATCGCCCAACATTGAGAGTTCAGAGATAAATAGACTCCCCGCAGAGAAGCCGGGGCCATTTCTGCCACTAAAGAGGAGGCAGCGGGATTGTAAACCACGATCGCGATCGCCAGAATACCCAGGGCGATCGTGGCGGTGACTAAAGGTGAATTTGAAATCGTTCCCGTAATGCCAATAAAGATAAATCCGGCTGCCCATAAAATGCCAGAAATTGCCAAAACTTTGGAATGTCGCAAGTCTTTGAAGACTCGGGAAACGGGCAATTGCATCAAGATACAAAGGGCTAAATGCCAAGTAAATAATCCCCCAATGGTTCCAGCAGAAAATCCCCTGCCGCTGTCTTCTGATTCCACAAAATCACTCAGATATAGCGGTAACGTGGTTTGAATTTGGGCGATATAGGTGGTAAAAATAATATTCACCAAGGCATACACCATTAAGGTGCGATCGCGCAAGGCACTCATCCATCCTTGCAAGGGAGGTTTAGAAGCACCCCCCTGGCGCTGAGGTTCTGTAATCGCCATCCAAATCAATCCGAAAAATAGTACAAATGAAGCAGAATCAATGATAAACAGTAACCGATATTCCCCGGTTACTGAAATCAAAAAACCGCCCCAAATTACCCCTACTTGTAACCCCAAACTATCTCCCAATCGGGCCATTGCGTAGGCTTCATGGCGTTGTCCTCCACTGGTTAAATCCGCCACCACGGACTCAGTAGCGGGCCAATATAAGCCAATCCCAAACCCCATGAGAATATTCCCTAAGACGAGGATGTTAAAGCCATTGGCAACCGCTAATACCGCAGAGGCGATCGCCGAAATAATCGCGGCTGCTAGTAAGGTCCGTTTGCGGCCCCAATGCGGGGAATCCAGACAGGAACCACTGATAATCCGCCCCAGAATTCCGGCGATCGAACCAATGCCTAAAGCAAACCCCACGGCAGTTTTAGTTAATCCGACCTCATTAACGAAAAATATCGGGGCATAAAACAACGTAAATCCACTCCCAATTCCCGACAACAACCGACCGGAAATTAAAACCCAAACTTGTAGGGGAAGTGTAGGCAACCAATCCAACAGACGCTTAAATAAACGTTTCATACAGGAGTTAAAAAAAGGGGATAGGATGCTTTAATCGACGATTTCCTGATGGCGATCGCCGATAAATCTTTTAATTTTTCTTTCAGTTTAACCGATTATCCCCTGAACTAAATCTACAAAAATGTCGATTGACAAAAAAGAACTGATTGTTAAAATAGCTCAACGAGTCCAGAAAGACCCCGATGCTGTCGAGGCAATACTAGAGGCAACCTTAGTTGAAATCTACGAATCTCTCAAACAAGGACAAAGTGTTTCTCTCAAGAATTTTGGCACGTTTTACATTCGTCCTGAAGGAGAAACGAGCGTTTTTAAATTCAACCCTTCTCAACGCTTAAGAAAACTCTTCGGTTGGGCGTCAACCTATCGCGGAGACCTTTAAAACCCATTTTATCCGGGCTAATTATCTGACCCAACCGCCCCACTTGATTAACTGTTTTTGGGTGGTTCTCCAGTTTCAGCCTTAATAGTTTTGCGCCGGTCCTCTAACCATTGTTGCAAAATCAAAGCCGCCGCTTTCCGGTCAATTAATCCTTTGTTACGAGAGGGAGAAACATTTTGTTCAATCATCATTTGCTCGGCATAATAGGAAGTGAGGCGCTCATCTACAAACTCGATGGGTAAATTGAGGGCTGCCGAGAGACGTTTGCTGAATTTCTGAACTTGGCGCGCTTGAAAGCCGATGGAACCATCCATTGAATAAGGCAACCCTACGACTAACACCTCGACTCTGCGTTCTTCAATAATCGCCTGAAGTTGACTGAGAGTATCGGCAAAAGATTTCCCTTCAATGGTGGTAATTCCTGTGGCAATTAAACCTGTTCCATCGCAACCGGCGACGCCAATCCGTTTGCGACCAATATCTAATCCAAGTGCTGAAATTTTCTGTGTCATTCCCTCATCAAACCTGACAGACTTGAGCGTTCATTCATACTCATGAATGCTCAAGGGTTAGCCGTCGAGTCATTAGCCAGATTCTGACTAATGACCCAGACTCTAACTCAGGGTATCATCATCCAAGGTCATATCCAATTGCTCACTCGGTAACAAAGAACCGATATCCTCCATCGAGGATTGGGAGGGTTCTTGTTTCCCAGAACTGGTGGAGGGAGAGGGGGGCTTGGATAGCCAAGACATCCGGCTGGGAATGGGTTTGCGAGTGCCTTGTAACCCTTGCAGGACCTCGGATAATTGCAATTCCAAAGACACCGGCTTAGATTCGCGCAGCTTGTGCCACACCGATCGCGACATGAGCAAGCTGTGGGAAATCCGCTGTGCACCCACTTGTTGCAAATATTCTTCCCGTTCTGGTTGATAGTCGGCGGAGGCTAACAGCAGGGATTGGGCCGGTAATTCTTGCACAATCCGGGCCATTTGGGCCAGCAGTTCGGGATATAACCAGGTGTAAGCGGGATGAACCGTTAATTCCGCCACATGGGGTTGAGACCCATTGCGACTGAGACGGACTTGAAAATAGCCGATCGCCGCTTTGCGCTGGGTTTCAAACACATACCCACTCACGGTTTCGGTTTTATGCAGCCATTGGCGGATGCCTTGGGCGATCGCACCCATCAGACTGGTATGAAAATCTTGGATATGGCGATCAAACACTTGACGCACTAAAGGCGGCATCGCAGCAGTATCCAATTGATACAGCAGTTGAGCATCGGCATTACTCACCGGCATCAAATTGGGTAAATCCGGTTCCCGTTGGGCCAACTGTTCCAACAATTCCGGGGCGATCGCCCAATAGGTCATCTGCGCCAACGGCTGAAACCCATTATGCCGATACAGCGCTAGTTCATCTTTTTCATTGACATCCACTTCTAGCAGCCACATCCGCGCTTCCCAGATAGACTCTAAGCAATGGCGGATCAGTTGGGACCCAATCCCCAATTTTTCCGAACTGGGGGGAACGACTACCCGATCTACGCGCCAAGTGCTGCGGGTATGGTTAAACGGAGAAATCTGAATGGCACCACGAATTTTGCGATCGTCTTGGGCGACCCGAACGCACAACCGATTTTGGAGTGGATTGGGAAACACACTCAGCAACTTCAGGGGCCAATACCAGCGGCGAACCGTATCAATTTGAGTCCCAATATCCAGGGACCCATTGTCTATAGAACTGCTGGGACTGCCCGCCTCAATTTCAGTTGCATTGGCAAGTTCCGCCACCGTTTCCAGGTCGCGGTATTGCAGGGGGCGGATCGTCAGAGTTTGATTTTGGGGCAGGTGTGAGGTCATTTTGGAGGGACTGTTTATTCAACATAGCTTGACAGCACCGTGCAAACAGCTTTTTAGGCTTTGCAACCCTCGTGGAACAGCACAGGTGGCTATCGTTCACCCTGCCCGATCGCCCCCCTGACGGAGGAAGGCAGAAGATCGGCGCTGTTCCTTCCTCCGTAATCATCTATCGCTGTTTTAGGATTGAGATTTCCGGCCTGGACGAATCAACACCACAGGGGTTTGTTCGTCGGCATTCCCGGCAGGATTGCTCCGTAAGGATTGCTCTAGGATATCAGTAGAAAGCTCGGAGGAGGCTGCTAATATCTTAACCGCTTTTAAATCGTTCACGTCTACGATAGCAGCAGATAATCCCGTCTGTTGTTTGATGGTATCGACGACTTGCTGGGGATTATCGGGACCGAGGACAATAAATTGATCGTAGGGAGGCAAGGTCCCGGTGACGTCATCAATCAACCTGGCTTGTTCTCCGGCTAATTGGTAAAAGACCCCAGGTTTCCCAAAGACTTTGGCGATCGCCCCAATGAAAAAGGCCAAGGCGACCCGTACAGGTCCCTCGATATCCACCAAGGTCTGCAATCCGCAGGCGGTGGCTAAACTAGAGGTCGGCAGGAAGAAATAACAGAGGCGTTTTGCCACAAATCCGGGCTTAACGGTACTCGGATGATGCCAGCGGTCCTGCATAATCGCCACGGGGGTTTCCCCAATGGTTACGATATCCCCCGGTTGAGCATGAGGCATCACATACCGCTTAACGATATCAACGGGATCATCCAAGTTGGTCAATAAATGGGTTTTAATCGGTAAAATTTCCGAATTGGCTTCAGGAATTTTGCGCCAATTGGTAGATTCCGAGGGGTCGGGATATTTGAAAGGCACCACGACATGGCGGGTTTTGGGAATCCGGCCCTCGGGTCCATAAGTCACATAAGTGACGGCAATCCAGGCCGCTTTTAGGCGATCGAGATTCGGTCCCTGAATATCAACCGCCACTTTCATGCGAGTTTTTTTGCCAATTTTGACAATATAGCCAAACCAATAGTTATCATCCCGGGATTTTTCATCCGGGTGCATGGGAATCACTTCTGTCCGGGTGGTGATTCCTTCTAAGCTACTGCCTGAGAGAAGTTTAACCTCCGTATGGACTTCCGGCACCATAATTTCTAGGGTGGAGGTGCGGTTGATCAGTTCCATTTCCCCAATGAGTTGATGCCGTTCAGGAGATAACACTTCCTCGCGCCATTCTCCCGGGGTCAAATCCAGTTGATTTCCCGGTCTTCTGCGGTATTGGTATTCGATGGCAGCCGCAGCGGTTCCCAGGACCAATGCTGCCGCGCCGAGTGTGATTCCGATGGTGGTTGCGATCGCCACAAGTTTCCCCCTGTTCTCAAAATGTACAAAAATCGCGCAGGTAGCTGACTCCACCTCAACCAGGCAGCCGGTCCATTCCGGGCAATCCCATGCTGAAGTAAGCTAAAAAATGTTTACCACGGATATTTCCCTGGCGATCGGCTTAATTCCGGATCCGCCACCGACGCCCCACCCTTCCCCACAAAAACCGTAATGATTTCCAGACAAGGGATCAATTTTACTCAATTTCTCTACATTTAGCGTTTTTTCTCTGGACTTGTCCTATATTTAGGATGAAGCAACCCGTTTGCTAGAAATCTGCCCCCTACCGGACCTGATCCCTTGGAAATGTCATAACCCTATTTTTCCTAAACATTTGTAAACTAATATGAAGCGTTTTCTGAATATCAGAATATTTTAGATTCCCATGAAGCAACTTGTAACTGCTGAACGTCTGTGCCTGATTAGCCATACCGTATCAATGGCCTTTGGACTTGCCGGACTGCTGCTGGTATTACCCAATCCAGAATTCATCATCAACCTGTCCGAATTCGGCCAGAAAGTATTTCAATGGAGCATGGCTGGAGGGGGAGTCTCCTATATCATCTTAGGGGCTGCCGCAGTCGCCCTTTATGCCTATAGAGAACTAGGAACGCGATTGTGGTTAACCTTTATGGTCCCGGCAGTGGTTCTCTCCCTCGGGAGTGAACTGCTGGGGACCAGTACCGGCTTCCCCTTCGGACACTATCAATATTTGAGTGGCTTAGGCTATAAAATTGCCGGATTAGTGCCGTTTACGATTCCTCTGTCCTGGTTTTATATGGGACTCGTCTGCTATGTTTTAGCCCGTGCGGGATTAGAATCGATTCAACTACCAACGTGGGTTAGACAGATTGGGGCGATCGCACTGGGTGCACTCCTGCTTACCGCCTGGGACTTCGTACTCGACCCCGCCATGAGTCAAACCGCCTTCCCCTTCTGGCAATTCCAAGAAGAAGGAGCCTTTTTCGGAATGCCTTACCGCAACCTCAGCGGATGGATGGGAACCGGCGCAATCTTCATGAGTGTTGCCGCCTTCTTTTGGGGGAAAGCACCGATTAGATTATCCCGTTCACAATTAGGATTACCATTAATCACCTACATTGTTAACTTTGCCTTTGGTGCCGTGATCACCTTAGTTGCATTAGATTCACGCTTCGTTATCCCCACCTTACTCAGCATGGTTCTGGGAGTGGTTCCGGCGGTGGTGTTATGGTGGATTGCCTCTCCTTTAGAAGCAGCAGAAACCGAGGAGGCGATCGAGCCAATTCCAGCAACTACCCTCTCTCAAGTCTCCCTACCTCCCGTAGAAGTCGCCGCCAAATAACCCTCCATTGCTTGTAGAATTTAAGGTGTGTTATGGTCCGACCATAGCGCGCCTTTTTTAGTCCAGTGATAGCGGTAGATTGACCGAAGATTTGGTAGCTTGTTCTATGAGTGAAAATTTGCATCAAATGACCAATGCTGAACTCAAACAATACCTGTCTCAGCATCGAAATGAAGAAAAGGCATTCCGCGAAGCATTACAAGTGTTAATCAGTCGGCGTAGTTCGGAAACAGTTCGCTACCCTCATCCTTTCGATTTAGCCAATCCTGAACGTGAAATCACCGCTATTTTGAAAGCAAAAATCAATTTAACCGATTCATAAACGATTAACGCAAGAGATGAGAGAGCGTCGTTCCAACAACAGTAATACAAACTAGCTTTCTTGACTAACAAATGACAAATGACCCTTGTCTATAATTTATGTTTAAAACCATAGCCATTGAAAATTTTAGAGGATTCCAATCCTTTAAACTAGAAAACCTGGGTAGAATCAATTTATTAGTTGGGGAAAATAACAGCGGTAAAACCTCTATCCTAGAAGCGGTTGAAGCGCTCTGCTCTCGCGGGACAGTCGAGACCCTGATGAAAGTGATGAACAGAAGAGGGGAATATTTAGAAGGGGAAGAGGGTGGCTTGAATCAGCGAGAACGGGTTTTTGAAATTCGCCATCTATTTTATGGACATGAAATTGAACCCAATCAGGTTTTTTCAATTTCTGGAACTACGGAAGATAGTACGGAAACCTTGTCAGGATTAGTTCAATTCAAAAATGGCCCAAGGGAGCCTGAACCTCCTGGTGGCTATCAAGGGTATCCTCTTGATGATTTGGCGTTATTAGATAAGTTGGCGTTATTAATCGATGAGGGGAATGAACTAGAGTTTCAACTTAAATGGCATCGGGGAGAAGAAAGGGAACAACGCAAAATTAGTTTATTATTTTCTGGGGGGCTTCCTGTTAATTCTATTCACTATGAGACCAGCAGACTGAGTGATTCAGGACCCCCAAAAAGCCGAATCCAATTTGTAAACTCATCATCTTTAACCAAAGAAAAGATGATTGATTTATTTGAAAAAATTGTATTAAATCCTGAAGAAAAACTGGTACAGGAAGCCCTCCAAATTGTTGAACCGCGAATTGAGCGCATTGCATCAGTGAGGTCTCGAATTAATAGAAACTCAGACTCACGGGGGGGATTTGTGGTGCGTCTTTCGGATAGCGATCGCCGGATACCGATTGGGAGTATGGGAGATGGTATCTGGCGGATTTTAGGAATTGCCTTAGCAACTATCTGTGCAGAAGGAGGTGTTTTATTAATTGATGAAATCGATACAGGACTTCACTTTACTGCGCTTTCTAAAATGTGGGAAATGATTTGGAAAACCGCTATTCGATTGAATGTGCAGGTTTTCGCCACCACCCATAATAGTGATTGTTGGATGAGTCTTGCCACGATTGCTAATCAGAAATCAGCCGATGAAAATGGAATTAGGATTCACCGCATAGAACGAGGTAAAAACACCAGTGTAGTCTTTACAGACCGGGAAATTGTAGTGGCAGCAGAACGAGGATTTGAGGTTCGTTAGGTATGGCAACGATTCACAAAAATCTGCTGCTGGTTGAAGGAGAGCAAGATAAACGGGTGATTCCTTACCTCATCGAAGCTAATGGCATCGATTGGGGGACGACTAGAAATCCAATTGTTCAGATTGAAGCTTACGATGGGTGGCAACAATTAATTAATAAAGACGAAATTTCCACGGCATTGAAAAGTTCTGGTTTGGAGGCTTTAGGCATCATGGTCGATGCCGATGATAATCCAGCAGGACGGTGGCAGAGTATCCGCACAAATTGTCTGGAAATTATCCCGGATCTACCTGATGAACTTCCAGAATCTGGATTAATTCATCCCCTACCCGATGATAAAAAGTTGGGGGTTTGGATTATGCCGGATAACAAAATGCAAGGGATGTTAGAAACGTTTTTATCCTATTTGATTCCCGAGGAGAGTGAATTCTTATGGGAGTATGCTCAATCGGTGGTCCAACAAGCTAAAACAAAAGGTGCTCCATTGATTGAGTCTCATATTGATAAGGCTAATATTTATACCTGGTTGGCTTGGCAACATCCCCCCGGACGACAATTACATAATGCCATTATGGAGCGAATTCTTAATCCCACCCATCCCCGGTCTACTGTATTTATTAATTGGTTTAAAAATTTATATAATTTGTAAGGGATGAATTTAATCAATCTCTCAGCGATAATCGGCAAATTGCAGTAAAGTGATACCCTGTAAGGATTGTTCGAGATATCCCGATCGCTGGTAACTCTCGATTCCTTCCCTTGTATCTGAATTGCTTCTTTACCATATTTTGTCTGATTTGTCACTCTCTATTTTATCGACCATTCTGTTACTGTTGCAGTTGCCTGCGACGGCGATTCTGCTTTCTCGGCTGATTAAAGGGGCGTTTCGGCAGCCTCCGATTGAACCGACTACACCAACTCAGAAGATGTATGGTGCAGTGAGTGTGGTGGTGCCGACTTTAAATGAACGCGATCGCCTCGGGCCCTGTCTCGCTGGATTGACTCGGCAAAGTTATGAAGTCCGGGAAATCATTATTGTGGATAGCAACTCCACCGATGGTACTCAAGAGTTAGTCAAGGCGGCGGCAGAAACGGACCCCCGGATTCGGTTGGTGACTGATGACCCTTTGCCGGGGGATTGGGTGGGCCGTCCTTGGGCTTTGAATTATGGATTTTTGTCCAGTTCCTCCGGTAGTCGCTGGTTTTTAGGCATCGATGCGGATACTCAACCTCACCCGGGTTTAGTGGCGGCAGTGGTGCAGGCGGCAGAGGCAAAAGGGTATGATTTGGTGTCGTTTTCCCCGCAGTTTATTCTCAAGGAGGCGGGGGAAATGGTGCTACAACCGGCGCTATTAATGACTCTGGTGTATCGCTTTGGTCCGACGAATACCGAGGCGAGTTCGGCGGAACGGGTGATGGCGAATGGTCAATGTTTCCTCTGTCGGCGATCGGTATTGGCGGCAGTGGAGGGGTATCGCAGCGCCCGTCAGTCGTTTTGTGATGACGTGACTTTGGCTCGAAATATTGCCCAGTCTGGGTTTAAGGTCGGGTTTATGGATGGGGCGAAGGTGATTAAGGTTCGGATGTATGAGGGGGCGGCAGAAACTTGGCGTGAGTGGGGGCGCAGTTTGGACCTCAAGGATGCGGCGTCATGGGGTCAAACTTGGGGAGATGTTTGGTTTTTGCTATCCGTACAAGGGTTCCCGCTGCTGGTGGTGTTGGGGTATTTATTATTGGGGTGGGAAGGGTCGCGGTTGCTGTTGGGGTTAAATTTATTGTTGTTGGGGATTCGCTGTGCTTTGAATTTGGCGATCGCCCCTTCTTATGACCGAACTCAGGCCCCAAAAACGGCGGCTTGGTTGTTCTGGCTGTCTCCCGTCGCCGACCCTCTGGCTGTTTTGAGAATTATTCTGTCCGCGATTCACACCCCGACTCAGTGGCGCGGACGACAATATAGACCAAAATAGCAGGAATTTGACTGCTGAATGAGCCGTTGCCTGCTGGGTCCCGGTGGTTGATCTCAAGTCGTGGAAGAGGTTCCCCGAAGGCTGGGCCTTCAGGGTCTGCTTCGGTTGAGGATATGGCATGATCAAACGAAAGAAAGAAAAAGAGGTTTGACCTTTGACTCTAAAGCCGGAACAAAGGACCCCGGACAGTAGAGCAATGACTGAGAAACCCTATTGAATCATTGATTCGGAGTTATTCTCCATCTCCCTCATCCTCACCCGATCCATTAAATAAATCGATTCGTTCTAGTTGCCAGAGAATTTGGTTTCCTTCTCGTCGCACCCGGGAGACGATCCAGTTACGCCAGGGCCAGTTATCACCGCGACTGGTGACGGCGCTGGCATTGACATCCATGAGGTCTGCTAGTTCGGAACTCGTGATCAAATAGCCTTTGGTGGCAATGCGATCGGCGATTTCCAAGGTTTGCATCAGATACTGGAGTTGAGTGACCCTCACCTCACGGGGTAAGTTGTCAAGGGATTCAGTATTGGAATGGGCAGTTGTGTCCATATAAGCCAACTCCGAGGTCAGAAGGTCAGAACTTTGGGTTCATTCTAGCGCCTTTACCAGCTTGGGTAAATCTACCTGTGCCCAGGGGGAAAGTTTTGTTAGGAAATCTTGATTTTAAAAGGAATCCTAATCAAAGGGATAAGTTAAACCAATAAAAAGTCTCTGGCCGATCGAACGGCGGGGACTTATAGCCATTTGATTAATATTGGCTACCAGTAAGGTGTCAGGGATGGAGGCTTTTAGAATTTTCCCAGAAGTCTTTATTGTCTGGAACAGGCGATCTCTTCAAGCGACCCTAGACCGTTGTACAAAAGAGGAAATAACTCACCAAGTAAGGGATGAAATGGGATTATATTTGGCGAACATTTTAAGCAACAGCGATTTGAAGGGTTGGTTTTAAATTGGTTCTGAGGAGAACGACAGCAACTCTTGACAGGGAACATCAAGAGGGTTAACTCAAGTTGTGAATCTTTCGGCTTTTAGCGTTCCTGACTCGGACTGAGAATAGACGATCGCAGGGGTTGAGGGTGTCTAAAGAATTTGAGGGATCCGGATAGTTTCTGAAAACACCGATGAAATTGCCCCCTTGAACGCTCATAATAATCTCGGTGCTTTGAGGATAATTCTTGCCGTATGCCGAGAACCCCAGATTATATAGGCGTTTCCCTCCTGATCGAGGGTGGACACAAGGAACAGGTGCGTTTTTCCACGATCCAAGAGTTCCAGAAATGGTATCAAGGGGTATTGGTCCCCAACTCCGACGGAAAAGAGTTTATCAACGTGCCCATCAAAACTGCTCAAGGAGAGTATATGGTCGTGCGACCCGCTACGATCTTGGGCATTCGGGTGGAACCCGTCTTTCTGTCGAGTGTCGATCGCAGCTTTACCGAAGAATAAAGACCCGGAAATTACGAGTCTTTATGATGCCCGGTGGAGTTGGGCGACTGCTACCCACTCAACTCAGCCGTAGCCTCTTTCCTTGCCCCCTTAGTCTCTGGTGAGGGGGCGATCGCTGTGGGTGGGAACTCACCCCCAAAGACTCAGAAGCGCGATCGCCCCCAACCGAGGCTCCATTAACCCAGGATCCTAATCCCTTGCTAGAAACTCCAACAGATGTGATATCCTGGTGGTCAATATCTAACTCAAAATCCAATCTCAGGGTTTTTCCTGAGCAAAAAGCCCATCCCATCCGCCGGTTTGAAGGTTGCCCTCAACTCGACTCAAATCAATTCCCCTCCTTTGTAACCGGCTTTGAGGATAGAAGGTTGCCCCCTAGGTGCCTACAAACAGAATTGAGCCAAACGTTGTCCCTTGAATAGCTGGATATCGCTGTTTTATGCGGTGCGATCGCCCCGTTGAAAGCTTGCCCCTTCAAGGACAACCCATATCATCCTCATTTGACGATCGGGCCAAATCACCGAAAGCTCGTTCGCTCTTATCACACAAGCCTATGGAAATGCCTTTTGATATTACCCTGCTGATTGTCTTAACAGTCATTGCAGGGATCGGAGCTCAAGTTCTGGCGGACTACCTGAAAATTCCAGGGATCGTCTTTTTGCTGCTGTTCGGCATTCTCTTAGGTCCGGATGGTTTTGGCTTACTGCATCCCAGCCTCCTAGGAGATGGACTCGAAGTCATTGTCAGCCTTTCCGTTGCCTTAATCTTGTTTGAGGGCGGTTTGAATCTCGAACTGAAAGAACTCGATAAAGTCTCAGGTAGCCTACGAAACCTCGTCACCATTGGTACCCTAATTACCCTAATTGGGGGAGGCATTGCCGCTCATGCCTTCAGTGAATTTCCCTGGTCCATCTCATTTTTATATGCAGCTTTAGTCGTCGTCACCGGACCCACCGTCATCGGACCCTTACTTAAACAAGTCCAGGTCGAGCGTTCCGTGGCCGCATTGCTCGAAGGGGAAGGGGTACTCATCGATCCCGTTGGGGCAATTCTGGCTGTCTTAGTCCTGGATGTAATTTTAAATGGCGATGCCGACCCCCTGCGACTGATTGCCGGATTGTCCCTTCGCCTGGGGATTGGCAGTGCGATCGGGGCTGTGGGCGGTTGGACTCTGGGCTATTTCCTCAAACGGGCTCAGTTTCTCTCCGAGGACCTGAAAAATTTAGTCGTATTAGCTGGACTCTGGGGCTTATTTGGCCTCGCTCAAGAGATCCGAGGGGAGTCTGGACTGATGGCAACCGTAGTTGCTGGGATTGTCTTGCGAGCTTCCGCAGTGCCTGATGAAAGACTCCTGCGGCGGTTTAAAGGTCAGTTGACTATTTTAGCAGTGTCTGTTTTATTCATCCTCTTAGCCGCCGATTTGTCCCTAGCTAGTGTCGTCGCTCTGGGTTGGGGGAGTCTTGTTACTGTGGCGGTTTTGATGTTAGTCGTGCGTCCAATTAATGTCTGGCTTTGTACGATTAATAGTGGGCTTAACTGGCGTCAGAAATTGTTCGTGAGTTGGATTGCACCCAAAGGAATTGTTTCCGCCTCGATCGCCTCTTTGTTTGCAATTTTACTCACCGATCGCGGAATTAACGGGGGAGACTCCATCAAAGCCCTCGTCTTCCTCACGATTATTTTGACCGTAGTTTTACAAGGGCTCACCGCCCGTTCCGTCGCCAAAATCCTGGGTCTGATGTCCACTAAAGCCACAGGCGCGGTGATTGTCGGTTCTAATCCCTTAAGCCGCTTAATTGCCCGACTGTTCCAAGAACGGGGGGAATCCGTGGTCATTCTGGATACTAATCCCGAAGCCTGTCAGGAAGCAGAACGGGAAAATTTACCCGTCTTTTTAAGTTCCGCCCTGGATACGGAAGTCCTAGAAGAAGCGGGACTGGCTTCGATGGGGACTTTCCTCGCGATGACCAGTAATGGGGAGGTGAATCGAGTTTTAGCACAACGCACCGCTGAGGAGTTTTCCCCGCCTCGGGTTTTAGCCTTGTTTCCCACCGACCCGCAAGGGAACAAGACGGGGAATAAAACCAGTAAAATTCAGCACGCCTTTATCCCCGAACTACAACTCAAGACTTGGAACGACTATCTGAGCGATTCTCAAGTAAAGCTGGGAGAAACCGTACTCAAGGAGCCTAGCTGTGCCTTTCAACAGGCTCATTTACAAGCTTTGATTCGTTCTGGGGAGTTAGTCCCCTTATTAATTGAACGAGAGAAACAGCTTTTGGTCGTCTCCGCAACTGATGCATGGCAACCGGGAGATTTGATTATTTATCTCCTCTATGACCCGAAACCCAAGCTCTTGAAGCGACTTTCGGGGTCGAGTCAGTCTCGGCTGACGGTGGAAAAGTTGCCCACGGTGGAGGAAGTGCCGATTTCGTCCCTGGCGTTGGAAGAAACTCTGGAAAAAGTTTCGGTGGAATAAATCAGGGTGCGCCTTGGGTGCGGGCGGTGTGAATCCAGTTTTATTCTAAATAGGAGACCCAACTGGGTAAAATTTCCGGGGACCCGTACCAGTTCAGGGGCGATCGCGGGGAATGCATTACCCCCTCTAGGATAATATTTTCCGCCCCCACCAGATGCGCCGCTTCTATCGGGGTAATCCCATCTCCCCAAGTTTCCCCAATGCCACAGGTGATCCGATAGCTATTATGGGCTAACCATTGTCCCCGTTTGCGAGCACCATAAACGGCCTTTCCTGCCAAACAGACATAACGCACATGGGGATAAAAGGCCCCGGGATAAACGGTATTGACAAAATCCAAATTTTTGAGGGTCCACCGTTCCTGGCTAATATGGGGACTGCCAAGGGTAATTAAGGTACTGACGACGGGATTTGCATACCACAATTGAGCCGATTCGTCAACATCTCCATGAATGATATAAGGCTTTTCTCCCAGGTAAATTCGGGCAATCCATCCCCCGGCAGAATGGGCGACTAAGTTAACTTTCTCTGCGTTAAATTCCTGTAAGGCTTGCTGAACGGTGGCATGGAGTTGGCGGAGAATCGGGGCGATCGAGCGTCCGCCAATGGTCGGGACCCAATCGCGCTTGCGCAGGGGGACTAAGCGGGCGGGAAATCCCTGTTCGTTGAGTAAGCGTTCAAACTCCCGATATTCCGATGCAGCCGCGAAAAAACCCGGTAAAATGACGGTCGGTAAGGGCATGATGCAGGGGGGATGGAACCAGATTTAACAAGTTTTAACGATTAGATTGTACCGGCAAATCTGAATTGCTAAGAGAATCAAGCCATAACAGAAGGAAAACAAGGAATGACGCCCGTTGGCAGGTTATATGGAATTGGGGTGGGACCGGGAGACCCGGAACTGATGACGATTAAGGGATTAAAAGTTTTGCAAGCTGTACCCGTAGTGGCTTTCCCTGTAGGACCCAGCGGTAAACCGGGGATGGCGGAAGGGATTATCAGCCAATGGATGCGTCTGGAACAGGTGCAATTGCCGTTAGAGTTTGCCTTTGTGCGAGATGAGGCATTGCTAAATCAGGCATGGCAACAAGCGAGCGATCGCGTTTGGGACTATCTAAAATTGGGCCAAGATGTGGCTTTTGTCTCAGAAGGAGATATTAGTTTTTATAGTACCTTTACTTATTTAACCCAGACCCTACAACGGCAGCATCCCGAGGTCCAGGTTCACTCGATTCCTGGGATTTGTTCACCCTTAGCGGCAGCAGCAGAACTAGGAATTCCCTTAACCATTGGGTCTCAACGGTTAGCGGTTCTGCCCGCCTTATATCGGGTCGAAGAGTTGGAAAACGCGCTAAACTGGGCGGATGTGGTGGTGTTAATGAAAGTGAGTTCGGTTTACGATCGCGTTTGGGACCTGTTACAGGACCGGGGATTACTCGATCGCACCCAAATTGTCGAACGAGTCACGGGATCTGAGCAAAAAATTCATCGCCAACTGCGCGATCGCCGCGATTTGAAACTCCCTTATTTTTCCTTGGCGATTATCCAAGTTGCACCCCCGACTTTCCCTCCAGAATCAGCCTGCAACTTTTAAGGCGTAATCAGGATCTGTACCAATCAAGTGCTCACTTCTTTTGGCAATTTCTCTTGTCTTGCCGCACACGAATCTCAGTCATTAGTGCTATCATATCCGGGTTGATGGGGGCATCGAATGTCTGAATTAACGCGGCAGGCGGTGTGAAACTGCTGCATCACAATCGCAGTCTGCCCGTCTAGACCTAAGCTTACCTGCCATGTCTTATTCTTTGCCGAAAAACTCCCTGATTGACTTCTTATCTCAGCCAACCGTCGTGGCAGTTTTGGCCTCTGTGGGCATCCACGGACTGGTTGGGATTAGCTGGGACCGCTTGCCCTTTAGCAGCGGGAAGGAACCCAATCCCTGGACGACGGTAGATTTGGTCAACCTGACTCCGGAAGAAATCAGCCGCCTCCCGGATTTTTCATCGCCACAAGCTACCGGGTCCGGCAGTCTGAATTCCTCTTCGGAAGATGTCGCCGCGTTGCCCGAATTGGGACCTCTGCCCCCTTCCCCCGGCAAATTGGGGCTTGAACCCCTGACGCTACCGCCCGGTAATCCGTTATATGATCTGCCGTTAGATCTGCCCCCTGCACCCTCTTTGAGCGATCTGAAAACGCCCCTACCCTCCTTGCAGGATTATCAATCCCCCAGCGGGTTTCGTGAGGGGTTAACCAATGGTCAGTCTTCAGGGTCGTCTAATAGTATGGCGATCGAGCAGTTACTGGCTTTAGAACGATTAGAACGGGCCCAAATCGAGCGAGAAATTGAGCAACGAGAACGGCAACAACGGCTGTTAGCGGAACAAAATCGTCAGATCCCGCCACCGCCCCAGCAAGAATTTCAATTACAAGATGTTCCCCCCCCTCCCCAGGGGAGTTTCCCGGCTTCTGGAGAGGCGCAACGGCCTTTCAGTGGAATGAACGAAGCGGTGGATGCCTCGGAGTTTTTGGACCTTCCTATCCCTGAAAATGTCCCAGGGCCAGAAGCGATCGCGCGTGCAGAGAATGCCAATCCCTCACCCCCTCCAGAGTTTAACAATCCCTCCGGTAATTTACCTGCTGGGGTTAATCCGGGGATGGGACCAAATCCCTCTCGCCCTCAATCCGAGCAAATTGGACGTGCAGTCGATTTGCAGACTGAACCCAGAAACAGTCAACCAGAGGGGATTGACCCGGGTGCTCAAGCTGTGGGTCCTTCTAATGCTCCCACGGGGGGCGATCGCCCTGGAGAAGGTTCTGCGGTTCCCGGTGAGTCGGGGACGGAGAATGATGCCTTGGTGGAAAAAACCCGAAATGTTTGGGACCGAATTTTAGCCCAAAACAAACCGGAGAATCCCACGGGGTTAGTGAGCGATCGGCAAAATGCCATGTTAGAAGGGGTAGAGGCTTATGCTAAGTGGGTTGAGAACTTAGAATCAGAATACGGTGAAGTCAGGACCAACAAGGCGATCGCGGTATCCACGGAATATCCCCTAGAAGCTTGTTCCCAACAGTTACAAGGGCGTGCTCTGTTTGGCGTGTTGGTCAATCCTGACGGACAAATTATCGATGGGCCCCGGCGTTTACTGGGAAGTGGACAGGACATTCTCGATAGCTTTGCTCGAAAATTTGTCCAAGACATGAGGTTTGCCCCCGTGAGTGAACCGACGGTACACCAGTATGCCTTTGAGTTTCAGCATGATCCTCAACGCTGTACCAATGCGCCGTCCCCAGGGACAAACCCCACCCCTCCGGTAGAAACTCGCCAACCGCAGTTGAGTAATCCCCAACCCCCGGCAGGAAATGCCCCGCCGGTATTGGATGCCGAATCCCCACGAGAAAATGTCCCGCCGGTATTGGATGCCGAATCCCCGCGAGAAAATGTCCCGCCGGTATTGGATGCCGAATCCCCACGAGACAATTCCCCCTTGCAGATCCAACAGCCCCCGGCAAGTAGACCCCAACAACTGCGGGCTCCATCACCGGAAGCTGAACCCCCCAAGCCGGTGAATGTCGCACCCCAACCTAAACCCGCCCCAGGGCCTGTACCCAGTGAAACCCGCCAGGAACCGGCTGCCCCTGTGGAAGCGGTAGAACCGGAACCTGTGCAAGAGTCGGTTCCGGAACAGGTTGAACCCCAAAATGAGCCAACCCCACCTGTAGAAACGCCAGAAACAGGGGAAGAAGAGGGATTGACTCCAGAAGGAGTAGAGAATCCCCCAACGGAAGACTCTGAGGAGTTGCCCACTCCGGAGGCATCTGAAGCAGAACCCGAGGCACCTGTGGATGTGGATAACCTGGAGTCAGAACCGGAAGAGTCAGAACCGACAGAAGATGGGGCACAGATGGAGGGAGAATCTGAGCAGGAAGAAGGTGAAAGTGACTCTGAAATTTAACCCGAATTCTGTTTTAGCCCGCGCAGGCGGGCTTTATAACTATAGCCCCACCCTGAAGGGTGCAGGGCTTTTTTATTGCACGTTCGTTTCTTCACCTAAGCGGGTAAACCGAATTTCAATCCGTCTTCTGCTTTCATCCGGGTTGGGATTGGCATTCCCAAAATCTCCTGTGGGAGACACCAATTGCGCCGCCGAATAGGGGCGAAATTGTAATCCTTGCAGCTTACCTTCGGTGCGTTGAATGGTTTGTAAAATTTGCACCACAGCTAACGCCCTCATTAATCCTAAATCCGCATTTGAACCCGGAACTAACTGTTCAACTTGGGTTGTCCCCACAGCAACTTGTGCTAAAGAACGGTCTAAATTACTGGAACTGGCATTATTCGGTTGTCCGTCCGTATGTCCAATGATTTCGATAACATTGATGTTATAAGCTGCGGCGTTGGCTTCAATTTGGGGGACTAATTGACTGCGGACATAAGTTTCTAAAGCATTGGGGAGTTCCGCACTCCCCGAGGAAAATTGATAAGCCCCGGTATCCCGAATCACAATAATTGGCGGGGCTTTTGGCGTCGCCATTTCTTGTTGCAATTGCCCTTGTAAGGTTTGGGTTTGAGCGGCTAAGGCGCGATTTTGGGCCGCTAAGGGGGCAAGTTGGGATTCCGCTAAGGTGGCGCGGTTTTGGGCACTGGTGAGGTCAATTTGGGTTCTCAGAAGCTGTTGGCGGAGGGCTTCTTCGGTTTCTCGCATACTGGAAATGGAGACTAAGGGTTTGATAATCGCCAGCAGCAGCAAGAAGCTGAGAATCATAAAAGCATTTGACATCAAGTCCGTAAATGCGGGCCAAATATCAAATTCTGGTGGCATTTCATGCCGCCTAGACCGGGATTTCATGGGGTATTTTCTCCGTTAATCAGGGTGAATTGGTGCGGGTTTAAATTTGCTTTGGGGGTGAGATTTTATGATAAAAATGGGGGGGGGTAACATTCAATTTTGTTTGAGCCTGCGTAGGCAGGGTTTGTCCCTGTAGCCCCACCCTTTAGGGTGTGGGTTTTTATTCATTTTTCAGGATTTTCTTCTTCCTCCCAGTTAACCAGTTGTGGGTTAAAGGGGTCATGGGAATTGTTGGCAGGAGGAGGACTCAACCGAGTGGGTGCCATTGCGGATTGTTCTTCGGATTCTAAATGTTTGACAACTTGGGCAAGTTGTGATTGTACCGCATTGAGGTCATTACCGAGTTTGGAAATGCGAGTGGTAACAGGATCAGTGGCGGGATTAATTGCATTACGATCGCCGAGGGAGGCGATGAGGCGATCGCCTAAAGTTTGCATTCCTCCTCTCATTTCTTCAGTAAACAGTTTCAGGGTTTCGACTAATTTATAAAGTTCGGTATGAACTTCGACAAAGCGATCGGTTCGGGTCGCTAACCGCTTTTGTAAGGTATCTAAGGTTTTGATGACTGAATGGAAAATTTGAGCGCTTTGCTGCATTTCTCCCACCACATCGGCTAATGCTTTTTGATTGTTTTGAGTGAGATTCAAAACTTGACCTGAATTCTTGCTTAATCCGGCGATTTCTTCCGATAGATGAATCGTTTCCTGACTGGTAGTTTGCAAAGAGGCGATCGCCAGTTGCAATGCCTGGGTAGATTGATTTAATACCGAGGCGGAACGCGCTAAATCCCGTTGGGTATTGGCTAAATTATCCGTGGAACTCGCCAGTTTATTGGCAAATTGGCTCTTTTCAAAGATTTGTGCCGACTCCCGAAACATGGTTGCACCGGACATCATAGAACTAGAGGATTCCATCAGGCGATTATAAACTTGAGTCGCGAGATGATTGGCTTGTCGGCTGCCTTCAGTAATTTGGTCTACGCTTTCCCCTAATGAGGAGGAAACCGCTTCTTTGACGGAGACAGAGAACTGATTGACAAAGCTAGAGAAGAGAGTTTCAAGGCGATCGACTGCTTTATCTAAAGGCGATCGGCGATTTAACGCAGGGCCATAAATATTATCAATATAATCTTCTAACGCGCTGATGAGTTGATATTTGGCAATACTGGTATTTCTAAGTAAATTAACCACGGTCAACAACGCACTACAAGCGACAGCGGTTAAGCTACTAATAAACGCTACCCCCATCCCTTGCAAGGGTCGTTGAACTTGTTGGACCAAGGCATCAATACTCCCTACACCAAACTCATTAATAGTTTGGCTAAGTTCGGCCAGGTTCATGGTAATTCCTAGGAACGTTCCCAACAGACCCAAGGAGAGTAAAAGATTGGGTAAAAACCGGCAGAAATAATCGATTTGTTCATTTTTGAGGAGATATTTACTATAAACCTGGTCGATTAATGCCCCGGTATTCATGTGTTCTAAGGCAGGATTAGACTCCTTGCATCTTAGCTCTATTTCTTCAACAATTCTTGGTTTTTTAGGGGGATTCGTGTCATAAATTAACCCTCTAACCCGAGAGGCTAAATAAATTAAATGTTGATAAACTCCCCACCGTAGAAATATCGTGATAAATGTCAAGACAATGAGGCTTAGAACAAATCCGAGTAAGTAGGGAGGCAACAGGACAGAATTGAATGACTCGATGAGCCCCAATACAAACGGTCCTTTAACGGGAGAGAGGAATTGACTCATGACGGATTAATACTGGGTTGATAATTGCAAAGCCTGTGGTAGCATTGACTCTACAGGCTAACCGGGCGGAATTTGCCCGAAAGAAATAGAAACAGTCAAGTTTCTGGCACTGGATTCGTCATAATTTCAATCCATCCTAACTCAAACCCGGATCAGTGGGGTATCAGCGATTGCTTAAAATCTCCGGTGAGGGATGAGATGAGGGGGACAAGAAACCGGGTTTCACCGCTCAAATTTGCTCCAGATTGGCAGAAATTTTGCACAGAAACCCGGTTTCTTATCTCTGCGGTACTGGCGCATCATTCTAGTCTAAATCTCGACGACCCTCCAATGCACGCGCTAAGGTGACTTCATCGGCATATTCCAAATCTCCTCCCATTGGCAACCCAAAGGCAATGCGAGTGACTCTGGTAAACGGTTTGAGTAATTGTCCCACATAAAGGGTCGTGGTTTCTCCCTCCACGCTGGGACTAATGGCGATAATCACTTCTTTGATTTGTTGTTGACTTACGCGCCTCACTAATGCTTGGATATTCAGTTGTTCGGGTCCAATGCCATCCATAGGCGAAATCACCCCACCCAGGACATGATATTTACCTCTAAATTCCCGAGTTTTTTCTAAGGCAATTAAGTCCCGAGAGTCGGAAACTACGCAAATCACATCGCGATCGCGATTGGGTGCACGACAGATTTCACAAATGGGTTCTGCACTCAAGTGAAAGCACTCTTTACAAAATCCCACTTGTTGTTTTGCTTCCACTAACGCTTTCGCCAATGCCTGAATTTCATCATCGGGTCGCTTCAGTAAATGGAGGGCCAGTCTTTGGGCGGATTTAGGGCCAATTCCTGGCAAACGTTGCAGTTGCTCGATTAAACGAGCTAAAGGACGAGTATAAACGGTCAGTCTCCTGTAGACTCCAAAAGATACTCTTCCATTTTACCCATTTTGGTTCCCCAATGAGCCGGAATTTAGGGCAAACAAGGAGGTTCCTGAAACCCCGTATTTCCCTTCGCGGCAACATGGCAGGAATACGTCAAAGAAGCGGAGTTATTTCCCTGATTATTTTCCAAGGTATTTCCCTTTCCTCCCCCTGTCCCTTTGGCTAATATTCCGCCATTGACAATATTATTAGCAATGGTGACATCTTCCATCACCCCAGGAGCATTATTGGTGTCGGCATTTACATAAATTAGCTCAATGTCCGTCAGTTCAGCATTGACTCGATTTCCGACAATTTCCACCTTTTTAATAGAGGGGATTTTGTACAGTCCAATATAAGTATTACCCTGATTATTCCGGAGAATCGCCCCATTCACTTCGGTTCCCCCGCAACATTCTTGAATCAAAATACCCTCTCCATCTACACTCAAATATTGAGTATTTCTGATTTTATGGCGATACACTTCATACTGATTTCCTTCAACCAAAACATTGGACCCGGACCAATCAATAGCCCGATTTTCTAAAGTGACTGCACCTTTTGCTTCTTTTAATCCCGTCGGGTCCGTCCACCATTGTTTTCCCTGTTCGTCGCGAACTTGATTATCTTGAATAACTAACCCATCTCCCGAGGCAGAAATGGCGACTCGCATGGTGTGGTAAACCCAGTTATCTCGAATTACAATTCCCGGTCGAAATAGACCCGGTTCTGTATTGGGATTGGCATTCTTTTGGAATCCCTCAGATTTTGATCGATTCACAACAATTCCATAGTGATTACCATAGTGGAAAGGAACTTTATTCCCTTCTGAGTAGGTGAGAATTTGTTCTCCTTGCAGAGGTTTTACTTGATACCCCGGTTGGCCATAGTTGTCGGTTATTTGGTCATTTATCCGATTATGACTAATTAAAATATTAGCCTTGGCATTAACTGTAATATTGGCAGCAAATCGATAACTATACCGTAACCAAGGACTTTGAAAAGAAGGGTCAGGAACTCGCGGGTCAGGTTCTGCCACATTGTTACTGCGAATGCCAAAAATGACAATATTTTGATTATTGCCATTATCCAAATCTCCCCGCAAGGAAATGGCGGCGCGATTGATATCCAAATGAACTAATCCAATATTACTATCCGTATCTCCCGCAGTAGTGGTGATGGTTTTAAAGGCAGTGTCATTGGGAGTGCCATTGCCAGAAAGTTGCGGTTCATATTTTGGGAATTGCAGTTTAGAGGGGGGATTAAATTCAGAGTTTTTGGCATCGGGGACTGAGGGAATCGCACCTCGAAGAATTACGCCATTCTTTAGGCTGATACTATCTTCAAAAGAATAAGTCCCAGCAGGAAAATAAACCACCCCTCCCCCATTTTCCGCTGCTGCATCGCGCGCGGCATTAAACCGGGATACCATCGTCCCTCCATCGAAGTCTTGGATATTATAGACGCAATTCCACTTAATTTGATTAGTCCAGGAATAGGAGGAATTAGAATACTGTTCAGCAATGGGATTATCTGTCGGTCCTCCCTGGGGACTGCCACAATTTGAGGCAACC
This sequence comes from Laspinema sp. D2d, assembly GCF_025370755.1. Taxonomy (GTDB): domain Bacteria; phylum Cyanobacteriota; class Cyanobacteriia; order Cyanobacteriales; family Laspinemataceae; genus Laspinema. The sequence continues at coordinate 11,438 of NZ_JAMXFC010000012.1, read as the reverse complement.
TGTCTCGGGTTAATTGGCGGTTGTGGCGTTGATGTTGGGGTTGCTGCTTGAGTTGCAACAGTGATGGATTCCGAGGAGTTTGCTGAATTATCTGCTACTGAATTCGGCAAAATTGGGGGAGAATTTTCGGGGGAATTGCTGATATTTTTGCTATAACTAGAGATAGCATAACCGCCGAAAATCAGACTCAACGTGCAACCAGCAAGGCAGACAAATTGCCAGAATTTTTTCCACCGAGGACTGAGGCGATGTTTGGGTTGATTCATAATATTTTGTGATTAAAATTAGGGAGATGAGCGGAGATGCTTTTAATAGAATTACCGCCATGTTATGAAGGTTTTAAAATTTGCTGCCGGGTAGGGTAAAAATGGCTTATTGAGTCTCATCTTTAAAATAACATAACTGCCAATTTTGACCCGCGATCGCCACTGCTGCTACATAGTCGGGATGCAGGTGCAGTTCACTGATAAACCACTGGGATGCTAACTCGGAATTCTCCTTAATTCTCAGTAATTTGGCAGGCATCCCCGGGATTAGAGAGACCTCCACTTCGTCCAATCCTGCTAATCCATCACCTGTTGCCTTTAAATAAGCTTCTTTACGAGTCCAAGCATTCAAAAAAGCCGCTTGTTTTTGTGCCAATGGCAAAGCGGCGATTGCCTCTGCTTCTGCTGGAGTAAAAAACCGTTTTGCTAACTGTTCCGCATCGGATAAAGAACGAATTTGCTCTAAATCAATTCCCACAGGTTCGGAGGCGATCGCATATAGCGCTAATCCCCCCGAATGAGACAGATTAAAATGCAGATTCTGTTCAACATTTGCCAACATCGGTTTCCCCTTGGCACTGTACTGAAATTCTATCCCTTCCGGTGCAACCTGTAAATAATCTGCTAATAGCGATCGCAACCTCCCTCGTCCCACAATAAACCGATTGCGATCAGATTCAAAATGAAAGCGATCGGCCCTTTTCCGTTCATCCTCCGACAACATGGCTCGAAATTGGTGGATTTCTTCAGAATTGCGATCGAGTCTAACCCGCCAAACATGAACCTGTTGCGGCGATAATTTTATCTTTTCTGGGGAGAGTTTCCATTCTATAATCATGCAAGTTTGTAGTAATGATTGGAGCCGCTATTTCTTTTATTTCCTAGAAATACTTTGAGTCGTTATTCTTTTCGCAAAAATCTCATCTGCCTTTTATTTAACGCACCAGACGTTTGTGATTTTATGGCTGGATAAATGTCAAGAGATAGAAATTGCTTCAGTCGTCAATACCGGAACCTCTGAACTGTTTTCTTCAGGAATATGTTCCATTAAAATCTCCATCTTATTCAAAGCAATATTCCCAAAAATCGTCGCGAAGGCCACATCGGAAGCATCCCGTCCCGTTCCAATTCTAACAATGCCATTTTGAGGCGCTAACCGCGTGGCATCAAACAGATACCAACGCCCTCCTAAATATGCCTCAAAACACGCATGAAAATCAGGCGGATTTAACCCATAAGCATATCCTGCTACACATCGCGCTGGAATATTCAAGGCACGACAATAAGCGATCGCTAAATGAGCAAAATCCCGACAAACCCCAATCCGTTCGGTTGCTGTATCAAATGCGGAAGTATGAGAATTACTCGTTCCATACTCATAAATCACCTTTTCATAAATCCAATTACAAATCGCTGTTACCCTAGAATACCCGGGTGCCAACTCTCCAAATTCAGAAAGCGCCAAATAATGGAGGCGATCGGACTCGCAATACCGACTTGGATAAAGATAGTGGAACGTTTCCACGGGTAAATCTGCTGGCGGCACTTCAGCAATGGTAGTGGCATCCCCATAAAAGTGCGTCATTTCTACCGTTGCTTGATAGAAAATATTCAAATTTTTGCCCGCAGGGACATTCACTCGAAAATAGCGGTTCTCTACGATGGGGGTAACATATTCATCGATGGGAATATCTGGGTCGATAATTAATTGTTCACTGAGGATTTTCTGACAATGGGTTTCAACGACCCGGATATTAAAGACAAAGGTACTCAGGGATTCTACATTATAATTGAGCGTACACCCTAGTTTAAATTTCATATTTTTTAACGGGGGGATGGGGTAGAGTTGGGTTTAATTTTAGCATAATCGGGAGGGAAGCGGAAGTCTGGAGGTTTTTGGCTTTTTGGAGGGGGAGCATCGACAATAGCGAGCAAGATATGATATCTATAGTAGCCTAGGCGAATATGCTCCCGATGGATCTTTGTAAATCATCAGATCCGGTGCGAGTTTAAATACTCACCTAATAGCTTAAGTGGGTTAAACCCAACTAAGAAGATAATTTTAAGGGGTTGGTTTTGGGGACAAAATTGGAAATTAGGGTTTTTACAAAGCGAAATATGGGTTTAAACTCTAAAATGGTAATTATTGGTAGCAATCAGGAGGGCGATCGTGCAATTCATCACGTGGCAGTCTGGGAATAGTAATCCCATGATGGTTGAAAATTTCGAGACAATCCGGCAATGGTGGCGCAATCTCAATGGCAAAGAGATCACCTTGCGCCAGCGCATTCTATCGGAAAATGGCGATGTTCGGGAATTAGATTGGGAACCCCAACGCTTTGACGAAACTTTTGCGATCGCCAATCCCGATGTGCGTGGGATTACTCTCTATTGGCAAAAACCGGGAATGCCAGATGGACGCAATACCACAGTCCGACAACTGCAACTCGACTCCAAACGGCAGCAATTCTATATTTATCCCCAGTCCCAACCTACCTTGGTCATGCAAATAGGACTCGCTGCGTTAAAATATCAAACCTTAACTTTGAAAGATCCAGAAATTTTTGTAGAAGATAAGGAAACTTTAATTCTACGAGATACAACTCGATTAATCGAGGTTAAGCTTAAGCTGAATTCTGACATTATTTCGGGTTTGAAAGAACAATTACTAGAATAAAAACATCAAAACCCCCGGTGTATCTACGAACAACAATTTGTAACCCAGCTAAAGAAATTCCCTATCTTTGTTCCATGTAAACCATTCATTAATGTCTTTAGAAACTACAATGGTAAAAACTGAGCAATCCCCGAAAAAAGGGAAAAAACTGCCGTCAAAAGTTATTATTAAATTAGGAAAGTTTGTCTGGGAAACCCTATGGCAACAGATGATGTCTAAACTTGCACCGCGCAATCGGACGGGGGAATATATTCGCCCTACGAGCGAGTTTAGAAATTCCGTAGGAACCCAACCGGATAACCCCTATCCCCCAGCAAACGAACGGTATCGCCTGTATGTGGGATTAGGCTGTCCTTGGGCTCATCGAACCCTCGTGGTACGATCGCTTAAAGGATTAGAATCGGCCATTTCTGTTGCGATCGTCTCCCCCTCTCCCGATGCTGGAATCTGGGTCCTTGATCAACCCGAATATGGCTGTCAAACCCTCCCTGAACTCTATGCGATCGCCCGTCCCGGATATCAAGGACGCTGCACGGTTCCAGTCCTGTTTGATACGCAAACTCAGACGATTGTCAATAATGAAAGTGCGGAAATTATCATCATGCTAAACTCAGAATTTAATGAATTTAGCACCCATCCTGAACTCGATTTATATCCCGAACCCTTGCGAGATAAAATAGAATATTGGAACGATAAAATTTACCCCGCCATTAACAATGGCGTCTATCGCTGCGGATTTGCTCAAAGTCAAACTGCCTATGACAGCGCCTGCACTGAACTGTTTAATACCTTAGATGAAATCGATGCTGTTTTGTCAACCCATCGATACTTATGTGGAAACCAATTAACCCTAGCCGATGTGCGGCTATTTACTACTTTATTTCGCTTTGATATCGTCTATCACGGACTCTTTAAGTGCAATAAACGCCGCATCCAAGACTATCAAAATCTCGGAGGATATCTGCGAGATATCTATCAACTCCCCGGCGTAGCTGACACCTGCGACCTTGATAGTATTAAACGAGACTATTACGGCAATCTCTTCCCCTTAAATCCTGGGGGAATTATTCCCTTGGGACCAACTATCACTAACTTACAAGAACCCCACAATCGTGAAGTTTTAAGCCATTCTGTAAGTTCGTCCTAACGACTTTGAATTGTAATTTCTCAAGGTTCATAGTAATCATTGAAATGGTTTTTATGAACCTTGAATACTAGGGTTCTCGGGATTTTAAAAACCGATCGCCTTCAACATTGCTAGATGCTTGTTCAAGGGTGCGATCGTATTGGCAGCGATCGCCCCACTGGCGGCAACAGCAGGTAACCCAATTCCGGGAAAGGTGGAATCCCCACAGCAGAACAACCCCGATAACGGCGTCGTTGGACCCGGAAAAAAGCCGCTTCCCGCAGCAATGGCAGGACCATAAGAACCGCGATCGCGACGTAAAAACCGCTCATGGGTCAATGGGGTTCCCACCAAAGTTACCTCACATCGCTGACGAATATCCGGAATAATCCGTTCTAATCCTTGCCACATCACCTCCGCCCGTTCTTGCTTCAAGTTTTGATACGCTGCACTATTGCGCTCAAGTCCCGCCCATAAGTGATAAGGTTCATTCCCCGGTGTATAAACATGAATGGCGTGCTTTCCCGGTGGGGCGAGGGACGGGTCTAACACTGAGGGAATGGAGACTAAAACGACATTTTGCGGGGCTGTCACTCCTTGACTCCAATCGTTAACAATGATATAATGACAGGCTAAATCCGCCGGTAATCCAGCGGCATCAATGCCGAGGTGGAGGTGCATAAAACTCTCACAAGCCGGAGTCGCTTGACGACGACTGCGAAATGATTTGGGAACCGCCTCCTGGGGTAACAATTTCAACGTATCCCATACCGACGCATTAGACACCACCGCTTGACTCGCTTTAATCACCTTCCCCCCACGCAGACGCACACCAACCGCGCGTGAGGCGAAGCTATCCCGAAGGGAATCGCCTGACACTAGCACTTGTTCTACATGAGCATTCAGGCGCAACCGTCCCCCGTGTTTTTCCAGTCCCCGGACCAAAGCATCTGCGATCGCCCCACTGCCGCCTATCGGGTACTCTAGCACAACCCCGGGTCGGTACCATTCCGCAAACATAAACGCCATTTCAGCGGCGCTAGTCCCCGATGCAGGCAGTCCAGAGAGCAGAAAACAGAGCAAATCCAACCAGTTGCGGATGAACGGGTCCTGAATCACCTCATCCATGACTCGACTAAAGGGCCCGGTAAGTTTGACGATGTTCCCTAAATGTGAGACCGCAGCCGGTGCAAAACGTGCCGTGGCGATCGCCGCCCCCCAATCCCAACGCAAAGCAGTCGGAGGAATCGCCTTCGCTGCTGCCGATAACGGTTCCATAACTTGTTGCAGCCTCCGCCATTCCTGAACCGCGCCACTACCTCGCACCTGTTGCAGCACCTCACAAAACGGGTCTGCACCCACGGCAATCTTCAACTCTCCTTCCGGAAGATAGCAGCCCCAAGTATCATAAGTTAGACAAGGTACAGTCTCCCCGATTGCATCCAACACTTGCTTAAGTGGGTGAGCCGAGGCAGAGTCACACAAGCCCGAATGCAACGATGGACCCGAATCAAACGTATATCCCTGGCGAGAAAACCCATGCGCTGCACCCCCCGGAATACTATGACTCTCACAAACCGTCACCGCAAATCCATAATGTGCCAACAATGCAGCACAGCACAATCCGCCAATTCCACTCCCGATCACCACAACATCAGTGAGTTCTTCTTCAGACGGAGGAGTAACAGAATCTAAGGGTTTAGAAACAGGCGTCACAGTTACTTAATCAGACAGTCAGGACAGGATTTACCCATGATATCAGCAACGGGGATGTTCCGCTTACCTATCCGGAAGCAGCGGCAGCAGGCACGGGAGTCTCCGCTGGGGTTGCCGGTTGAGTTGCTTCCTCTAAAATCCGATAACGTCCAAATGTAACCTGTTTACCAACGTCTCCAGCAACCCAGTCACTCCCGTTCCAGCGTTTCAAATTCTCAAAGACTTCTGGGTTTTCATACCGCCAAACGTTACGAGTTGGACCAACATCATCAACGGAACTCGATTCAGCCGTTGTAAACTCGATATGCCCTTGACTATTCGTCGTCACTCGGGTAACAATGCGGATATGACCCGGTTTGTGCATCGTATCTCCCGGACGGAGGTCCTGTGGACGTGAGACCCTGGAAAAACGACGGTTTCCACCCCGTAGGGAAATCGAACCCGTATTAGACGGATTGAGAGTTTCCGCCGATGACAAGGGTGCAGATCTCACTTGTTCCATGACCTGATTAAGGGCTTGTGCGACAAAACCAGAACAATCAATTCCGATGCCATAGCGAACTAACCAGTTGCGTAAATCCTCCGAGGTGGGATGGCTGGAACCCTCTTGAGCTTCCACTAAACCGCGATCGACCGCTTGCTGTAAAATCACTTGGATGTCTTCGGGGGTCGATTTCCCCACTAATGCTCGCCGTCTCCCCATTCCACCCCGGCGATGAGTGGTTGGGCGTCTAATTTCATCAAGCAAACTCTTGACTTCTGTGCGGGCATTCTGGCGATTGTCCAAGGCTGTTTGCTTGCGTTCCACGCCCTCCGCATCTTTATTGATAAAATAGGGTGGATGTACCGTGACGGGTTCCATTCGTTCTCGGCATTGGGTTCCCGTATCTTCCACCCATCGCACAATGATAGTAATATTAGAGAAGCGTTGGAGGAAGCTTTCGAGTTGTTGGGTAATCATCGATTCCCAATCGTCCTCACCGGAGGGGACAACGGGGGCGGAAAGGGCATTGTCTGGGGGCAGAGGGTCGCGTTGGATCAGCGATCGCCGAATCGGTGTGGAGTTTCTGTTTCCGGTTTGTTGCACAACGTGAGTTAACTCGTGTGCGAGTAAAGTTTGCCCGCTTTGGGTTTGGGGATTATATTGTCCCGTATTAAAAAAAATGTCTCTGCCGGTGGTAAAAGCGCGGGCGTTCAGAGAACCGCTGAGGCGTTCAGCGGTGGAATCTGCATGAATCTTGACCCCTTGAAAGTCTGCGCCAAAGGCTTGTTCCATTGACTCACGAACCCGGTTATCTAGGGGTTGTCCGCTACTGCGCGATCGCTCGATAGTCTGTTCTACCCCCTGATCCACTGAAGCCTCGTTCCCACCAGCGATCGCCTCGGAACTCAATGAGGCTCGATTCACCAAAGGGACTGCATCTACGGTCGGCTGAGGTTGAATCTGAGGGGGCTGAAGTCCGGGGATTCCCTGCTCTCTCACAAATTCGGGTAGATGTTCTGGGGTCGGTTTGGCTTGGATCCGGAGATCTCGGATTTGACTGAATCCGGTTTTCCTTGGTGACATCGCTGTAGCAGCAGATGCCATCCCGTAATCGGGGATGAGATAGCGCAGCCGGGAAGAATCAGCCCTCCCTTCATCATTGGGACTAGGGAGACGACGGGCGATCGCCTGCTCATGTTCAGAGGGGGCGACTGGTTTTGCCTGTACTGTAAAACCACGGGCAGTCCAAGGCAATTCTTTTTTTGGACCCGCCGCAGTTCCGGAGGAGGAGTGGTGGACGCGATGGTAAATCATAAGCCAGCCTCTCGGAGTGAATACACTCTAGGAGAAGAATTTTATAAAGTTAGCCCATTCCCTAGGCCGATGTCCTCCCCCAAAAGGCATATTTTTTAGAGAGGCAGAGACCGAGTAGGTTATACAAAAGTCTGCGGTGAGGGGGACGCGAATATTGATTTTGGATTGACTGTGGCGATCGGCGACTAATTACTGCAATCTATTTCCAGGGGAAATAGGCAAGTGAGCTTTAATTACTTGCGGCTTTTCCAATATCCAGGCTCACGACTACAATGCATGACTGCCAAAATTAGGAGGTAGTCTGGCTCAATTGTGTAGAGAACACTATACGGAAATCTGCGCGCCATACATCGCCGAACATCTTCGTCATCAACTACAGCATAGCGGGTTGGAGACTCCCTGATCCGATAGACTGTATTTTTGATCGCGCTGATGAATGCTTGCGCGACCTCAACCCCCTGCTCGTTCGTTGTAATATTGAACCGCTTCAGCATATTCAGCCAGAGCTTCAGGAGGAAAAATATACTTCATGACTCAATCAGCCGTCTGACTTGCGCTAAAGCCTCTTCACCGGAAATGGGCTGAACCGAGCCATTTCGGACCTCATCTCTCCGGCGCTGGGCTTCAGTCACCCAAGCTGCCTGAATTGCTGAGTCAGCACTGAACTCCAAACTCTCCACTAATTTATCAGCGAGAACTGTTCTCACTTCACTAGGCAGGGATAATATTTCCTCAGTCAGTTGCTCAATTGACCGCATAATTTTTTCCAGAACATTGAACTTTAAAATCGACATTGTAACAGATTTCGGTCGAGTTCAGTAGGGTGTAGTATTTCTCCAGTTTTTTATCTACCCCATTTCCTTCTCTATCACTTTTAACATTGTATCTGCTGCCTCATCCGCACTATAAGGCGACCACACGGGATAAGATTGCTCAGACTGAATCAGACTGGTTTCCTGCTGGGCTAATTCTGAGAGCAGAATCTGCATGATATAGAACTGATCTGAACGACTCAGCGATCTCAAGGTCGAGATTAATTCTGATGACACCATGTCACACACTCCGGTTAAGTCAGATTCAAGTTTCTATTTTAATGGGTTCCCTCCGTTGCGGTGAAATTCATGAACCGGGATAGCGCTGTTCGTACCTACTTCTTGCTGACAAATCGTGTCCAAGTTGATGAACCTTCAGTAAAATAGGTGCAGTGGTGGAGGGAGAGGGTATGGATCCGAAGCAGAGGCTCAAGATAAATCGAAGCTTATTGGGTAAAACGGCGCTACTGGGGTTGGGGGCTGTGTGGGCTCTAGTAGAGGCGGTGAATCCTGAGACAAAAGTGGTATTGACTGTGACGAGTGAGATTCTCGGCACCTTGGTGACAAATGGGATCACGTCGTTGCTAGAGGGGTTTCGCAATCATGGGGAGGTGTTGCGGAATGAGGATTTAGCGAAGGCGGCGGGACGGACGGTGGGGAAAACCTTAGAGAAGCACATCATCCCCCAGTTTCCGAAGTTGCGCGCCGGATTGCATGGGTTAGCGGATAGGGTGGAAGACTATTGGTTGGAGCGGGTGCAGCGCATCAATGTGTTTGAAACGTTGCAGGAGGAGCAGCTTTATCACCTGTTTAGCCAAGCACCGGAAGGGTTCAGCAATTACCAGGTTTTGACGGGGGACGAGTGGCAGGAGTTGAGTGAGGATTTGGTGGCGTGGGGCTGTGAGCGGGGGATTTTGCCTGGGGAAAGGGCGGAGTATGGGGATGTGGTGGCGGAGTTGGCGGGGGAGTTGGCGGCGAATTTTGGCAAGTATTTGCGTCAGGTGTTGAAGGATGACCCGAAAGGGTTTGCCGGGATGATATTGGATTTGCATGGGGCAACTTTGGCGCAGCTTCAGGAAATTCAGCAGTATTTGCCGAAGTTGGCGCACCGGGAAGATGTGGAGCGGGTGCTGAGTAGCTTAGATGAGAATTTCTTGCGCCAGACGCGACAGTTAGAGCGCATGGAAGGCAAGATTGACCGAATGGCAGGGGGTGAAGGGGCAACTGCTGCACCCCGTTCCCGGTTGTTTAATGTGCCGTCCTTGCCTCTGAAGTTTTTGCCGCGATCAGAGGAGGTTGAGGCGATTAAAGCCAAGCTGCTGGGAACGGAGTCCCAAACTTTGGTGATGACGGGGGTGGCCCAGCGGGTGGGTGTGCAGGGGATGGGCGGCATTGGTAAGTCGGTGCTGGCGGCGGCGGTGGCGCGGGATGAAGCGGTGGGAGAACGGTTTCCCGATGGGGTGCTGTGGGTGACCTTGGGGCAAGAACCGAACGTGAAAGCGCGATTGGTGGACTGTGTGGGCTATTTTACCGGGACGCTTCCCTATTTTGAGGATTTGCCCCAGGGGAAAGCGGCACTGGCGCAACAGTTGGAGGGGCGCGCTTGTTTATTGGTGTTGGATGATGTTTGGCAGAAGTCCCACGCGGAGGCGTTTTACGGGTTGGGGCCACGGTGTCAATTGTTATTGACGACCCGGGATGGGAAGTTAGTGACGGGGTTGACGAACCAAGGTCATGAGGTGGGGCTATTGTCGGAGGAGCAGGGGTTAGAGTTGGTAGCGGAGTGGGCGGGGGAAGACCGGGGAGGATTGCCATCGGAGGCGGTGAAGGTGGTGCGGGAATGTGGCTATTTGCCTTTGGCGGTAGCAATCGCCGGGGCGATGGTTTGTGGGAACGGGCCAAACCGTTGGCGCAATGTGCTGGAAAAATTGAGAGCAGCGGATTTAGCCCGGATTGCCTTCGAGTTCCCGAATTATCCTCATCCCGATTTGCTGAAGGTGCTGCAAGTGAGTGTAGATGCGTTGCCGTCAGATAAGGCGACTCGGTATCTGGATTTGGCGATTTTCCCGGAGGATACGCCGATTCCCGAGGGAGTGCTGGAAATTTTCTGGGGGGCGATCGGGCTGAATGCCTCGGCGGTGTCGGAGGTGGTGAATGATTTGGTGGCGAAGTCGTTGCTATTGCGGGATGAGTCGGATCGGCTGAGTCTGCACGATTTGCAGGTGGATTATGTGCGCCAACAGGCGGGGGATTTGACGGCGCGTCAGGAGCAGTTTTTCGCCGCTTATGGTCAACGCTATCCCGAAGGCTATCACGAGGCGACGGCGGATGAGTATTTTGCTCGCTACGCCATTCGTCACCATCTCCAAGTTTGCCCACACCACATCCCACCGCTGTTACTGGATTTTCCCTGGTTGCAGGGGAAGATAGAGCGCCTAGGAGTAGGGGCGGTGTTGGCGGATTTTGAGGCAGTTCCAGAGGCTGTGGCAAGTCGGGCCCTGGGGCTAGTGGGGGAGGCGGTGCGGTTGTCCGCCCATGTGGTGCAGCAGGATACCAGCCAACTGGCGGGGCAACTCTGGGGGCGGTTGTTGTCTTTTGCAGAGATGACCCCCCCTCAACCTCCCTATCGCTATTTCTGGGAGCGGATTCCGGGCATTGGTCCGCATTTACCTAAGTATCCGGCGACTCCCCAAAGGGAGACGTTCCCCGCCATCACCCAACTGCTGACCCAGGCGCAACAATGTCAAAGAAAACCCTGGATTCGTCCTCTTTTTCCTAACCTCGCCCCTCCCGGCGGGCCCTTAATTCGCACCCTCACGGGGCATAGTGGCGAGGTAAATGCCGTAGCCATCAGCGGCGATGGGCAACGGGTGGTTTCCGGTTCAAACGATAACACCCTGAAAGTGTGGAATCTGGCCACCGGGGAGGAGGAACGCACCCTCACCGGGCATAGTGACTGGGTAGGGGCCGTAGCCATCAGCGGCGATGGGCAACGGGTGGTTTCCGGTTCAAACGATAACACCCTGAAAGTGTGGAATCTGGC